>SHXW01000020.1 GCA_009693115.1 Dehalococcoidia bacterium | reverse complement strand
CGGGCGGATACATGGTTTCCGCGCAGAACTGCTGGAACGACCCTATGATGGCGGCCACGGTGGGCGCGCAGAGCGCAGTCGGACTCATCATGTCCAGCATCCGGATTGCGCTCTGGGAGCCGGGCAGGGCGGAGCGCGGCGGCAAGAAGAAACGCCGGGATGCGGGACACGATGTGTTCCGGGCTGGCGAACACGATGGCCGCGTCTCACCCCGGCTGAAGGACCTTGTCGAGATGCTTGATCCCATAGACGGCGCTCGCACTACTGACAACCTGTGGGGCGAACGATGGTCCAAGCTTTGCGCAAATTCAATGGGCAACCCCGTTAGCGCTGCGTCGGGCCTCGGCTCGTCTGAAATCGCCGCGGATGCCCGCGGGCGCGAGCTCACCATCCGCCTTGCCTCCGAAGCTGCCAGTGTGGGCCTTGCTCTGGGGTATAGGATCCCGCCCTTCGGGGGCGTGGACGCCGCGAAATGGGCCGCTGCCGATAGGGGCGATGTTTACGAGGATCTTGACGGCGCTCTGGCTCGCGGGTCTCGCGGCGATAGCTGGAAGCCTTCGATGGGTCAGGACGCGCTCAAGGGCCGGCCCACGGAGATCAATGAAATGAACGGGATGGTTGCCCGGCGTGCTGATGAGGTTGGAGTACCCGTGCCTGCGACGAAGGCCATCGTCGAGTGTGTGCGTTCAATAGACGCTGGGCGGCTGAAGCCCAACCCCTCGAATATCGAGCATGTCCTGGTTTCTGCGGGGTTCTGAGGGCGTCCACAAACAGTCTGGCTTTATTGGCGTCTGCCGCTGTCCGTCATACCGAGGTTGATCGCCGAGGGATTTGGGTAGGGAGTGAAACATATGCCGCCTTCCCAGATTCCTCACCGCCGCTTCGTCAGGTTTCGGAATGACTGTGAACGATGCAGGTGCGCAGCGTTCACAGCGAGCGGAGTTATGTACAAAATCACCGGTGGAACATCGCGTTCCCCCTGCCAATGTCCCCCACATTCAGCCAGTCATAGGGTAGGGTAGAGCGATCGTGTCTTCTTCTTGACGGCCACCCGGAGAACGTTGTCGGTAGCTGACCTGGAGAAGTTGCAACTCCTTCAACTGGCTCAGCGCAAGCAAATTCAGCAAGATATTTTCTGGATGGCTCCACATCTTGACCATCTACTCCCGCACGAAAAACCACCGGTCATCCGCCGCAACCAACGCCAATGGCGATGATGAAGTAATTGTCGCCATCGATGTCGAGACGACGGGTACCGACCCGGCAAGGGACAGGATCATCGAGGTGGCCGCGGTCAAGTTCAGGATC
Organism: Dehalococcoidia bacterium; assembly: GCA_009693115.1. GTDB lineage: Bacteria > Chloroflexota > Dehalococcoidia > Lucifugimonadales > Lucifugimonadaceae > SHXW01. The sequence goes on along the minus strand of SHXW01000020.1, from coordinate 44,149 downwards.
CCGCGGTTGCAGCCCGGTATTGCCGGATCAGCCAGGAGCACGTCGGACGCTCCGCATGGCGTCCAGACCATTGACCAGTTCAATACGCTAGTCAACCCGCAGCGTGAGATGCTGCCGTTCATTATCGGGCTGACGGGCATCACGCAAAAAGAAGTGGACGCCGCTCCCGCGTTTGACCAGATCGCGGCCCGCCTGAGGGAACTGATCGGCGGGCACGCCGTCGCAGGCCATAACGTCAGCTTCGATACAGGCTTCCTTCGTAGCCACGGCGTGCAGGTCAACGGCCCGGCCTATGACACCTATGACATGGCGTTCATTCTGCTGACGGACGAAACTGAATATCGGCTCGAATCCCTGGCCAACCGGTTTAATCTGAGGCAGGGCAGGGCGCATCGCGCGCTTTCGGACACGCTGGCGACCCGGGATCTCTTTGTGCTCCTCAACGAGCGTTTAGCCAACCTCGACCCGGCGGTACTCAACCGCCTCCTGGAGATCAGCCCTTCAGCTTCATGGCCCATGGGGTTGCTGGCGAAGCGAGTCCTCGCCGGGTCCTCTCAGCGGCGACGCCCTTCCAGTGTGGGGCCGCTCGGGCTGGACATGGCAAGTGTTGGGCCGCGAGCGCGGGCCGCGTGGTCAAGCCGCGTGCAGAGGCCCGGCTCCGCGGATGTGGACAGGTTCAAAGCTGCCATAGCCAGTGCGTTCGGCGCAGGCGGGCAGATAGAACAGTACATGCCGGGATACGAACGCAGGCCGCAGCAGGAGCAGATGGCCGCCGAGATAGCCTCTGCCATAGCGGGCAGGGAACATGCTGTCATCGAGGCCGGCACAGGAGTTGGCAAGACCCTCGCCTATCTGGTCCCGGCGGCGCTGCACTCTGCTTCCGGCGGCGGCGTGGTGATCGTATCTACCAACACGATCAACCTTCAGGAACAGTTGCTGGGCAAGGACCTGCCGGTAGCGAAGTCTGTGCTCGAAAGACTGGAGAAGCCTGTGGCCGGCCTGCGGGCGGTCCAACTCAAGGGCCGGGCGAACTACCTGTGCTTCAGAAAATGGGCGCATGCCGTACAGGCGGACGCTCCCACCGAATCGGATGCCCGTGTCCTATCCAAATGCCTGCTTTGGCTTCAGCACACGGAGACGGGCGACCGTTCGGAGTTGGGCCTCGGCAGAGATACCGCTGCCTTCACACGCCTCTCGGCGCAGGGCGCGGCAAGCTGCCCGCCACAGGACACGCCGTGTTTTCTGAGGAAGGCGCGTGACGAAGCCCGCGGCGCAGACATCATCGTGATCAACCATTCTCTTCTGCTGTCAGACATGGCGGTGGGCGGCGGGCTGCTGCCGCCCCACGACACCCTGATCATTGACGAGGCGCACCACCTTGAAGCCGTGGCAACCAGACATCTTGGCTTTCAGGTAACTGAGTCTCTGCTCACAGCCGAACTGACTAGCCTCCAAGGTGAACGCGGCCTGATCGCGGGCCTGGCCCGCACCAACCAGGCCCTGGCCAAGACGGAAGCCCTCAGCGCCGTCCCCGCCGCGGCTGCGCAAGCCACGGCCTGCGCAACGCAGGCAGTCGATCGCACTGGGTTCCTCTTCAACACTCTACGGCGCGTGGCGAAAGAGCTGACCGCGCCGGGCGAGGAAGGTGCGGATCTGCGGATAACTCCTGGCGTCAGGAAGCAACGTTCATGGGAGGAACTTGAACTTGCGTGGGAGAACATGGACGGCCCGCTTTCGGAACTCATCAGGTCGCTGAGACAGCTCATTTCTCAAGTCGAGTCGGCCGCTCCAGAGAGTGAAGATGCGGCGGCGGTGCTCCTGAACGCCAATACAGCGTTTGAGACCCTGACAAAGGCGCGTGATGGCCTCAAACGGGCGGTGACCGAGCCAGACGAAGACACGGTCTACTGGGTTTCGAGCGCGGACCGGAGAGAGTGGACGACCGTAAACGGCGCTCCCCTGCGCGTGGGGCCGATCCTCCAGGAAAAGCTGTTCGAGAGAGAACCCTGTGTGGTGCTCATCGGCGCGACTCTGAGCGATCCTGTGCCAGAGCCGGCGCAGGGAGTGGGCCGGTTTCTCAGGCTGCGCGGAGCTGTCGGACTTGAAGGCGGGCGGGAGCTTGTCCTGGGATCTCCGTTTGATTACCGTAGCTCGGCCCTCGTCGTCGTACCAGAGGATATGCCCGAGCCCGGTTCGCCCGGGTATGCGAATGCCGTGGCAGCGGCGATACAGGGTATCTCCCTGGCCCTTCGGGACCGTGTACTTGCGCTTTTCACGTCAAACGCGGCGCTGGAGACGGCGCGAAGAAGCATCGCGCCGGCGTTACAGGCGGAGGGCATACGGGTCATAGCGCAGGGGACGGACGGCAACCCGCACCGGGTGATGCGCGCCCTCGCTGAGACCCCCGCTGCAGTGGCTATGGGCGCGCAGAGCCTGTGGGAAGGGGTGGATCTGGGCGCAGCCGGACCGGCGCGATCCGTCGAAAACGGCCCGGTGGGAGCGGCAGGACGGTCGAGGCCGGATTCCGTATCTATCAAGGCACTTATCATGGCCCGTTTGCCATTCCCTGTGCCCACGGATCCGATCGTCGCAGCGCGGTCGGAACTCTACGGGGAAGACGGGTTCAACGGGTACATGGTGCCCGAGGCGGTCCTGCGCTTCAGGCAGGGCTTTGGGAGGTTGATTCGCTCCCGCTCCGACCGCGGCGCATTCGTGATACTCGACCGGCGCATCCTGACGAAGCCGTATGGGCTTGCATTCCAGCGCGCCCTGCCGAAATGCACGGTGCGAAGAGTTTCCATGACAGATCTTGCGGGCGCTGTACGCGACTGGAACAAAGGCGTGGACCTCTCGCATTGACACGTTCTCCGGCTCCCGTCCCAAACACAGCGGGGGCTGATACGAAACAGGGAAGGATGAGATCGATCGACAAGGTGTTTCCGGCAAAACCGCATCAAAGGGCTCAAGGGATCATCGTCGCCGCTCCACCCGTTGATCTGGAGGCGACGCTCGATGGCGGTCAGGCGTTCCGGTGGTGGCAAGATGGGGCGGGTTGGCGTGGCGTGATCGGCAAGCGAGTGGTCAGGCTCACCGAAGCCGCGGGCGGCATCCTACTCGAGGTTGTGGACGGACGGCCAACTGGGGGCCTGCCGGACATCGTAAGCCGTTACTTGTCGCTAGATGTTGACCTCGCCCGCATCCAGTCCCGTTTTGCAGAAGACCCGTGCCTCGGACCAGCCTTCCGGGGATACACGGGCTTGCGCCTTCTCAGGCAGGACCCGTGGGAGTGCCTGAGCTCATTTATTTGCTCGTCAATCTCCAACATTCCCCGCATCAAACTCAATATCGGTTCGGTGGCGTGTGAACTGGGTGAACGCGTTGGCCCAGGTGACAGGGACTTTGCCTTTCCATCTGCGGCAGCGGTGGCCAGAGCAGGCGAGAAACGGTTGAGGCAACTAGGCCTGGGCTTCCGCGGCAAATTCCTCGCGCAGGCGGCGGCCGCTGTTGCGGCCGGAACAGTGGATATCGAGTCGCTCCGGACGGCAAGTTACATCGACGCGAGGATCGCGTTGACGTCTCTGAACGGCGTGGGTGAAAAGGTGGCCGACTGCGTGCTTGCCTTCTCACTAGACAAACCAGAAGCATTCCCGATAGACCGTTGGATCAGGCGTGCTCTTGAAGAGTGGTATGGCCTGCCGCCGGAGCTGAATAACACGAAGGCCGCAGACTGGGCTCGAACGAGGTTCGGAGAATACGGGGCCATCGCGCAGCAGTACATCTTCCACCGCGAGCGTCTTGCAGGCAGGGCAAAAGCCTGGGGCGGGAGGCATGTCACACGCGCCCTGCCCGAGGACGCGGCGCGGGTGTCAGGCAAATCACAGTGAGTGGCATTGCCGCTTCGCGAAACGACAGTGGAACCACACTGGCCTGCGTTGTTGTACCTGACTGCTGCGGGCGTTTGAGAAGGTGTCAGAAATCTTGGGATGTGTGACCTGACATCAGCACTCCCAATCCAGGTTTCCGGACCTGGTCGGAGTGGAAGGTCGTGATGGTGGGACGATGCACGACCAGGCCAGCCCGGTAAGCCGACGATGTCAACAACGGCAGCGTTTCTCGCTCATGTCTCCCATCTACCCGCATTGAGACCCGTCCGGGGAGAGATATGGAAACAGTCTGGGACTTGTCTACCGGTTTCCTTTCGCCTGCGCCGGCCAGTCCCTGAACGCTGCCTGCCCGTCATCGAGGATCATCCTGCCGACTTCCCGGCCCATGCGGATGGAATAGTTCGTACCGCGGTCCTCAGGGTAGATCTGGGTCGTGTTTGCCAGATACAGGCGCTGTACTGGCGTGCGGTGTGAGGGAATGCGCTCCGAATACTTTGCGCCGATGACTGGCTGCGCGGCGGACAGGCTGTTGTAATGCATCCGCTTCACCCATGACCTGTCAAACGCCGGGTTTAGCTTCTTCAAATGGGGAAGATAGACATCAAGCAGGTCTTCCGGCTTCATCAGGTACAGCGGATCCTTCCTGTCGAGGTAGTTCGTCAGATAAAGGACGTGGTTTCCCCCGTACAGTTCGCGCTGGATCAGGTTCGTATGCTCGATGACGCCCAGGAAGGGCACACTGCGGTCGGCGATGTTCATCCAGTAGAAGGTCGTAAGCGGGTGGGCCAGTTCCAGTACGATCACGACCGCCGCAAGGTAGTGGACGCTTTCCAACTGTCCCCGGTAGCCGGGAGGCAGATCGGCGAGGTCCGGCACTGCATAAGATGGCGCAGTGATCAGGACGGCGTCGAAATGTTCCTCAGTCGTCTGTCCGTTGCGATGCCTGACGCGCAGGCCGACTGCTACCCCTCCTTCGGCGAGCACGTGTTCCACAGTCGTTTCTGTCAGGACCTTTGAGCCGTTGGACTCAATCTTCGCCCGTAGTACATCAAAGACTTCATCGAAGCTCTTGATGGGATATCCGAGCTTCTCGCCGCCGACACCCTTGCGCGATGCCACGCGTGTCTGAATTTTCGACCACAGCCACGCCATGCCGACCTTGTCGTACTGCGCGCCGAATTTTCCGCGCAGCAGCGGGTTCCACACAGCCTCATAGGCCTTCCCTCCCAACCTTGTCCGAAGCCATTCGTCGGCGGTAAATGGTTCGAGGGGCCGCCAATCCTTCTGCCGTTGCAGGCGCACAGCCATCAGGCCGAGTTTGATTCGGTCTATGAAGGGCACTGCGCCGAAACGAAGGATATCTAGAGGGGTTGTCGTGGGCCAGACGCGGCCTCCGGCGTACGTTCCCACCTTCGATGGGAACCACTGGAGGCTGGCGCCGATGCCCATCTCGTTCATTAGGTCGATGATCGCCGTATCGTTGGTGAACAGGTGGTGGTAGCCACGCTCAAGCCTGCCGCCGCCGACCTCGATTGTGGAGGCCTGCCCCCCAATGAAGGGGGCAGACTCGTACACCGTGACCGTGTGTCCGGCGTTGGCGAGTTCGTACGCGGCAGAAAGACCGGCCGCGCCGGCTCCGACGATACCGACTTTCATGGCGTTGATTCCGGCCGGACTATCGCAGCCTGACCCGGTCTAGGTTTCTTCGTGTCGGCGCTCCTGGCGCTGCGCATGAGCCTGCCTAGGGATGAGCCGTCAGCGATGAGTAGGGCCAGGCCGAGGATGGTCGGCGGCACCCACAACGCAACGTGAACGGTAAGCGCGTACGCAGAGGCCACGCCATTCGGTACGCCCGCCGCGACCAGTGCCGCCGCACCGAACAAGTCGAACGGCCCCCAACTGCCTGCACTTGAAGGGATGATGCCTGCCAGGTTGGCCGCTGAAGTGAACAAAAGCAGCAGCGCCACGAACTCGACATGGCTCGTGCCCGCCAGACGCACGTCGAATCCGAGAGCGATCAGATAGTACATGGCGGCCTCGGCTGCCCACACCGGTAGAGACAGCAGGAACACCTTCGCCAGTCCTGATGGAGTCTTTATGACCGTCAGGCCCATCAGCAAGCGGGCAGCCATTGAAATGGCGCGCAGCCGGAGCCGCGCGGGCAGAGGCGAAAGAGCACGCTCGATTACCCGGGTCACTGTGTCGCTGGAAAGCAGGGAGATTGATGCTACGGTAGCGGCGACGATCACGAACGGCAACAGCGCGGCTATCGCTAGAACCGGCGCTCCTCCGGGTGTCTGCTCAGCGATCTTTTCGAAGGTCCCGCCCACAGGTAGCACGATCCATGCAAGCGCCAGGAAAAATAGCAGGGCCAGCACATCGGACGCTCTTTCAACCGCGATGGTGCCAAACGCTCCGGCTGCGCTGACACCTTCACGCATGCTCAGGTAGTACGACCTGAGAACCTCCCCGATACGGACCGGGATCAGGTTGTTGGCAGCGTATCCCACCACCACAACTGGGAAGACCCCGCGCTTCGGGCGGCCCATCAGGGGGCGTAGGAGGAACCTCCAGCGCACCGTGCGGAAATAGACGGCGACAAAGTAAAGGGCTACCGCGGGCGCGACAAATGCGTAGTTCGCGTCACTCAGCACTCCGCCAATTTTGTCGAAATCAACGAAGAATACGATGAACAGCGCAAGCATGGCCGCGCTGCCAACGGCCCCGAGCAACAGCCCGCGCCTGGAGATCAAACTGCCACTGCCTTGACGGATCCAGAGCCCGTACGGATAGGACGCCTGGTGGTCATACGGTTATTGGTGGAGCGGGTCGGCGCCCCATCACCATCTCCCCCAACCCGCGCCCTGCAGGCGTCCAATCGAATGGGAGGGGACTCTCTGAAACAGCTTTAATCAAACCCGTGCACCGGTAGCTCTTTGCTGAAGTACACGTATGCGTCTTCTGATCCAATCTTGGGCGTCATCTTCCGGTACAGGAAATAGTCTATGTACTTGTCCCATGTGTCGGGGTGCCTGAATGCGCTAGTGAATTCGGCGACGGTCAGGCCCTTGTAGGTATCGTGTTCAGGGAACCACCATCTGTGCGGCAATAGGCGGCCAGGGTAGTAGTTATCTCTCAAGATGGGTTCCATCGCGGCATTGTCGTCCCTGTGGACGACGACGATCATCGCCCCGTCTGGCGAGGCGCCATTAGATTTTGTGTAGTCCGGATAGCTGACGTTCGTATAGTTCCGCAAGTACCACGCCCACGGCCAGGTAAACCCACTCCGCGAGTCTATTACGATCTTGATCTTCTCCCGCTCGCCCGTCAGGTTGCCGGCCGCCTCGATCTCTCCCACTAGGTCATGCAACGCCGGCGATGTCTGCGTATACACCAGCATTTCCTTCGGTATGTCTCCGTTGTAGTACGCGGCGATCACGCCCGTACGGACGGTGATCAAAGACATGAAGCCAGCAAGCCCGAGGGCGACGACGCCCAGTGCGCCCTTCCAACCTATCTTTCCTGCGACCGCCCACAGTCCGAGTAGGAGAAGGCCCATCCCGGCCAAGATAATCCACAGCACCCAGAACGATTCACGCCATGCGTCAACATGCGTGAGCCGGTAAACCAGCACGACGAACGCCGGCGCCCCGAGGAATATGAGCCACGCCTTCGCTTCGATTGCCTTCCGCCAGGGGACGGCATTCGCCACGTCATTGATGATGCGGGCCGCCAGGATGATCAGCGGGAGAGCGATGTTGACTTCAAGCCATGGCATCTTCTCTCCTGCGAGCGAGTAGGCCATGAACGTTGCGCCAGCCCAGAAACACAGGAACTTAACGAAACTGTCCGCCCGGATGAACGGGATGGTGGCGAGTAGGAGGATCCCAGCAGCCATCCATGGGTATGACGAGCCGCTGCCGATCTGAGAGGCGATGATCAGCGCGATTCCCGCCCAGATGACGAGCAGCCACCGGAACACGCCGCCTTTCGCGATGGCGTAATAGAAAACCGCTCCAGCGGAAATTACCCACGGCAGGAACTCATAAACCGCGGTTATGACGAAGAAGTAGTACCAGGGCTGGTCGCCACGCTTGACGCCGTGTTGTGCCAGCCAATAGCCCAGAGACTGCCATATGCCCGTCGCGACGCCTGCCGGGTGCGTGAGGAAGTTCGAATAGAGCGCGACAAATATGACGGCAAATACAGTCCCCGCGATCAGCCACGCCTTCCTGTGCCACAAGAACCCCATGACTGTCGACACGGCAGCCAGGAATACGACGACTGCCCATGCCACCGGTCGGAGACTGATTTCCGGTTCGCCGGGGGCGAGGCCCGGATAGTTGTCTGGAGCGGCGAGCGTAACGTTGAACACATCCTGAAAGACGGCGGCCCCGGCGGCGAACAACGGCAGCGTCAAACCGCCTATGACGACAAGCGCCTGTGCGGGCCTGCTCCACTCTCTGACTGAGCCACGGCCCCACACCCACCGCCCAACGTCCTTGATCCCGATGGCAAGCAACGCCACGATAAAGATCGCGACGTAGATGTATGCCGTCTCCTTGGTGGCGAACGCAAATGCGAGGAGGCCTGCGGCGCAGTAGAGGTAGAGGCTCTTGCCCTCGTCTATGTACCGCCAGATCATGGCGGCAATGCCGAGGAACCAGAAGGCCATGAAAATGTCATTGCGTGCGAAACGGCTGAAGTAAAGCAACGACGGCGAGAATGTGAGCATGAACGACGCTGCAAGCGCCCCGACGGTCCCCAGCCGGGACCGCAATAGCCACGGCAGCAGGACAAGGGCGGCGCCGAACAACGCCTGCGGGAGCCTCAGGGTGAAGTCGCTGTCGCCAAACAGAAAGAAACTGGCCGCAGTTGAGTGGAACAGGAACATCCCGTGTGTTAAGGGGTTGTGCTCGTAGCCGTTGCCGGTGAACACCTGCCATGAGAAGTAGCCGTGCAGGCTTTCGTCGTGGTGAACGGCGCGCGCACCCAGCTCCCACAGGCGCATGAACAGTGCGACCAGGAAAAAGCCGACGTAAGCGCCCACCTCCCATCTGAAAGGGATGGCGATTCCCGTTCTGTGGAGGTTGGTCTCACGTTCTTCGGGTGGTGTCTGCAGGGCACCGGATAAGCCAAGGGCCGTCGATGATGCGAGGGCGATGGCATCTTCGCCTTCAACCCACCTGTTGCCCACCCATTTGCCCGGGACTGGCGCGGGTCGCTCAACCGCCTCCGCTTGTTCCTTCAAGAACTCAAATGAACGTGACGTTTCCAGAGGGCTGAGAGAGACAGCCGGTGTATCGCCCAGTTCAAGCGGTTGCGGCTTGCGAGGTTCGCCGGGCTCCGTAGTTGACTCGTACGTAGGGAGTGTGGGCTGGCCCTGCGCATGGTCAGGTCCGGGGCCAGTGGGCGGTGTCTGCTCAGTTGCCAATGCCAGCCTCGCTGACGCGATAAATCACGAAGTCTCCCTGGCGGAAAAATACCTCGCCAACCAATTCGAACTTCTCCATATTAAACTCCGGGTACTTTTGAAGCTCGCGTTTCCCAGCGATCACGTAGTCAATACCGTACTTTCTGATGATTACGCGGGCCGTTTCCGCATCCGGCGTTGAATACAGTTGTGCCACGTCCGCCTCCCGGCCACGGAAACTCTGGTCAGAACCGTGCCACTGGTTCTCATGGCCCGGCCAGCCAAGTACCGTCGCAAGCCCGGTCGAACCCGAGATCCTGCCAAAGTCAGTATACGAACCCCCGACGGCTTCGACTATTCGCTCGCCAGCCTTTGATTCACTGATCAGCTTGGCGATTCCCGCGGCTTCCTCTGGGTCGGCTCGCTTGATATAGGCGAGGGCGTCAAGGGTAGGCGACGCCTTGAAATCAGGCTTGCTGAAGATCGCTGCGACCGGGTAATACAACGCGCCTAACAGCAATACGAATGCAAGGACAGCTGCTGTGCGGCTCGCAGCCATGACCCTCCCTGAGAACCTGCTGTGCGCCCGCCACCACCAGTAGGTGCCGTATCCACCCACCATGGAAAGGATGATCCATGCCTGGTAATAGAACTTGAAGACAGTGTTCATCCTGTTGCCAAAGAGGTCATACACGTAAAACAGTTCTGCGCCGAAAAGCAAATAGACGGCTAGCAGTCCGGCGAGCAGGACGAACTGCTCGGCGTCCGGCGCTCCAGCACGCGCCCTTGCTGTGAGGGCCACGAACAGAATGATGACCGCGATCATCAACGGCAGCGTCGAGAAAAGGCGTGATATCTCATCGCCAGACCGCGCCAGGTCGTTGTAACGCAGATGCGTGACTGACCACGTCAGGTACGGAAGGGCGATGCCTGCGAACACAAGTAAGACGGGTTGCAGCGCGGGCCTGTCCTTCAGCAGGCGTCCTTCCGACCAGAATTTCCGGGCCACGCCCCAGTAGGGCCGCACGGCGGGCAGCGCCATGCCAGCAAGTGCAGGGACAGAGACCAGTAGAAGCAGTCCCCATACTGTGAAGAAGTGGATGGGACGGGTGCCGAATTCAGCCGGGCCCACGATCGGAGACCTGACCTGACTTTCGAACGTCCCGAAATAGAACGCGGAGAAGGTGGCGATCCCAGCGGCGGTAATGAGAAAGAGCGCCGGCATGCCCTTGATGGCAGAAAAGATGATGCTGCCGTTCCGCTCTCTGTGGACTTTCAACGTCACCGCCCCGAAGAGGAGCGCGCCCAGAAAGGCGATGTCCCAGGCGTTTATGAACCCTGCCGCGCCTACCAATAGCACGAGAGCGGCAGTGGTCCACGGCATTGCTGCTATCCAGCCGAAGCCCCATTTCGCCTTCGATACCAGCAGCGTGTAAACAGCAACCATGCCGGTCAGTACGAACGGGATGGACATCAAGTGAGGGTGCAGGTCACCGAGCAGGAGGCTGAAGAAAGGGAACTCCTGGATGGTGAAGTCAACTCCGGCGCCACTCGCATCAAACGAATTGATGACTCTTGATGATCGCCACCACCACCAGAACGAGTCGGGCCTCCAGCTACCTATTTCGTCCGCCCGGTGGAGGTCCTGAATTGCGAGCCAGTTGTAGAGGCCTTCACCTCCCGCCCTGAAATTGGCGAGCATTTCCCACCATCCGGCAAGGCTGGCCGTAGCGAGAAGCAGCCCTGCACCCGCGATGCCTGCCAGGAACCCGGACTTGACGCTACCCCCAGTGTTGCGGACGAGCGAGTGAACCAGTGAGAAGATTGCGCCGCCAGACATGGCTGCCACCAGAGCGATGGACAGATTGAATGCGACTGACACAGGGACGGCGCTCAACTTCGCCATTCCCGCAAACATCCAGTAGCCGTAGTAGTAGTAGGAGACGGGGTGCCCTGATAGCCACGCGTCCTCCGGGGGTGCCGCCGCCGTCTGATAGGAGGAGTTCAGGATCATATAGTCCATTGGCTTTTCAGTGCCGGAAGCCGATGGGTCGAACGACCTGTACGCCGTCCACGCTGCGAAGAAGAAGATGAACAGGGCTTCGCCCACAATGACCGACCGCCAGTTGTCTCGAAGGAACGCTCTCAGTTCAGGACGGCGGCGCATGAGCCTCGACCAACCGATGATGCCCATCACACCCACGATGAGCCACCACGCCCATACGGTGTTTGTTAGCACTCCTGAATAGCTGAGCGCCCAGACGCCAAGCCCGGCCGCGAGCAGACCGAGCGGCTTGGCCACACCCCAGCCGCGGTCTGACAGGGTGGGGAAGGCTGCGTAGGCAAAGGGGAAAGCCGCGAGTCCGACGCCCTCGGCGGTCAGCAGCCACTTGAGAACGTCAAGCATCTTTCAGGGTGTCCATTACTCGTGCCGCGGTCGCGCAATGGCAATCGACGGCGAAGCCAGCGCGGGCGTGGGTGAATATTTGTGGACAGGCATGCATTCGGGACATTCTCACAGAGACGGGCTCTTGATGGAGTGGGACAGACGATTATGCCGCGGCCGGCTCGGGCAGGACCGCTTCTGCAAAACCTGCAGGGTCGAAGGCTGAAATGTCATCCACGCCTTCGCCTGTGCCGATGAACGCCACGGGCAGGCCGAGTTCACCGGCGATGGCAATCGCTATCCCACCCTTCGCTGTGCCATCCAGCTTCGTCAGCATGACGGCATCGCACTTCACTGCATCCCGAAAGGCGCGGGCCTGCGCCAGACCGTTCTGCCCGGTGGTGCCGTCTATGACCAGAAGCACGCGGACAACGAACCCCTCACCCTGCCTGTCAATGATGGTCCGCACCTTTCGCAACTCCTCCATGAGGTTGTGTCTGGTGTGCAACCGTCCGGCGGTGTCCACTATCACCAGGTCTGCACCACGCGCACGGGCAGCGCTAAGGGCGTCGAACGCAACCGCTCCGGGGTCGCTACCGGCCTGGTGGGCGATTACCGTCAGGCCGAGGCGGTCGCCCCAGACCTTGAGCTGCTCGATAGCACCTGCCCGGAAGGTGTCTGCGGCGGCGAGAATTACCTTGCGGCCGTCCTTCTGAGCGGCGCGTGCGAGCTTTGCGATGCTGGTCGTCTTGCCCGCGCCGTTGACGCCGACGATGAGGAGAGCAGTCGGTTGGCGGTCCGGCAGGAAATCTCCTCCGTCAGGCTTCGCGAGCTGGGCCGCGACGGCCCCACGGAGCAGCGACCGCACCTTGTCGGGTTCATTCAACTTTGCCATCGCTGCCTCCGTTCTGACAGTCTGTACGAGCGCGGCGGACGTCCGGACGCCTACATCGGAGACGATAAGCGCTTCTTCCAGATCGTCCCAGAATGCAGCATCCAGCGTCTTGCGGATGAATACGCCGCCAAGCAGCCGAGACCAGGCCGCGCCGGTCTTCATGGATGACTCGGCTGTCTTCTCCTTTTTGCGAATGATCCCGAACAGGGTGCTGCCTCCAGACCGTCTATTTAGCGGTCTCCGAACCGCCGTCGGCGTGTTGCAATGCCGCGTACCTGCTGACGGCGTCCAGAGCGGCGGCGCGTTCGGCGTCTATCTTGCGCCTGCCCTCACCGCGGCCCGCAGCTTCGCCGTCCACACGCGCTTCTATGATGAACGTACGGTCATGGTCTGGCCCTTCTGCTGACAGGAGCGCGTATTCTGGCGAATTCAGCCCGCGTCCCTGGAGCAGTTCCTGAAGGATGGACTTGGGGTCCTTAGACGTGCTTGCCAGTGCGGCTGCTATTTCGGTCTCGAGCGCGTGGGCTGTGAATTCACAGGCCGCCTTGAATCCCCGGTCCAGAAACACTGCCCCTGCCACCGCTTCAAAGGCGTTTGCCAGGTTTGATGTCCTGTCCGCCCCGCCGCTCGAGGCCTCCCCCTTGCCCATGACCAGCCACGAACCCAGTCCGAGTTTTTGAGCGGCGATGGCGAGAGTCTCCCGTCGTACCACCTGTGCCCGGCGCGCAGTCAGTTCCCCTTCGGGCGCATTTGGGATTTCATCGTACAGACGGTGCCCTACGATGAAGTTTATGACGCTGTCTCCTAGGAACTCCATGCGTTCGTTTGATTCGACGCCTGCCACAGGGTTCTCATTCACAAACGATTTATGAGTGAGGGCTAAGGCAAGCAGCGCCGGTTCGGAAAAGTGCAAGCCCAAAATCTGCTGGGCGGCGCTGATCTGTTCCTGGTCAAGGGGTTCGGTCGGCATGAAGTTACGCAAGCCCCCCTGGGCCACGGCGGCCGGGCCGCCGCATCGTTCACTGTTGCTGCGAGGGAAGGGGAAATGGTGTGGGCCGCGACAAATACCTCATGGCGCGAACCCTGACACGTGCAGGAACTGAGATGAAGTGCTTTGGCCAGTTTAGCAACCGGGCGGTTTCATCTGAACACTGTTCACCCCATTGTTAGAATCGCCAAGCCGGACCCGGGCAATTTCAACTGGCGCCTGACCGAAGGAAACCATGCCCAACGCCCACCAACTCCTGGAGAAGATGCTCTCCCGAGAAATGCTCGCTGCCTTGCGCGCCGCCGGGCAGATGGCGATTGAGCCAGGCGCCCCCGCGACCGAGGTCTACCTGGTCGGCGGAGCGGTCCGCGATGTATACATGGGCGTCCGCCCCCTGAACCTTGACCTGAGTGTTGTCGGTGATGGCGAGGCGTTCGCGCGCCACATCACAAACCGGCTTGGAGGAAAGCTTGAAGCCACATCAGAGTTCGGCACGGCGCGTGTGACCATGGGCTTTGGCGAGGCCGACGTGGTCACGGCTCGCTTCGAGACCTATCCAGCGCCCGGCGCATTGCCAAGGGTGACCCCGGCGGGTATCCGGGAGGACCTGGCCCGTAGGGACTTCACGGTGAATGCCATGGCCGTGGCCCTCTGGCCGGCTCAATGGGGCGATGTGCTTGACCCGCAACGGGGCTCCGCAGACATCATCCGCAGGCAGTTGCGCGTGCTGCACGACCGGAGTTTTCAGGATGACGCCACCCGCATCCTGCGCGGCCTTCGTTATGAGGCGCGCCTTGGCCTGAAGTTTGATCCTCACGCACTGGGCCTCATTGCCAGAGACTTGGAATTCATCGGACTAATCAGCCCGGCCCGCATAAGAGCTGAACTGCAGAAACTGCTCGCCGAGCCTGCCCGCGCTCTTGCGCTGCGCCGTGCGGCGGAACTCGGCGTGCTTGATGCCATACACCCAGGGCTGAAATGTGACAGACGCGTCTCCGAGGCGATCGAGAAGAGGCAGGTGGAGGGCGATCGCGACCGTCTGCTTCACGATCTGGCGCTTCTGACGGCGTCTCTCACTGAAGGTGATGCGAAATCGCTCATCGCCCGGCTTGACCCGCCAACAGAGTGGCGGGATGTGATCACCGCGGGGCCAAAGATACTCGCATTGGCTCCCATGCTCGAGAGCGGCTCGCTTTCGCCGAGTGAAGCCGTTGGATTGTTGGCACCGCTGCCCCTGCCTGTTATCTACGCCCAGAGGGATATCGCGCCGCCCGGCCGGTTGCTTGAGCGGCTGGACGATTACCTGACGAAGTGGCGGCACATACAGCCCGCCTGCGACGGCAATGACCTGATCAACGCAGGAGTGCCTCAAGGGCCCGCTGTGGGCCTGCTGCTGGGTGTTGTACGCGTCGCCCGGTTGGACGGCCGGGTGCGTTCGAAAGATGAGGAACTCGCGCTCGTCCGGCAGACGCTCCCGGCGTTCTTGAGACATCTGCCGTAGCGTATGGTCCGATCGCACCGTACGGCAATGGCGCTTCACCCGCAGCCTGCCATGGTGCGGTGCGCCCCACTGTTGTGAATCCTGCGAAGCGGCCATGAGATAGCCGCCTCACGGAATGTGTGGGCTGCCGCTATCCGGCCTGATGAACGCGAGTCTCCGTCAACTCCCGATCCGTACATGCACGCTGGTAGGTGGACCAGCGGCCGCATTCCGTCCATAGGCTCCAGACAGGCTAAGATGTGGGCTCACCAGCAGCGGAAAACTGCCGCCACATCCCGGCGAAAGGGCTGTTCATTACCCTTCGCCGCTGAGGCAGAAAACCATGGCATAGGGTGCAATTGACCAACGGACGTGTGTTTCAAGGAGAGGCTGAATTGGGCAAGCTCGAAGGCAAAGTGGCGATAGTGACCGGCGGCGGGACCGGCATCGGCAAAGAGACGGTCAGGATGATGGCTGCAGAGGGAGCGACGGTGGTCATAGCTGGTCGCCGCCAGCAGCCCCTGGATGAAGTAGTGGCGGGGATCAATGCCTCGCACGGAAAGGTTGTGGCGCGTGCCGTCGACCTCGAAAATGGGGACGCCGCCGCAGCCCTTGGCGCCTGGACACTCAAGCAGTTCGGCCGTGTGGACATAGTCGTGAACAATGCCGGGCACTCGAGCAACATACGCTCCATCAGGTGGGTCGGCGCAGAAGATTGGCAGAGCGTCTTCAAGGTCAATGTCGAGGGTGTTTACCGGCTCACTCAGTCCGTCATCGAGGACATGGTAAAACGCGGTGACGGTACGATCATCACAGTGTCATCAATGGCCGCGCTCGCACCGGGGCTGCTGGGGGGCGCACATTACAGCGCAGCCAAGGCGGCCTCGCTGGTGCTGATGCGTGAGATCAGCACAGAACTGCGTAACCGAGGTATCCGGGCCTGCACGATCATCCCCGCCGAGGTTGACACGCCCATCTTGAACAAGCGACCGTTGCCGCCGGACGAAAAGGCCCGCTCGACGATGATGCGCCCTGAGGACGTGGCCGAGGCGATCATGCTCTGCGCCACCATGCCGTCGCGCACGCTCGTATCCGAGATTGTGATGATGCCGACACACCAGCGGGACACGTCGAAGGACATTGAGGCCGCCCGGAAGGCCGGCGCACCGCCAGGAGCCGTGTAAAGTCGCAGCACAAACGCCATGGTTCACCAGATGTGAGGGCAAGGCGGCGCCTGCCGTTGCATGCCCTTCCTGGCCGCTACGGCGTAATCCGGAAAACAAAGGACAACCTTCATGCCCCGGTTCTTTGGTGTGATCGAAGCCGCCATCATCGTGCATGACGTCAAGGTGGCCCTGGGTTTCTATGTCGACGTGGTCGGCTTTGAGAAGACGGCGTATGACGTGGGGCCGCGGGCTGCGATCGTCAAGACTGGGCCGCGCCATTACATGGGGTTGTGGGAGCCGGGCGTGTGGCGCAGCAATTACCTTTCGCCCGAGCGGAATAACCGATACTTCGGGCAGAGGCCCGGGCAGTACCACCTCGTGTTCGGCGTGCACCGGGATGACGTGCCAGCTCTGGCTGGGAGACTGAGTCAGGCTGGCTGCGAGGTGGATGGCCCAATGCCGCACGGGGATGGGTCGCCGCACCTTTATCTTTCTGACCCCGACGGGCACGCCGTTGAATTCTGGGGTTTGGTCGAATGACTGCATCTGGCGGATCATGTGTACGGGCACATTAGCGGATGAGGGCTCGGCGGGGTAATTCTGGGTTACGGCACGCTCAGCCGCTGGTCCGTCCAGAGTCCTGCCCGGGGTATCCCAGCCCATGTTCACCAATCTATCTCCCTCCGGGCATGTCCGAAGGGAAATAGTGATGGCAGCAAGCCGTCAGAGTTTTGTGGAACCCGCTTTATCTGAGCGCGCAGATCTGCGGCGTGTCGTTGGAACGGCATCTCTGCGGCGCACAAACCGCCGACCGCGCTCCTCAACCACTTCATATGGCGCGGTAAAACCGCCCCAGTGGTCGTGCGTGGCAGGTTCATCAGTAACTTCGATCGTCGCGTCCGATCGCCCGCGCACGGATTTCTTGAGGCGTGTCCCCAGGCCGGGGCCTTCGGGGGCGAGGAGGTGGCCATCCACAACTTTGATGTTAGGTTCGACGAGCTTGTCGTAAAACCCACCCTTGCTGTAGAACGCCCGGACGGTCTCCATGATGAATGCATTGGGCGCGTTCATGCAGATGTGGGCGCAGGCGAAGACGTTCACCGGGCCGGTGCAGTCGTGCGGGGCGACAGGGCGGAGTTCGGCCTCGGCCATGTTGGCGATCTTGCGCGTCTCTGTTATGCCGCCTGTCCAGATGAGGTCAGGCATGACGACCTCCGCCGCGCCGCGCTGGATGTAATCCCTGAACTGGTACTTCGTGACAAGCCGTTCTGAAACACAGACCGGGGCGACAAGCTCGTGTGCCAGGATCAAGTGGCTCTCAACGTTTGTCGGTTGGATCAGTTCCTCCTGCCAGAACATGTCGAAGGGGTCCATGGCCTTGCCAATGCGAATGGCGTTGTTCAGGTTCCATCGGCCGTGGCCGTCATTGGCAATGTCCATCTGGTTGCCGACGGCATTGCGTATCTGGCGTATGGGCTCGCACATCAGGTCTAGGTCGCCGGGTTTCAGTGATGTGCCGCGAGTGGGGTCGGCGAAGCAGTCAGTGAACGCCCATTTCAAGGCGTTTATGCCGTCGTCCAAAAGACTCTTAGCGAGAGTCCCGGCGTCCAGCATGGCCATGTCCATATCTTTATTGTCGCCGTACTGGGCACAGGTGTTGTAAGTGCGTATGCGGTCCCGGCAAGCGCCGCCGAGCATGTTGTAAATGGGCTGCTTCGCCTCCTGTCCGGCGATGTCCCACAGGGCGGTATCCAGGGCGGAGACGGCGCGCATTTCGGCCCCGGCGTAACCGAAAGCGTTCGCCATGTCGAACATGTCACGCCAGTGTTTTTCGATTTCAAGCGGGCTCTTGCCTATGAGCATGGGGGCGAAGATCTCGTGGATTGCCCCGGCGACTGCCCGTGGCCCGAACCATGTCTCCCCCAACCCCATGTGCCCGTTGTCCGTGTAAATCTGGACCCACGTCGCCGCCGGGAACTCTTTCAGGTGGATGGTTTCGATCTTGGTGATTTTCAAGGGGCTCCTCCGTCGGTTGCCGTCCCGCATTGCCGACTTGCGGGAACTGGGATGAGTGAGAGGTGTTAGCTGGAAACGTGATGGTTGCTGAAATGGCCAGCAAGACAATAGGCAGATCGGGTCACTGCCGCAACCTCCCTGATGTTCCCCATGACAGCGGGAGGGGATTTGCTGGTTGACTTCTGATTGTGAACAGGTGGGATTCTAGCCGGGGGAAACACGAGAGTGGTGGCACGACCGGTTGAACTTGGATCGAATTGTCGCATCATCTCCGCTTTGCTAGCATGGTGGCCGCATTCTCCATCGTTCTCAGTCATGAACTCAATGGGAGACTCGGCGCGCGATCTGCCGGGGCTTTCCCACGCGGCGGACATATAGTTTGACGACTGCTCACCACGGAACTTCGCATACTGGACATGGTGGGGGCCACGGCGCCAACAGGGACCGGATCAAGGTTGCACTCACAGGGCAGAAGCAGCCCACGAAAACCGTCCTGTCGTCCCTTCTCGCCATCCAGGACGAGTTCCACTACATCCCGAACGAGGCCATCGAAGAGACGGCCCAGTTCTGCAACTCCACGGCCAACGAGGTGTGGAGCGTCGCCTCTTTCTACACCAACTTCCGCTTCACCCCACCCGGCGAATACACACTTGATGTCTGCTGGGGCCCAAGCTGTCACCTGATGGGCGCGCAGAAGATTCTGAAGGCCGTTCAGGACAAGATCGGCCTTGATAAAGAGGGCGAGACGCCCGACAAGAAGATCACGCTCCGCTACAACACCTGCCTCGGGTCGTGTGGACTGGCTCCCTGCATCGCCGTCAACCACCATGTCACCGGCCGTGTGACCGCAGAGTCCGCCGCGCAACTCGCAAGCAAACTGCTCGGGCAATAGCCCCGGAGTCTCCACCCATGCCAGCGACATTCGAGCAGATAGCTGAACAGGCAAAAGCCCGCTGGCAGGCTCTCACCGCGGGGAAACGTCCGTGGATACGCGTTGGCTATGCCATTTCCGGGCAGGCTGCAGGTGCTGATGGAGTCTTCGACGCCGCTATCGCCGCGTGCAACCAACAAGGCATCGAGGCCGAGGTCACGAAAGTCGGCTCTCTGGGACTCAACTATCTGGAACCCATCCTGGATGTCACACTGCCCAACGGCCCACGTGTCTTCTATGCCAATGTGAATCCAGACGAGGTAGCCGGGATTCTCACGCAGCATGTCAGGGGGGGCAAGCCAGTCACAGCGCGGGCGTTCGCGCAACAGCCTGCCGGGGCAACAGCCTTCGACGGCATCCCCAAGCTGGCCGACCTGCCGGAGTGGAAGATGCAGGTCCGCCTTGCCATGCGCAACTGCGGGAACATAGACCCGCATGACATTTACCAGTACGTCGCCAGCGGCGGCTACTCGGCCCTGAACAAAGCCCTGACATCCATGACCTCTGACCAGGTGTTGAACGAGGTGAAGGGCTCCGCTCTGCGTGGCCGGGGTGGAGCCGCCTTTCCCACGGGCGTGAAGTGGAGCTTCCTCGCGCCCAGCAAGGCGCCACTGAAATATGTCCTTGTGAACTGCGAGGAGGGTGATCCAGGAGCGTTTAACGACAAGGGCATCTTGGAGAGCGACCCGCACACTTTGATCGAGGGCTTGCTGCTCGCTGGGTACGCCACAAACTCCAACTACGGTTATGTCTTCATCCGCCACGGCCATGACCTGCCTGTAAACGCCACCAGGCGAGCCATCCAGCAGTGCTATGAACTCGGCCTCGCCGGGAAAAATATCCTGGGCACGAACTTCAGTTTTGACATCGAGGTTGCCTTCACAGGTGACTCTTATGTGGCTGGTGAAGAGACGGCCCTGATGGAGGCTATTGAAGGCAAGCGATCCGCGCCCAGGTTCAAGCCTCCGTTCCCTGCCGCCTTCGGTCTGTGGGGCAGGCCGTCCAATATCAACAACGTAAAGACGATCGCCTATGTGCCGCAGATCGTGCAGAACGGTGGCGCGTGGTTCAAGAGCATTGGAACTCAGTCAAGCTCCGGCACAGCGATCGTTTGCCTGACAGGCCACATTAAACGGCCCGGCATGTATGAAATCCCGATGGGACTCACGATCCGGCAGGTCCTTGAGGACATTGGCGGAGGTGTGGTGGGACAGAAGATCAAGCTGCTCCAGACGGGCGGCCCCCTCGGCGGCGTGCTTGGCCCCGAAGCCTTTGACACCCCGATCGACTTCGACGCCATGTCCAAGGCAGGGGCAATACTCGGGTCGGGCGGAATCATCGTGGGCAACGAGACTGTCGAAGTCGTCGACCTCATCCGCAACCTTGTGGCCTTCTGTCAATTTGAATCGTGCGGCAAGTGCTTCCCGTGCCGGCTCGGCAACACGCACATGGTTGAAGTGTTGGACCGCATGTGCCGTGGCACGGGACGGACGGGCGACCTGGACCTCATGGCGCGCATAGGCAGCGCGATGAAAGTTGGCTCTTTGTGTGGGCACGGTCAGCTCGGGTACAACCCGATCTCGTCCGCATTGAAGTTTTTTGGAGAAGAGTTCAAATCCCGTGGCCAGACAGGGCAAAAGCCCCTCGGTTCGTTCCACGATGGTTCGATGATTCTGCCCACTAGGACGAGGCCGTAACCCAGAGTTCGGAGATCCCATGCCCGACCCTGCGCCCCTGACGCCGTTCACGATTGACGGCAAGCCAATTACTGCAAAACCCGGCCAGACCATCATCCAGGCTGCGATGGATGCCGGGGTTTATATCCCATATCTCTGTTACTACCCCAAAATGAAGCCCTACGGCGCGTGCCGGATGTGCCTTGTCGAAACTGAAGTCAAGATCGTCCGCAAGGTCAAGGTCAAGAAGGGCGACCTTGAAGTGGAAGAAGAGCAGGTGACGGTTCAGAAAGCGACCGTCGCCTCCTGCACAGCCCCTGTCCAGAAGGATGTGGTCGTCCGCACCAATACAGAGCCGATTATCGATCTGCGAAAGGGTGTCCTCGACCTCCTGATGGCTGAGCACCCGCACGGTTGTCTGACGTGTCACCGCATCGAGCTGTGCGGCCCGCAGGACATATGCCAGCGGCACGTATCCGTTACAGACCGCTGCACCATCTGCCCGAAGAACGAACGGTGCGAACTAAAAGACACCATGCGCTCCCTGGAGCTTGACCTTCGCACGCCGCTTAACTACCACCGGCGCAACCTCCCAGTCCACACGGATGACCCGTTCTATGACCGGGACTACAACCTCTGCATCGTCTGTGCCCGTTGTGTCCGCGTCTGCGAGGAGGTGCGGTTCGACACCGCCCTCACGCTGACCAACCGTTCCGGCGTTTCTCTGGTTGGTACGACGCACGGCTCATCGCTTCTTGAGTCCGGATGCGAATTCTGCGGCGCGTGCATTGATGTTTGCCCGGTCGGCGCGCTCGTCGAACGCGACTACAAATGGGAGAAGGCTGCGCGAAGAGTCAAGACCGTTTGCACAAACTGCCCGGTCGGGTGCCAGATGATCGCCGAGGTCAACCGTTATGACAAGGTCATACGCTTCGTTGCCGATCTCCAGGGCGAGGCCAACAACGGTCAGGCCTGCTTCAAGGGCAAGTTCGCCTACGCCTATCCGAACTCGAAGAAGCGCTTGAAGTACCCGTATGTCCGTGAGAATGGTGTGTTGAAACGCGTGACGTGGGAAGACGCCCTCAGGCGAGTCGCTGACAAGCTGAAGGTCTTTGCCCCGAATCAGGTGGCCGTCATTTCTTCCCCCCGCGGCACTAACGAGGACCACTTTGCTGCGCAGCAATTCGCACGGACCGTTCTGAAGACCCAGAACGTTGACTCCGGCCTGAACACTGTCCCCGAAATATTCGAGAGATTGCGGGGGCGGCTGGGCAATGCGGCCGGCACACACCCTGCGGCCCACCTTGAACGGTCGAAATGCATCATGGTCGTTTCTGGCAACCCGACTGAGGAGCAGAACGTCCTTGCCGTCTACATGAAGAAGGCGGCTCGTGCAGGCGCAGACATAATCGTCATTGATCCGCGTGAAACTGAACTGACCCGATATACCTCGACATGGCTGCGGGTGAAGCCGGGGACGGAAACGCTAGCCCTGTGGGGCATTGCCCGCGTCATAGTGGACGAAGCTCTGGAAGACAAGGAGTTCACCTCCAACCGCACGTCCGGTATTGATGGCCTGAAGAGGACACTGCTGGCCGAATTCGACCCTGCAGTCGTGGCGAATGAGTGCGGGATAGGTGAAGACCTGCTACGCAAGGCAGCACGAATTTACGCGAAGAGCGCGCCTGCGGGCCTTGTGTTCGGTGTGGGGACGATGCCGCGGGAGGGCAGGGCGGCACTCACGGACGCCGTGGTGAATCTCGCATTTCTTACAGGCAATGCGGTGAAGGACGGCGGCGGGATCTTCCCGCTCTATCCAGGTGCTAACACCCAGGGCGCTTATGACATGGCCTGCACGCCTGACCCAGCACAGCGTGGCACGGGCGTGGCCGACCTCGCCGCCGCCATTGCGGACAGCCGCATTCGCGCCGCAATCATCATGGCCGACGGCCTGAATGCAGAGGCAGAGGGTCTGAACGGTTTGCAGAAAGAACTCGCCCACCTCGACTATCTCGTCGTGTCCGCCGTCTTTGATACCGAGATCACAGCCACGGCCGATGTCGTCCTGCCAGCCGCGCCATACCCGGAGCAGCAGGGCACTGTGACGAACCTTGAGCGGCGGGTCCAGATGGTACGTAGAGTGGCTTTACCCAAGAACGAGGAGAGGACAGGCTGGGAAACGGTTGCTGCCCTCGCCCGCACGATGGGCGTAACTGGTTTTGGTTATAAGACAGCAGCAGATGTCTTTGCCGAAATCAGGCGGGTGGTCCCGCAGTACGCGGGGTTGTCGCATGAGAGGCTCCAGAACGGCGGCATCCAGTGGCCGTGCGCTGATGAGAATTCCCCCGGCACGGCGGTTCTGCTGGCAACTACCCAGGAGGGGCAGAAATGGGCGTTCGTAGACCACGCGCCCAGCCTGACCCGGACAGCGATGGCTGACTCCGGCTACCCGTTGACCCTTGTTACGGGCCGTGTGCTAATTCAACCAGAGCGGGATCCGAAGGTGGCGAAACGCGGCGACATGAACTACATCGGCCGCGAAGAAGTCATCTCCATCCACGTCCGGGATGCCGCCGCTGCGGGCATACACGACGGAGATATGATCGAGGTCGCATCAGAGTCGGGCCCCATCGTTTCTGGCAGAGCGAGGCTCGACTCCACGCTTCAGGGCATAGTCAGCGTCACGGCCCTCTTCGGTGGTGTCGTCAGCGCCATGCAGGACAGTATCCAGGCCGATGCCTCGCCATACGTGCCAGAATTGCCCCTGCGCCGTGTTAAGCTGGCGAAAATACCAGCTCGCGCTAATGAGTTGGCAGGCGCCCGCTGATATTTGGTGCCGTTGAAATCTGTCGTGTGGGAACCGAACCTAGATACTAGATAATTGCAAGGGCGACCACTGGGTAGGCCGGGTTGGCCGCCCGAACAGCAAGTCCAGGCGAGTCCTGGTAAACCGTAAGAAGGATTGGGTATATGGGAAAGTCTTTCGAGGTCGGCGATGACGATTTTGAGGCGCTGGTCCTGAAGTCAGACCTGCCGGTAATGGTGGACTTCTGGGCCGAATGGTGCGGGCCTTGCAAGATGATCGCCCCGTCAGTGGAAGAACTTTCCGATGAATACGACGGGAAGGTCAAATTCGCCAAGGTTAACGTGGACTTTAACCCACGCACGTCCGCCAAATACGGTGTGCGATCTATCCCGACCTTGCTGATCTTCAAGGGCGGAAACCCGGTCGGGCAGGTCGTAGGCGCAGTGCCGAAGTCCACGCTCAAACAACGCCTTGACGCTGCGCTCAAATAGGCAGAGCGATGCACAGGCGCACAGATCGTTTTTAGATAGAAACACAGGGCCTCGGGCAAATAGTGGCCCTGTTTGATTTCCGAGCGCGTTGCATCCCCCTCCTTCCCAGGGAGGGCTGCGTGACAGGTCAATTGCGTGGGGTTGTCTCAGGTTCAGCGAAGAGGCAACCCTTGTACAAACAGCGCAACAATGCGATAAACGCACATTGGGAGTGGGTGGGCGCCGGTGCGCTTCACGGTCTTCAAAACCGATGGTCCAGGCCCTGCGGTTTGGACGGTGGGTTCGACTCCCATGCACTCCCGCCACATATCCCGGTGTCACGGCGCACCCGTGTCCAACCGTCGTGATCCCGGCGTTATGCGATACACCATGGATCATCACTCATCCAGAGGGGTCCCATCCTGTAAACTCTGAGTATGCGGGGCCTCGTAAGTGAGCTTCAGCGATTCCGTTCCGGTTCATACAGCCAAACGGACTTTTGGAGGGGGCCTTGCCGGCGGAACCCACCCATGTCTGGTGACAGTCAGTGGGGAATTGTCGCGGCGGACTGAGCGCCTGCCTTCACACGCCGGAAATATCAAGGCAGGATAATCAAGGCTACTGGGTCACTACAGCCCTCTATTGCGTGGGCTGCAACTCTTGATGGACTTTGCAGCGGATGACATCTGAACGCGCCCGGGAAAATGGCCACAAGGGCGCTGCCCATTCCAACGAGTTCGGCGGCATGAACTCAGGCTACGTCGCCGATCTCATAGAGCGTTATCGTCAGGACCCCTCTTCGGTTCCTGCGGAGGATCGCGGTCTGATCGGCCTGCAATCTGTCGAGGCGATCACTGTTGGGGAGACAACTATTGCCCCGGCTGTAGCCGGGGCGTCAGGCGTGGACATCCGACGGCTAAGTCGGCTTTTGTCATACATCGAAGCCATTCGCGCCTACGGTTATCGCGCCGCCAACCTTGATCCGCTGGGCCTGCGCTCCCGGCGCGAACCACTGGTCGAATCCGTCGCCCACGGCGTGACCGAAGCTGACCTGGCGTCACCCGCGGCGCAGGCCGTCATGGTGGCCGGCGGTTCCGGTGCTCTCAAGTTCGGCGCCACAGCGGGAGAACTTGTTGCCAACCTGCGTGACGTTTACTGCGGCACAGTCGGCTATGAGTTCTCGCACATTCGCAGTCCCGAAGAGCGTGCATGGCTCCGCAACGCTGTTGAGTCTGGGCGCTACAGCCCATTTGTGACCCCGGAGCAGAAGACCAAGATCCTAGATCTGCTCACACGTGCCGAAGTCTTCGAGCAATTCCTGCATAAAGCGTTCCCCGCCCAACGGTGGTTCAGCCTGGAAGGGTGCGAAGCCCTGGTCATCTTGACCGACCAGGTGATCCTCCATGCCGCCTATTCAGGCATCCGGAACATAGTTGTAGGCATGGCCCACCGCGGCAGGCTGAACCTGCTTACGCATATCTTCGGCAAGCCGTGCGAACAGGTCTTCGCGGAGTTCATGCACGGCCAATATGTTCAAGAAGGCGACCTCCACGGCGACAGCGGCTATATGACCGACGTGAAGTACCACATGGGCGCCCGGACGGCGCTTGACCTCGATGGCGATGGCGTGGCCGATACCGCGCTCATACTCCTGCCCAACCCCAGCCACCTCGAAATGGTCAACCCCGTCGTCGCGGGCGGTGTGCGCGCCCTGCAGGATGCGGCTGGCATCACGCCTCAGGGGCGGTCCACGCTCAGGCCAGATGGCAGGTCCCGCACCGAGGATGTCGCAATGGGACTCCTCATCCACGGCGACGCCGCCTTCGCCGGTCAGGGCATCGTCCCTGAATCCCTCAACATGGCCGGGCTTGACGGCTACCGGACCGGCGGGTCGCTGCACATCATCCTCAACAACCAGTTGGGTTTCACGACTGATCCCCGAGACTCACATTCAACGGAACACGCATCTGACGTCGCCCGAGGGTATGGCATCCCGGTCGTTCACATGAACGCAGATGATATTGGGGCGTGTGTCTCAGTCGCCAAGTTGGCCCTCGCGTACAGACAGAGATTCGGGAAGGATTTCCTGATCGATCTGGTTGGCTACCGCCGGTTCGGCCACAACGAGAATGACGACCCCTCGTATACGCAGCCGGTGATGTATCGCGCTATAGAGACGCACCCGACGGCCCGGAGTATCTATCAGGCGACGCTCGTACGCGAGAAAACGGTTGACCCCGGGCTGCCGGCAAAATTAGCCGAAGAGTACGCCACTAAACTCCGGGCGTTGAAGGACTCAGTAACGTCCTTGATGGCCAACGGCCAGCATTCCAACGGCAACGGCCACGCGCCTGAGAAGATGCCCGCTGCCGTGAAAACGGCTGTGCCGGTGAATATCCTGAGTGATGTCAACTCAAAACTCACCGCCTTCCCCCGGGGGTTCATTCCGCACCCCCGTCTGAGCAAAATCATAGAACGCAAGCAGGAGATATTCGACTCCGGTCAAGGCATCGACTGGGCGCTGGCTGAATCACTTGCCATCGGCACGGTCCTGCTAGAGGGAGTTCCGGTTCGCCTCGTAGGCCAGGACACCGAACGGGGCACGTTCAGCCACCGGCACGCGGTTCTCCGGGACAGCGTGACTGGCGAGCCCTACACGCCGCTGGCCGCCCTTGGCGGGGCGCCGTTCCACATCTACAACACACCGTTGTCGGAGCAGGCGGCCCTCGCTTTCGAACATGGCTATTCGGTCTTCGCTGACAACACGCTGACCATATGGGAGGCCCAGTTCGGAGACTTCGTGAACAGCGCGCAGGCGATCGTGGACGAACTCATCGTCTCCGGTCATGCCAAATGGGGCCAGAGGTCCGGCCTTGTCCTGCTCCTGCCTCACGGCTACGAAGGGCAGGGCGCCAACCACTCAAATGCGCACCTTGACCGTTTTCTGGCGCTCGCCGCTGGCGATGATATCCGGGTCGTATACCCGACCACCGCTTCACAGTATTTCCATCTCCTGCGCCAGCAGGCCTCAGAACTCAAGACCTGTCCTCGCCCTCTCGTCGTAATGGCGCCCAAGAGCCTGCTCAGGCACCCCCTCGCAGCGTCCACGGTTCCTGAACTGACAGGAGGCGCTTTCAGGCCCGTTATCACTGAGACCGTCAATAGCGCTAACGCCACCGGCGTGGACAGGCTCATCCTCTGCACCGGAAAGGTTTTTGCCGACCTCGCATCGTCGGAGGAGTACACGAGAGCGAAAGGCGTTGCGATTGTCCGGATCGAGCAGCTTTACCCTTTCCCGAAGGGGCAGTTGGGTAGTGAGATCGCCCGCTTTACCAATGTCAAACACACAGTCTGGCTGCAGGAGGAACCGCAGAACAGGGGGGCATGGGCATTTGTCAGTCCTCTACTGCGCGAACTGCTAGGGCATGACCAGCCGTTCACCTATGTGGGCAGGCCCGCGATGCCCAGCCCATCCGAGGGGGCACACTGGCGGCATAAGGTCGTTCAAGACAGGCTTGTCAGACGGGCGCTGGGAGCGGCGGAATAGCCCTTGCTGTTACTTTTATATTTCTTCCATTCCCGGCCAACCGGGATAATGGGGGAGCAGAAACGTCCGCTAATGTAGAGATGGTTCTGAAGGAAATGAGGCGCCGTACGATCGCCTCTCCCGTTGCAGGATAGGGTCTAAGGTGAGAGGTCACGCTCTCCGGGGTCATCAATGGTGTTTGAGATCAAAGTTCCCCATATGGCCGAATCGGTCTTTGAAGCGACCGTAGGCCAGTGGTTCAAAAAAGAGGGCGACGTTGTCGCCGCAGGCGATGCTGTACTTGAACTGGAGACCGACAAAGTCAATGTTGAGGTAACAGCCGGTCAATCAGGGAAGATCGACAAACTTGTCCGCAAGACCGGCGAGATCGTGCGCCCCGGCGATGTACTCGCTGTGATCGGTGAGGGCACAGGCGCCTTGCTAGTGCCTGCACAGTCGGCGCACGCCTCACAGCCCGTTCCCGCCGCCCCAAAGCCAGCCCCTGATGTCCGGCCTGCACATCTACCACCCGCGGCAACAGTTGACGCCACCCCCGTTGCCAGGCGAATCGCCGAGAGCGCAGGCCTTGACATCTCGAAGGTTCACGGCACCGGCCCCGGAGGACGAGTGACCAGAGAGGATGTCGATGCACATCAGGCGTCGCAAGCTCTGCCTGACGCGTCGTCGGTTCCTCTTTCTCCGATCGCTGGGAAGCCTGTGTCAGCGGCCCATGACGGGTCTCAGTCTGTCGCTTCAGCCTCTGGCGGCCCCGCCCCGCACGGAGCGCGTGAAGAGAGAGTGAAACTCTCCCGCCGCCGCCTGACGATCGCCCGTCGGCTCACAGAGGTAAACCAACAGGCCGTGATGACGACCACCTTCAACGAGGTGGATATGACGGGTATAGCGGACCTGCGCCGCCGCCACCGGGAAGAGTTCAAGGTACGCCATGGCGTTGACCTGGGGTTGATGTCGTTCTTCGTCAAGGCCGCCGTCGCCGGGTTGGAGGCGCACCCGGTTCTGAATGCTGAAATCCAGGGCGATGAGCTTGTATACAAGCACTACTACGACATGGGTATCGCCGTTGCCGCGGATGAGGGCCTGCTCGTGCCAATTGTGCGAGATGCAGACCGCAAAAGCTTCGCGCAGATCGAGAAGGACATCCTCGCACTAGCCGGGAAGGCGCGTGAGAGGAAGCTGACACTTGAAGAGCTGCGGGGTGGCACGTTCACGATCACGAATGGCGGCATTTTTGGCTCGATGATGTCCACACCGATCCTCAACCCGCCACAAGTCGGCATCCTTGGCATGCACCGGATCGTCGAAAGACCGGTGGCCGTCGGAGGTCAGGTAGTCATACGGCCGATCATGTACCTGGCCGTCACATACGACCACCGTGTCGTCGAAGGCGCAGATGCGGTGCGGTTTCTCGTCCGCGTCAAACAGCTTCTCGAGGACCCTGGCCGCCTGCTTGTGCACGCGTAGTGCCACCTGATGGAGCTGTCATCCTGAGCGGAGCGAACGATATGACTCGGAGGTAACGCCGGGTTGTATGAGACGGTTTTCTTCGTCTTGTGCTGCGCATCCCGTTCAGTGTGACAGTGCAGCACCTGCTGATTTCGCCATCACTACTTCGCGTTGGCTGCTCTACCCCAGCGAAAAGTTTCTGGCGGCCAGATCCACGATATAACGCCCTATGACAAGCGAGCTTGTCGCTCCCGGCGACGGTGCGTTCAGGACGTGAACCGCGTTCGGAGTCTCTTCAATCTTGAAGTCATCCAGAAGTTTCCCTTTGCGGTCGACGGCCTGAGCGCGCACGCCTGAGCCTCCAGGCGTCAGGTCGTCGTTCGTAACCTCGGGGATCAGGCGTTGCAGGTCGCGCACGAAGACGCTCTTCCTGTACGAGCGGTTCATCTCCATCACGCCCGTCTTCCAATGCTGGCGCGCCATCCGCCAGAACCCCGGCCATGCCAGTGTGCCCCAGAAGTCAGCAACGTTGACGTCCTGCTTGCGGTAACCCTCACGCGCCGTCGCCATCACGGCGTTCGGGCCAGCCTCGGTGAAACCCTTCATGGTGCGGGTGAAGTGGACGCCCAGGAACGGGAACTGTGGGTCAGGGACGGGATAGATCAATCCCTTGACCAGACGCTCCGCATCCTTTTTCAACGAGAAGTACTCGCCGCGGAAGGGGATTATGCGCACGTCCGTCTTGACGCCCATCATCCGCGCCACCGTGTCCGAATGCAGGCCGCCGCAGTTGATTACATGTCGGGCACCGAACGCGCCGCCCGATGTCTCAAGTGTCGTCTCCTGGCCGTTGCGCACAACCTTGTTCAACTTAGAGTTGAAGTGGATGGTCCCGCCGGCTGACTGGACCTTTTGCTGGTAAACGCCGGCAACCTTCACGAAGTTCACGATGCCCGTGTTCGGCGCCCACAACGCCTTGATCGCGGCGACGTGCGGTTCGATCTCCTTTACACGCTCGGCTGACACAATTTCGAGGCCCGGTACCTTGTTCGCCGTGCCGCGTTCGTACAGGCTCTGGAGGCGGGGCAGCTCCTCTTCCCGCAGCGCCACGATGACCTTCCCGCAGCGGTCGTAGGGGACATCGTTCTCCTCGCAGAAGCGGACCATTTCGGCCCGCCCTTCGACGCAGAACTTGGCCTTGAATGAGCCGGGCTTGTAGTAGATGCCGGAATGTATGACGCCGGAGTTGTGGCCAGACTGCCCGGTCGCAGGTTCGGACCCCTTCTCGATGACGCCCACCTTCAGTTTCGGGTAGCGCTTCAGGAGGCTCATCGCCGTCGAAAGGCCGAGGAGGCCCGCGCCGACAACCGCCACATCGTATTTCTGGTCAGGCACTTGTCGTCTCCGTCAATTTGGGCTGATCGATGGACCCACAAACATGTAGAAAACTGCTGTGATTGCAGTGAAGTGTGAGACCCGGAGCCTCTGGACGCTGCCAGCCATCACACAACAGGCCACAAAGATATCGCAACAGGCCGCCGGGTGAGCAGGTCTCACCGGGGCATCTGGTAACTTTGCCCTTCATGAGCCAGCACGCCACCCAGAGACCCAAACCAACCGCTCTCCCCAAGCGCGTCTCCCTGTTTGTGACGTGCCTCGTTGACCAGTTCATGCCTGAAACCGGCGAAAGCGTGGTGAGGGTGCTGGAGCGGCTCGGCGTAGAGGTGGACTTCCCGGAAGGTCAGACGTGCTGTGGCCAGCCTGCGTTTAATTCAGGATTCTGGTCCGACGCGAAGCCCGTCGCCCGGCGGTTCCTCGATGTATTCGAGGGAGAGAATTTGATCGTCACTCCTTCCGGTTCATGCGCTGCGATGGTGCGCAACTTCTACCCGGAGCTTTTTCACGATGAGCCGGAGACTCTTGCACGGGTCCGCCAGACGGCAGACCGTGTCTGGGAGTTTTCGGAGTTCATCGTGGATGTGCTGGGTCGTGCGGATCTTGGCGGTGCACTTGATGAGAAGGCCACCTACCACAAGTGCTGCCATCTCCTGCGCGAACTGAATGTGGACAGACAGCCGGCGGCATTGCTCGCAGGGGTGAAAGGACTCGCGCTGGCGCCTCTCGAACGTGCAGAGGTGTGCTGTGGCTTTGGGGGCACATTTTCGGTCAAGATGTCACCCGTCTCGACGGCGATGCTGAACGAGAAACTGGACAATGTCACCGCCACGGGCGCGAAGACACTCATCGCAGGCGATGCGGGCTGCATCATGCACATGGCCGGGGGGCTGAGGAGGAGGCGATCTGATGTGCAGGTGGTTCACATGGCCCAGCTCCTTGACCGCGCACTAGCACGAATACCTACACCCACACACAGCGACCCACTCTCGCTGGTACCCCGTCGCGCCCAGGGGGCACCCGAGGGAAAGGGTCCAACGAGGCCGTAGCGACATGGAAACCAGTCCGGCCGATTTCAAAAAGTCCGCTGTCCGCGCGATTGCCGACCCGCGCCTCCAGAAGGCGCTCGAAGCCGTCTATAACGGCTTCTACAAGAACCGCCTGACTGCCGCCGCAGCGACTGACCGGTGGGAGGAACAGCGCGAGCAGGGCAGGGCGATAAAAGCGCACGTCATAGGGAATCTGGATTTCTACCTGGACATGCTGGCGACCAACGTGGAAAAGAATGGCGGGCGCGTCTTCTTCGCCGCAGACGTCGCAGATGCCAACGCCTACGTGCTGGATCTGGCGAAGGCCCGCGGCGTCCGCACGGTCATCAAGAGCAAATCCATGGTGTCCGAGGAGATGGAACTGAACCACGCCCTCGAATCTGTCGGCATCGAGCCTGTTGAGACAGACTTGGGCGAATACATCATCCAACTGGCGAAAGAACCGCCGTACCACATCATTGCGCCGGCTATCCACAAGTCAAAGGAGCAGGTGGCGGACCTGCTTGCGGAGCAGTCGGGCGGCACGCGTTTTGAGCGGGCTGAAGACCTAACGCGACAGGCGCGCGAGCAACTCCGCCCGGCGTTCCAGCGGGCCGACATGGGCGTGACTGGCGTTAACTTCGCCGTCGCCGAGTCGGGCAGCATAGTCATCGTTACGAATGAGGGCAACGGGCGCATGGCCACGTCCGCGCCACGCATACACGTAGCGTGCATGGGCATGGAGAAGGTCATCCCGTCAGTACGTGACCTCGGCCTTTTCCTGCGCATCTTGATCAGGTCCGCCACGGGCCAGCGGATCTCGACCTACGTAAGCATGATCAACGGCCCGCGCAAGCCACAAGACGAGGACGGGCCGGATGAATTTCACCTGGTGATCATAGACAACGGCCGTCGCCGGCTCCTAGCGGACGCTGCGTTGCGCGAGTCGCTCTATTGCATCAGGTGCGGCGCGTGCATGAACGCCTGCCCGGTCTACCGCAAGGCCGGCGGGCACAGCTATGGGTCGGTTTATTCCGGGCCGATTGGTGCTGTAGTAACTCCCGGCATGACAGGCAAAAAGTCAGCCAACACACTGCCGTTCGCATCGTCGCTCTGCGGAGCGTGCCGCGAGGCCTGTCCTGTGAAGATCGACCTG
Organism: Dehalococcoidia bacterium; assembly: GCA_009693115.1. GTDB lineage: Bacteria > Chloroflexota > Dehalococcoidia > Lucifugimonadales > Lucifugimonadaceae > SHXW01. The sequence continues at coordinate 11,469 of SHXW01000020.1, read as the reverse complement.
CCACGGATGCTCCTGGAGCTACGCCGCCAGGCGATGGAGGGTGGCGCTGAACAGCCTGGGGACGTAGCGAAATTGCGAGACGACGGGGGAGGGCTGAAACAGGGTCGGGATGACAGGAAGAGCGTGCAGGATGTAAGCACACTGGCGGGTAAACAGCGGGAGGTTTCGCGTCCCGGCAAAAAGAGTGCGAGCCTTGCCGATCGGCTCATGTGGAAGGCCTGGCGCTTCGGGATGACAGGGCGCGGTCGGTTCGACGCCGGGGCCCGTCTCGGGCGTATCGTTCTCAAACCGTTCTCGCGTCGTGGGTGGGTAAGGCGAGGATCACCTTTTCTCGGCGGGTGGACGGTCAGCCGGGACTTCCCATTGCCCGCGGAGCGGTCATTCAAGTCAAGATGGCAAAAGAGAATGATGGGCAGGGGAGTTCCGCAATGAGTGACCGTGCTACGTTCCTATCAACCATCCAGCGCGCACTTGGCAAACTAGAAGGGCGACCAGTACCCGTTGCTCCTTCGCCTGAAAGCGGCCTGTCCGTCGCTCCCGCAAACCTCATCAGGGAGGCAGCGCTTGTCCGGGATGCGATGGCCAGAGATGCAGGACCGCTGCTGGACGCCCTTGCTGAAACGGCTCGCAAGGGTAGCTGGGTTGTCACACGCGCTGGCACGCACGAAGACGCCGCCGATGCCGTAGCTGACATATGCCGCCGCACAGGGATCTCCACGGCCCTGCGCTCGACGGAGGACATTTTCGAGCGCGTGCCTGTTGACCGGACGCTTGCCAGCGCGGGCGTCAGCCTGAAGGTGATGGCTCGTCTCCAGGGTGGCGCGGAGGATGCCACGGGTTCCGCTCGTGCAGCACTTCGACAGGCTGCGTTCACAGTTGAGGCTGGAATTACCGGGGGTGATTACGCCATCGCTGAGACTGGCACCCTCGTCGTCCACCCGCGCCGCGGTCTATCACGACTCATCTCGCTGGCTCCGCCCCGCCACATCGCCATCATCGAGCGCGGACGCGTGCTCCCTTCGCTGGACGAACTATTCATCCTTGAACGGGAAACATTACTCAGGGGAGAACTACCGAGTTCGATGAACCTGATCTCAGGTCCGAGTCGTACGGGCGATATCGAGGCCACTATCGTCCAGGGCATCCACGGACCGCTTGAGGCGTATCTGGTACTGGTGGGGTAACAGGCCACTACGCCAGTTGCGGCTGATGGGGAAGGGGGTGGGAACTCTTAGATAGTTGCTGTCGAAAGAGGTACGACAATTATTGCGATGGGCGTTTGATCAACGTTGCGGTCAGCACGGCCCGCGCGATCTCTTCTGCCTGCGCTGAGATCAGATCACTTGTCCGGGCCATCGCATCGTCCAGCGACATGGGGCCATTCACGAGGCTGAAGACGGCGTCTATGCCGTGCTGGTGCACTTGTTGATAGCCATCGCCGAGCGATCCGGCGAGCGCGAACACCGGGATGCCACGCTTCTTCGCCAGCATAGCCACGCCGACAGGAGCCTTATTGAACACGGTTGACCTGTCAATCTGTCCCTCGCCCGTAATCACAAGGTCGGTGCCCGGCAGCAGCTTTTCAAGGCCCACGGCTTCTAGCATGATGTCCACGCCAGCACGCAATTCAGCGTCCACGAACGCCATCAGCCCTGCGCCGAGGCCTCCCGCCGCGCCAGCGCCGGGCCTGTCCTTCACGTTCGCTCCAATGTCTCGTCTGATCACATCCGCCAGGTGCCCCAGAGCGGCGTCCAACTGCTTCACCATCTCTGGTGTCGCGCCTTTCTGAGGGCCGAAAATTGCCGACGCTCCCGTGGCGCCGCAAAGCGGGTTGTTCACGTCGCACGCGACTGTGAACTTTGATTCCTTGAGCCTCGGATCCATTTTCGACACATCGATCCGGTCGAGGTGCGCCAAAGCCGCGCCACCAGGCTCCAGGTCCATGCCCGACTTATCGAGTAATCGCGCCCCGAGCGACTGCGCCAGACCGGCGCCTCCGTCGTTCGTCGCAGAGCCACCGATTCCGACGATGAACCTGCGCAATCCGGCGTCGAGGGCCGTCTTGACGAGTTCGCCGGTGCCACGCGTGGTCGCGTGGAGTGGGTCCCGCTCCTCTCGCTTGATGAGCGCCAGGCCCGAGGCGCGTGCCATTTCGATCACCGCGGTCACACCGTCGCCCATTGCGCCCCACTGGGCCTGCACAGGTTTCCCAAGCGGACCGGTGACGGTTGATGTAACGATGCGTCCGCCCGATGAATCAACAAGGGCCTGCAGCGTGCCATCGCCGCCGTCGGCGACGGGTACGAGGACGGTTTCGGCGTCGGGCATGGCGCGCTTGATGCCGGTTTCGATGGCGCGGGCGATTTCAAGAGCGGTGAGGCTGCCTTTGAACCCCTGCGGGGCGATGACGATTTTCATGGACGGGATTATCTCAGGAGTAGCACGGGCCGGTGTGGGAAGTTCCCACTGCACGCTATACGGAAATCCCCTGTTACACCGGCAGGGGTCGAGCGAAATGGCGTTGGCTAGTACCGGAGTCTGTGATCCGGGCAGACATTAGAGACGTTCGCCAGCCCGAGGCGTTACGCGCTTCCACGATCCGTCCACCCGCTGCTCATAGCGCGTGTGCGAAGGCGATGTGTTAGGCGCTACCGTGACCCACATCGCCAGCTTCTCTGCGCCGGGGTTCCGGAGCCTGTGCGTCGCGTCCGGTGGGATGACGATCACATCTCCAAGTACCACGCGCTTCGTCACGTCTTTCACTGTAAGTTCGCATTCCCCTTTGAGCACGACAAATATCTTCGTTGACTCGTCCTGGCTCAGTTGCGGAATGACACCACCCGGTTCCAGAAAAAACATGCCTCCCCGGACGTAGCCCGAATCCGGGATGCGGTCGTACTGGTCAACCTTTAGGACGGTGACTCCACCAGGGCCTCCCTTAGCGTCGAGGCTGCGCGGGTGTTCAACCCGCCCAGGCGGGCAGACGGCGATCAAATACCGCAGGTTTATTTCGCCCGTGTTCTGTATTCGAAACGCCGTGCCTGAACGGGCATGCGCGAACTGCACGGCCTTGAACGTGTGGACGCGGTCGGAAACATGGACTTCGCCCTGGCCCTCAAAGAAGAGCAACGCCACGTCCGAGTCTGGATGCCGCTCGATGGGGCTGCTCTGGCCCGGGGCGACGTCTCTTGCCACCATATGAATGGCGGCATCATCAGCGAACACACCGTCTCTGCTCAGATTGAGGAGGTTCAATGAAATTCACCAGTCCCGTTGGCACAACCAGGGCTTGATTCGTCTGGCCGATCCAGAGCGGAGCGAAGGGGGGTCTTGGTTGTGGCATGCACTGGCCTCATGCGGCGCCTCCCAACATATCCCCCTCTATTCAACGCGATGGTTGCCGAGGTATTCGGACAGGCGACCATAGGTAATCAAACACTCACAGGACGATGTTCCGCCGGGGTTCGCGGTTGGCCTCCCAGTCGATGATCCTCGCCATTTCAGCCACCGTCTCGTCAAGCCTGCCCTCTTCGTTCAGTACCCTGTAATCGAAACTGTCCGCCTCCATCATCTCCTGCTTTGCCGCCGCGAGACGTCTCTCTATATCCTCCGGCGAGTTCACACCGCGCTTGATCAGGTGCGCCCGCAACGTTGCCAGAGAAGGTGGGGTCACGAAGATGAACAGTGCTTCCGGCAGGACCTCCCGGATGCGGCGCGCCCCCTGCACATCAACACGGACGATGACGTGCTGTCCTCTGGCGATGGCGTCCCGCACCTGTTGTTTCGGGACGCCGTAGTAGTTCCCGTATACGTGCGCCCATTCGAGGAGTTCATTCGCGGCGACCATGTTGAAGAATTTGTCTTGAGTAACGAAGAAGTGGTTCACACCTTCACGCTCACCCGGACGTGAAGGGCGTGTAGTCGCCGTGATCGTGAAGTGGTGCGCATGCCCCATCTGGGCCATGCGCTCGATGAGCGTGTCCTTGCCTACACCGGACGGGCCGGATACGACCACTATGATGGGCGTGCCTATGATGGTCCTGCCTGCGGGCGCGGGGACGCTTGGCGCGCCCCGGATTGACATCAGCAGGAAAGGTTACACCTACCGCAGGCAGGTTTTGACCGGAGCGCCCGGTTTAGCCTGCGAGTAGGCCGAAGCGCTCCATGTCGTCCCAGAAGCCGGGATACGACTTCGCTGCCGCCTCGGAGTTCATAACCGTTACAGGCGTATCACTCACCAGCCCGGCCACGGCCAGACTCATCGCCATCCGGTGATCCGAGTAGCTTTTGTACTCGCCGCCACGGATGTGCCCGGCGCCATGAACGACCATGGTGTCCTTTGTGGACTCCACTATCACACCTGCCGACGTCATCCAGTCAACCGTCGCGGCTATGCGGTCGGTCTCCTTCACGCGCAACTCGACGACGTCCGTGAACTCGGTGCGGCCTTCTGCCATGGCAGCGGCGATAGCGAGCACAGGGATCTCGTCGATCAGGAGGGGGACAAGGTCGCCGCCGATGTGTGCGCCATGCAGATGGCTGGACTTCACGATGATGTCTGCGACAGGCTCGCCTGCCACGTCGCGCTCGTTGTCATACCGCAGGTCAGCGCCCATGAGCCTCAGAGCGTCGATGACTCCGGCGCGGGTCGGGTTGATGCCCACGTTGCGTACCAGGAGTTCGGCATCAGGGTGGATGAGGCCGGCCACAATCCAGAAAGCCGCGGACGAAATATCTCCGGGCACTGGCACATCAACTGCGTGAAGGTCGCCGGGTACTACCGTGACCGTGAGGCCGTCCGTCCTGATATTGCCGCCCATAGCCCGCATCATGCGTTCCGTGTGGTCGCGAGACTCGGCAGGCTGGTGCAGCACTGTCGGTTCTGTGGCGCGTAAACCGGCCAGGACCAGACACGACTTCAATTGCGCCGAGGCCACCGGCATCGAGTATTCAATGCCCTTGATTTGCCCTCCGGAAAACACGATCGGAGGCAGCCTGCCTCCGGCGCGTCCATGGACGAGCGCTCCCATCTGGCCGAGGGGCTTCAGGATGCGGTCCATTGGGCGGACGCGGATCGTCTCGTCGCCGGTCAGCACAGACATGAATGGCCTGCCCGCCAGGATGCCGGACATGAGGCGCATGGTCGTGCCGCTGCCCCCCGCATAGAGGATGTCATCTGGTTCATGCAGCGCTTCGGAGCCTCTTCCGTGGACAATGACGGTGTCACCGCCCTGACCCTTCGCTGGCGTGCGCTCTATGTCGATACCGAGCATACGCAGGATGTTGACCGTGGCGGCGCAGTCGTTGCCGGGGGCATAGTTCGTGACTGTTGCCGTGCCGTGTGCAATAGCGTTGAGCATGGCGGCCCGGTGGGACACTGACTTGTCCCCGGGAGCGATAATCTCCCCGCGCAGCTTCTTCGGGCGGACGACAGTGTGAGTGGACATGAGCGGTTATCCCAAGATTCTTACTCCCATTGCGGGAGAGGGATGCGCGCCGGAGGCGGGCGCGGTGGGGAACCACACAACGTTTGGTGCTGTTCCCGGGCGGGGCATGTTCGCGTTCGACGCTCTCTCATCGCGAACCACCCCCTCATCACCGAGGGGGTGGCAGAGTCACCTTCACCATGTTAGACCGTCAGGTCAGGCGACGGCGGTCGTACTCGTGCGGGTCCCTCACCTTTTCGGTTCTCTTCATCATCTTCGAGACGCCGGAGCCAAGGAACATCTGCATCATGCCGTCACTCGCTGTCGGCATTGCTTCGCGCAGGGTATCGCTCTGGCCGATACCCGCCTCCATGCGGGCCCTCGCCTCCCAGGCGGCTATCAGAGCATTCATAAGCGGGCCGTCCGAGTCATCCCGTGATTCGTCTTCCACCATGCCTTTGATTTGCTGGAGCTGGGCGATCATCTCCTCGATCCAGTGGGTCATCATGTCAGTGTTGGTGCGGATCATCCCGTGCGTCACTGCCGGGTCTGCGCCCGCAAGTGTTGTTGAATTCTTAAATTCATCGCCCAGAAAGCGGCTGATCTCACGCCATGAAGGGCTCTTGGCTGCCGCCAGCATCAAGGCCGCCTCGACGACAACAGGCAGACCGGTCATGGCAGCGATAAAGCTGTCGTGTTCGTCCCTGTCCAGGAAGAAGGCCTGCGCGCCGATGTCCTCGATCATCTTCACGACGGACGCTACGGCGGCCTGCGGAGATTTCGGTGATGCCACGACTGCGTACTTCGCGCCCTGAAAGATTGCCGGAGAGGCGTCCTTCGCACCAGTCTTGCCACCGCCGACCAGCGGGTTGCCGCCGACGAAACCTACCGTCGCGGGCAGCAGTTCGTCTGCCCAGGCCAGCACCTGCCTCTTCGTGGCCGTTGTGTCTGTAACGACGGCGCCTTCTTTGAGGTGCGGGCCCACCGCCTCGAAAATGTCTCGCACAGCTGATGCCGGCACCGCCACCACGACCATGTCCGAACCGCGAACCGCGTCGTCCATATTCCACTCGGTGCGGTCCACTGCGCCGCTCTTCTTCGCCTCGTTGTGCGTCTTGGGATCGGCATCGTATCCGACGACTTCGCCCTTGCCGTGGTAGGCGGCGCGTAGGGCCATGCCGAGGGAACTGCCGACGTGTCCCAATCCTATGATCGTGATCTGCATGTGTGGTCCCTTGCTGGCTGCGTGTGTACGGGCCGCTGTGCCCTCGTGGTGATTATCCGAATACAAACATGGTTGAGTTACAGAGTGTATTGGGTGAGTTCAAGGACTTCCACCTCACCCCTTCCCTCGGGGGAGAGGGCGTCTCCTGTCATCAACGAATACTGGCCTGTCAGTACAGCGGATGCCCAACCAGGGCCCGGCTGACCGCGTTGGAAAGAGGAACCAGCCAGACTCCGATGATAGAGAACGGGAGGACGATGCTAATGATCAGGAGAAACAGGAGCGGGAATGGTCCGAATCGTTCCAGTTTCTCGAATTCGTTCGCAAGGCGCTTCGGCAATAACGCGGCCGCCGCCTTAAACCCGTCCAGTGGGGCTAAAGGAATGAGATTGAAAAGGGCGAGGATGACGTTGAAGAGAATAGCATACGAGAGGAAGTCTCCTGCGAGTTCAGACGGAGATTGCGGCAACCCCACAACCCTGAACGGGGACCCCCATTCAGCAAGGCCGGCCCTGATTGGCAGAGCGAGCAGGGCGGCGGTGATCAGGTTTGAGGCCGGGCCCGCCGCGGATACCAGGCCCATTCCGGCCCGGCGGTCGCCGCTGAATTGCGCCGGATCGACGGGTGTCGGGCGGCCCCACCCGAACGAGGCGATTACGAACAACAGCAGTCCCAACGGTTCGACGTGCCGGCGTGGGTCCAGACTCACACGCCCGAGGTCCCGGGCCGTTCGGTCTCCCAGCCTGGAAGCTGCCCACGCGTGCGCTGCCTCATGGACCGTAATCGCAAGCACAACCCCAGAAACGCCCATGAACATGAGCCAGAGCCATGCCAGGGGATCTTGCCGGAGCAGAGCCAGATAATTAAGGAGCATGGCTCATCCGGACCCATCTCCCAGCGGGAGTTGTGTGCCAAGTGGGCTGGGCGCTGATGAGGGCATGGACGTCAACTTGGACATGCAATCTCCGGACAACCTTCAGGACTCGTCGTCGTCATCGTCCTGGTGGTCCGGTTCAGGATCGTGCGAATGCGCGGTGGAACTGCTCTGCATATTGGCAGGGAGCACCGCCACGAGCTCGCTGCGTTGCTTGCGGGGCTCGAGTTCAGAGATTGCCTTCTTGAGAGCTTGCAACTCTTGCGCGTCCTGAACTCCAAGGTCCACAACCAACGCTGACACAGGCATGTCTCTGAGCAGCTCAAGGTCTTCTTTCGACGGCGCCGCGTTGATCTCCAGAAAGATGTGCTTCGTGAACATCGAGACCTTTTCCTGCAGGTCCAACGCCCCGCCCACCGTCACTGGCCATTTGCTAGAAAGGCCGCGGAGGAGCAGGTAGTCCAGCGGCAGGTCGTCTATCGCATGAGCGCGGTTCTCAGTCACACCATCCGGTACAACGAAACCGCGTCCCAACCCGTCATCACGCAGGGCGGCGCCTGAGGCAGACTCCGATTCGATCAGGATAAAGTCGCAGCCCGCTTCTTTGAGGGAAGCCAGATCGCCGACAGTGCAGTCCGAGATCGCGACACCCCAGAGCCCCTCGCGGTCAGGCTTCACGGTTGCTGGCTTGCCTCCCTTTTTTGAGCGCAACAGGAATATGTCGGCGAACTCACCCGCCGGGCCTGTCTTACCATTACTCTCGACGACGCCCACGATCAGGACGACAGGGTTGCGCTTCTTCTCGCGCACCTGGCCGAAACCCATCTTCTGCGGCACGGCCTGGCCCAGGTTTGTAAGCCGGTCACTTAGTTTGCTCAACTCTTTTGCTCTCCAGAATCTTCGGTCGACTCGCGCCGCTGCTGGCGGAGGAACTCTTCAAGGTCATTCAATAGTTCCGCTGGCTCTGGCTGTGATGACTGCTGTTCGAGAGGCTTACGCGCGTCGGCGTCGTACATTTCCTCAAGCCGCTTCACATATGCCGATATGTCACCCTTGCCCAGGAGCGCCCGTTCCAACCCGCTTTGGAACTGCTCGGCCTCGCGTGAAAGGCGGGACAGGTTCAATTTCACAGGAAGGAACGACTGTACCTCCTTCAATAAGGCGAGGCTGATCGCCGGGTTCTGCGCCATCTGCACATAGTGAGGGCAGTGGCCCCACAGGCTCGCTTGCGGGATGCCGCGGCTGCCCATCGCCTCCATCAACACGGATGTCATGCTGGACGGTCCTTCATACCCCGGCGGTGTGAACTTTATGTGTTCCAACCCCGGCCCCAGGTTCAATTTGCTGGCGGAACCCATGACCCGAGGCGGACGCGTATGTGGTGTCTGGGCGAGCAGTGAGCCCGCGACCAGGAGTAGCTCCACCTTGCACTCAAGAGCAACTGCCACCACGGCATCACGGTAGGTACGCCATTTCGTGTGCGGCTCGGACCCCAGAAACACGAGTATGTCCCTGCCGCCTGGGTGCCCATGTTCAGCGCTTTGCCAATAGTAAAAATCGTTCGCAACCCACGCCATTTTACGGTTGCCGTCCGGGGTCGTGCTTACCCAGGGCCGGCGCTGCGAGAAGTCATAGAAGTCCTCGGGATCGAGCGAGGCGAACTTCGTGGCGGGCAGGAGCCGGACGAGTTCGATGACGGAGCGCGTTGCTGCCTCCGCTGCATCGGGCCACCCTGACATGGCCAAGATCAGGATGGTGCGGTTGAGCGAAGGACGTTCTATGTATTCAACGTACGTCAAGTGAAACCCTTTGCCAGCGCGGTCCCCTTCACTGGTCTAGCCAGTCAGTTTACGGAACCAGAGGCTATCCAGAAAATCCCACTCCCGCCGGAAGGTGGTCAGGTTGAGGGAGAGGTCTTGAACCTATCTTGCTCATCTCGACAGGATTTCATGATCATATCGAGGTTATGAGGCGTTGCATGCGGATCCCCACTACATGCCCAATGTGCGGTTTCAGGCGGGAGCCCGCCTGTTGGATTTGTGACCGAATACAGGACGGCGTAAACCAGCCTGCCCGGGGGAAATGCGCACCGGCCAGACATCACGTCTTGACTGCCGCGGCGCCTCAGTGCAAGCCATGAGCGTAGAATCGCACGCCGCGGTGCCGCACGCCGGACTTCCCGGCAGAACTGTTCCCTGTGCGGTTGCCGCGAGTGCGTAATGGTGCGCTCGATGCGCGAAAGGGCCGTCACGTGAAGATTACAGACGTCCGTGCCTACGTCGTAAACCCGGGCTTGCCGCTAATAGGCAGCGCCACCGCCAACCCCGAACACCGCGAGTGGACCTTCGTCGAGATTGACACTGACGAGGGGATCTCTGGGTGGGGCGAGTGCACGAACTATCCGGGGGGCGGTTCGTTCCTGACTGCCAGCGCTGTACTCGCCTGCAAAGAAGCGCTTGAAGGTGAGGACCCGGCCGATATCGAACGCCTATGGCACAAGCTGTACCGGCGCTATACCTATCTGGGAGCGCGTGGCCTGCCGACATCCGCCATATCTGGGATAGACATCGCACTCTGGGACATCAAGGGCAAAGCACTGGGCAGACCCGTGTACGATCTGCTCGGTGGTAAATTCCGAACTGATGTCCGCCTGTACGCCAATGGGTGGTTCACCGGCTGCAGCACCCCGCAGGAATACGCCAGGGCGGCCAAGTCCGTCATGCTCAAGGCCGGGCATACTGCCTGCAAACTGGACCCTTTCTTGGAGATGCGGCCCTTCCATACGCGGTATGTGGACGGTCAGATTTCGGCCCAGGGCGAGCAGCTTGGATATGACATTGTTGCCGCAGTCCGTGAGGCTGTCGGCCCGCAACACGAAATCCTGATCGACGCGCACGGGCATTACAACGTAGGCACCGCGATCCGGCTGGCGAACAACCTCTTCGACCAGTCGAAGATCGGTTGGTTTGAAGAGCCCGTTCCGCCCGAGAGTTATGAAGCTCTACGTCAGGTGCGGGAGCACGTGCGGGCCGCCATTTGCGTGGGTGAACGGCTGTTCACGCGCTACGACTTCGTGCCAGTGCTGCAAAACCGCCTGGCCGACTACATCATGCCGGACGTCGTGTGGACCGGCGGCATAAGCGAACTCAAGAAGATTGCGACAATGGCGGAGGCCTACTACGTGCCCGTATCGCCGCACAACGCCATGGGACCGCTGCAGGTGGTCGCAGGCGCGCACGTGTGCATGAACATCCCGAACTTCTACCGGCTTGAGCACTCGATGGGCGCAATCCCGTCTTACCAGAAATTCCTGACCGAGAAGCTCAACTTCCATGACGGCTGCGTCACCCTTAACGGCAAGCCGGGGTTGGGCTACGACCTCGACCGGGACGCGCTTGCCGCGAATATAAGCGCGACCTGGAAGTCACAGGGCGGGACACTGCCACAAGCTCGGGCACGGCGCACAACCCGCCGTTGAGCACTACTGATGCAACGGGTGATCGCATGGCGAGACTCGGGCACGGCGCACGACCCGCCGCTGAGCACTCCCTGAGCCATTCCCATCTGACAGACCAGTCGGGATGGAAGCTCCGGGTCTGCTCACAGGCTCAACTGCCGTGCCTCGCCCGCAACACCCCGGCAGCACGGCACATGGCGGCGAGCTTCAGGTACGCCTCGTCGAAGTCCATCGGATTCTGCGCGCTTGGCGAGAACCCGCAATCTGGGTTCAGAGTCACACGGTCGGGTGGCACAAACCGGAGGGCCGCCTCGACCCTGCTGACCACTGTCTCGGTGTCCTCCACCCTTGCATCGCAATGGTCTATCACTCCCAGCCCCAGGATCTTGTCCTTCGGGAACTTGGCAAGGACGCCGGCGCCATGCGATTGCGGCGCCGCGATCTCCATGGCAAAGCGGGTCACATTGATCTCACCCATGGCCTCAAT
>SHXW01000040.1 GCA_009693115.1 Dehalococcoidia bacterium | reverse complement strand
TGGCTCTCTAAGACGCTATATCGGGTACGAGTTGAATAAGGGGTACATCGAGCGGGCCGTGGAACGCATCGCGAAGCATGGGTGACTGTGTATCTGACTCTGCTGGCAGAACGGATTCCTCGCCCAGCAGGAGAGGGGCAGTGTGAGAGCGATGCTTCTCTCTCACACTGCGCGGAAAGTTCCCCTAACCCCAATCCTCAGCAGCAAGGGGGAGAGGGGACTGTTGCTGAAAAGTGAGGCGCTATGGCACGGTTCATTAACTACAACTCGTTCCTCCTGCTGCTGGCTGCGTTCGCTATAGCGCTAGCCCTTCTGTTACCCGCGAAACGGTGGCAGACACGGGCACTCGTTGTCGCTTCCTGCGTGGCACTCGTCCTCGGCGGATACGTCTACCTGAGGCCCGGAGAGAGCACAGTCTCCAGCACAACGGAGGTGGACGATCTTATCGCACAGTCTCAGGCGGGCGGGAAGCCTGTGTTCATCGAGTTCTTTTCGAACACCTGAAGCCAGTGCCTGGCGGCGGAGCCCTTCGTCGAAGGGCTGGCGGAGGAACTCAGCGGTACCGCTACGGTCTTGCGTGTGAACGTACGCGATGTCATCGGAGGCGAGCTCATGCGCCGCTATCGTGTGACAGGCACGCCGACGTATCTCGTGATCGGATCGACTGGGGAGGTCCTGCACAGGAAGACGTTCGGGATGCCGGATAAGGGCGCTGTGCGAGAAGCAGTCGGGAAACACTGAGGCCTGACGGCTGGCCGTCAGGCCTCAGTGTTCAAGTCAATATCTAGTCTTGATGCCCTCACCCGGTGACCACGGAGACGGTAGGGCTACGAGCGGTCTTCGGGGTTGGCGTCGCTGATGTTAGGCTCGGACGACGGACGGTCCTGCTGGCCCGGTTCGCCGGCGGGTCCGTTCAACATCGAGCCCTGCTCGCGATCGGCAGTGCGGCGGCCGCGCCAGCCACCACCACCGCCTCTGCGGTTGCCGAACCCGCGACGCGGACCTCTGTCCTGAAACCCGGGCTGGCCGCCTGCCGGGGCATCCGGCCTCGGGCCGCGGCCCTGATCGCCGCCCCTGTCCTGGAATCCGGGCCGGTCACCAATAGGAGGAGCATCGGGCCGCGGGCCGCGGTCACCTCCCATGGGTCCTCCACGTCTGGGGAGCACCACCACACGCCGGTGGTTTCCCTCGCCTTCGCTCTCGGTTCGTACGCGCGGGTGGTCAGCCAGGGCCATGTGGATGATGCGGCGTTCCGCTGGAGACATGGGTTCAAGAGACGCCGGACGGCCTGAACTTGCAACCCTGCCCGCGGTCCTGCGACCCAGGCGGCGCAGCATGTCAGCACGGCGTTCCCGGTAGCCCTCGACATCGATGATGACGTAGCACTTCCGGCCCAGCTGGCGGTTGGTGATCATGCGGACGAGGAACTGCACCGCGGCCAGAGTCTCACCTCGTCGGCCAATGAGCAGTCCAGAGTCTGCGCCCTCGATTTCGAACACGATGGATCCGCTCTCGAGGTCGTCTCGTACGTAGGTTTCCGCCTGGACTCCCATGGACGATAGGAGGTAGCCAAGCAATTGGGCCACCATCTGCTCCGCCTCTGCGTCGCGCTCTGCGGGCGGGGCTTCGGGGTAGTCCTGTTCGGCTGCCATCTCCTCTTCGGAGGCGGGCCCGGCAGGCACTTCTTCATTCAGAGGCAGCTCTGGCGTCGCTGCGCGTCGAGGAGGCCTGCCTTCTACAGCGGGCCTGCCAGACGGCGGCATGTCCTGCCCTGGGATGCCGGCGGGCCGGGGCTCTACCCTGTCCTGCCTCTGGCCGCGGCCCCCACGCCGTCCTCGGCGGTCAAACCTGCGGTCGCCTCGTTCGTCCTCAGGCGATGTTGCCGTCTCTGCGCCAGGCGCAACGGGCTGCGCGGGTGCATCGGGCCCTGCCACTATCTGGGGACGCTCCGCCACACGGCGGTCGCCAGGGGCGCGCTCGCGCCGTTCGCGGCGTTCCACCTGTTCTGCAGGGATGATCCGTGGTGAAATGGACGCGGGCGTGGGCTGAGGGGCGTCCGGCCTCTTGAGGAGTTTGACCTCGATGACCGCAGGCGCCCCGCCCAGGCCGAGGATGCCTGAACGGCCGGGGTTAACGACGGTTATGTCTACGTCTTCGAGCTTGGCGCCGAGCGCTCGCAGCGCTACCCCTGTCGCCTCGTCCACCGTCTTCGCCGTGAATGTCCGGGTTTCCATCTGACTGCTTCTCCCCTGACGGCTCCGGCGCACTTGTGTCTACCGCGGCCCCCGCGATCTCAAGCGCTGCCTTACGCCGTCTGAAAAACGTTGTAACGGAAGCCATTGACCTTAGCGCGTCTTTGGACTGCTGAGGTGCGATGAAGTACTGGATCACGATGCCCAGTATGTTGGAGAACAGGATGTAGAGCGCCAGACCCGCAGGGAACTGGAGGGTGAAGAAGCCAAACATGACCGGCATGGTCCAGAGCATGATGGCGTTGGTCTGCGCCTGGCGAGGGTCGGTCGAAGGCGGCGTGCTGAGTTTCTGCTGCAGCCACATGGACGCGCCGACGAGCACCGGGAAGAGGATGTTGTACGGGACGGGAGAGGCCTGGACGAAGTCCACCAGGTCCATGCCGATGAAGCGCGCGTTGAAAGGGATGTCGTTCGCAGCGGGGTTCCACGAGTACAGAGAACCTGACAGGTTCGCCAGGCCCTCCGGAGTGGGCGGTACGACACGCAGGATGGCGTTGTACAGGCCGATCCAGATGGGGATCTGCAAGAAGAATGGGCCCAGACAACCAACGGGGTTGACGCCAGCCTCCTTGTAGAGCTTCATCGTCTCACGCTGGATCGCCTGGCGATCCTCGCGGCCACTCTTCTGTTTTGACTTCTCCTGCAGCGCCTTGATCTTGGGCTGCAGCTCGGACATCTTCTTCATCTGCCGCATCTGGCGGACGGCGAGCGGGATCATGACGATCCGGATGGCTGCGGTGAAGACGATGATGCTGAGGCCGAAATTGTTGAACAGGACGTCATACAACAGCGCGATGCTGTTGATCATGGGCCGCATGATTCCCTGGTTCCAGAGGATGCCGAGGATTTCCACTAAGTAGTTCCTCCGGTAGCAGTGGCGGCGCCCGCAGGACGCCTGTCAGAAAGAGGGTGGGCTAGGACTTGCAACGAGCGCCAGCCTCCTTGCCTCGCGTCTGCAGGCACGAACGCTCTTCCTGGCTCTTCGCCGAGAAGGTGTAGAACTCGCCATTCAGAGCGTGAACAAAGATGAAGTCACCAGATACAAAAGGCGATGACTTCACAGAGCCACCCGTGAAAAGGGACCCCTGCGCGGAACCGTCCGAGAGCTTGATCAGCACAACATCCGTCTTTGTGGACGGCACAGCCAGCGCGCGGCCGCGCTGTGTCTCAACAAATACCGGGGTGCCTATGACCTGTCCCTCAATTACCGCTGGCTCTGGCCAGACAGAGTCGCCCGTCTTCGCGTCAAGCGCATAAATATGGCCGCCGAGGGTCGCGGCATAGATGACGCCAGCTTCCGTGACCGGCTGAGCCCAGAACCATGCCTTCGCCTCGACCTGCCATTCACCTTCAGCCGCCGACACTGGACCTGAGCGGCCACTGCGGCGGGCGTTTGCGTTAAGGGCATAGAACTGGTTTTGAAAGTCACCAAAGTAAACCAGTCCGCCGGCAACCAGAGGAGTGGCGATGATGGCGCCTTCCGACTTGAATGACCACAGAACGCGCTTCGAGACATTGTCCCGGTAGCGGGCGTCATCCTTCAGGTCCACGGCGTAGAGGGTGCGGGACATGGTGCCGAAGTAGGCCACATCATCAACGACGGCTGGCCCGCTCACAATGGCCCCGTCCACGGGCAGCTTCCAAACCAGACGTTGCTGGACACGTTCCGCCAACGGCTTGCCCGCATCCCGCGCAGGATCGAGCGCGAATAGATAACCGGGGGTGCTGTCTTCGCTGCCTACCTGTGAAGTGCCGAAGACTATGACATTTGATCCGGCGCCCAGACGCCCGCTGATCTTTGTCTCGCGGTCATACCCGCCTTCGGCCCAAACGGGGTTGCCGGAGGCAGCGTCAACAGCAGCGACTTCAGCAGAGCAGACATTGCCCTTACAGGTGTACCCGGCACCGTAGATGACGCCGTCCCTCACAAGTGGCGCCCCATATATAGACCCCAGGGCGGCCTTGCCCGCCGGGTATTGCCAGCTGGTGTCAAGGCGGCCGCTGTTGGCGTCTATCCTGATTAAAGAGCCACCCGTCCCACTCGCACCCAGATAGAGGTAGCCATCGCTCGCGACCGGGCCTGACCAGCCGCCGGACGGGATGCTGTCCTTATTGCTGCAGGCGGCTGCCAAGATCAGGAGGAAGGACACGGCCACAGACGCAAGAAAGAGCCTGCGCCGGGCTGCGAACCAGAGGGACGGCATGGGCCGCGCGTAGGCGGTGCTTAGTGTGTTCGGAACCGTGTCGGGCCTCCAGGTTTCATGTTGCGTCACGCGGCCGGATCACTGGATGATGGTATTGGCATGGCGCAGCGTGGTGTTGTCTTATCGGGGTTCCGGGACGGGGTCGTATCCGCCTTTTCGCCATGGGTGGCAGCGGGCCAGCCTGCGCACTGCCATCCAGGAGCCGCGCACTGCGCCATGGCCCCTTATTGCCTGTCCGGCATAAGCAGAACAGGACGGTTCGTACTTGCACATGCCAGGCATGTACGGAGAGATCGCTGCTTTATAAAATTGCATCATTGCGAGCGCAGCGCGCTTCATTGTTGTTACTACCCTGAACCTTTTAAGGCGCTGGCCTGTCCGGGCGAGGTGTCAGACCGTGGCATCTCCAACCCCTTCTGCCCATTCAAGCTCCCTCTGGACGCCACGCCCAGCCTGAACAGCAGCCTCGAGGCAGAGTCTCTCAACTCCTGAAAGGTCGCGCCAGAGGCGGCTGGCCTGGCAGTGACCACAATGCTCACCGGATCCGCCACTCCCGCCAGGCGCAGTACCTCTCTAAGCCTGCGTTTCGTGCGGTTCCTCTCGACGGAGTTGCCAGTGCGCTTGCTCACGGACAGCCCAAAGCGGGGACCGTCTCCAGCATGAGGCGCCGCCGCGACAGTCAGGAGGGAGTCTGAGGCCCTACGGCCTTTTGTCAGGACTCTTCTGAACTGTTCGGGCTTGCGGATGCGCTGCCCCGAGGGCAGTCCCATCGCTATGCGAGTGGCGCGCTGATCAGACCGTCAACTGCCGCCGGCCACGGGCGCGACGACGGGCGACGACCTGGCGGCCATCTCGGGTGCTCATGCGGGTGCGGAACCCGTGGGTTCGCTGCCTGCGGCGTTTTTTAGGTTGATATGTCCTGAATGTTTTTGCCATAAGCCTTCAAACGATCGATTGTACGTTCGACTAATTTGGGGTGTCAATACGAAAACCGTAGATCGAACTTGACCCATCGAACGGGTGTTCATACAATTTAAGTTCGGCAGGCAGGTTTCAGAGGCGGGTTGCCGTGCATCCCACGAGCTTCCGGACTCTTCAGCCCCTTCCGGTCAGGAGCGTTCACTTGGCGACTCAGACTAAGACCGCACCCGAGAAGGAGTCCCGGAGCAGCCGGGCCCTGCCACTCAGCGACATCCTAAAGGAATACGTCCGTGGCCTGCCACAGGAGACGAAGCAGAAGGCCCAGCCAGAGATCTCTAAGTTTATACGATGGGTCGGTGATAAGTCAGCGTCCACGCTGATAGCCTCAGAAATTGGAGAGTACTCGGAAATCTACGCCCCGCGCGCCACCACTGCTGACGCAGCAGAGCGCATGGGCGCGGTCAAGAACTTCCTCAACTACCTGAAGAAGTCCGGGCACACAGAGACTAACCTGGGCCTGCACCTGCGCATCCGGAAGGGCCGGACGGCCAATGGGAAGGGAAAGACGATCTCCGGCTCGTCCACGGAGATCAAACTGACCAAGGCAGGTCACAGCGACCTCACCAAACGTCTGGCCCAGCTCCAGGAAGAGCGCGTCCGCCTGGCCTCTGAAATTCACAGGGCAGCGGCAGACAAGGACGTGCGCGAGAACTCTCCACTCGAGGCGGCACGCGAGAACCAAGGTATGGTCGTGGCGCGCATCCGCGAGATCGAAGGCACGCTTAAGCATGCCGTCATCCTCGATGATGACGGCAAAGACCGCAGCCGCGTGCAAATCGGCAGCAGGGTAACGCTAAAGGACACCGCCTCGGAGCGCGTCATGGCCTACCAGCTGGTCGAGCCAAACGAGGCCAGCCCGCTCAATGGCAAGATTTCCGTGGTTTCACCTGTCGGGGCCGCTATCCTTGGTCGCGGCGTGGGCGACAAGGTGAAGGTCAATACACCCAGCGGTCCGCACGTCTACCTGATTGAAAAGGCCACATAACTGGCGAGTGCGGATGTTCAGTGAGGGGCGCCGCTTAGGCGCCCCTCAGCATTTACGGCGACCTGCCTGTAGATTTGCTCTACACTTCGTCGAATGCGCTGATGGGCCGCTTGGGCGGCCCGTCAGCGCGTCCGGGCCTGTGTGACCGCGGCCCCGGCACAGCCTTGACGACGCAGACAGAGCGACCGCCAGCCCACGGGCCGGCGATACAGGAAGGAAAGCGGGCGTGAGCCGCCCGGTTGTTGAAGCATGGAAGATTCCGGATACGTCTGGAGCATGGGCCAGTGGATAGGGTTCAACCTGTTCCTGGTAGCCCTGCTCGTCCTTGACCTCGGCGTGCTGACTCGCAAGGACCATGTGGTCGGCATGAAGGAGGCCACGCTCGTCACGCTGCTGTGGACGGCGATAGCGGGCGGCGTGGCCGTGTGGATGTTCGCATTCATCGGGACGGACCAGGGAGCTCAGTACCTGACCGCATACGTTGTCGAGCGGGCGCTTTCGATAGACAACTTGTTCGTGTTCCTGGTGCTGTTCAGTTATTTCCGGCTGCCGCGCGAGTATCAGGCGAGGGCGCTTTTCTTCGGCATCATCGGCGCGCTGCTGGCGCGGGCGGTCTTCATAGCCCTGGGCATCTCGGTCATGAACGCCTTCGCGCCCGTGCTGTTCGCCCTGGGCGGGTTCCTTGTCTATACCGCGTACAAGCTGGCCTTCAGCGGCAGTCACGAGGTTGACCCTGAGAAGAATCTGGCGCTGCGGGTGGCCCGCAAGTTCACAAAAGTCTCGCCTTCATATGACGGGCACAAATTCTTCTCCATGTCGAAGGGCGTGCGCATGGCGACGCCGTTCCTGCTTGTCGTGATCTCGCTGGGGACGACGGACATCGTCTTCGCGGTTGACTCCATCCCGACTGTGCTGGGCATTACGCGGGACGGGTTCATAGTGTGGGCGTCCAATGCGATGGCGGTGCTCGGGATGCGGCCCCTCTACTTCCTCCTCTCGGGCATGGTCGCCCTGTTCCGCTACCTCCAGTACGGGCTGGCCGCCGTGCTGGCGTTCGTCGGGGCGAAGATGATCTTCAATGAGGCCATCAAGCAGTTCAACCTAGACATACACATAGACGAGGCGCTGGAGATTTACGGCTCCCTGGCGATCGTCATACTGATGCTGGCGACCAGCATCCTGCTGTCCAAACTAATACCGTCCAAGCCCGTCCTGACGAGTCCGGAGTTCGTCCACGGGACGGCGGCCTCGCACAGCGGAGCAGAGGTACCGGCGCACCCCGCTGACAAACCAAAAACGTGACCCTCGCACCCGCCCACCTCGCTGAGACACGCGATCTGGAGGCGGAACTGCGGCGCGCCATCACGGGCGAGGTGCGGTTCGACGCCTACTCGCGCACGCTCTATTCGACGGACGCCTCGATCTACCGCATCGAGCCGGTGGGTGTCGTGCTGCCGCGGAATGCCGATGAGGTTTCGGCCATCATCGAGATCTGCCACAGGAACGGCGTGAAGGTGCTGCCGCGCGGGGGCGGCACGGGCCTTTCGGGCCAGACGGTGAACCACGCAGTGGTCATCGACTTTACGAAGTACATGCACGCTCTCGTTGAAGTCAACCCGCAGGAGCGGTGGGCCGTCGCGCAGCCGGGCATCACGCTGACGGAGCTGAACCGGCAGGTGGCGGAGCACGGTCTCTTCTACACGCCCGACCCTTCAACTGTCAGCCGCGCGACGATCGGCGGTGGCACCGGGAACAATTCATGCGGCGCGCACTCAATCATCTTTGGCAAGACGGTGGACCAGGTGCTATCTCTGGACGTCGTGCTGTCCGATGGCGCGACGGCGCACTTCGGTCCGGTGGCGGCGGGGGCGCTCGATCACAAGCTGGCCCAGAGCGGGCTCGAAGGCCAGATTTACAGGCGGG
Source organism: Dehalococcoidia bacterium (assembly GCA_009693115.1). GTDB lineage: Bacteria > Chloroflexota > Dehalococcoidia > Lucifugimonadales > Lucifugimonadaceae > SHXW01. The sequence continues at coordinate 3,229 of SHXW01000040.1, read as the reverse complement.
TGCGCGACGTGGCGCAGGCGAGCCGTACCGAGGTTGACCGACGCTTCCCGAAGATCCTCCGGAGGGTCGGGGGATACAACCTTGACCTGGTGATCGGCCCGAATGGGATGGACCTGTCGCGCATCGCGGTCGGTTCCGAAGGCACGCTCGTCGCCGTGACGCAGGCGAAGGTCCGGCTGGAACCGGTCAAGAAGTTCAAGGGCCTCGCCATCCTGCACTTCAAGAGCCTGCAGGAGGCCATGGAAGCCACGGTGGCGACCCTGGAGGAGCGTCCTTCGGCTGTCGAGCACATAGGGGCGATGATCATCACCCAAGCCCGCAAGGCGCTCGGCTTCGCACGCAACCTTGAGTTCCTGCAGGGCGAGCCCACGGACATACTCGTCGTCGAGTTCGACGGCGATTCCGAGGCCGAGGTGGCCTCCCGGCTTGACGCCCTTGACCGTCGCATCAGTGCCGCCCGTCTGGGTTATGCCACCACGCGCCTGACGAAGCCCTCGGATCAGCAGAAGGTCTGGCACATGAGGGAGTCAGGCCTGGGGCTGATGATGAACGTGCCGGGGGACGCCAAACCACTGCCGTTCGTCGAAGACACCGCTGTATCGCCGGAAAAGCTGCCGGAGTTTGTACGCCGTTTTGACGAGATCGTCCGCTCGGCAGGCACCGAGGCCGGGTACTACGGACACGCGTCTGTCGGTTGCCTGCACGTCCGCCCGGTGATCAACCTGAAGAAGGGTGAGGACGTACAGCGGATGTACCGCATAGCAGACGAGGTGTCGTCGCTTGTGCTGGAGTTCGGCGGAGCTAACGCGGCGGAGCACGGTGACGGCATCGTGCGCGGGTACTGGAACGAGAAGATGTTCGGCCCGCAACTGGCGCAGGCGTTCCGCGAAGTCAAGAAGGCGTTCGACCCGAAGGGGATCATGAACCCCGGCAAGATCATAGACACGCCGCACATGACGGAGAACCTCCGCTACGACCCGTCGTACTCTACCCAGCCAGTGAAAGAGCGCCTGGACTTTTCGGATGTCGGTGGGTTCACGGCGGCTGTCGAAAAGTGCAACGGCGTCGGCGCGTGCAGGAAGCTGAACATAGGCGCCATGTGTCCGTCATACATCGCCACCCGGGAGGAGGAGCATTCGACGCGCGGGAGGGCGAACGCGCTGCGCTCCGCACTTTCGGGTGCGTTACCGTTCGACCAGCTCTACTCGAAACGCATGTTTGACGTGCTTGACCTGTGCCTGGAGTGCAAGTCCTGCAAGGCTGAGTGCCCGTCGCAGGTGGACATGGCGAAGGTGAAGTACGAGTGGCTGAACACGTACTACAAGACCCACAAGATGCCGCTGCGCTCCCGGCTCGTGGCCGGCATCCACCGCATGAACTCGCTGGCGCAGCCAGTTGCGCCTCTTGCCAACATCGTCAACCGGTCCGCGCCTGTGCGTTGGGCGCTGGACAGGTTCATCGGCGTAGACCGCCGCAGGAAGTTCCCAAAGCTGGCCCATACGACGTTCGAGGCATGGTTCAGGCAGCGCCGGGCGGCGCGCCGGGGCCAGGTCGGCGGCGCTGAGTCCGCCCAGAACGCGCCTCGCGGCAAGGTCGTGTTCTTCCATGACACGTTCACGAACTTCAACCATCCGCAGGCCGGTATTTCGACAGTCGGGCTGTTGGAGGCGCTCGGGTATGAGGTGGTGACTGTCCCTCGCAAGTGCTGCGGCAGGCCGATGATCTCGAAGGGGATGCTGGACAGGGCCGCTGCAAACGCCCGGCACAATGTGGACGTGCTGCACCCGCTCGTGGAGGCGGGAGCGAAGGTGGTGGGCTGCGAAGCGAGCTGCATGGGCGCGATCAAGGACGAGTACCCGGACCTGCTCAAGGGAGACCCCAGAGCGAAGGCCGTAGCGAAATCAGTGCTTATGATCGAGGAGCTACTCGCGCAGACGGCGGGCGACGGCCAGCAGCAGATCGAGTGGTCAGCGGACGCCAGGAAGAAGGTCGCGTTGCAGGTCCACTGTCACGAACGCGCGCTTGTAGGCACGCAGGCGGCTCTGAAGGCGCTATCGCTCCCTCCGGGTTATCAGACTTCGCTGATCAACGCCGGGTGCTGCGGCATGGCGGGGTCGTTCGGCTTCGAGAAGGAGCACTACGACATATCGATGAAGGTGGGTGAGGACAGGCTGTTCCCGGCGATACGCGCCGCTTCGCCTGACACGGAGGTCGCGGTCACGGGGGTGTCTTGCCGCCAGCAGATCGAGGACGCAACGGGCAGGCCGGCGCGGTTCCTGCCAGAGGTGCTCGCAGACGCCATGAAGCGGTGACGTTTCCTCTCCCGGCCGGGTGGCCTCCGGGCGCGGATGCAAGATGAGGGAGCGATTTACGCCTGGGTTGATGCCCCCCAACCCCGTCCCGGCAGGCAGAACTACTGAAACTGAAATAGTCCCTCTAATCCAGCCACGAGCAAACTCTTATGGCGCTCCATTCGGCTTTAGCGGCTTACCCTGCCCATCGACTGCCTTGCCGCCGGTGATGATGATGATTCCTTCGATGAAGCCCCAGAGTCCACCTATACCCAAAGTGATTACCGAGACAACGATCTGAAGGATTCCCTTACCGGTCTTTCCCAGATAGAAACTGTGTACTCCAATACCGCCAAGCAGGATCCCGAGGATCCCAGCCGTTATGCGAGATTTTTCAGAGTACTGAACATTCGCCGGTTTAGACTGCTCCATTGAAACGGCTCCTTATATGTGACCGTCAGTAGTGTTTGCCTTGGGCATCGACATTATGCGCAGTATCGGTCACCTTGACAATTCAGATGCACTCTGCCTTGACCATGACCATCGCACCCGGTTCGCCGAATAGGGTCCTGTGCAGCACCGTCGTACGAGCCAGGCGCTATGTCGCTACGACACTGCTTTTCGCACCGCGGTGGATATGCGGAAGTGCCTGTCGCGGTTCGTTTCCGACGGCTGCATCCCGCTCGTCAGGCTGGAGCAGGCGACGCCGAGGTCCGAGTCACCCCATGTGATGCTCGTGGCCAAACCGCCGTGGCTGAACACCTTTGACTGCGGCCCGGCGCCCGTACGGTCCGGCTCTGATGCGGGCATGGCCATGCCGAGCGTCCGTCTCTGGTAGCTGCCGTTGACCTGATCCACGCCCTCGACGGCAAGAGCGGTGACTTCAGCCACAGTCTCAGGCTTCAACCATGCCACCCCGTCCATGCGCCCGCCGCCGA
>SHXW01000039.1 GCA_009693115.1 Dehalococcoidia bacterium | reverse complement strand
AGAAGAACTCGCCATGTCCCAGGCGCGTCTCCGCTATCAGGCCGGTGTCCCTTAGCTCTGCGAGGGTGCGGTAGACCGTGGACTGGTCAACGTGTGGTACTTCTTTGCGCACAACCTCGGCCACCATGGAAGGCGTCATGTGCGCCGCGCTGTGGCGCAGGGCCTCGATCACAGCTATGCGTGCGCTGGTGACACGTTTGCCAGACGACTTCAGGACTATGGCGGCTTCATCCCGACAAGACACTAGATTTGCTCCTGCAAAGATTCGCACCACGGTGAAGCATACACTCGCGAGGGGTTATGGCCCGGTCAATACCTGTCTGCGACGTCGACGAGGAGGCATCGGAACGTGACACAGGCACACCCCGGCATCACAGGCGTGGCCAGCATTAGCATCGGCACTGACAACCTCCCCCGCCTGCTGGACTTTTACCGTGACACGCTGGGCCTCAAACTCAGATCGCAGCGCCCGCACAACGCTCAGTTCGAGTTCGGCGAGTTGCGGCTGATAGTCGGCCTCCACTCGGAGATCCATGGCGCAACCAGGGAACCACAGCGCATGATGGTCAACTTCATCGTGCCGGACATCACCGTAGCTCACCAACTACTGGTTGAAGCAGGAGTGGATTTCATCCGACCTCCATCGCCGGAAGGGTGGGGAGGAATGATCGCCACATTCAAAGACCCTGACGGCAACCTTCTGCAGCTATTTCAACTGAAGCCCTGAGGGCGGGGGCCTGCTGGTGAAGCTACGCAGTTTCGATATTCAGTCGGACATCACTGTAAACGCCTCCGTTGAGAGCGTGTGGACCGTGTTCACAGACGCGGCCCGCTGGCCGGAATGGTCGATGGTCTGCACTGAAGTGTGGGGAGACCTCGACCGCCTTTGGGCCACGGGAACGCACCTGGGCCTCAGGTTGCGCATGGCAGGCAGGAGCGTGCCATTCAGCGTCGAAATCGTTGAGTCAGACCCGCCACATAGCGTCGGCTGGTCGTCAACAAAGTTCAACGTCACAGCGAAACGCAGGTTCACATTCACACCCGTCGGTACCGGCACGCGCATCACAGACCGCAAAGAGTTTTCAAGCAACGTGTTGCCAGTCGGCCTCTGGTACCCGAGGCGCGTGATCCGCACGATGACAGAACAATGGCTAGAAGACCTGAAAACGGAAGCAGAGCGAGGGAGGTGACGCATCCGCGCCTGCTCGCCATCTTTGCCCACGCAGATGATGAGACCCTTCTGGCCGGGGCGTTGCTCGCCAAGTATGCGGCGAAGGGGGCGGAAGTCAGACTTGTATGCGCCGCTCCGGGCGATGAAGAACAGGAAGACAGGTTAACAAGGGCGGCAGCAATCCTCGGCATCTCTCTCGTGACTTCACTGCGATACGAACCCTCGCCTATGTGGCCCGCGTCCGGGAGGAGATCCGGGGCGGACATAGGTGGCGTACCGTTCGTTCAGAGCGAGCCCGTACAATCGCAAGCCCCGTTACTTGCACGGGCCCCTCTGACTGACCTGACATCCCGCATCGCGGGCCGTCTGGACGAATTTCTCCCCCATGCAGTCCTGACTCACTCGCCCTACGGCGAGTATGGCCATCCAGATCACACCCTCGTCCACAGGGCAGCGCTTTCCGCCTTCGTTCAACGCGACAGGCCGGGTTCAAGGCTGTATTGCCTCGCCTACCCGCTGCCCCTTGTGCGGCTCAATGAGCGGCTAATGAGGTTTTCTGGACGAGACACCCGGCGGATGGGGCCGGATGGCCTCTTCGACCTGCGGGCCGCGGTGAAGGCCGCGCCGCAGAAAACTGGCGTGGTAGACGTACGTGCTTATGTCCCGGCTCGACAGAAAGCCGCACAAATCTATGAACAGGCGGTGCGCGCCGGGCCGCTGCCACTAAAGATGCTCGAACGGTCGCCCCTATGGGTCAGGAGAAGGTTCTTCGGGCGCGCCGCGGTGACGAGACTGTTCCCGCCGTCACATGTATTCGACGAAGACCTGTTCGAGCACTAGAACCCCGCCCGAGATTTGCCCAATACCTGCGGGTTGATCAGGTTCTCCGGCTTCTGCCCGGAGAGCACACGCAAGACCTCTTTCGCTGTGCGTGTCTCCAGTTCATGCGTCGAGGCCTGCGAGAAAAAAGCCGTGTGTGGCGTGATGATCACGTTCTCCTGTTGGAACAGAGGGTGGTCAGCCGGTGGCGGCGCAGGGTCGAGCACGTCAAGGCCCGCCCCGCCAATATGGCCCGATGCCAGCGCGTCGGCCAGCGCATTTTCGTCCACCAGTCCACCCCGGGCGCAGTTCACGATTATGCTGCCCCTCTTCATGCGCGCAAATTCCCTCGCGCCGAACAGACCACTCGTCTGCGCCGTCAGCGGCACATGCACCGTCACAAAATCCGACTCTGCCAACACGCGGTCAAAGCTCACCACCTCTGCTCCTGCCACACTGTCGCCGATTTTGAGTAATGGGTCGTACGCCAGCACGCGCATGCCGAATGGAGCGGCCTTGGCAGCGATCGACCTGCCAATGCGGCCAAAGCCGACGATGCCCAGCGTCGCGCCCCGTGTCCTGTGCATCGGTTGGTTCAACCGCACCTTCGTCCAGTTGCCTGACTTGACCGCCCTGTCGTGCTGCCCCAGGCGCCGGTCCAGGGCCAGGACCATTCCAAGCGCGTGGTCTGACACCTCATCTATGCAATAGTCGGGCACGTTGGTGACGGCAATGCCCAGTTCCGTCGCAACAGGAATGTCGATGTTGTCCACGCCGATGCCGTAGCGGGACGCCACCTTGCACTTCGGCGCCGCGCGCAGAACCTTGCCTGTGACTCTGGCGAAACAGAACATCAAGGCGTCCACGTCAACCGCCAGCGTTGCGAGAGTGTCCTCCCTGCCATCAGGGGCGACGACAAGTTGGACGCCAGCTGCCTCCAGCACGACCCGCTCAGGATCCAGAGTCGGCCACACGTAGTCAGTGATAAGAACCTTTTTGGTGAAGTGGTGTGTCATGGCGGCAGAGGATACCGCAAGCATGCAAGTGGCGAGGCCAATGCTTTTCGGTCAACCCCGGATTTGAACTCTGCTTTTCGGTTCATGGCCACCTGGGACCGCTTCGTTCACGATGGCAATGGCTCTGGCAACACCATAGGTTTGAAGTGGCAGCCTTCGACAAAGAAGTCGAAGAAGTCAGGCGTTGTTTCAAGCTCCACATGCTCGATGGTCTTGACGAACTCTTCGATCTTGCGGCGGAGCCGGCCAGACAGAAGCATCACCGTCGCGCCTTCCAGCGAGGCGTTGCCCACCTTGACGATACGGTCGTGCGGCACATTGGCTATGAAGCCGATGTCCACCGCGTTCTTTTCGTCTATGTAGTTTGCGAAGCCGCCCGCGAGGTAAAGCTTTGCGAACCTGTCTTGAGGCAAGCCGTACTTGCGGGTCAGAATGGACTGGCCGCAAAAGTTGGCGGCCTTGGCCTGCGCCAGCGCCGAAATGTCCCTGCGGGAAATCGTGATGCCTCTCTCCGGGACCACGGCGAACTCGTCCATGCGTTGTGACAGTACTTTGCCCGAGCCCGGCGGGGGAAGGGGCGAAACAAACGCGCCCACTTCGTTCATGATGCCGTTGCGCCGCAGTTCAGCGAGGAGATCAACAAGGCCAGACCCGCAGATGCCTTGCGGTGGCTTGCCGTTGATCGTCTCGAATTCCACGCGCCCGTCCGTGATACGGATCTTCTCAATCGCGCCGTCGTAACCCGGCATCCCGTACTTCACCTCGCCTCCCTCAAAGGCGGGCCCGGCAGGGCAGGAGGCGGCGAGCATGCGGTCCTTAGTCCCGACGACGACCTCCGTGTTCGTTCCAACGTCCACGAGGATGAACGGCTCTGTCGCATCCTCCAGCCCAAGCGCGATTATGTCTGCGGCGGTGTCCGCTCCCACGTGCGATGCGATCAACGGCCCGCCATAGACATTTGCCCGCGGGTGTATCCGCACGCCAAGCAGTTCCGCCTTCACGTTGATCGCTGTCCCCGACCTCTTGCCTTCGAGGAATTCGTACTCTGTGACCGACTTGTAAGGCTTCTGTCCAATGCTCTGCACATCCAAGCCGAAGAAAATGTCTCGCATCGTGGCGTTACCCACGACTGTCATCTCGAATATCTGCCTGCGGCGTACCTTCAGACGGCGGCACATCTCCCCAATCTCAAAGTTCACCGAGGAGAGCATCACGGCCTGAAGTTCGCCGTGGAATTTGCCGCCGTCGTACGAAATACGGCGCATGATGTCCGACCCGCCAAAACGTTGCGGGTTTTCGAACGACGCAGTGGCCGCGACCACGCCCGTCTCAAGGTTGACCAGGTTCATCACCACGGTCGTCGTTCCTGCATCCACGGCGATGCCAAATATCGCTCCTGTGTAGTCATCGAGGCGCTCGGGGTTGGCACCCCCAGGAGATTCGGCAATTGGGCCAGTCTCAAGGCTGACGGGGTGTGTTCCCTCACCCTTCCGTCCCACTGTGACTGACATCTGTCCGGCTGGGGTTGAGGACGAGGGATTGAACCAGACACCGCCATCCTTGTGATAGGTCAGCGGCTCCACTGTGACCTCTCGACGGACGCCCTTCGTCAGGATGCGAGGCTGGCGGCGCAACACAGCGAATTGGACCGTGGCGGCCGGGTCAAGAACCTTTGTCTGGCACGCGAGGCGGTAGTTGTCGCGCAGGAATGACTCGGCAGCCGTCGGGGGCGACAGGGCGTCTTTTCCCTGCCGAACCTCCACGATGCACTCGTGGCACTCGCCTGACCTGGCGCACGAAGTTGGTACGCGGACGTTCAGATCATCCGCGTAGTCAAAGAGCGACTTGCCCGCTGTCAAGTCCAGACGCTTATCGCCGTGGATTAATGGGGACATGAAGTTATTCCAAAATGCCGTCTCCCAACGGGAGATGGCCAGGGTGAGGGCATTGACCTTGAACCCATACGATCAATTCTGGGACAGACTTCCCGGCGTGCAAGAAGCCCACTCACAACTACCCGCGCTGCATTAGGAAGTAAAGGGCATGGCGGATCAACCGGGCAGATGGCTGAAAGTCCGAACTATGTTCTTGTTGCTCTCACCACAACCCACGCCCAGATGGAGATCAAACAATTAGGTTCAAGCCTGTCGGATGCCGGCGAGGCCGGGCGTTAATAGGCGATGCGCCCGTTCAGACATCCCACGATGTACGGTAGTCCAGCTTATCGCTCCCCGAGCAGACGGGGCGTTCAAACCTATCCTTCGGGAAGAACTGGTTGCGGCACCCAAAGTTGGCTGTACATCGGGAACGGGCGTCCTTGTAGGGACAGCGCTTGTTGAAGGAGTCATCCGCTTTTTCTGCGATCTTCTGGTAGATGTCATACAGCCGCGTGAGGCTCTCGCGGAGACGTTCGGCATCCACCGGGGCATGCGCTCCGACTGGGACACCTGGTTGCTGACGCGAGTCCGAGGTCATACGTGATCACCTTGCCTCGTCGCTCAGTCTGGCCTCCGTGAATGAGGTCATTCGCTCTGCTCAGGATGCCATGTCAGGGTGTTGTGATATTCAGACAACCTGGTCCGGGCTATCGCTTCGCAGCCTGCAGTTCCTTCAACAATTTCAAGAGTTCCCGGGCTTTGTCGACGCACTCAACGGCATTCTCGCCGTAGCCGTCTGCGCCCATCTCATCTGCGAACTCCTGTGTGACAGGCGCGCCGCCGACCATGATTCGTACCTCATCGCGAAGGCCGGCTTCTTCGAAGGCTGAGATAGTACGGCCCATGTTCGGCATGGTCGTCGTGAGCAAGGCCGACATGCCTACCAGTTGCGCCCCGTGTTGCTGGACCGCGGCCACAAACTTCGCCGGCGATGTGTCAACGCCCAGGTCATGAACTACGAACCCAGCGCCTCGCAGCATCATGATGCACAGGTTCTTTCCTATGTCGTGGAGGTCGCCCTTGACGGTCCCCATGACAACCGTGCCGACGGGCGGGATGCCCGATGCAGAAAGGATTGGCTCGATGTGTGCCATTCCTGCCTTCATCGCGCGGGCGGAAATTAACACTTCAGGGACGAAGATGATGTTGTCCCGGAACTTCACGCCGACAATCGCCATACCGGCGAGCAGGCCGTCATCCAACACTGTGTTTGCAGCGTAGCCGTTACCGAGCGCCTCCTTGACGAGGCGGTCCACCTCAAGGTGGGCGCCGGTTATGAGGCTGTACGCCACCTGCTGCATAAGAGCGTCAGCGCGTTCAAGGGCTTCGCCTATGTGCTTGCGCTCGCCCGGTCGCGTGACGAACTCATACTCGCGGAGCAGGCCTTCGTTCATTATCGGCATAAGGTCTCGGGCCAGCCTTTCCGGACCCGCCCTTCAGGCGGTGGTGGGACTGTGACGCCTGCCTCCCAATTCAAGGGATGGCGTCTGCGTGTCTACAGTGGTTGGTTAGATGTCTGTCGAAAATCGTAACGCGTTTCCAGCAACAGCGCATGTCCTGACAGTGAGTCTGCTAGCCCCAGCTTCTCATTAAGCGGCAGACAGGCGCCTTGTCATGGCAGCCATAAATCAGTTGCTTGTCATTCGTTCTGCCGCCCAGTCCTTGACGGCGGCAGGTATCTCCAGCAAGTTCTCCAGTTTGGTCTTCAGGGGGATGGCGCATTCAGGAGCGATGATCTGCACACCGGCTTCGAGGCACTTGTAAACCTCGGCGCGCACCTCCTCCGGGCCGCGCGCATAAAGCGTCGTTGGGTTGTTGATGTTGCCTGCGAGAGGGATCTTGCCGTGGACTGCTGCGACTGCCTTCGCAGGGTCATTTCGAGAGTCAAAGTGGAAAGCGGCCATACCGGTCTGGGCGATATATGGCATGCGGTCAAGGGTGTTGCCGCAAATGTGGAGGATAAGGGGAACCTTCAGCCGGTCCTTCATTTCCTGGTGGATCTCAAGCAGGAAACGCCTGTAATACTCGCCGCTCACGAGGTCGCCCGTGGCGTGGTCAGGGAACGTCAGGGCGTCAGCGCCAGCGTCTATTTGCGCCTGGCCATAAAGCACAGAGATCTCCTTCAGCTTGTGCAGAGCGCGCATCGTCTCCGCCGGATCATCAATGCTCATCAGGAGGAACTGCTGCACCCCGAAGACGTGATAGGCGAGGGTCCACGGGCCCATCGTCTTGCCAATGATGGCCACGTCCTTTCCATATGCCTCCTTGAGCATGCGAATGGAGCCGGTTATGCACTTCGTGTCCCTGTGTTCGAGGAAGCCAGCGGGGATACGCACGTCATCTGCACGTTTCCAGATGGGATTACCCATACGGACAGTCGGCCAGTTGTCCTTGCCCTCCCATTGCATCTCGCACCCGAGCGCAGACGACTCCTGGATGATGGAGAAGTAGGGCGCGATGGAGTCAAAGCCCAGTTCCGTGTAGCCGGTGGCCGCGAGGCGGGCGTTCAACTCGACGTCCCGGCAGGCGTCGGGGAAATTGGCTCCAACAAGATCCATGAGTTCGACGGTCGCCACGTTCGTAGGGTTGCAAACCGGCGGCCTGTCCACGGGACGGCCTGCCAGAGCTGCGAGGACGCGTTCGCGGGGTTTCATCTCTTTTACCGGCATGGTCTGCCTCCTGGTCTTCGGCGGGCACCGCGCCCGCCCCCGATCCCCTCGTTCATTTTCAGAGATCCGGGCTAATTTTGTGCGAAACCGAGCGTCTGGGTCGTCATCTGGCCGGCAAGGTCAGCCGCTGCCATCATCGTCTCCACAGCGCTGACGTTGCGTGCATACGAAATCAACAGGCGCGCCAACTGGTCATGGCGTGCCCCGCAAGGGAAAGCGAACTGGTCTTCGGAAACGCGCTGACAATCGCCGTAACGCATGAACCCGCCTACGACGGCCTTCACGCGCAACGCTGCCTGGGGGACCGGGCCATGGCCCTGAGCTGTCACCTTGTAAATCCATCGGCCGTCCTTTTGCGACGGCTCGGCGAAGAAGACCAGGTGCGACTTCGTGTCCTTCACCGATATCGCGCCTGAAGGTATCTCACGGTCCGGCTTGCGCTCAACGGCCTCCGACGCCATGAAGCGCATCGCCTTGCGATGCGTATCTCCGCATGCGAGGCGCGCTTCGTTGTGGGTACCGGGGACTGGCTCCATGCCGGTCAGCAGCACGGCACGGTCACGGATTTGCCTGATGCGGTCTTGCGCGCCTGGCAGGCTGGAAAACGTCCAGAAGGTGAGCGTGGCGCCTTTGAGGTACAGGCCGACCGTTATGTCTTTGAAATTGGGGTCGCTCGACACAAGCTCTACGCACCGCCCCAGGCGGCGGATCACATCGGCAACTCTTGGCTTTGCGGTGGTCTGGGTCATAGTGATGTCCCGTCAACCGTCTGAGCCGTCATGCCGCTATCCTCTCCCAATTACAGAAGGCCCGGCCTTCGCACGGATGCCCCTGCCCCTTACAACATCCGCGAGCGCGCGTATGTGCTCAGGCCCGGCGCCGCAACAGCCGCCCAGCACATTGACTGGCAGGTCCGCGAGCTTTTCAAAACGCTCGGCCATGTACGCGGGGTTTTCCGGGTACAGGGGCGGTTGGCCTTTGACGTGCCTGGGTATGCCTGCGTTGGACTTGACCCACAGAGGCCGGTCGCTGACGGCGCGCATCTTTTCCGCAATCTCCACCATTCGGTCGATGCCGTTGCCACAGTTGGTCCCGGCCACGTCCGCTCCAGCGGCGAACAGTTCTCTGACGGCTACCTCCGGTGTCTGACCGGCCATTGTGAAGTAGCCACGGGGGCCCTTGTCGAATGTCATCGAGCAGAACACAACGACCTTTGTGTTTTCCCTGGCGGCCTTGATGGCGATCTTCGCCTCGTCCAGCACAAACTGAGTCTCAATCACCACCGCGTCCGCGCCGCCTTCTTCTAGGGCTTTAATCTGTTCAGCAAAGCCGTCATAGACCTCGTTGGCGTCCAGATCGCCTCCAAGAGTGGCGAGCATACCGCCAGTGGGGCCCACCGAACCGACCACATATTTCCCGGACGGGGCGACGGACCGCGCGTGCTCGGCGGCGAGCCTGTTGAGTTCCCGGACCCGCTCTTCCGCGCCGTGCATCCGGAGGCGGAACTTCGTCCCGCCAAAGGAGTTCGTCAATACCATGTCCGCACCGGCGTCGAAGTAGTCCTTTGCCATCTGGCGGATGAGTTCAGGCTTGGTGACGTTGAGCATTTCTGGCGCGCCGCCGGGCTCCAGGCCGCGGTTCTGGAGATAAGTCCCCGTCGCTCCATCTGCAATCAGTATTTCGCCCGCTGAAAGCCGGCCGAGGATTGTTGCCGAGTGGTTACTTCGGTTCACTGGACCTTGTCTCCGCTCTGTGGGAACTGACACTGGTAGCTTAGGTTCGCACGGCAGGCGTCTTGCCAGTTTGCCGGATCACGCCTTCATCAGATGATCCAACGCCCCCGGCCTTGCATCACGCCCGCCCGAGCGGTGGAGATCTCTGATGACGTTGACGAAGTTCTCTGGAAACGATGCGTTGTATCTGGCCGCCAGGGCTGATGCCGCCTCTTTCGCCGTCCCTGGGGCCTCGTTATACGGCCCCCATTCCCAACCGCCCAGATAAGAGTCAGTGCCCGCGCTGCCATCAAACATCGCTATCGCATCGATGCCTTCCTGGAAACGGCGGTCAAGCGGCTGCGACGACTGGCCTCTTTCATCCTGGGCCTGCGCCTGAACCGGGATTTCCTTCCAGTACATCACCCTTACGCGTGCCACAGTGTCACGTCATTCCCATATGGTTTCCAACGATCAGGCTCACTAGAGCCTAATCGTAGCATCATTGAGTTTGGCCTGACCTGATGCGCAGGGGCAGGAATCCGTTTCAGACGCCCCTGCGCTCTGACCAGCCCATCAGGAAATCGCGTGACGAACCGAGCGATGAGACGGGGCTGGGGAGAGTCTTGTTAAGTTCAATGGCCAGCGGGCCGCGGTAGGGCGTCGCGGCCAGGGCGTGCAGGAAGGCATCCAGCAGCGCAGGCGTGATCACACCCTCGAGCAGACCGAAGTGGCGGTCTGATTTGCCGTCATTGTCGTCAACGTGGACGTAGCCGATGCGGTCTCCCAGCATCCGCACCGTGGCCGGGATATCCTCGCCCGAAAGTGGCAAGTGGCCCAGGTCCAGCAGCGCGTAGAGATTTGTCGAGCGCGCCGCATCAAGGAACCGCATGACTTCGGAGTAGTTCGAAAGGGCGCGGCCGGGGTGCGGCTCAATACACAGTTTGACACCCACTCTGGCAGCCTCATCCGCCAGGCGCGCCACCGAACGGACATAGATTGGCGATTCACCCGAGCGTTGCTGGGGGGTGACCATGTAGACCCACATGGCGCCCAGTGCGGCGGCGCGTTGTATGGCGCCAATGTAATAAGGGATGGCGCGACCGGCGTCGGCTGTCGCAAGGGTGTCAAGCGAGAAGCCGGGGGCCATGGTGACAGGAGTGATGCCGCAGCAAGAGACGCGTACCCCAAGTTCCGCCAAGTGGGCCTTGTCCCTGATGCCGTCCCAGCAGTCCGGACGGAGGTCTATCAGATCAAACCCGGCGGACCTGAGCCGGGAGACGGACTGAGGCGCGGGTGTGGTCAGGCACCACGCGCAGGCTGAAATATCGAACAACCCTCACCTCGCGGGTTCCCGGCGAAGGCCGGAACGAAGCATCTCCGGATTGCGCCGGACACAAACAGCCGCCCGTTGCTAAAAGAATGGGGGCGGAATCAATCCAACGATCGATATAGTAGCCGATCAAGACAAGTTCCAAGACCATACGGAGTACGGGTTGGCAACCACATACGGCACGAATCGGCACCCCATCGCGGTCAGCGCCGCGGGACGCCTACTCGTCATCCCTGATGACGACCCGCCGGTGATGTCCGATTCGGCAGCTCTCTTGCGGCTGAAGGTGGCCTCAGGCGTCAGGGTGGAAGTCCACACTGGGCGCCCCGGCGGGCAGGCAGAACTTATCCGCCGGATCGCGCGTTCTGATGCCGTGATAGCGGTCCGGTCTGCCACGCAATTCACAAAGGCCGTGTTGAGCAAGGCCCCGGGGCTACGTCTTCTGGTCATCATGGGCGAGCCAGCCGAAAATGTTGACCTTGACTACGCAGCCGAGCGTCGTATAAACGTGCTGGGCACGCCCGCGACTGGAGTTGATTCGTCCGCCGAACACTCGCTAGCCCTCATGCTCTCTCTGGCCAGGAAGATACCGGAGCTTGACCAGCGGGTCAGAGCAGGGGAGTGGCCGCGGGGTTTGGTCGAACAGCTCGGGGGAAAGGTGCTGGGGATCATCGGCACCAGCCCGGCTGGACGTAAGGTGGCCCGTCTGGCCGCCGGAATAGGCATGAACGTTGTCACCTGGTCGCCGGACGCTCACGCCAGCGAGGAGCAGCCGGTGGAGCTTGACCGGTTGCTGCGGATCGCAGATGTGATCTCGGTGCATGCCAGGTTGCCGGAAGCCGCCGGGAAGCTGATTGGCGCCGGACACTTCGCCCACATGAAACCGACCGCACTGTTCATCCATACCGAGCGTGCGGGACTTGTGGACGAGGACGCGCTGGCTCATGCGCTGAGCAGCCAGCAGATCGCCGGTGCGGCCATAGATGTCTTCACACAGGAACCGCCAGTATCCGGCAGCCCACTCAGATACCTGCCGAACGTGATCCTGTCTCCGCATACCGGTGCTTCCACTGCCGAGGCGCTTGAAGCCAGCCTAAATGCGGTGGTTGACGTTGCCATCCAGGCTCTGGCGGGCGAAACACCTAGCCCTTTAACTTCTTAGAAACAGGACGGCGCGGGCTAGCCTGTGGAGACACACTGGTCAGGCCCGTGTGATTGACACCCCGCCGACAATCCTCTTATAATCCTCGGCACTTAATCGGCGGCGTACCGGCCCTGTTGTCGCGCCTTCTAGGTGGCACGGTTTCAAACAGGGGCAGGAGCCAAGTGGCGAGGCCGTCGGGAGCACGGGTGGAACAGGCCCGCAAGTCAGGGTGAGACACGATGCCCAGTTCCGGGCATTACCCTGAACAATCAGGAGGAAACAGAGATGAAGTTCCGATTTGGTAAGTTGGCTGGTCTGACGGCGTTGCTCGCCGGTGGCCTCACGGCTCTGGCCGTGGCCTGTGGCAGCGACGCACCGCAGATCGTCGTCCACACAGTCGTGGTCGAGAAAGTGGTCGAGAAACCGGTTGAGAAAATTGTCAAAGAGACCGTCGTGGTCAAGCAGACCGTAGCGCCGGTT
>SHXW01000019.1 GCA_009693115.1 Dehalococcoidia bacterium | reverse complement strand
GACGAAGCAGCCTCAGGCGTGTTCAGCCGCTTCGCCCGGGAAGAGCGCACAGGGCACCCGGCGCTCTGGGAGATGGAGAAGCGGTCGCTGCGGAGGTCGCTCAGGGCCTGGCTGTCACAGGATGCCGACGCCCGATCCCGAAGTGGGGCTGCCCCGTGGCGGGTGGAGCTTGCTTTCGGCATCGGCAAAGACGGAGTGCCGCCTGTCGAGGTAGACCTGCCGGACGGGGTGCGGCTCCTGTTCCGCGGCAAGATCGACCGGGTGGACTTTTCCGCTGACGGCCGTGTGCTCGTTTACGACTACAAGAGCGGAAGCCCTGACAAGTACGACAAGCTGGATAAGGACGTGACGAAGAGGGGCACGCTATTGCAACTGCCGGTGTACGCGCTCGCTGCGCGCAGGGCCGTCGAGCAGCAGGGGCATACGGCCCGGTCCGTGTCGGCTTCGTACTGGCCCGTCCTCCGCACGGTGACCCTTGCCCTCAAACCACGCCCGGACGACTTCGATGAGAATAAGGCGGTCGCGCGCCTGAAGGAAGTGGCGGGAGTGATCGCGTCCGGCGTGGAGAAAGGCGTGTTCCCGGCGCGGCCCGGCGCGCCCAGATCCGGCAGGGACGGCGTTCCGGGGTCGCCTTTTGAGAACTGCGAATACTGCGCGTTCGACCGCGTCTGCGCCGCTCCGGGACGACGCGCCAGGCTCTGGGAACGCAAGAGAGGCTCGGACCTCGTGCTTGCCCCCTACGTTCGCCTTGCGGAGGCTGAAGGATGAATGCAGGTCAACCTCGCATAGCGCCGTCAGACCAGAAAGCGCGTGACCGCATCTCAAAGGATCTCGACGCGAGCCTCGTGGTTGAGGCCGGGGCGGGCACGGGCAAGACGACAAAACTTGTCGACCGCATCGTCAGCCTCTTCGCCAGCGGCGTGACGCCGCGGAACGTCGCTGCCATCACCTTCACGCGCGCCGCTGCCTTTGAGTTGCGGAGCAGGGTACGGAAACAGCTGGAGCTTGAGGCTTCGCCAGCCACGCCCGTCGGTGACCCCATGCGGGCGCAGAAGATAGCCGACGCGCTGCGCGACCTCGATGACGCCGCCATCCAAACGATAGACAGCTTCGCCCTGGGCCTTCTGCGCGAGAGGCCGATCGAAGCCGGTCTGCCGCCTGTCATCGAAACTCTCGACGAGATCAATGCCGGGCTGCTCTTCGATGAGAAGTGGGATGAGTGGCTGTCTGGGGCTCTCGGGGACGACGCGTTCACGGCCGCGCTGGAGTCTGCGGTTCTGCTGGGGATGACCAACCCGCTGAAGGCGTTGCAGAACATAGCCAGGGAGTTCCACCGCCGTTGGGAGGTGTTCACTCAGGACAGCTTCGAAGCCGAACCCGTGGACCGCCAGGCAGCCTCATTCCTTAGGAGAGAGGCGGCGACCCTGCGCTTGCTGCTGCCGGAGTGTCTGGACCAGACTGACAAGCTGTACGTCCACATAACTCAGACGGCGCTGCCAGCGGTCGAACGTGTCCTGGCCCTTTCAGACCAGGCTGACATTGACGCCGCGCTTGCGTCTAGAACAAAGTTCAAATTCACCCATGGCCAGCGGGGAAACTGGCCAGTCACGAGCAACGGTGGCCGGCCACTGGATGATGCGCGTACCGCTCTCACCGCCATGCAACAAGCTGTTGACGGAGAACTGGCCGCTCTCAGGCAAAGTGCCCTCAACACGCTGCTCGGCAGCATTGCACGGTTCGTTACGGAATTTGCGAGGGAGCGGAAGAAGGAGGGCCGTGTCGAGTTCCATGACGCCCTAGTATGGGCGAGGGACGTGCTTGCACAAGACGCGGCAGCCCGCGCCCGCTACACCCATGTCCTCATAGACGAGTTCCAGGACACTGACCCTCTACAGGTGGAGATCGCAAAGCTTCTTACGCACGATGGCGCGACAGACAGGTCTAAACCGGGCGCTCTCTTCGTCGTGGGGGATCCCAAGCAGTCGATCTACCGCTTCCGGCGGGCGGACATCGGTGTGTTCCTCGAGGCGGTCAAAAACACACCGGAAAACGAAATCGTCCGGCTTACAAACAATTTCAGGTCGCACCCGGACATCCTGAAATGGGTGAACACCGTCTTCCGGCCGTGGATAGACGAGAATGCTCCTCCAATTCAGGCGCCCTACGTGGATCTTGACGGAGGTGTTGAGTCGCAATTCCCAGGGCAGCGCGTGAGGCTGATGGGAGAAGTAGTAGCCGGAGCGAACGCAGATGGCGTACGCACTATTGAGGCCAAGGCCCTGGCTGCGCTTGCCCTCGAAGTGGGTGCAGGCGGGTGGAAGGTGCGGGGCGATGATGGGGCGGTGCGCACATCGGAGTTCGGCGACCTGACGGTGCTTGTGCGGTCGCGCACAGGTATCGAGTTAATTGAGCAGGCCTTCGAGCATGAAGGCGTGCCGTTCGCGCTCGAAGGACAGTCGCTCGTGTTACAAACTCAGGAGGTGCGCGACCTGTTGAACTGCCTGGCGGCGATTGACGACCCGACCGACCAGGTGGCGGTGGTGGCGGCGCTGCGTTCGCCTGCGTTCGCCTGCGACGACGTCGCACTTTACCGCTGGAAACAGGCCGGGGGCCAGTTCTCGTATTCGGCTGGCGGGCCCGCCATGCCGGATGTCGATGAGGCTGCTGGAAGCAGTACAGAAATCCCCTCCCCCTCGCAGGGGGAGGGTGAGGGTCGGGGCCGTAACCAATCTCCTCGGCGCAATTTCGATACAGGTTCCAGCGTCAGCAACGCGTTCGAGGCGCTTGGCCGCTTCAACGCCATGCGCGCCGCGACCCCCACCCCGGAACTCATCGAGACATTCATCCGAGAGCGCAGGTTGCGGGAGGCCGCTTTCGGCAGCGCCAACACCCGCGACCGACTGACGCGCCTCAACCTTGTCGTGGAGTTGGCGCGGCAGCTACACGACGCCGGTCGCTCTTCTCTACGCGACTTTATAAGGTGGGCGGAGGACAGGCAGAGTGCGCGGGAACGGATGTCCGAAAGCCCGCTCGATCAGGGCACGCCCGTTGCCGTTCGCGTGATGACCATCCACGCCGCTAAGGGGCTGGAGTTCCCAATAGTGGCGCTCGCCGGATTGCGATCGACTCATAATCAGCACGGCCCGGTGTTGTTCGGCGCGGCCGGGCCTGACGCCGGGCGCGTCGAGGTACGGACAGGGCCGGAGGATGCCCGGTTCCAGACGGCGGGTTATGAGGAACTTTCGAAGGCGGAGGACTCAGCCGTGGAGGCGGAGACGGCCCGCCTCTATTACGTAGCGGCGACGCGAGCGAAAGACCACCTGTTTGTGTCCGTCTTCAGGTCGGACTCGGCCCATGACAAGGGCGCAATCGCAGCGAAACTCTATGACCTCAGCGTGCAGGCGAAGGCGTCGCAGCCGGCACTCTATGAGATTTGGTCGCAATCGGGCGCAAAGCCACCTGATGCTCCATCTGCGGGCGATGCACCAGCTTACGAACCGCAGGTATGGCAGGCAGACCACGACCGGACCGTGAGGTTGGGCAAGCGCAGGGCGACGGTCACAGCCTCGTCCATCAAGTCGGGGCCTGTCGGGACGCCTCACGTGGCAGAAAAGGCAGAGTCGGCTGCGCGGGAGGAGGAGCCGTGGAGGAAGGGCCGCGCAGCATCGGAACTAGGCAGGACCGTCCACGCAGTGCTGGAAGATGTTGATCTTAGCCTCGCCGAAGTTTCCGGCGCCGCCCAGGCAGACGTAGTGGAAAAAGACGGCCCGATGGCGGCTGAGTTGCTGCGGCTGGGGAAACGGCACGCACGGCTGCATGGGATCGCGGAGGAAGATGCGGGCAGGGTCGCCGCGCTCGCCGCAGCCGTGCTCCGCTCCAAGGTGATGGCCAGGGCGAGAGCGGCGTATTCCCGAGGCCGATGCTGGAGGGAAGTCCCCGTCGCTTCCCCTTTGCCTGCGGGCGCGGGTGATGGCAGTCCTGGTTCCCCTCTCCCCTCGGGAGAGGGCGGGTACCCACCGCAGGCGGGTGTTGAGGGCATGAACAACCAGGCTGACAACCACCCGCCCATCCTCGAAGGGATCATCGACCTTATTTTCGAGGACACGGTCGGCGAACTGGTCATAGTCGATTACAAGACGGACGGAGCGGCGGCAGTGTCACAGGGCGCGTCAGACGTCGATGCCCCAGGCTCGCTTGAACTCGCGGCACTGCCCTACATCTCCCAACTCGGCGCATACGCCCTTGCCGTCGAACAGGCCACCGGCCACAAGGTAACCGACGCGGTCATCGTGTTCGCAGCACGGGCGCTCATGGGATTGGACGCGGAGTACCATCTGCCAGACCTTGAGGCAGCAAAAAAAGACGCCGTGCAACTGGCGCACCAGTCAATCTCAGCACACCAAAAACGCACGTAGTACGCACACCCGCACTTTCGGATCACAGGGAGATTGCTCGCATGGGACTACTCGACGGCAAAAAGGCCCTAATCACAGGCGCACGAAAAGGCATAGGCCGCGGCATCGCGGTGACGCTGGCTCGTGAGGGCGCAGATGTGGGGGTGAACGACATCGTGGACGACGCAGCGACGCGCCAGACGGCCAGGATGGTCTCAGACCTGGGCCGCAAGGCGACGGTCCATGCTGCCGATGTTTCAAAGCCGCCCGAGATCAACCGCATCATCGAGGACTTTGTCCGCCTGCACGGCGGGATAGACATCCTGGTGAACAACGCCATATTCCCGGACCAGAAGCGCCCGCTCTTCGACACGGATGAGGCGTACTGGGACCGGATGATGGACCTTTCGCTGAAGGGGTACTTCTTCGCCGCGCAGACGGCGGCGAAGCACATGGTGAGACAGGGCCGTGGAGGGCGCATCGTCAGTCTGTCCAGCGTGCACGCTTACAGGGCATGGAAGGGCTGGACGGCATATGGCATTGCCAAAGCGGGCCTGCGTCGCATGGCGATGGGCATGGCGGTGGATCTGGCGGGTACAGGCGTTACCGTGAACTGCATCGCCCCCGGCGCGATAAACAACGCTCTTTCCGACAACAGCCTGGATCCTGCGCCCTATGACCTCTCGGCGCACCCTTCACTCAAGAACCTACCCACGGCGCGCGGCGGCCTGCCGAGCGACATCGCCAACGCAATCCTCTTCCTGACGTCCAACCTGGGCAGTTACGTCAACGGGGAGACGATCCTTATTGACGGCGGGATGATCGCAAGCGGCGGGGAGATGTAACAGATTCCCCTCTCCGACCCTGATGCTCTGTACGGGCGGGCCAAGGTGGATGGCGATGTCAGAACTCAGATGACATCACACAACAAGCAGTCGTTCAATTGGGGGCGCAGAGAGGGCGTCAGATGCCCGGCGAGCCGCTGCCGGGTGTTGCCGGGCTGGCAGGCACAGCTTCCGGCTTGCGGAGGCCGCTGCCCGGCTTTTTGAATGCACGAACCAGGAAGACCGGCGCAATCACAGTCGTCACAACGGTCATCACGATAACGACCCCGAACTCGAACCGCGAGATCACTCCGCTTCCCAGACCGATGCCCGCCACAATCAACGCCACCTCCCCCCTTGGCAGCATCCCTATACCTATACGCGTAGCGCCCAGACGGTTGAACCCCACACCGAGCGCAGGGATGCCACAACCGATCACCTTGCCGAATATCGCGAACAGGCAGACCACGGCGGTGAACAGGGCTAGGTTTAGCGCGCTGCCCGCGGCCGCGCCGACCTCACCACCCCCGCCGAACGACGTGAAGTCCACCTGCATCCCTATGACGACGAAGAACAGCGGCACAAGAAAGTAGTTGATGTGCCGCATCTGCTCTTCTATCCGGCGTTTGAGTTCCGTATTGGAAAGCGCGAGGCCGAGCGAATACGACCCTATGATCATGGCCAGCCCGGCGCTGGACTCGGCCACTGCGCCTGCCAGAAACGCCATCGCCAGGGCCATAGCCACGCTCGACCCGGATCCCCTGAACCAGGAAACCCATGTGGAGATGCGGACGGCCAGAACGCTGCCGACGACAGTGAGACCTAGCCAGAAGCCCACAGCCTTGACGAATATCAGGGCAAGCGACCCGCCCGAGACCGTCCCCTGGTCGCTGATCCCTACGACAATGGCCAAGATGATGATGCCCAACACATCATCCACTACCGCCGCGCCGAGCACCGTCACCCCTTCGGGCGTGTCCAGTTTGCTTACATCCGCCAGCACACGCGCCGTTATGCCCACGGATGTGGCGGTCATGGCGGCCCCCACAAACAGCGCGGGGATCAGGTCATGCAGGCTGTCAAAGCTGGCGTATCCGAACCACACGGTGGCCATCATGCCCAGCACAAATGGCAGAACAATGCCTCCCATAGCCACAATGGTCGCAGGCCGCACGTACTTGAAGAACCGCTGCCGGTTGGTCTCAAGCCCGGCCTGAAAAAGCAAGACGACGGCAGCTATCTGGGCGACGAAGTAAAGCTCCGGCGCGACGGGGAGCGCGGCGATACCCTCGCCCTGGACTTCAAATAGCGGCGCCAGCGACCCGATGTGCCACCCGCCTAGCGCGAATGGGCTGATCAGTATGCCAGCGGCAAGCTCGCCCAGCACGGCAGGCTGCTTGAGGAAACGCTCGGCTATCTCGCCGCCGATCTTTGCTGCGACGAGGATGATCGCCAAGTCAAGGGCCAGTCCAGCTACGCGTTCAAGGGGGGTGACTGCATCCATAGTGTGGGTGATGGTATCCGACGCCCTACCGGGATACGAGATGGCTACCCCGCGTGAATCACCGTAACCGGCCTCCAACCCATCCCGGCCAGCTCGCAGGACAGAATCGCTATCAAATCGCCTTCTTGCGAGTACGCCCGCACACGCCCGCCGGCGGAAAAGTCGCCGGGCTTTTCCCCGAGTGCGCCTGCGGGCAGGGCCTGTCCGTTCCAGACCAACTCCTGTTTCAACGGGTCAAGCACGGCTGCCCGCAAGTGCTGGAGCGTGTAGTCCAGCGGGAGGACCATCTCCCGCCAACTGCCTTCAGTCGCTCGCCTTTCCAGTTCCTCTATGTCGCAAGCGTCTGTGATACCAAATCTTCCCGCCTTCGTCCGCACCAGGCCTGACAGATGCGCGGCGCCGCCAAGGGCAGCGCCAATGTCGTTGGCGAGCGACCTAGCGTAAAACCCGTGACCGCATTCAATGTCCAGGACAAACTCAGGCGGAGCCCATGCTGTTAGTTCAAGCCTGAGCACATGCACCTGGCGGGGCTCCGTCACGACTTCCACACCAGCCCGCGCCAGTTCGTAAAGGGGCCTCCCGCCGCGCTTTATTGCGCTGTACGCAGGCGGCGCCTGGCTGATCGCGCCCGTGAACTGCGGAAGGATTGAGCCCACCCGTTCCACCGTGATGGCGGAAGCGTCTACCTCCCGAGTGACGGACCCTGTCGAGTCAAAGGTGTCGGTGGATGCGCCTAGCCGCACTGTCAGACGATAGGCCTTATTGCCGAGCAGGACCGTCTCAGCAAACCGGGTGGCCGCACCCAGACAGATGGGCAGAACTCCGGTGGCGATGGGGTCTAGCGTGCCGCCGTGCCCCACCTTCTTTACCCCGGTGAGGCGCTTCACCTTGCGCACGACGTCTGTCGAGGTCCAGCCGATTGGCTTGTTGACATTCAGGAAACCGCCGGCGAAGCGGACCTGTTCGGTCTGCACCATGTTCAAGCGCCGCCCGCCTCGGCGCGCTCCCCTGCCAAGGGTTTCTGACCTGCAGCCGGAGCGCGCTTCCTGGCTGTGGGCGAGACACTGTCCAGCAAGGAAAGCGTGTCCTGGGCCTCGGCCATCCGCGTGTCCAATTTGAACTGAAGACGTGGGATGTGCTTCATGTGGACACGCTCGCCAAGTTCATGTCTGATCAGGCCCGCCGCAGATTCGAGCGCCACAAGAGCATTCCTGCGTTCATTGGGAGGGCCCAGGACGCTGATGGACACCATGGCTTCACGCATGTCTCCAGAGCATTCGACATGCGTCACAGAAGTCACTTTGGGCAGGCGCGGGTCAGCCAGTCGCTCGGCTATCACTGCCCCGATCTCGCGCTGGAGGGTGTGGTTGACTCTTTCATGGCGGTGCGTGACTGGCATATCTGGTGGAGTCCGTTTCGATGTTGTTCGAGCGTGGAACAGTAGCGCTGCATCCATGGCCCAACGCGCGGCTCGCTGGGAGGCGTGGAAGAAATCTCCGCCACTGCTGAGATTGTTCCTAAGCGGGCGTGATCCGCACTTCGATCGCCTCCAGGACGTCCCCGGCCTCGAATTCCGTGAAGCCGTCCAGGACGACGCCCCCCTCAAAGTTCGTCGCGAGTTCGTTAACGTTTTCCGTAAGGTGTCTCATCGAACTGACCTTGCCAATGAACAGGGCCTTGCCCTTGCGTAGCGCCCGCACTGTGGCGTTGCGGCGCAGGACGCCGTCAGTGATGCGCACGCCTGCAATCTTGCCGCGTTTGCCAAGTTTGAATACCTGTTGCACAACGGCGTGGCCCGCCACCACCTCACGCTCCTCGGGCTTCACCAAGCCCTTGGCCGCAGCAGCGACATGGTCCACAAGTTCATAGATGATCTTGTAGTGCCTGATCTCGACGCCCTGCTGGGCTGCCTGGCGCGCGGCGCCAGCCTCAATCTCAGTGTCATACGCCAGCAAGACCGCCTGAGACGCTGCAGACAGCATCACATCTGACTCGGCCACCCCGCCGGCAGCAACGTGGACGATGTTCACCAGGACTTCCTGCGTTGAAAGCTGTTCGACAGCCCGGCGCACGGCGTCCACCGCGCCCTGGGTGCCGGTCTTGATGACCAGGTTCAACTGCTTGGTCTCGCCGGAGCGCACCCTGCGCATGACATCGGCGAGCGTCGGGGCGGCACGCACCTCCCCTCTCTGGCTGGTGATGCGTTCGCGCGTCTCGACGAGCATGCGGGCAGTGCGCTCGCCTTCGACGACATCGAGCTGGTCTCCGACCCCAGGCAACCCTCCCAACCCCATGATCTGAGCAGGCGTGGAGGGTCCCGCAGTCGCAACCTCCTTACCGAAGCCGTCAACCATCTGCCTGATGCGGCCGCGTTCGATCCCGGCGACTATGTTATCCCCGACTTTCAAGGTGCCGCCGCGGACGATCACAGTGGCGATCGGCCCGCGTGCACGATCCATGTGAGATTCAATGACGACGCCGATGCCTGTCCTCTCCGGGTTGGCCTTGAGCTCCGCCACGTCGGCAACGAGCAGGATGGACTCCAACAGTTCGTCAATGCCCGTCTTCTTGAGAGCAGAAACCTCCACGGCCACGACGTCGCCGCCATACCCTTCGACGACGATGCCATGTTCGGTGAGTTGGCCTTTGACCTTGTCTGGGTCGGCGCCAGTGGCATCGACCTTGTTGATCGCGACTATGATCGGCACTTTGGCGGCCCTGGCGTGGTCAATGGCCTCAATCGTCTGCGGCTGAACACCGTCGTTGGCGGCCACCACGATCACGACCACGTCCGTCACCTGCGCACCACTGGCTCGCATGGCCGTGAAGGCAGCGTGGCCGGGTGTGTCTATGAAGGTGATCTTCCTGCCGTTCTTTTCCACCTGATACGCGCCTATGGACTGCGTGATGCCACCGGCTTCTCCCGAGGCCACGGTGGTGCCGCGTATGGCGTCCAGAAGAGTCGTCTTGCCGTGATCAACGTGGCCCATCACCGTGACCACAGGGGGCCGCTCCTGGGCGCCCTCGGCCGTCTGCTCTTCCGATCCCACCCGCTGGGTGGCGGTGCTTTCCTGCTTCGCCTTGGGCTTGCGCACAGGGATGCCCAGACTTACAGCCACGCGGGCGGCCGTATCAAAATCCACCATCTGGTTGATGTTGGCCATGATCCCAGCGCGCATCAGTGCCTTGATGATTTCAATCGGGCTGTGTTTGAGGATGGCAGACAGTTCGCCGACAGAGAGCTGGGCCGGAAGTTCGACGGGCGCGACGGGGACGGCAGGCGCCGCCGGGCGGCTGGGAACTGGGGTGGGCGGAGGGGCAGATGGCGCAGCGAACCGGCCACGGCCAGGCGCTCCACGCGCAGGAGTGCGATCGGGTGCCCCACGTGGGCCGGGGCGAGATGAACTCCGCGCTGGGCCTGGCCGTCTTGAAACCATCAGCTATTCTCAGACTTTCCTGTCGCGGGTGCGAGCGCGGTTGCGGCCTCGCCTCCGAACATCTTCTCAGCGTATTCCAGCAGCTCGGTCTTCGCCTCCGTTGTGAGCGTGACAGCGAGCGCCGCTTTCAGTCTATCTTTGGTTACTCCCTGGACCCAGCACGCGGCGTCCCGGCACAGATAGGCCCCGCGGCCGTTTTTGCGTCCGGACGGGTCAGCCTCCACTTGGCCATCGGGCGTGCGCACTATGCGCACCAGATCGCGCTTGGACCGCTTCGATCGGCACGCCACGCAAGATCTTTCCGGGATGTGCTTCGGTCCCATGTCGTATCGCGCCCCTCACCAATTTCCCAATGCCTGAAATCATGCGCCGCAACCAGGGCGGGACCCCCGGCGTCACCTTGCAGGCCCTGCGGGGCGGTCCAGTGCCCTTATCGCGCCGGGCGCTTGGGTTTTGGGCCAGGTCGCTTGCCGCGAGTGCCGCGACGTCCCGTCGCAAGGTCGCGCTCGCTCATGATGTCCTCTGCAAAGCGCAATGCCCCTTGCGGTGCCGGTTCAACCGACGGCACCTGCCAGAGGTCGTCCGCTGCCAGACTGGCAGCGGCGGCCGCAACAGCGGCTTCCTTGCGCTCCCGCTCCTGTTTCTCAAGGCTGGCGAGTTCCGTCTCCAGCTGCTTGAGCGCCTGTTCCTC
Source organism: Dehalococcoidia bacterium (assembly GCA_009693115.1). Classification (GTDB taxonomy): domain Bacteria; phylum Chloroflexota; class Dehalococcoidia; order Lucifugimonadales; family Lucifugimonadaceae; genus SHXW01. Next base: position 39,091 of record SHXW01000019.1, on the reverse strand, counting down.
TTCCTGCTTACGTGCGCTTGCAGTGATGGGAACCGGCTTCGTCGCCACCGGGGCGGGAGCCGGTGTTTCGCGCATGGCAGCAGCAGGTTTCTCAGCGGCTGCGGCTTCGACAATAGCAATGGCTTCAGCAACGGCGGCCGGAGCGGCGGCCGCGGGAGCGAGAGCCTCGGCCAGTTGCGTGGCTCCCTGGATGTCTATCCGCCAGTTGGTGAGCTTCGCTGCAAGTCGGGCGTTCTGGCCTTCCCGCCCGATGGCGAGGGAAAGCTGCCTGTCAGGCACGATCACAGTCGCGGTGTGTGTTGTGTCATCAAGTGTGACGCGCTCAGCCGTCGCCGGGCTCATCGAGTTCGCGACAAACTTGGATACGTCGTCGTTCCATTCAATGACGTCTATCTTTTCACCCAGCAATTCGTTCACCACGTTCTGGATGCGGATGCCGCGCAATCCCACGCACGCGCCCACCGCGTCCACGCCCTGCTGGAGGGACTTCACTGCCACCTTGCTGCGCGATCCAGGTTCACGCGCGATGGCCTTGATCTCCACCGCTCCATTGAATATTTCCGGGACCTCCATTTCAAAGAGCCGCTTGAGGAGGTCAGGGTGCGTGCGAGAGAGGACTATCTCGGGGCCGCGTGCCGTCCGGGCCACCTCGACGACGTAAAACTTGAGTTGTTGTCCCGGCCGGTAACGCTCGAACTGAGACTGCTCCTGGGGCGGCAACACGGCGTCCACACGGCCGAGGTCCACGCTGATGTGACGTGCCTCTATCCTCTGGATAGTGGCGGTCAGCACCTCGCCCTTTTTGTCTGCGTACTCGTCAAATACCAGATCACGCTCCGCCTCACGCAGGCGCTGCATGACAACCTGCTTGGCCGTCTGCGCGGCGATGCGGCCAGGGTTGTGCGGGATGGCACCCGTGATAAGCACGTCGCCAATCTGGGAGTCCGGTTTGATTTTCTTGGCTTCGTCCAATGTGAGCTGTGCGCCCGGCTCTTCAACAACCTCGACGACGTGCCTGCACGTCTGGACCGTCACAACGCCATCGTCCGGATTGATGCTGACTATGACATCTTGACCATTTGCGGCAGGGTCGCGCTTGTAGGCCGAAGCGAGTGCCGCTTCGACCGCACCGACAACGATCCTATTCGGCAGGTTTCGCTCTGCCGCCAGCTGCATCACCGCCAGCAGAAGTTCATTCTTCAAACCCGGTTACCCCCGTCGTCAGATCCGTTGGCTGCAAAAAACAGCCCATATGAACAAAAAAGTGGGCCCTGCCCACTTCTTCCACAACGGTCACGCCTCGTTTCCGGGCGAGACCATTATGAATTCTATCACTTCCGCCCTGTTGACGGCAATTTTCCGAAGGCGCGGCCATATACTGGCCATTCACCCTGCCTCACACCGGGCATCGCTGGGCAGTCAATCTGGCGCAGACACCTCACGCTCGATCAGAACACCGCAAAGTCGGATCACCGTCCGGACTTGGGAATCCTCGCATGAAACCACTCGGCATCGTAATTGACTTTGACGGCACCGTCACAGAGCGCGACATAGGCGATGCGATAGTCAAGCGCTTCGGCCTGCCTGGCTGGGACGCCCTCGAAGCGAAGTTCCACGCAGGCGAGGCCACAATCCGCCAACTCTGGATACAGGAAATCAGCCGCCTGCCAGGTGACAGGGTCGCAGAGATGACGGCCTTCGCACTTGAAACTGCGAAGGTCCGCCCCGGCCTGCGTGAACTGCTGGACTACGCACTGGAACATGGTCTGCCCGTAGAGATTGCCTCCAACGGCATCGAGTTCTATCTCAACGCCATCCTCGCAGCAAACGGGCTAAAGGACCTGCAGTATGTCTGCTTGAAGGCAGATTTCAGCCCGGAGGGATCCTCGCAACTCGTCATCCCAGAAGACATCGTTTCCTGCGCCCGCAACGCCATGTGCAAGTGCGCACGTATTTGGCGCATGCAGCGCATGGCCAGCCATGTCTTGTTCGCAGGTGATGGAATGTCAGACGCCTGTGCAGGCCCGGAGGCGGATATCCTCGCCGCCCGCTCCTCATTGGCCCGCATGGCCGAGGCGAAGGGCTGGGCCTACATTCCTTTCGAGGATTTTTGGGACGTGCTGGCGGCTGTCAAGAAGGCGGTCTGACTGGCGCTCCCCGGTTCATTTCAGCAAAGTACGAACCGGCTGCAGGTCCCTCGACTTCGGTCGGGATGCCATCAAATGACGGCCGTTACTCTCCCAACACAGCCTTGATTGCGGCAACAGCTTCGCCCACTGGCTTCAATTCGCCACGGCCAGCTCCCGAGCGGTGTTTGATCTCGACCGATCCGCTCTGAAGAGCACGTTTGCTGACGACTACTCGCACTGGCAGGCCCGTGAGGTCGGCATCGTTGAACTTAACTCCGGGGGCCTCGTCGCGGTCGTCGTACAGGACCTCGATACCAGCGACCTGAAGGTCATCGTAAAGTTTGTCCGCAGCGGCCTTCACATTCGCGTCCTCAAGGTTGAGGCCGGCAAGATATACCTCAAACGGAGCGATGGCACGCGGCAAGACCATGCCCTTGTCATCATGGTTCGCCTCGATGGCCCCGGCCAGCAGTCTGCCCACGCCTATGCCGTAGCAACCCATGAGAGCGGGTTTCTGCGCTCCTCCTTCGTCCGAAAACAGTGCGCCCATCTTCTGGCTATAGACGGAACCGAGCTTGAACACATGACCTACCTCGATGCCGCGGTAGGCGGTGAGCCTGCCATCACAGTTCGGGCAGCCATCGCCGGCTTTGGCCGTTGCGATATCGGCGACGACCTCGGCCTCGAAGTCACGGGGGAAATTGACGTTCGAGAGATGTTGGCCCTCTTCATTGGCCCCAGATATGAAGTTGTTGCCAAGGCGCAATGAGTCGTCAGCGACCACGGTGAACCCAGGTAGACCGACAGGCGAGGCCGACCCTGCGACCAGGCCGGCTTTGAGCACCTCTTCATGGGTGGCGAGCTTCGGCTCGGCACCGCCGAGGACATTACGGAGCTTGATTTCGTTCACATCAAGGTCGCCCCGGATGCAGATGATGTGAACCTGGCCTTCGACGGCATAGAAGACTGCCTTGATGGTCTTGGAGGCGGGCACGCGGGCGAACGCCGCGAGCTGCTCAATGGTTTTGACACCCGGCGTGGCGAACTTTGCCACGGTGAGAGGAATCTCTGGGAGCAGCGCTGGCTTCTTGAACTGTGCCTTTTCGACGTTCGCCGCATAGCCACAGCGGTCGCAGATGAGCACGGTATCCTCACCTGAGTCTGCGAGCAGGATGAATTCGTTCGACGCCTTGCCGCCGATGGCGCCGCTATCCGCATCCACCATGACGACGCGCAGGCCGCAACGGGAAAAGATGCGCTTATATGCCTCGACCATTGCCTGGAAGGACCTGTCAAGCCCCGCCTGGTCGGCGTCGAAGGAGTAGGCGTCCTTCATCTCAAACTCGCGCACTCGCAGCAACCCGGCGCGTGGGCGCGGCTCGTCCCGGAACTTCGTCTGTATCTGGTAAAGGGTGAAGGGCAAGTCGCGATAGGAACTCAGGCCGCCCTTCGCCATCATCGTGACTGTCTCCTCATGCGTGGGGGCCAGGACCATGTTGCGCTCTCGCCTGTCCACAAAGGTCGCAAGTGGCGGGATGAACGTGTCAGCCCTGCCCGACTGCTCCCAGAGTTCTCGCGGCTGCACGACGGGCATGTTCACTTCCATCGCTCCGGCCCGGTTCATTTCCTCACGGATGATGCCTTTGATCTTTGAGATGCTGCGCCAGCCGATCGGCATGTAGTTGAAGATGCCAGCCGCCACCTGCTGGACCATCCCGGCCCGGAGCAGAAGCCTGTGGCTGACAGTCTCGGCATCCCCGGGGGCATCACGGAGTGTCTTGATGAAGTAACGGGAGAAGCGCACTTGGTGGTTATCTCAGTCCCCTCTTCAACCGTGAGAGGGTCTTGTTGATGGCGTCAGGGGTAGACGCGCCCGCGCAGAAGCACGAATGTAAAGCTTACGGCCTGAACAGTGGACGCGCTCTTCTGAGGATTACAGCAGCCATCCGAGGGCCCAGCGGCTAGTGGCGAGAGTGCCAGTGCAAATTTGGATGCCCCCAACACGGGCCAACGCATGGCGGGGGATGGTCAATGTTTGGATTGGCAATTGCCTACTGCCCCGCCGAGTCTGTGCCCCACCTCTTCCCCACGTAGTCCTCAACCATCTGGATGAACTCGGCCGCTATACCGCTACCTTCAAGAAACGTCACGCGTTTGCCGTCTATGAACACCGGAGCGCGTGGCGCCTCCCCGGAACCTGGCAGCGATATACCCAGATCCGCAGCGCGTGATTCACCAGGACCGTTCACGACACACCCCATCACGGCCACTTTCAGTGTCGCCGCTGCAGGGTATTTCGACTTCCATTCCGGCATCTTGCGGTCAAGGTGTGACTGGATGTCGCGGGCAAGCTCGCGGAAAAGCACAGAGGTCGTTCGTCCACAGCCAGGACAGGCGGTGACAGAGGGCCGGAAGGAGCGCAGGCCCAGCGACTGCAGGATGTCCTGACACAGACGCACTTCTTTTGTTCTGTCGCCGCCCGGCTCAGGGGTCAGTGATGAACGAATCGTATCGCCGATGCCTTCTGAGAGCAGTATTGAAAGCGCGGCCGTCGTCGCCACGACGCCCTTCTGGCCCATACCCGCTTCTGTCAGACCCAGGTGCAGGGGGATATCCGTCCTGCGCGCCAACTCCCGGTATGTCTCCACCATTTGGTTCACGCGGGAGACCTTGCAGGAGATGATGATCCGGTTTTCCGGCAGGCCAAGCTCCACGGCAGCCTCTGCGCTGCTAATGGCGCTTTCAATCAACGCTTCGCGTTCCACCTCGTCGCCTGAAAGCGGCTCTGGCCTGCGAGCGTTGGCATCCATCTTCGCGACAAGCATGTCAGGGTCCAGCGAGCCGGCATTGACGCCAATTCGGACAGGCTTGCCCAGATCCCTTGCAACATCTATAAATGCGGCGAAATTCTCATCATGGCGCGGCCCGCGTCCCACGTTGCCCGGGTTAATGCGGAACTTGTCCAGCGTACGGGCCATGTCCCGGTGCTCGCGCAGGAGCCGGTGGCCGATGAAGTGGAAGTCGCCCACTATCGGGACATCGCAGCCCTGACCATCAAGTCGTTTGCGGATTTCCGGCACGGCGCGGGCGGCGCCATCGTTATTTACAGTCACCCGTACTATTTCGCTGCCAGCGTCCGCAAGCTGCTTCACCTGCGCGGTCGTACCCGCAATGTCTGCGGTGTCCGTATCCGTCATGGACTGCACGACAACCGGGTTAAACCCACCGATGGGCACGCGGCCGACGTTTGTCACCCTTGTCGTTCGTCTGTGGCCCCACTTGGTCTGCTGGGCTGTGTTCCCCTGAACTGACAGAGGCTTCGTCATTCGGATGTCTCCATGAAAACTGGTCAGAACAGGCTGTCGCCCCGGACGATGCGCAGGATGTCTTTAACAGACACAAGCGCTATGAACATCAACAGGATGACGAATCCAATGAGGTGAACCAGTCCCTCGCGCTGGGGTGAAACGCGCTTGCCTTTGCGCACCCATTCAATTACTACGAACAGGATGCGCCCGCCGTCTAGCGCGGGGATTGGCAGGATATTGAGGATTGCCAGCGAGAAGCTGAGCGCGCCGGCCAGGCTCGCCAGCGTGACCACCTTCGCGATGATGCCGGCATCAGCAGTCGCCACCTCGCCTGTAAGTTGGCCGATTCCTATTGGCCCGACAGTAGACGGCCCACTGAACTGCGGGTTACGGCTCCCAATCACCATCGCCATAATGCCGTTCTTCGTCAGCACTATCACGTCATAAGCGCTCTGCAGTCCCGCAGGGACCGCCTTCCACGGCGGCAGGCTGCGCCTGACCTGCTTGACGTTAACGGTCTCGATAATCACGCCTACCGCTCCCTGCTGCAGGTAGGTGTGAAGTCCGAGTGCACTGTCGTGCTTGCGGGCGTCTGTAAAGGCGATTTCGTGGCGCGGGTCTTTTACCTCAGGCACGACCTTCAGCACGTCCCCGATCTGAATGAGCGATGACAGCCTCTGCGCATCTTCGAGCGAGATCTCATACGCGCTGTCCGCAACGTTTTCACTTACGCGCAGACTAGTGCTAAGACCCGTCGCCAGGTCATACAACCGCGCCCTTGCCAGCGATATCTGCGTGTCGGGGTCAGTAACGTTCGTGACAATCGCCAGCCGTGGGGGCTTCCAACGCGGTGTGACCTTGACCGTCTCAGACGACGCCCGGTATTGGTAATTGGACGCGCCCGGCTGCGGGAACGGGTCCGGCAACGCCTTCTGCACTTCCCATGTGCTCTCCGATCCCAGTTTTAGCGTGACTGCGTTCTGGAGATCTGCTATGTCCTCGATCTTGCGGCCATCAACCTTCAATACCTTATCGCCTGGCTTGAGACCCGCACGCTCGGCAGGAGAGGCTGGCAGCACGTTGGAAAGTATGACGTCGCCAACACGCATGTCCTGCGGCAGGAGCAGGATCATGGGGAAGATTATGAACGGGATGATGAAATTGACCGCTGCGCCAGCGGCCATGACAGCGATACGCTGGCCTTTCGGCTTGCTGGCCAGACTCTCATCTGATTTCGGGTCCTCTTCACCGATCATGCGGACAAAGCCGCCAAGTGGGAGCAAGTTGAAAGACCACAACATCTCAGACAGTGAGATGCGGCCTTCTCCTGTTTCGCGCACCTTGCCGAAGATGAGCTGCCCGCCGTGGATGCGCTCCTGTTCATCAGCCTTGCCCGAATGGGCACGGACGAGGAGTGCTATGAGCGCGCCGCCTTCGCCGGACGCAGTCATGACAGTCACGATCTTGCCCGCCTTCAGGCCGGCGCGACCCTCCGGGAAGTCAAACTGCGTGGACTCGTTCACCTGGACTTCAGTGCGGCCCGTCCATAAGCCGCCGACGCGTGGCGGGAAGCCGAAACCGAACTCAATGACCTTGACGCCGAATTTCCTCGCAACTAAGAAGTGCCCGAGCTCATGCAGAATGACGAGCGGGCCCAGGACAAGGAGGAATGTGATTACGCCAGCAAAGAATGTGTCAGACATCATGTATCAGTATCACTCAGAGATTGGCCAACGGTGAGGGTTCCAGGCACGGGCCGCTATTTGTCGGATGAAGCCAGGTTTCGGCGGCGATGAGTCCGGGTGGCATTCCCAAGATGTCATGCTGAGCCGGTTTCACAATATCTGCGGCAGCAGTCAGAATCACTGGCTTGGGTTGAGGTCGATGCCATTGCCTTTGGTGCGAGAGGTGTGATTGAGTCGTGCTCTATATCGCGCGCCAATCCTTCAGCGTTTGTTCAAACGCCCACGATGCTGCATGGATCACGTCTTCAAGACCGGGGCTTTTGTCAGCAGTGTGCTTCCCGAGCGTTTTCGAAACCACGTCCGGCAGGTCGGTAAACCTGACCTTTCCATCTAAGAAAAGAGCGACAGCCGCCTCATCCGCCCCTGCCAGCACGGCCGGCCACGTCCCACCGCGCCTCGCATAGTCCATTGCCAGTTCGAAGCACGGGTAGAGCGACGGCTTCATGGCCTCGAAGGTGAGCGAGCCGATCTTGACAGGATCAAACTTCGGCAGGTTCCCGTTGGCGCGCCGGTCAGGGTGAAAGAGCGCGTACTGGATCGGGAAGCGCATATCCGGCGGCCCCATTTGGGCCTTCACCGACCCGTCTTCGAACTCAACCATCGAGTGGATGATGCTCTGCCGGTGGACCACGACCTCTATTCGCTCGAATGGCATCCCGAAAAGCCACCGGGACTCGACCACCTCGAATGCCTTGTTCATAAGCGTGGCGGAATCAACCGTGATCTTGTGGCCCATCTGCCACGTGGGATGCCTAAGGGCCTCGGCAGGAGTCACGTCCCGGAGCGATTCCCATGTCCTGTCGCGGAATGCCCCGCCTGAAGCCGTAAGGATCAACTTCCGGGCAGGCGTCGTCTCGCCCTGCATGCACTGCCAGATCGCCGACGGCTCGCTGTCAACAGGCAGGATTTCAGCCCCGTTTTCGGCTGCGGCCTGCATGAGCAGCTCACCAGCCATGACGATGGGCTCTTTGTTGGCGAGGGCCACCTTCTTGCCAGCCTGCAGGGCCGCGATAGTGGATCCCATTCCCACCGACCCGGCCATCGCTGCAACGACGATGTCCACCTGCGGCAGACGCACGGCTTCCTGCGGCGGAATATGGCGTGCGCCCCCCATGCGCCCACCCTCCTCGCCTGTCTGGCAAAAATAAGTGGGCCGGAACTCTTCGACCTGCGATTTCAATAGCTCGATATTCCGGCCCGCGCACAGCACAACTACTTCAAACTCATCAGGAAAACAGCGGACGACTTCCAGCGTCTGCCGCCCGATCGAGCCTGTTGAACCGAGTATTGCCAGCCTTTTCACATTGCGCTCCATACGGCGAGCCAGTATACGGTTGCGATGCCCGGCGCCAGGCTATCTATACGGTCCAGGATGCCACCGTGACCCGGGATGACCGCACCCGAGTCCTTTACGCCCACAGCCCTTTTCAATGCAGACTCGGCCAGGTCACCAAGAGTCCCTGAAATCGCAACGGCGAGACCTACTGCCCCTGCCTGCCATGTGGGAATCCCCGGCCCGATCAGAGAATTCAGCCCGATCACAGCCACCGGCCCAGCTATCAACCCGCCTACCGCGCCCTCCCATGTCTTCTTCGGGCTGATCTTTGGCGCGAGCTTGCGCCGCCCTACGGCCCTGCCAGTAAAGTACGCGGCGCTGTCCACGGCGAACGTGCCCAAGATCGCAATAAAGAGCCAGTCACGCCCGTTTTCGTGCGCCGCCAGCGCTGGGGCATGGGCCAGTAGCGCCCCGAAATAGACGGCCGCCCAGGCGACGATATATGACTTGCCTCCCGATCTGGGATGCGATGTGACGGCCGATGCGATGCCGAGCGCGGCCGCAGCCCCTGCAAAGACCGCGGGCGCGGTGGCCGCGCCGGAATCCGCTCCCATGCCGGAGACAGAGACCCCCGCGGCTGTGAGGGCTAACGCAGGGAATGCGATGGCGTATCGACGGAAGCCGGCCCCTCCTGCCATCCTCATGAGCTCCAGCGAGGCAGCGCCGGCGGCGATTAGAGCCACAGCAGACACCCACGGCAGTCCGCCATACACGGCGAGCAGGAGTACAGGTATGCCAACCGACGCGGTGATGACCCGCCACTTGAGGTTGGCGTTCAGAAACCGTTCTGCGGGACGGGCTGCTGTCTGTGGCGGCATGGGCAAATTGATCCGTTGCAGGCGGGAGCCTGAGTGACTATCTCAAAATCCTCTCTCCCATCAGGAGAGGGAGAGGGCGTTGATGCGACCTTGGCTTGTCATGTCGGGCGCCCCTACGTCACCCGCCCGAACCGCCGCTCGCGCCGACCGAATGCTGACAGCGCAGCGTCAAGTTCGTTCTCATCGAAGTCTGGCCAGTTGGATGGCGTCGAGTAAAACTCGGCATAGGCGGCCTGCCATAGCAGGAAGTTGCTGATCCTGAATTCGCCGCCGGTGCGGATCACCAAGTCGGGGTCGGGCAGGCCGGTTGTGTACAGGTGGCTCGCGAGCGCCTCTTCGGTGATGTCCTCCGCCTGCGCGCCCTGCAAGACCAACTGGCGCGCCGCATGCACGATCTCCGCCCGACCGCCGTAGTCAAAAGCCAGGCAGAGAGTCATGCCGCCGTTGCGAGCCGTTAATTCCACTGCGCGACGGATCTTTTGTTGGAGCTCAGGCCGCAACCTGTCCGTCCGACCGATATGGACGATGCGCACGTTGTTCCGGTGGAGCTTCTGTACTTGCTCGTCTATAGCAAGAGCGAGAAGATCCATGAGAGCGGTCACCTCTTCTTCAGGCCGTTCCCAGTTTTCAGTGGAAAAGCTGAAGAGGGTGACGCACTTGACGCCGGTTTCTCGCAGATGTTCAAGTATGCGTTCCACGTTCTTGTATCCAGCCCTGTGGCCTTCACTGCGGGACTTGCCATGAGCGTTGGCCCAGCGCCCGTTGCCATCCATGATGATGGCTACGTGGACAGGGAGAACACCACCGCCTGTCTGCTGCGACGATTCCATCGCTGCCACTGCTTTGTCATGGCGTGTTGTGTGCGTTGCCATCAGAAGGGACGCTCTGCTCCTCTGCAAGAGAGGGCGCTTCATTGGTGAGGTCAGGTGTGGGATCGCAGGCGCCAAATCCGGACCCGAGATTCAAACGGACACCGTTTCGCACCCTCCCTGAATCCTCTGCTGGCAAGGGAGAGGCGAAATCGGTACTGGCGCTAGACCTGCATGATCTCAGCTTCCTTTTTCTTCAGGGCGGCGTCAACCTTCGCGATGCCCTCGTCGGTCAGCTTCTGCACCTGAGTCTGGAACCGCTTCGACTGGTCCTCTGAAAGTTCACTGGATTTCTCCGCCGCCTTGATCTTGTCCAGAGCATCCCGCCGAATGTTGCGGATTGAGATGCGGCTCTCCTCCCCGCGCTTGCCGACCATCTTGTTGATATCCCGGCGGCGTTCCTCGGTCAGCGCAGGCATGATGAGCCGGAGCAAGTCCTTTTCTACTTTTGGCATCACGCCCAGGTCCGACTTCTGAAGGGCTTTTTCTATCATCCCCAGAGCTGACTTGTCCCAGGGTTGGATGACAAGGGAGCGCGCCTCCGCCACGGTAATCTGCGCCATCTGGTTCAGAGGCATCACAGTCCCGTGGTAGTCCACCTTGATGTGTTCGACAAGCCCCGGACTTGCCCTGTTCGTGCGCACGCCAATCAGATCGCGGTCGAGCGCCTGGACCGTTGCGTCCATCTTGTGTCTTGCTTCGCTCAGAGCGGCTTCAGTCATGCGTATCGCCTCCGTGAAGGTCAAATCTGAGCCGGGTCTAAGATCAATGCCCTGACCGATGCCCGTCTCCTATTGGGAGAGGGGCATTTGGGATGCTTGCTACATCTACGTCCTGTTGAATGGGCCACCTGTCAGTTGTTGCAATCTCATCTCTGTCACGGCTCACCCCAGCCCGCAGCCAAATGACAACCGTTGGTCGCAGGGATGGTAAGTCAATGCTGCAGACAGCACCAATGGGCTTCTAAGTTGCTGCCGGGGCGACTTCACTGATTAGTGTCCCGACAGGTTTTCCCTCGATGACGGCCTTCAATTCGCCCGGCTTGAACATATTGAACACCACTATTGGCAGATTGTCTTCCATGCAGTACGAAAGTGCCGTGCTGTCCAGTGCCTTGAGGCGGAGAGTGAGGGCGCGGTGGTGGGTGAGAGTCTCAAATTTTTTCGCCTTCGGATTGCGTTTCGGGTCATCATCGTAAACACCATCCACGCCGTTCTTCGCCATGAGCAACGCCTTCGCGCCTATTTCCAGAGCGCGCAAGGCGGCTGCGGTATCGGTCGTCTGGAACGGTTGACCGGTGCCGCCTGCGAAAATCACCACCCGCCCCTTTTCCATATGGCGAATGGCGCGCCGTCGGATGTAAGGCTCGGCCACGGATGGCATGGAAATGGAGGTCTGAGTACGCACCTGGATTCCGCGGCGTTCCAGCGCGTCCTGAATGGCGAGGGCGTTGATGATGGTGGCGAGCATGCCGGCCGAGTCCGCGGTCGCCCGGTCCATCCCCACCGCCTCATAGTCCGCGCCGCGCCAAATGTTCCCGCCGCCGACGACAAGACCCATCTGCACGCCATGCCCAAACACACTGGCTATCTCGTCGGCGACGAAGGCGACGGTGACCGGGTCCAGCCCGAACTCGCGTTCACCCTTCAGAGCTTCGCCGCTCAGTTTCAGGACTACGCGGGAGTACACGGCTGTTGACATGCCGTCCCCTTTACTCGCCCAGAGAGAAGCGGGAGAAGCGGCGTACTTGGATGTTCTCGCCCACCTTGGCGATCGTTTCCTTGATCAGGTCATCGATCGTCTTCGACGAGTCTCGTATGTACGCCTGTTTGAGGAGGAGCTCCTCTTCTTTCACATTCATGACGTCTGCTGGCACATGAGGGCGGTCAACGAAGCGTGGACTCATGGCTGCGATCTGCATGGCCAGGTTGCGGGCCAGGTCCTTGAACTCCGGCGTACGGGCCACGAAGTCTGTCTCGCAGTTCAAATCGACCATCGCGCCAATGCGGCTACCAGCGTGGATGTAGGATTCGATCACACCCTCGCTCGTCACTCTTCCGGCCTTCTTCAAAGCGGACGCCATCCCCTTTTCGGCAAGGGACTTCTCGGCCTTCGACATATCTCCGGCGGATGCGTCGAGCGCCTTCTTGGCATCCATGATGCCCGCCCCTGTGCGCTCGCGTAGCTGTTTCACCATTTCTGCTGTTATCTGCACGGCCTGGAATACCCCTTGAAAAGCTCACTGCCACGGCAGCCAAATCCCGTTTCGAGACGGGCCGCCGCACAGCAACCTGAATTCTGCTCAGAAATACCGGGCGGTTGGATGCCCGGCAGCCGTTGACTAATTGACTGGCCCGGGTTTCTCGGCTTCCTCTTCCTCCTGCTCCATGAGTTCCTCCGCGGCCTTCACCGGAAGAAGTGCCTTATTAACGCGTGAGGCGGCGGCGGCCTGTACGTTAGAGCGAGCACTCGCCTCCATGGCCTCAAGTTCGGCGTCTGCCGCCATCTTGTCCGCTTGCGCTTTCTGGGCCAGGCCCTTGCCTTCCAGAATGGAGTCCGCGATCTGCGACGCGATCAATTGGATGGAGCGGACGGCATCATCGTTGCCCGGGATGGGAAATTTGACGGCGTCTGGATCACTGTTTGTGTCAACGACTGCCACAACAGGGATACCCAACCTTGTGGCTTCGCGGACTGCAATGTCTTCCGTGGTGATATCCACGATGAAGAGTACAGACGGCAGTCTGGACATTTCCTTGATGCCGCCGAGGTATTGGTTCAACCGCGAGATTTCTGTCTGAGCCTTCTGAGCCTCGCGCTTGGTCTGAACCTGCAACTCGCCCTTCGCCGCCTGGTCTTCCAGTTTGACCAGCTTGACAATACGGGACTGGATCGTCTGGAAGTTGGTGAGGAGCCCGCCGGGCCAGCGCTGAGAAATGTAGTGCGCCCCAGCGCGCTTCGCCTCCTGTTCGATCGGCCCCTGCGCCTGCTTCTTCGTGCCCACCATCAGGCAGTCTCCGCCATTTCCGACGATGGTGGTGATGAATTTGCGCGCTTCATGCAAGGCGACGGTGGTCTTCGCCAGATCGATGATGTGCGCGTTACGACGCTTCGTGAAGATATATCGCTTCATCTTCGGATTCCACCGCTTTGAGGGGTGTCCGAAGTGGACGCCTGCGTTGAAGAGCGTGCGGACGTCCGCCGTCCCGCTCACTTCAGGTCGAGGAGTGATCATCTCCGATGTGGTCAAGTTCAGGCCCCCGGACTCCGGGCAACCTTATCGCCCGGGCCATAATGAAACAGAGCGCGGCCATCCAGCCGCGCCAGACGGATTACGCAATGCCAGCCAATCAATATATCACGCGTGAGTTTGCAGACTGAACCCGGCGCCTACTCGAGCGCGGGGAGCCACCCGTTCGAAACAGCCTTCACCGCTGCTTCAGCCCGGTTCTTGGCACCTGTCTTATGGAAGATCTCAGCCATATGATTTTTCACGGTCTGCTGGCCCATGTGCAGCTTCTCAGCGATGACCTCACCAGTTTCGCCCCGTACCACGAACCCCAGTATTTCTAGTTCTCTCGGAGTGAGCGGGCTGGACGCCGGTTTTCGAACGGCCGCAGCCGGCGCCGCCTGACGCACATGGTGCATTAGATAGGCGACCGCTTCGGGCTTCCTTGAGATGAGTTGCAGTAATTGCGACTGCCCGGATGCGACCAGTCTGATCACAGCACAGATCTCGTCGCCGCCTGCTAGCCGCCGCAGGTAACCCCATGACCCCCGCGATACGGCAAGCGCGAGCGAGTGGCCGTCCTCGCCCTCTCCTATGGCGACGATGCGCGTCGATTTGCCGACGTCGATGGGCGCAGGGGCAAGTTCCTCTATCAGCACCAGGCGCACATCTGGCTCTACGTGCTGCCCTTCCGCGCCCTCAACGAGCACCACCTCAGGCCGGCCGGCAAGTTCGGCATGGACGCGTTGCCTGGCCCTGGGTTCCGCTATCGCAAGGTGGACGAGAGTCGCGAACCTACCTGCCGGCCGCGGCGCTTCTGGCAGAGGCAGGTATAACTGCCTGAGGTTCGGCTTGCTGAGGGTTGCCATGCAGGCGCAACCCTTCGGACCTGGGGCGTCCGGGATGGGACGACAGGCGCTCGAAAGATGTCAGATCGAAGTAGAACCGGCCTCCCCGGACGGGCAGGCCCTGAAAGCTTTCAAATCCAGTCTGGAGTCCTGGATGGCCAAGACTTCAAACATGCTCATCCACATCCTATGTGTCTCCCAGTAATCCCGACCAGATGCATCCCCATGCGCGATTTCGCAGGTTTGCGGAGATGTCCCTGTTTGGCAGTCGCCTTCGAAAGGCATCCCCTCATCACCAGCGGGACGGGATACCGGCAACAGCGCTCCGCGTGCGAGGGGCAGCAGCCGGAACCTGTTTACCTTGGGCCTCCCGCCCTGCGATCCTGCGTCAGGAGCCGGGAACAGTTGCGGGGCACAGGTGATAGAAATGAAGTACGCACAGTGCGCCCCCAACACCCGCCCGAACGCAGAGAGCATCCCCACGCTCATGTCGCAGCAAATTACAGCAATACCCTCGGACGAACCTTCACAGGGCGTCTCTCTCCGTTCCCTCGTCCTCCCCTGTCTCATCGCAGCAGCTTCCGTTACGGCCGCTGTGGTTGCGGGGTTCGTGATAGGCGAAGGAACGAACAGTACGGTCGGCAACGTGTTGACCCTTTCTTCACGCTCAAGTTCATTTGTGAGTAACTTAAGCGACCTCCTCCCCTTGGGGTTCGCCTTTGGCGCGGGCATGGTCGCCACGGTAAACCCCTGCGGTTTCGTGATGCTCCCCGCATATCTGACCCTTTACGTGAGCGACCAGGACGCAGCGGCGCAGGTGAGTGCTGGCAGGCGACTTTCCAAGGGTCTGCTTGTAAGCGCGTCGCTGGGGTTGGGTTTCGTCGTCTTGTTCGGAACAGTCGGCGTCGTGATTTCGGCTGGGGCACAGCAGGTGGCGAGCATCTTCCCGTGGATAGGTTTCACCCTTGGGTTCATCATGGCCGGGTTGGGCGCGTACCTGTTGGCAGGCGGCAAGCTATACACGAGTGCTGCGTCGCAGGCGGCCAGTAGAATCGGCGATCCCCGCGATGTCTCATTACGCGGCTACTTCCTCTTCGGGGTCAGTTACGCGGTCGCCTCTTTGAGTTGCACCTTACCCATCTTCCTTGGACTGATTAGCAGTTCGCTGGCGACCGGCGGGTTCTTCTCCGCCACAGGCCAGTTCCTTGCGTACGCGCTTGGCATGGCCTTTGTCATAGGCGTAATGACCCTGGCGATCGCCGCGTGCAAAGGCGCGCTCGTCAGCCATCTGCGCCGAGCGATGCCCTACGTCGCCCCGTTCTCAGCCGCCGTCTTGATAATTGCCGGCGGGTATTTAGTCTTCTACTGGCTTACCGAGGGTGGGCTGGCCGGGAAGTTTTAGCCGCCCTCTGGAATGCCACTCGCCCTGGCAGGGAGGGTGGATGGATGCGCCCGACGCATAACAAGAAGGGGCATCCCGGCGAACCGGGATGCCCCTTCTCCAGTGTGTGCCCTCATCTGACCCTGTCCCTCTGCGAGAGGGGAGTCCCCTTCAGAGCGCGGGGAGGGAAAAGCAGCCTACGCGCTTTTCACCGGATTGCTGAGGACGCCGATGCCGGCAATCTCAACCTCGGTCGTGTCGCCCGCCTTAAGCTGCGGCGTTGACCCGGACGTACCGGTCCAGATCAAGTCGCCGGGGTTCAGAGTCACGTAACGGCTGATGAACGAGATGGCCTGCGGGACGTTGAAGATCATCTCATTCGTAATACAGCGCTGGCCTTCCTTACCGTTCACCCGCCCCAAGATTGTCATCTTCGACGGATCGAGGTCGGTCACGATGGACGGGCCGATGGGACCGAAGGTATCCGAAGACTTAGCCCGCCACCACTGCTTGTCGGCAGTGGGTCCGCCCTGCCATTCGCGGGCGGAGACGTCATTGCCGCAGGTGTAGCCCAGCACGTACTTCAGCGCGTCGGATTCTGAGACATTGTTCGCCTGTTTGCCCATGACGACGACAAGCTCAGCCTCCATGTCCACCTTGCCGACATCCTTGGGCAGGATGATCGGCACGCCGGGGCCAACGATGCTGTTCCAGTTCTTGTAGAACGGCTCCGGGCGTGACGGCCTCTGAGCGCCGTGAAGGTGCGAACCGTAGTTCAATGCCAGAGCGAGCATTTTGCCGGGGTGCTCGATCGGCGCAAGCAACTTGCCATCTGACAGTTTGAACTTTTCGCCCGTACGCTTCCACGGGTTTTGCGGCGAGGCATCTATGACCTCGACTGTTTCACCATCTAGCACGGCGTGCAGCCGGCGGTCACCCTTCTGGATCTTGATGAACTTCATCTGATGCTCCTCTTATGCGGGCCCTGCGCCACCTCGCACCCCACCTCCCAGCGGGAGAGGGCCGGAGCAAGGGAGAGGTCCCGCCCCGGTCGAGCTGGTCGTTACTTGTGCCCAGTTACTGGGCCCGCGCCGACAATCATCGTTCGGGCCGTGTCTTACAGCGTGGGACAGTTTACGTCCGCGTGGCTGAGTTCCGCCACATCCCATCTGCCAACCTGCGGTCCGGCCGTTGCGCGACGGTGGGTTATGTCTTAATTTGTGTTGGCTGAGACGCGCATGTGCGGACACAGCGCACAGTAGTCCAGACAAGAGCATCACAACCGAAGGCACCAGAAAAGGACAAACCATGCCTCCAAAGGGCTTCACAAAGGTTGGCTCCCTCTCCCAACTGGCTGAAGGCGAAATGATGGCAGCCGACATCAGCGGTGGGCGCGTCCTGATCGCCAACGTGGACGGAGATGTATTCGCCATCGCAGATGCGTGCCCACATGCAGGCGCGCCCATGTCAGAGGGCTATCTGACGGACAACATGGTCGAGTGCCCGTGGCACGCCTCAGTCTTCAACGTGATGACGGGCAAACACAGGGAAGGCCCGTCGCGGGCGGACCTGACGACGTACGAAGTGCTTGTCGAAGGCGATGACATCTTCGTCGGCCCGGAGATGTTGTGACCGGTACGCCTTGCTGACCTGTTCTTCACGCCAATAACCGGCCAGAAAGAGATCTATCGCTTCGTGCTACGCTGCGCTCCGCGTTCCGTTCTTTGTGACATGAAGAGCGTGCTGCACAACGTTCAGAACCAGATGGACAGCGTGGGAGTTGGGCACGCCTGCCATGCGGGGTTGTCCTTCCACATGTGGAAAAGAGGCAATACATGAAGATCACGGACCTGAAGTGCGCCATCATCGGCGGCAGTCCGATAGTCCGCATCACGACCGACGCCGGGATAGATGGCCTTGGCCAGGGCGAGGCCTACAAACCCTATCTCAAGCCACATGTCCTTTTTTACAAGGACCTCATCCTCGGAGAAGACCCCACTGACGTAGAGCGGGTAATGCTCAAGATACGCAGGCTTGGCGCGTTCAAGCCCTGGGGCACCGCAGTCAGTGCCATCGAGGTCGCCCTGTGGGACATCGCGGGGAAGGCGGCGGGCGTGCCCGTCTACAAGCTCCTCGGCGGGAAAGTCCGCGACCGCGTCCGCGTCTACAACGGCGCCGTGCGCTTCCCCATGAAGGGCTATTCGCCCAAGCACTATGCCGAAGATATGCAGAAGATGAAGGAGGCCAAAGAGGGCTTCACCATCATCAAGCAGGGCATCTCCTTCCACAGCCAGACGCCCTACAACATCCCCGACTATTTTTACGGCGAACTCCAGACCGGCCCACGGCCCCAGAACAGGGGCCTGCTGACAGAGAAGGGCATGAAGCACGCCATCGCGTGCGTCGAGGCCATGAAGGACGTGCTGGGTGATGAAATAGGCATGGCGCTCGACTGCGGCCCCGGCTGGACATTGCCTGACGCCATCCGCTTCGCAAAGGCCGTCGAGCCGTACAACATAATGTGGCTGGAAGACATGATCACCGGTGACTACACACCTTACGTCCTGGCTGACCTTTACCGGGACGTGACCATGAGCACATCAACCCCCATCCACACCGGCGAGCAGATCTACCTGCGCCAGCACTTCAAGGACCTGTTCGAGAAGCAGGCGATACGCGTCGCCGGACCGGACCCACTGGACGTGGGAGGTATCGCGGAACTGAAGTGGATCACTGAATATGCCGACCTCCACGGGGTGCTGATGGCCCCGCACGGCACGGGCGACGGCCTGATCGGCCTGGCTGCACTGGTTCAAGTGTCAGCGACTCTGCCGCGTAATTACATCGCCTTCGAGTACCCAGTCGCAAAACCCGCATGGTGGTACGACATCATCGAGGGTCTGCCCGACCCCATCGTAAAGAAGGGGCACATCGATGTGTGGGACACGCCCGGCCTGGGTGTCAAATTCAACGTCCGCGCCGCGAAGAAGTACCTAGATACGAGCGACAAGGGCTTCTTCGAATAGAGGCGATCCCAAAATGCCTTCTCCCATCCGGAGCGGGCAGATGTAAGCGACCTACCAACCGCAACACTAAACGTGCTTGCGCCCTGAAACCTCTCCTCTCCCGTGGCTGGAGGGGGTCAGTGTGAGGGGAAAAGTGTGACCTACGACATCGTCATCAAGAACGGAACCGTGATAGACCCCTCGCAGGGCCTGCATGCGAAGCGCGACGTGGCCATCGCGGGCGGGCGCATCGCCGCCGTCGCAGAGCACATCCCGGACAAGGACGCCCATGACGTGATCGAGGCCCACGGCCTCCTCGTCACGCCCGGACTTGTTGATTTGCACGTCCACGTCTGGTGGGGCGTCGCGCACCTCGCCGTCGAGGCCGACCCGTCTTGTCTGGCGCGCGGCGCGACGACCGTGGTGGACGCAGGCTCATCCGGATCGAACACCATCGCCGGGTTCCACCGCTACGTCATGGACCAGGTGGACACCCGCGTCCTCGCCTTCCTGAACATCTCTGGCATGGGCCAGCTTGACCGGGACATCGGTGAGCTCCAGGACTTCCGTTGGGCCAGGGTCGGCAACGCAGTCGAGGCTGCGCGGCTGCACGCCGACCGCATCGTTGGCATCAAGGTGCGGCTGACGGACGTGATCGCGGGCGAGAACGACGTCTCAGCTCTGGAAAGGTCGATCGATGCCGCCGCGCAGATCAGCAAGCCCGTGATGATCCACATCGGCAAGTCGGTGCATCCCCTTGAAAAGCTGCTACCTCTGCTCAGACCCAGAGACATCGTGACGCACTCATTCACCGGACTGCCGCACGGCATCCTCGATAACACTGGCAAGGTCATTGACGTCGCGCGCGACGCACGTTCACGCGGTGTGATCTTCGATGTGGGTCACGGTGCGGGAAGCTTCGCGTTCGAGACTGCGGAGAAGGCCATGGCCGATGGTTTTCTGCCAGGCACCGTCTCGTCTGACGTGCACCGCTACAACATCCGCGGACCGGTGTACGACCTGCTGACAACGCTTTCGAAGTACCTGCACATGGGTCTGGCGCTGGACGAGGTGATCGCGCTGGGCACGACGAAACCAGCTGCCGCGCTCGGACGGTCGTCTGGATCTGGGAAGCCATGGTCGGAGGTCACAGGCACGCTGAAGGTTGGCGCAGAAGCGGACGTGGCCGTGATCGAACTGCGCGAAGGCCCGGTTACCTTCACCGACTCGCTCGGAAAAACCCGGCAGGGATCGAAGCACATGCTCCCGGTCGTCACCCTCAAGGGCGGCAGGCGTGCCTCGCCGTTACACTCAGCACACCCGCACCTTCACGGCCACGGGCACTGAGCGCCAACGGACGGCCGGTATCGTCGGCCCAATGCAACCGGTGGCGTGAAGCCACGTTTTCTATCATGAATGAGGAGCGTGGGTACCCCCGGCCCTCAGAGAGACGTGTCAACGCATGATGACCTCGCCAGTGCCGGGCGAATTCACACTCAATTCAAACCCACTGCCGGGTTTCCTTTCAACCTCGGCATCGCGAAGCCAAACGAGAGTGATTCACTGACCTCCGTGCCATCACAGAACACCGCCTTCCAGGTCCGTGGCCTCGAAAAGTCCTATGGGATTGTCTCCGCGCTACGCGGCGTTGACATGGACGCCATCCCGGACGAGTGTCTTGTGCTCTTCGGCCCCAACGGCGCGGGCAAGACGACTCTCCTCCGGATCCTCGCCGGTCTCACACGACCGGACGCCGGGACTGTGACGGTCAACGGTCACGACATTGCCCGCGAGGGTGAGCTTGCCCGCCAGTCCACAGGCGCGCTGCTTCACTCGCCCATGCTCTTTGCAGACATGACCGTTAGAGAGAACCTGCGCTTCTTCGCCCGCATGTTCGGCATCCCTGACTCCGAACGGCGAATTGGCGAGGCAGCCGAGCGCACGCACATGACATACAGGCTTGACGACCGCGTACGTACGCTCTCGCACGGGCTGGCAAAACGCGTCGCTCTGGCTCGTGCGTTATTACACGCACCGCGGCTTCTTATACTTGACGAGCCTGAGACGGGCCTGGACCATTCGGCGTTGAAGCTCCTTGACGGTGTGATCGCCGATTACCGCAGGGGCGGGCGCTCCGTGGTGATGACGACTCACTCTCTAGAGCGGGGGCTCGCATGGGCGGACAGGGTCGTGCTTCTTTCCCGGGGGCGGGTCTTACTGGACAGGTCGCGAGCGCAGGTCAGCACACACGACCTGGAGTCAGCATTTGGCGGACATGAGGGACAATTCCCTGTCCCGACAGGAGTTGCCTGATGATCGAAAAGCGATGATCTCGACTGCGCTGTCGATCGCTCTCCACTCCCACCCGCCTTTGGCGCCGCTCAGGACGAGGGTGCGAAAGTCGTTCCAAGCTGCGGCCCTGAATGTCTTCACGAGGGGCGGCTGACCATGGCCGCGCTCTCTATCATCTGGGCCATTGCCCGCAAGGACCTCCTGCTTGAATTCAGGAATAGGGAGGTCATCCTGTCCGTCATCGCGTTCGCGGTGCTCGTCCTAGCGATCTTCGTCCTGGCAGTTGATTTAACGCCGCAGAACGCCCGCGTCGTCGGCCCGGGCATCCTGTGGACAGGGGTGGCCTTCGCCGGAGTGACGGGTCTAAACCGAGCCTTCGCATCTGAGACCGAGCGCGACACCTTCGAAGGATTGATGTTGGCCCCGGTGTCACGGGACTTGATCTTCCTGGGCAAGGCACTCGGAGTGTTCCTCTTTATGACATTCGCCCTGGCTGTCATCCTCCCCGTGTTCGCGTTGCTGTTCAACGTAGTCATATTCAGATGGGAGATGTTCGCCATAGGGGCGCTCGCCATCGGCGGCTTCAGCGTAGTGGGCACAGTCTTCGCCGCCATGTCAGCGAGGGTGCGCGCCCGCGAGATCATGTTGCCGATGCTTTTCCTGCCTGTGGTCGCGCCGCTGCTGATGGCCGCAGTCGAGGTGACGGCAGGCGTGACACTGGAGCGAAGCTGGCGAGATACCGCGCAGTGGTTGGGAATGGCCGCTGCCTTCGACGCCGTATTCTTCGTCGTTGCGACCGTGGTCTTCCCGGCTTTGCTCGAAGACTGACCGGCGCGCATGTTGTTCCGACCGGGCGGCACTTCCAGCAATGTGCCTAACCTCTCCAACAGCCGAACCGCATCCCGTTAGCTGGGTGGCTTTGGGGGATGCCCGTCAGAACTATCTTCACTCTCCATGGGCAAGTGCAGATACCTGCTCGCGGCTGTCAAGGGGGAGTGACGATATCTCCATTTGAGGTTCGGGTGAGCTTCTAATTCGTAAACGCGAACCGGCCCCTGGCTGGTGCCAGGGGCCGGTCTTTCTTCGCTATTCGATTACGCTCTGCGATCGCTGCTTAGCGGCCGCCGTATCCACCTGTGGTCTTGCGGCGTGAGAAGCAGTTGTTGCAGTAGACAGGCTTGTCCCCGCGCGGGAGGAACGGAACCTGCGTCTTCTGGCCACACTCGGCGCAGACGGCGTCGTGCATCTCGCGGGGGCCGCGGCTTGCGCCACCAAACCCACCACCGAAGCCGCCACCGTTACCACCGGAGCCACCGCTGCGACCGCCAAACCCACCGCCGCCGCCAGCACCACCGCCCTGTGAGCGACGGTTGGCGCGGCACGCCGGGCAGCGCTTGGGCTCGGTGTAACCCTTTTCCGAGTGGTAGCGCTGGTCGTCGGCGCTAAAAAGGAATGACGATCCGCATTCCACACATGTCAGAGTCCGGTCTTGAGAAACCATTGGTGACCTCCAGAGTCACAAAAACTACGGGTCTTCTACTGGTCACCACGGTTCTCGTTTTATGTTCGAGACGTCGGGGACAGCTATACACCCAAGACCACAGAATAACAGAGAACCTAGCCGGTCTGCAAACGCACTTTCGACCAGTGCACCAGTTCGGGTTCCGACGTATCAGGAAGCCTCGGCCGACGAAAACACCCACTGACGCCGTACACGGGCCACGTTCGGGGGACAGGGCGTGATTTAGCGATTGTGATAACGTGCACAATATCCTCCCGCCGAACTAGCGCCAGCTTCGCACCCGGTCCGTCAGAACGGCCGCGACGCATAAGGCCGATGACATGTTACGAACCATCCTCAGCCGCAACCTCTTCCTTGCCGTGACCGCGGGCATGACGGTTCTCACCCTCTGGATGGTATTTATCTGGGCGCCTACTGAGACCGAGCAGGGCAACATCTACCGGTCTCTGTTTTTTCACGTCCCGCTTGCCTGGGTCTCGATGGTCTCTATCGTCGGAGTCGCCGTCGCCAGCCTCGCATACATCCGTTTCAAGGACATCCGGCTGGATCGCCTAGCCGTCGCAATGGCAGAGACAGGGGTGGTATGCGGCGCTCTCATGCTGCTCACTGGCATGATGTGGGCCAGACCTGTCTGGGAGACGTGGTGGACGGGCGAAGCGAAGCTGACCACCGCGCTCATCATGTTCTTCATCTATGTCGCCTACTTGATGTTTCGCTCCTACCATCCTGCCGGAGCTCAAAGGCAGCGGATCGCGGCAGTGATCGCGGTCATCGGTGCGGTTGACTCCTTGATCATCTACGTTGCTGCTGACCTATGGCAAAGGGCGCACCCGCCGATCATCTTAGGCCCGGCAGGTGGCAAGGACGGTGCGATCGCGTCCCAGTTTGGCCTGACGCTGCTGGTGGCGGTGATCGCCTTCACGCTCCTCTACGCATTTGTGGCATCGGAGCGATACCGCATCAGGTCTGCTGAAGATGACGTCGTTGAACTTCGGAGACTTGCAGACGCCTCAGAAGGAGAGCGCTCATGAACATGAGATCTCTGGTAGCCCTGACTATTGCCGCCCTGATCTCCTACGCGGCTCTCCCTGCATCACCAGGACTCGCCCAGTCTGCCAGCGAGGTCTTTGATGGCGTCATAACGGGCTACACGACAGCCGGGACCGGTGAGTTACAGTCATTCACAATGGTGAATGCAAAGGGCCAGATGCTAGAGTTCAAGGTACAGGCTGGTGCGCAGACGACGGCATACGGCCTTGAAAATCAGGCTGGCGACCGTTGGGTGTCGGACCAGTCCAAAGACCCGGTTGAGGCTGTCCGCCGCTTGCGGGATCATCAGGAGCGCTTCGCCCCTGTGACGGTGACGGCGCGCGACGGCGTGGCATTGAGCGTCGTCGAAAAAGAGGGGGGCAGGCTGGAGACGAACCTCGGCTACCTCTTCGCCATATATACGGTGACGTGGCTGGCCTTCTTCGGGTACGTCTTCATCCTCTCCCGCCGTCAACGTGACCTGCAACGGGAGATCGCCCGGCTCAAGGCAGCCCCCGCAAGCCAGAACAAGAAGTGACACCCCATGCTTGAGAAACAGCCGCAGCCAAGAGACCCACAGGGCCAGCCAGAGGACAATACGCCCGCGCCTCTCGCCAGGCCAGCGACATTGTTCAGCCCGAAGATGCGGGCGATATTCATACTGGTCGTCATCACGGGTGCGCTTTCCTACTTCGGCTACGTGGCATTCACGAGCGCGACTGTGAGCTACCACTCCGTCTCGTCTGCGCTCAGCCTCGGCCAGACCGCGGAAGGGCGCCATGTGGGTGTAAAGGGCAAGCTCGTAAATGGTTCTTATGCCCGGACGCCAGACGGGCTGGTGGCTAACTTCCGTGTGCGTGACGAAGACGGGCCAGCACAGCTTCCTGTCCGCTACGCTGGCGATGTTGGGCAGGTCTTCTTTAATGAGCACTCAGAGCTGATTCTCCAGGGCTCTATAGGAATTGATGGCGTCATGGCCGTGGAAAACCTCACCGTGCGCTGCCCGTCCAAATACCTGACGGAGACCGAGCGAGCCGAGTTGGAAGCCGAGAAGAAGGCGGAGTCCCGTCCCGCCTATCAACAGGGCTAGCGCCCATTGGCCATATTGATGCCGGGGGCGTCCGGATCCGCCAGGTAAAGAGACACCAGCAAGGTGTCATGCCAATTCTGCTTTGGCATCTCCACATCAGTAGATGGAAGTTATTCCACCTCCCCTCTACTTCGCCCAATCCCGTCGCCTAGGAGCGCGATCACTGTGACGGTTATCGCATGAACATCAACGCCCTGATCTTCGGCGCTCGGATCCACACTGCGATGGTGAACAGGGCCGTCACGCCCGCTCCAATCAACAGCGCTGCAGGCAGGCCCGCCCAGTGCGCGATGATCCCATAGATCAGCCCACCAAGCGGGAACACCCCCCATGCGACCTCATACGCGCCAAAGACGCGTCCCCGCATGCCCTCTGGCGATGCCAGCTGTACCGCAGCGGCACCGAGCGCGATGTGTATCGAATTGAAAAAACCTAATGCAAAGGCGCAGAACGCTGCCAGCGCGAGCTGCCCGGAATATGCGAACCCCACTACGCACGCAGCGAAAAGCAGGTTACTCAAGATCAGCACCTGCCCTGCCCTCTTGACCCCTCCCCACACTGACAGCGCGACAGCGGCTATGAAAGACCCTGCTCCTATCGTCGTGAACAGCCAGCTCAGCCCGCTCTCGCTCGTTTTGAACACTTCATCGGCGAAGGCCGGCAATAGATAGATCACCCCACCCAGCATCAATGCGTTCACTGCAGTGAACATGATGTTCACAGTCAACATCTGGTCAGACCAGAGCAGTCGTCCGATTTCCTTGATGTCGGACCAGATCGGTGGGTGAGATTCCTGCACATCCGTCTCAAGCCGGAGTGTGGTGATGAGCAGGACACTCGCGGCAAAAAGCCCGACGATCAGGCCATACGCCGCTGGCCCGCCCCATGATGCCAGGACCGCGCCACCTGCCAGGGGGGCTACGATCCTTGCCAGGTTAAACATCGCAAGGTCCACCGACACTGCATTGACAAGCCTCGGCCTTGACACTACGGCCGGGAGCATGGCCTGCCGCGTCGTCCAGTCCAGGCTCAAGAACGAACCCTGCGCGAACCCCACGGCCAGGAGATGCCACGGCTGTAGGTGTCCCGTTGCATAAACCGCGGTTACCGCGGCCATCACAACGGCCATGGCCAGCGACCCCCCGAGCAGTAACCGCTTCCGTGGCATGCGGTCGTTAAGGAAACCGCCGATGGCCGGCATGATGACTGACATTACGCCGACGCTCGCCCCTAGCGCAGCCAGGTAGAGGGTCGAGCCTGTCAGCTTGAACAGGGTGTATCCCTGTGCCAGGGTAATGAGCTGGTGCGCCGATCCCCAGATGAGGGTTCCGGCCGTGTAGCGCCTGAACTTTGACTCAACAAGCGCGCCCGTCAGCCGTGCCACCCATCCGACCTCTGTGGCGCCAACCGGCTCCGGCCGGCAGGAGGCAGATTCGGCCACCACTCCGCGAGAAGAACGGCCATGGTTGTTGTCAGCCACCGTCTGCCGAACAGGCGGATTCAATTCGGTGCCGTTTGTTTTGGCCATGGCCGGTCATTGTGCCAGACCCGCTCCCCTTCACCAGCCCCCAACGGCATGTGATCGACTGGACAGACCGGTTGGGCAACACCATCTCGTCCCGACTCTAAACAGGGCCGATGTTATACTCGGCTTCCGTATGGCTCCTTCACCGACATTCTCCGAAGTCGCCTTCGCCTGTTTCCTTGCGTACATGTTGGGCAGCATCCCGACCGCCTGGCTCGTGGGACGCAGCAAAGGGATAGACATTTTCAAGGTCGGGTCAGGTCAGGCGGGCGCGACGAACGTCTGGCGTGAGGTCTCGCGCTGGCATTCGGCCATTGTCTTCTTCACTGACTGGGGCAAAGGCCTCGGTGCGATGCTGGTGGCCAGGGCAATCGGCCTGCACTCCGAATTTCTGCTCATCCCCGCATTTTTCGCGGTCCTGGCGCACTGGAACTGTCCGTGGACGAAGTTCCGAGGTGGCGACGGAGTTTCCACGCTGACGGGAATCGGCATCGGGTTCGCGCCCCACCTTATCTCCGTCCCGTACGCGCTGATCCTGGTCATCACGCTGGGGTGGAACAAGCGTCTGAACCACCCGGCGCTGTGGGGTGCGGCGATCGGCTATCTAGCGATCATAGCCATGGCGTTTGTTCCCTGGACCCGGACATCGCCGATAGAACTTGCCGGGTTTGTCGGGCTGGGCGCCGCAATCATCGTGCACAGCATCATTTTCCGCAGGCGCAGACGCAAGAAGGTCCTCCTGGAGGCGCTCGCAAAGGAGCTAGCCCAGGAAGTGGCTCAGGACGCGGACGAAATCCTCGACCAGCCTGGCAAGACGTTCGCATCGGAGAAAGTCACGGCCCCGGACGAGGGCGAGGCCTCTACCGTCCGTAATTCCCGCGCCTGAGCGTCTGCGCACCCATATTGGCAAAACAAGAAGGCCACCCGAATGGGTGGCCTTCTTCGATATTCGGGTTCAAATCGTGCCGCCGTTTGCTCCAAGGCACAGTGGATCAACGCACCCCGACAGATAGCGAGGAACCAGATTTACAGAGCGTAGGTCTCGAGCAGTTGCTCGGGCGTGCGCGCCTTGACCTTTGACCTGATCTCGTTCTGCCGGTCTTCTAGGCTGGGGGCGTCGCCCTTGTAGATGATGCC
Organism: Dehalococcoidia bacterium; assembly: GCA_009693115.1. Lineage (GTDB taxonomy): Bacteria > Chloroflexota > Dehalococcoidia > Lucifugimonadales > Lucifugimonadaceae > SHXW01. The sequence continues at coordinate 11,828 of SHXW01000019.1, read as the reverse complement.
TATGGGGATGCCTGGCCTGTTGAGTATGTCTTCGGCGGCCTGATGGCTCGACGGGTCGTGGTCGGCGGGGATGTCCCAGACCAGGGGAGCGATGCCCTTCTTGGGATCGCCCTTAAGCTGGTCATAATTATCGTTGTACGTGGTGCACGGCGACTGTACATGCACAATGGCGAAGCCTCTGTGTTCCATCGCCTGTCCGATCAATTTCGCCAATTCTTTGGGCTTGCTTGAATAGTGCGATGCGATGAACGAGACGCCAAGGGACATGTAGAGCTTGAGCGGGAAGACTTCGCTTTCGATCTTGCCGTGGGGCGTGGAACTTGTCTTCACACCGAATTTGGTCGTCGGAGATGACTGTCCCTTGGTCAGGCCATAAACACCGTTGTCCATGATGACGCAGGCGATATCCAGGTTGCGCGCAGCCTGCGGTGCGATGTGCTCGCCACCGATGCTGAGGAAGTCACCATCGCCTGCGACGACGACTGTGTTCAATTCCGGCCGGGCCATCTTGACGCCGAAGGCGAGCGGCAGTGTGCGCCCGTGGATGCCGTGCAGGCCGAAGGGCTGCTCTCCCTCAAGGAGGTGAACCATGTTGCCAGAACAGCCGATGCCGGCGACGACAACGTTCATCGAGTGCTTCTGCTCGTGTTTGGCGTCGTACGCCTCCAGCGCCCACTCTAATGCCCGCCGGACGCCGAAGTCCCCGCAGCCGGGGCACCACTTGAAGTCATATTCCTCGTTACGGGCGCTCATGCGTGGACCTTCGCCTCTCTGCGCTGGCTCAAACGGGCAGCCAGACGCTGTGTGAGTTCCCCTGTCTTGAAGGGCAGGCCGGTGAACTGCGTGATGGACTCTGCGCGCACGTTCTGCCACCGGAGCAGCCCGGACCACTGGCCCTGATAGTTCAACTCGGGCACGATGATAAGGTCCTTCGACCTTAATAGGGCGAGCAGTTTTTCGGGCAGCGGGTTCAGGAACATCGTGTAGGCCCAGCCCACATCTATTCCCTGCTTGCGGAGTTGCAGGTACGCCTCATACCCGGAGCCTTTGCCAGAGCCCCAGGGCATGATGAGCGCCGGAGCATCTGTGTGCTCGGCCTCAAAGGCACCGTCGCTAAGTAGTTTCACCTTGGCGAAGCGCCGCTCCGTCAGACGCACGTGGTGCTGCGGGAGGTGAGTGGTATCACCGATCTCGTCATGCTCTGAGCCGTTGGCCACGTATGCGCCCGGCCCGCCTGGCACGGGCATTGGCAGCATCTCTTCACCGCCGAACCAGTCTGAGTAGCGTTTGAACCCGTCTTGCTGACCATTCCCGTTGGGGGAGTATGTGCGGCGGTTCTCAATGGCGAGTTTGCCCAAGTCGGGCCTGGGGATGTTCTGCGTTCGCTCGGCGATCTGGAATTCTGAGATGACTATCACCGGGCCCTGGTAACGCTCCGCCCAGTTCAAGGCCATGGCACCGGCGTAAAAACACTCTTCGACGGAGCCAGGTGCGATGACCGGGAGCTTCACGTCGCCGTGCGCCGGGTGCATGCATGCGAGGAGGTCTGACTGCTCGGTCTTCGTTGGGAGACCGGTGGCCGGGCCACCGCGCTGAACGTCCACGACTACGCACGGAATCTCCGCCATCCACGCCAGACCCAGACCCTCACTCATCAGAGAAAGACCGGGGCCTGCGGTGGCGGTCATGGCCTTTTTACCGGAGAACCCAGCGCCTATGAGTGCGCCTATCGCCTCTATCTCGGAAGAGACCTGATAGACAAACTTGCCTTTGCCGATCAGGTTGTTCTCCATCCAGACGAGGACCGTCGTGGCGGGGGAAATCGGGTATCCGGCGTAAAACTCCAACCCGGCGGCGGCGGCGCCCAGCGCTACTGCAGCATTGCCGGTGATCATGATCTGCTTATGCTTGGGCGGGTTGGGGGGAGCGAGTTCACCGACATGGAACCCGCTGCCCTTTCCGGCCTCGGCGCCCAGGCGGATGGCCTTGATGTTGGACTCGATGATCCCCGCATCCTCCGCCCGGCCGCGTGTAAAGCGCGCCTTGACGTAGGCCTCTATGTAGTCGAGTGGCATTTCGATCAGCACGGCCACCGCGCCGATGACGACCATGTTTGAAGCACGGGCGTTTCCCGTGGTCTTTGCCATCTCGTCTACTTTGATACCGAAAGAGGAACCGCCGGTAGGGAGTTGGAACTGCTCGGCGTTATAAATGATCACGCCGCCTTTTCGAAGATCAGGCGAGTGAAACTTGTAAGCATCCTCGTTGAACGCCACGAGTATGTCCACCTGATCGCCCGGAGACAGTACGGGGTTGGTGGAGATGCGGACCTGAGACATGGTCGGCCCGCCGAGTATCTGCGAGGGAAACGTCGAGAAGGTCTGGACGTGGTACCCGACCTGTGCGGCCGTCCTGGCGAAGGCATCCGCCGAGGTGACGACGCCCTGGCCACCATCACCAGCGAAGCGGATTACGAAGTCATGACTCTGCAACTGTCTCTCCTACCGATCGCGTCCGTGACACTGCCTATCCCACTGTGACACTGAGACGCCTCCACCTTCGTTCCAAACGCGACTGCGGCATGGTGGAGGCACATCCAACTTTATTCGCGCGAAGCAGCGGACATGGCCCGCGCCACGCACACCGACGTAATCGGCAATCTGAGATTATGGCAGATTGCCCAAAGCGGCTGTCAACCTTGTGACGAAAATCGCAAAGTTTTGGCCGGGACCGCAGGGCTCTCCTCTGGGATAGGCATGGGCATCGCATAGTCGGCACGACTGGCCTAAAATGCGCCACGCAGTCCAGTCGCCCGGCGTGAACCTGAAGTCCTTGAACCATAACTCGCCCGTGGCGGAGCCTACTCCCTCGCGTTGCGCCTCCTCCCGCTGGGAGAGGGGATTCGCGGCAGAGGCCCGCTCGCCGCACTTTTTCAGACATGGAGGTCCCCGTGAATCTTCTCCTCATAACCGGCGGCAGGCACCCATACCACGAGACCACCCCCATCCTTCAGGAGTTCCTGCAACGAGCCGGCCATACTGTGACTCTTTCAGAATCGGCGGAGGAACTGGCGGGCGGGCTGGGCGCGTACAACGCCATCGTCCTGAATACGCTGCGACAGGCCATGTCCGGCAACGAGCTTCCAACTGCGAAGCAGGAAGGATTGCGTAAGTACGTCCACGATGGCGGCGGACTGCTTTCGGTTCACATTTCTGCGGCTTCCTGTCCGGAATGGGCGGAGTCGAAGAAGATCACCGGCGGCGGCTGGGTATTGGGCAAGTCCTGGCACCCGCCATTTGGGTGGTTTCAGGTCTTCATGGGAAATCCGTCGCACTCCATCGCGCAGGGAGTTTCAGACTTCTGGACGTGGGACGAGTGCTATTGCGGCGTGGACATCCAACCGGGCATAGATATCTTCATGCACGGTATCGTCGAGAACGAGAAAAGACCGCTCGGCTGGTCGCACAAATACGGGAAGGGCAAGGTCGCCAACATCGCACTCGGGCACGCCGGGGCGAGCCAGCAGCACCCGTCGTTCCAGAGGCTCATCCTGAACAGCGTGGATTATGTGACGGCAAAGTGAGGGACGACCGGCGGGGTACCTCGACAGCCTCGGGGAGAGCGAGGAGCGTGACAGATCAGACGCAAGCGGGGTGCTTCGTCGTTCGGCAGGCTCAGGATACGGGGTGGGCGGAGTCTATCCCCTCTTGTCGTCGGGTTCCTGAGGCGGCGCGGGGTTGACGAGGTCCATCCCCAGCGTCTCTGGGAAGACGGCGGCCAGTTCCTCGACGGTCCAGCGCCCATCTTTGTGAATCGAGCGCGCCACCTCGGGGTGACCCATCAGGCTCACACGGTTGCCCACGCAGTGGAACACCCGCCCTGTCACGCCCGCTGACAAGTCCGAGGCGAGCCATGCCACCATCGGCGCGACGTCGTCCGGTTCGGAGGTGAGCACGCCCTCCGGAGGAGGCAGGAATGCGCCGGCACGCAGCGACCTCGTCGTCTGCGGCACACTCGCAGTCATACGCGTCTGCGCCCCCGGCGAGATGGCATTCGCCGTCACGCCGTAGCGGGCCATGTCCTTCGCCACGACCCTCATGAACCCGGCGATGCCGTCCTTCGCTGCACCATAGTTGGCCTGACCGGAATAGCCGTACAGACCCGAAACGGATGAGAATGTGACGATGCGGCCGCTGCCTTGTTCCTTGAATATCTTGGCGGCAGGCTGGACTACTGAGAAGGTGCCCTTGAGGTGGACGGCGATAACGTCATCCCACTCCTGCTCGGACATGTTGAAAATCATGCGGTCACGCAAGATTCCGGCGGCAGTCACAACGATGTCCAGGTGACCGAACTCCCTGAGCGCGGTCTCGACTATCCTACGCCCGCCGTCCATCGTGGCGACGTTCTCGTAGCAGGCCACTGCCCTGCCGCCCGCCTCCGCGATTTCCTCGACAACCTTCGCCGCTGGCGACTTGTCGGTCCCTGACCCATCGAGGCTCACGCCTGCGTCAGCGACGACTACGTTCGCCCCCTCATTCGCCAGCAGCATCGCGATACCGCGGCCTATGCCCCTCCCTGCGCCGGTAACGACGGCCACTTTCCCCGCAAGGCGTTTATTTCCCTTTCCCGGTAAGGGAGAGGGTACGGGTGTGAGTCGAGAAATTTCCTCTCCCCTTGATGGATGCCCGCCGGAAGTGGGCGCGGGTGTGGGTTGCGTCCCATCCGCAACGTGCTCATCGAGCAGCCGCGGCCGCACCAGGTCATCCAGGGACGCCAGGTCCCAGCGTCCCTCCGTATTAAAAATTGTCCGCAGCCGCCGTGGCTGGGAAAGCAGCGCCACCGTCCCGCCATAGACAAGGAACGTCTGCCCGTTGACCGGCGCGGCATAGTCGCTCGCCAGATAGGCCACAAACGGCGCCACGTCTTCAGGCGACCACTCACGCTCGCCGGGCCGGGGCATCATGCCCTCCTCGGCCAGCTTCGCTTTCACGTTGTCCGGGATGGTGGCGACCATGCGCGTGGCGGCGCGGGGAGCGATCGAGTTCGCCGTTACTCCGTACTTGCCAAGGTCCTTCGCAACGACCTTTGTGAACCCGGCAATGCCGCTCTTGGCCGCGCCATAATTTGCCTGCCCGATGAACCCCACCAACCCGGACTCGGACGAGAATGTAATGATCCGGCCGCCTCGCTGTTGCCGAAAAATCTTCGAGGCAGGCTGCACGATGGAGAATGTGCCCTTGAGGTGGACGCCTATGACCGCGTCCCACTCCTCCTCCGACATGTTGAAGACCATGCGGTCCCGCAGGATGCCAGCGGCGGTGACGACGATGTCGAGCCGGCCAAAACTGTCGAGCGCGGCCTGCACGACGCGCCCGCCCCCCTGCATGGTGGAAACCGACTCGATAACCCCCGCCGCCTCGCCGCCTGCGCTTTTGATCAGTCCAACGGTCTCGTTTGCCGGTGCAGATGAAGGCTCGCCGCCCGCCACGCTTACTCCGGCGTCATTGACAATGATCTTGGCCCCGTGCCGGGCAAGCTCCTGCGCGATGCCTCGGCCTATGCCCCGCCCCGCTCCGGTGACGATGGCCACTCTGCCTTCAAGCGTTTGTGCCAAACCGTTGCTCCTCGCCAATTCGCCTCTCCCCTTGCCAGACGCCCTTCAAGCGCAGGTTGAGGCAAGACGTCACAAACGATGTGTTTAACCGCCTGGGATCTCGGCCCTTACCGGCAGGGCGACCGTGGCCTTGCCAGGCGTCGAGACCATGCCGTGGCCGTTCTCCACCCAGACTTCCATGTCAACGCGCCCCTGCGCTCCCTGACGTCCCACCGCCGTAACACGGCCGCGGCAGGTAAGAGTGTCATCAACATAATCAACGCCGCGGTACTGGACGGATAGTTCCAACAGTCGGCCCGTCTCGCCGGCCCAGCCTGTGACCAACTCAGCAACAAAGGCGCTCTTGAGGGCGCCATGGACTATCACCTTCTGGTGACCGGCCTCGGCGGCCTTGTCCTTGTCGTAGTGAATCGGCACGAAGTCGCCGGACGCCCCGGCGTACATGACAAGCTGCCGGGTGGTCACGGTTTTCCGCAACGGCCCCAACTCCTGCCCGACGGACACGTCCTCGAACCACAGCTGCGGCCTGACGAAGTGTGACGGCGTCTTGATCACGGGCGCGCTCCGCGTTGATGGGACCCGGCCCAGGCAACCCTCATTCCGAGCGAAGGCCCGTGCAAAGGGCCGAAGTCGAGGAACCTGACGCCTGCTTCACAGCCTGTCTGTTTGCGAACAGCCGCGGTCGATGACGATAGGTAAGATCCCTCCGCTCCGTCCCTCGCCTTGCTCGGGACTACGGTCGGGATGAGGGTGTAGGACAGGGAAGCTGCCAACATATTCGGCTTCCTCACAGGTCATCAATGGCAGGGTCGCGCTGCCCTGTGCCATAGCTGATCGTCGTCGTCCGCTGCGTCGCCGCCACTTCGCCGTGCTGGTTCACGTACTTGATTTCCTGCACGCGGAACAGCATCGTCCCGAGTTTGCCCTGTTTCTCGAAAAGCTCCACGAAGCGCCGCGTCACGGTGATCCTGTCGCCTACCCGCACAGGGGCGAAGAATGTGTAGCTGCTCCCACCGTCGAGCACGTACGAGAATGGCTCCGGGAAGGGCTTCGCGTACCTGCCCGGTATGAGGGACCGCAGGAAGGTAGGCGGCGCTATGAGCCCACCATATGAAGAGTTACGGGCGACCAGATCGTCGATGTAAAGCGGGTTGAGGTCGCCGATGGCGCGGGCGAATTTCGCAACCGCGCCCTTCTCAACGTCGTACGTCACCGGCATGGAGTCCATGCCGGTGAACACGAGCATTTCGGCTGTGATTATCGGTTCAGGCAATGACCAGTTCCCGGGACTCGGACCCAATCTCCCCGACCTTGTGGAGGGGCCCCTTGTTCTGCAAGACGGAGTTGCAGCGGCGAGGATATAGACAAAATCAGGCTGTCTCAATAATGGCGGTGACTTCTCACTCGTCCTTTGCCGATGGAAGAGGGGAATTACGGCCCGTCGAGGCCCGGTTCGGCTACCTCCGGCAGAGGGTTGTGAGGATCGTCCCGCTTCACCACCGAGACCTTTTCCAGAGGAGCGAAGCTCAACAACAGCTTTTTCACGCCCTTGCCAGCGAAGGCGACCGTGGCCTCGATGTCATCCCGTACTTCTCTGGCCGATACGACGACGCCGTCCCCGAACATCGCGTGCCTGACCCTGTCACCAGAGGCAAGCGCGAGTTTCGGCTTGGACATCACCTTGGGCGCAGGTATGGAGGCTGCGTGCTTCACGGCGACAGGATCGGGCAGGACATTGCCCTGGCGGCCCATGTTCCTGACTACCCGCCTCGAGACCAGCGCTCCCGGTATCTCGGCCAGAAACCTGGACGGCGATGATGCCATCCGGCTGCCCCTGAACGACCTCTGGAACGCGTTCAGGAGATAGAGCCGCTTGCGGGCCCGCGTCATGCCCACGTAGCAGATGCGCCGCTCTTCCTGCAGCTGCGCCGGGTCTTCGAGCGACCGTGAGTGCGGCAGGAGTCCCTCCTCCATGCCCACGATGAACACTGCGTCGAACTCCAGACCTTTGGCCTGGTGCAAGGTGATCAGCGTGATGGGGTCACTCTTGGAGATCTCGCCGTCGGAGGGAGACAGAACCGAGGTTGTGGGGTCAACGCCAACCCGGCGGCGGCCCGGCCTGTCCATGCCATCCACGTCCGAAACGAGCGCGACGTTTTCCAGAAACGAGGCGAGGTTCTCTCTCGGGTCCGCGCCGCCCTGCGACTCCGTGAACTGTTCCGCAGTGCCACGGAGTTCACGCACGTTTTCGGTCCGCTCCTCGCCCTTCTCCTGGTCGTCCTTCAACAGCGTCAAATAGCCCGTACGATCCAGGGCGAGGTCTATCAACTCCGTGGGTTGAAGCACAAGGCTCTGCTCGATCAGCCGCTTCATCAGGTCGCCGAACATGCCCACTGCCTTCAGCGCGCGCGCCGGCAGGTCCATGTTCAATGGCCCCCGGCCTGCGCCTGCCTCGTCCTGAGACGCGAACACGGCCTCCAGCATGGTCAGGTTGTTCACTATTGATGTCCTGCGCAGTTCAGCCACTGTGCGTTCGCTTATCCCGCGCGACGGCGTGTTGATGATGCGGTCCAGCGCGGCGGCGTCCGCCGGGTTGGAGACGAGGCGCAGATAGGCAAGCACGTCCCTGACCTCAGCGCGCTCATAGAACTTCACTCCGCCGACCAGGCGGTAAGGCACGCCCTGCCTGTTGCACGCGACCTCCATCGCCCGCGACTGAGCGTTGATCCGGTACATCACGGCTATTTCCCGCCGGGGGATGCCCTCCTTCTCCACCAACCTCTGCGCCTCATCAAGCACGAGGCGCGCCTCCTCATCTTCGTCATACGCCTCGGCGAGGGCCACGGGCATGCCCTTCCCGTTCTCCGTCCACAGGTTCTTTTCCAGACGGCCCGAGTTCTTTGAAATCACCGCGTCCGCAGCGGCCAGGATCGTCTGACTGGACCGGTAACTCTGGTCAAGTGTGACGACCTTCGCGTCCGGCCAGACTCGAAGGAACTCATGAAGGTTTGTGGGGTCGGCGTGCCGCCATGAATATATGGACTGGTCGGGGTCGCCCACTACGCAGATGTTGCGTTCACGCGATGCCAGAAGGCGCGCCACCTCGAACTGCAGGGGGTTCGTGTCCTGGAACTCGTCAATCAGAAAGTAGCGGTAGCGGTCCTGCCACTTAACGAGCACGTCCGGGTGCTCGTTAAGGAGCGTAAAGACTTTGAGCAGGAGATCGTCGAAATCCACTGCGTTGGCGTTGAAAAGCGCAGCCTGGTAGCGCGAGTACGCTCGTGCGACCACCTCGTCCTTGTACGTATCGGTGCGTTCCGCGAACATCTCAGGACTCATCATGCGGTTCTTCGCATCGGAAATGCGGTTGAGGACGCTGGACGGCGTCGTTTGTTTCGTGTCCACCTGCAGGTCTTCCAGAATCCGTTTCATGGTGCGGGTCTGGTCGTCAACGTCGTAGATGGTGAACTCCGGCTTGAGGCCCAGGAACTCGCCGTCCTGTCTGAGCACGCGGGCGCAGAAGCCGTGAAACGTAAAGACCTGGAGCTGGCCCGCGCTGCCCGAGGCGAGTTTTTCGCACCGTTCTTTGAGTTCACGCGCCGCTTTGTTCGTGAATGTGACCGCCAGGATGCGCCATGGAGGTACGTTCTCATGCCCGATGAGGTACGCGACGCGGTGGGCCATGACGCGTGTCTTGCCCGACCCCGGTCCGGCAACGATGAGTAGAGGCCCGCCGGCATGCGAGGCTGCCGCCAATTGCCCCGGGTTCAGCCCGGCAAGGATGTCCCTGCCCCTGGCGCGCGGCGCCTGCCGGACCTCGGTGTTTTCATCCTGGGGACCGGAAGGCACGGCTGGAGGGAGCCTGTCGGCCCCGATCTCACGTTGATCTTGATTGTTCACCGATTGAGTATAGGCTTCGCCAGCGGGAAGGCGCACCCGGGCGGACAATCTCGCGACAGGTTCCGTGGCGGGCGGCCGCAGTCAACCCTGGAACAATGCCTATTTCGTTCCGATGCCCGCGACGTGGGTGAACGTGAAGAAGGCGTCGGGGTGGCGGCCCCATTCCATCCAAGCTTCAGCGATTCCGGCGAGTTCGTCCTTTGACGCGATCCCGTATTCGAGGGCATTAACGCCTATGTTCGAGTGCAGGGTCCTCTGCGCCCATGATTCGCCGTAGGCCGCGGTTGTCTCCCTGCCGGGGAAGACCCACGTCGAAGAGCTCATGACCACGTCCGTGAAACCCGCGGCGTGGAGCCATGAGCGGACGTGCCTGCCCGCCTCAGCGTCGCCGCCATTGCGCCGGGCGATCTCGTAGTAGACCTCTTTCCACTTGTCGAGCATCGGGGAGCGGGGCCAGAACACGGCCGACCCCCAGTCAACCTCCCGCACGCCAAAGGGGCCGCCCGGTTTCAAGACCCGCCGCGCCTGCCGCACGGCGTCAATCGGCTTCGAGATGTGTTGCAGGACCTGGTGCATGTAGACGGCGTCGAACGAATTGTCAGGGAACGGAGGTTCGTAAACGCTACCGACTTCGAACTGGACGTTTTGGAAGCCCCTCTGCATCGCTGACTCGCGCGCCTGCTTGATCAGCGTGTCGCCTATGTCCATGCCGACGACGTCCCCCGGAGCAACTGTTTCCGCAAGGCCTATCGTGATGCTTCCCGGCCCGCAACCCATATCCAGGAGACGCATGCCTGGTTTCAGCCTCGGGAGCAGAAACGCCGCGGACTCGGACGCTGTGCGCGCTGAATGTTGCGCGATGACGGACGCGTGGTAACCGTGCGTGTAAGTCTCGGCCTTGGGCTGGTTAGCTGGCATGCTTACCTCGTTACCGGCTGAGCGACGGCCCGCTCGATAATCTTCAGGTCCAGGCGGGACTCCACAAGCTCTACCGCACGCGAGAGCTTGTCCGGGTGGTCGAAGCGGATCTTGGGCAACAGCGACTCCAATTTGGACGCCGTCTCGTGTGTGTCATACGGAGACACGACGACCGGAATCTCGCGCTGCTGTGCCTCGTAATAAACGTACTCAATGGGCGAGACGCCCTTCGTCAGGACCAACGCCCTTGTGGTGTCGGTCTGGAGGGCGGCTAATTGAATGTCGGGACGGTCGCCCCGGACGATGACACCGGTGTTCTCCTGCGAGCCGAAATAGGTCGGCCCCCAGTCGAGGACAAGGCCTCCGATCAGGAAGTTGTCAAGGAGGCGGGCGCTCTCTTCCGGGAGGAGTGCAAACTCAGCGCCGAGGTGTTCGGCTACGAGGCCGATGCTGGGCGCTATGAGCCGCCTGTCTTCAGGAATGGCCCCGAGGTACGGCACGCCGGCCTGCTTGAGGGCCGGGACAACTTCCGCCTCCAGCGCATGCACCTGATAGCGCGGGAGGTTGTTGACGATCACACCGGCCAGCCTGGTCCCGTATGCCTGGGCCGCAGGAACGATGCGGTCGGTGATACTCGCGACAAGGATGACAAGGCCATCCGTCGCTTCGGCCAGTGCGACAGTGTGAGCAGTGTCACCAGACCCACCCTCAACGATCGCCACGGCCGCGTCCTTGGAGGCCGCCTTGAGCCTTGATGCGAACTGCCGGATTTGCGCTGTCGCAGGGTTGTCGGAAGCGGCCTCAGGTGCGACTTGGACCGCGTCTTTCAGGAGCAACTTAAAGGCCGCGGTGTCCTTGTCACCAGCCGGGTCGGCAGACCAGGCTCTGGCGACGGCCACCTGGCGCCCGGATTTAAGGAGCCAGGCCGCCAGCGCGGCGGTGATGGCCGTTTTGCCCGCGCCGGGAGATGTTGAAGCAACGATCAGTGTTGGCATGGGCTGCCTGTCTGTCCTTGACCGCTGAGCACCCCGGCGCGCTCGGCCCGAGCCGCGCGATGGGGCCGGTCAGACTTCATTCCGGCACACACAACTGTCATCCCCAAATGCCCTGCTGCAATTCTAAGCGGATAGAAGAATCCCGTTTGAACAACGTGCCGCCGCCACACTCGATGCAAACTCGGCCAGTATAACAACGCCCCGCCAGTGCCTCCGCGGGGCCGCCCCTTGACGTACAAGGGCGATGTGTGGCCAGTTCTGATACATCCGTGCTTGCCGTTGGGTGTGCCCTGCCCTACGATTGAGTAGGTGTGCCGAGGTAGCTCAGTCGGTAGAGCAATGGACTGAAAATCCATGTGTCGCTGGTTCGATTCCAGTCCTCGGCACCATCTCACTCC
>SHXW01000038.1 GCA_009693115.1 Dehalococcoidia bacterium | reverse complement strand
CATTTCTCATGGATTTGCAGCGGTGTCACCACGCTCACCTCGTTCACATCGGATCATGTCTTTAGACACCGCTCTCGGCCACCGTGGCCTGCCTTGACTCTCGGCGAATGCAGGTTCAGCATGAGCGGCGTTGGCACTTTCAATCCTTCACGCCTAACGAATGGCGCAACAGATAGACCCGATAGTCCACACCGGGGAGGCAAGCCCTGAAGCGGCGACGCGTGCGCCAAATCAGGAAGCCGTTGCGGCTCCCGGTCCCGGTGACGCCCAACGCGGCATCTTGCAGCGCACCTTCTGGTCGCTTCATCACCGCAATTACCGCCTCCTCTGGTTCGGGTCACTGTTTTCCAGTTCCGGCATGTGGATCCAGCAGGTTTCTATTGGCTGGCTCACCTATCAGACCACCGGCTCGGCCTTCCTACTGGGTGCGGTGAACGGATTCAGGTCACTTCCACTGCTCATCCTCGGCCCATTCGGGGGAGTGGCGGCGGACAGGCTCGACCGCAAGAAGCTGATGTTCGTCACGCAGATGTTCCTGATGACGGTCACTGCGGCGTTCGCCACTGTCGTATTTCTAGATTATGCGCGCGTCTGGAACATCATCCTGTTTTCGCTGCTCACTGGCGTTGGATGGGCGTTCAACATGCCGGTGCGGCAGTCCATGGTGGGGGAGTTTGTCCCACGCAGCGACCTCCAGAACGCCATAGCGTTGAACTCCGTCGGCTTCAATATGACGCGCATCATTGGGCCATCCGTCTCCGGACTGTTGATCGCGGGAGTGGGCATTGCAGGGAATTTCTACCTGCAGGCGGCCATGTACATCGGCGTCGCGGCCATGGTCTGGCAGATGACGGTGAACACAGAGCGCCGTTCCACCAAAGACGAGTCCATCCTGCGGAACCTTGCTGACGGCGCCCGGTATGTTTGGAACAACCGGCCGCTGCGGCTCCAGATGACAGTCGCGCTGCTGCCGCCGCTGCTGGCGTTGCCGTATGTATCGCTCATGCCCATTTTTGCCACCGATGTGTTGGGGCAGCACGAAATCGGCTTCGGGCTGTTGATGGCGGCCCCCGGTGTGGGAGCAGTGGTAGGGACGTTGATGATCGCCAGCGCGCGAGATGTGAAGCGACGCGGCCTGCTGGTGTTCATCTGCCTGATCGGGCTCGGCGGGTCGCTGGCTGCTTTCTCGCAGTCGCAATGGTTTGGTGTGAGCCTCTGCCTGCTGGTCCTGGTGGGCGCGTTCCAGATGGTCTACATGTCCACGAATCAGATGATGCTCCAGATGAAGACACCGTCTGAATACCGCGGGCGTGTCATGGGCATTTACATGCTGAACCAGGGCCTCATGCCGCTAGGCAGTCTCTTCGCCGGGACGTTGGCCCAATTCCGTGGGGCGCCTTTCACAGTGGCAGTCATGGGGCTCTCTGTCGTGGTTCTGTCTGTGGTGGCGCTTTTCACCATGGGCACCGTGCGAGACGCGTAGTGACTGAGTAACCGCTCTCCCTACGGATCAGCGGGCGGGCGGGAAGGCTCCGCCATTACGCAGATTGTTTCGTGGTCTGGCCTCTGCGTCATGCCGTCTCACCTGGCTGGCTGCCAGTCGAGGACCCCATCCTGCGGCTCGTAGCCCAAAACGTCACGAGCGTGCGATATGTCCCTGAAGCGCGCCGCGTTATCGGATACAGCGTAGAAGATCCCATAACCGAGACTCTCGGGCGCAGCGACGCACTTTACGATCATCTGAGCGATGTCGCGGTGGCTCAGGTAGGTAGCCACGCGGCCCGGCACCGGTGAATCGTCCTTCAGCACAGAACCGATGCGTATGCAGATGACCTGGAGCCCGTACATGTCATGGAACGTCCGGCCCAGAAGCTCGCCGGATGCCTTTGACCAGCCGTAAAACCGGAGCGGTCTGACCGTGTCGGCGTGCGTCAGGAGCGGCCACGGGCGGGACATGTCGCGCGCCGGGCCACCGCCGTTCGCCGCCCGTTCCTTTTTCAGCCGCGCTGCCACTCCGGCGATGCCCGGGTGCGTCCATGCGTTCAGAGACCTGTACGGCTCCTCTTCCTGATAACCACCGTTCGCAGCGCCGGACGAAGCGATGACAACTCGCTTCACCCCGGCCAGACGCGATGCCTCGAAGACATTGAACAGGCCCTGTATGTTGACTCTCACCAGGTCTTGAAAAGCAACTTCACCCAGCGCGGCCGACATGTGTACGACTGTGTGGACGCCTTCAAATGCCGGGCGCATGGCGGCAAAATCAGCGATGTCAGCCTGAACCGTTTCATACGGGGCAGCGGCCCTGCGGTTCAGCGCCCGGACACGGTGCTTCTGCGAAAGCGCTCTGGCGGCGATGCCCCCGATCAGGCCGCTCGCACCAGTAACCAGGACCAGTTTTCCGGCCGATGAGGTCATGTGGCTCCCCCGTTCAAGAGTTAACTCGCGGCAACGTCATACGCTCCAGGGGTGCGGGCGAGGCGTCATGTGATCCTCCCTACGCGTCCGGCCATCGGGCGACGCCGTCCTGCGGGATGAAGCCTGTGACCTTGCGGGCATGGTCTATGTCACGGAAGCGCGATGCGTTGTCGGAGAGGGCGTAAAACACTTCAAACCCGACGCTCTCCGGCGCCTCGACGGACTTCACAACGACCTGTGTGGCGTCCCTGTGGCTCATGTACACGCAGGCGTTGGACGCTGACCTGGGTTTGTCGTCCGGGAAGACGGCGCCGAAGCGTATGCAAATGACGGACATGCCAGTGGTCTCGTGGAAGAAGCGGCCCATCGTCTCGCCAGCGATCTTTGTCACGCCATAGAAGACCGTGGGGCGCGCCGGATCGGTGTGGGAGATGATGCGCCACGGGCGCGATGTGTTTCCGCTCTGGGCGGGCACGACCGCCAGTGTGCTGACGCCATGGATATCTCCCGGCCGAGGCGGGATGAACTGTGCCGCCACCAGCGGCAGGTCAGCGTGCGTGCCGTCCAGGAGCGACTTGAACGGTTCTTCGCGCATGTATCCGCCTGATACCGCGCCCGAACTTGCGAAGACGACGCGTTTCACTCCGGCCTGCCGCGAAGCCTCTAAGACGTTGTACGTGCCCTCGATATTGACTTTGAGGAGGTCGCGGTCTGGCACATTTATCAATAACGCAGACAGGTGAACGACCGTGTGGACACCCTCGAAGGCGGGCCGGATGGCGTCAAAGTCCGTGATGTCTGCCTTTACAGTTTCGAAGCCGGGCACGTCACGCCTGTTCAATGCGCGGACGCGGTGCCGGGTCGCAAGATCGCGCCCGGCGAGACCGCCTATGAGCCCGCTCATGCCGGTGATGAGGATGAGTTTTGGGTGGCCCTGGGTCATGAGCGGGAGATTGTCCTCAGAGGTCATACGTCTTCTACATGCAGCTCACGCTTGCGCGTCATTCTGGATCTGGGCGAAGCGGTGGTGAACGTTCTGGGGATGTCAGGATAGCTCGGCGGGGCGGCCCGATGTGATGCGCAGGACCTCCTGAGCGAGCGCCACATGTGCCGCTCGGGAGAGCGTGGGGTCGGCAGCGAGCAGGTCCTGCGCCTCGCTCCGTGCCAGCGTGAGCAGTTCGACGTCGGCCATGGTGGCGACTTTCAGTTCCGCCCAGCCGCTCTGGCGCGTGCCCACATAGTCGCCGGGGCCGCGAATGCGGAGATCCTCTTCGGCGAGGTCGAAACCGTCCGAAACCCGCTCGACAACGGATAGTCGCTCGCGGGCGTCGCCGCCGGGACCGTCGGCTAGCAGCATGCAGTAACTCTTGTGCTGACCGCGGCCAACACGTCCGCGGAACTGGTGAAGCTGGGCCAAGCCGAAGCGGTCTGCGCTCTCAATCAGCATGACCGTCGCGTTCGGGACGTCCACGCCCACCTCTATCACAGGCGTCGCTACGAGAACGTCTATCGTCCCGGCACGCATCTTTTCCATTACGTCCTGCTTTTCCGCCAGGTTCATGCGTCCGTGCAGGAGGCCCACCTGCAGCCCGGCCAACTCTCCAGTGCGGAGACGTTCGTACTCCGTGACCGCAGCGCGTGCCGGCACCTCCTCCGAAGGTTCGATCAGCGGGCAAACGATGAACGACTGTCTCCCCGCCGCGGCCTCGCTCCTTACAAGCTCATACGCCCGCTTCCTGTTGTCGATGGTGCGCGCCCATCTCGTCGAGATCGGTTGGCGGCCGCTCGGCAACTCCTTCAACGTGGAAATGTCCAGATCGCCGTAGAGTGTCAGCGACAGCGTGCGCGGGATGGGCGTGGCGGACATCGCAAGAAGGTGCGGCCGCGGGCTGCGTTGCACGAGCGCTGCCCGCTGCCCGACTCCGAACCGGTGCTGCTCGTCCACGACTGCGAGGGCGAGGGCAGGCATGTCCACTGCATCTTGAAGAAGCGCGTGCGTGCCAATCACCATGGAGACCTCGCCCCGGCTGACAAGGGCCTGGACCGCCGCTTTTGTGCGGGGGTGCAGACTACCGGTGAGGAGGGCAAAACGGAACTGCCGGGACAGGCCTGGCACACCCGTCTCCCGGACCACCTCAGGCATCCCGGCGACAGGCGAAGCCCTGAGCTGGCGTGAGGATCCGATGAAGTGCTGTTCGGCCAGAACTTCAGTGGGTACCAGTAGTGCGCCCTGTTTTCCTGCAACCGCCGTGGCAAGCAACGCGGCGAGCGCAATGACCGTCTTGCCTGACCCGACTTCGCCTTGCAGGAGCCGGCCCATCGGCACGTCTTGCGCCATGTCTGCGAGCACGGTGTCGAGAGCTCGCTGCTGGTCGCCGGTCAGTTCATATGCGAGTGACTTCAGGAAACCTTCGATGTTCGATCGCCCGCCCTGCACCGGCACGCCCCCGCCCCTGCCCCTCCATTCGGACTTGCGGCGCACCACCGTTATCTGATTGTAGAAAAGCTCATCGAAGGCGAGCCTGCGCCGCGCCGCCTCGCGGTCAGTCGCCGTGGCTGGGAAGTGCATGTCCTCAATAGCGCGTACCAGCGCGGGCAGGGCGTGGCGACGCGTGATGTCCGGCGGCACCGTGTCGTGAACCAGCGGCAGCGCCATGTCCAGGGCGCGCCGTGCTGCTGTGCGGAGGGTGCGCTGGGGCAGGCCTTCGGTCGACGGGTAGATGGGTAGTAGATTGCCGGCGTGGGTCAGGTCCTCAATGCCGCCGTGAGGGATGACTTCGTATTCCGGGCCATCCATCTTTGCCTGTTCCTTAAACGAGTAGACCTTTCCGCTGAGGGCGAGAATTGTCCCACGGCGCCATTTATCAACGAGGTACGACTGTCTGAACCACGTGGCCGTGAGCACGCCTGTGCCGTCTGATACGACGATGCGGGCTGCACCGGGAGGCCCGCCGATAGGGAGTTTCTCGCCGGTCTGCACGGTGGCGACGACCGTGGCCTCCATGCCCTCTTCCAACTCGCCGATCTTCCTCGCCGTGCCGTAGTCAATATGCCGGTGGGGAAAGAGCCAGACAAGGTCTCGTAGTGTGCGCACGCCCATGCTCTCGAGCTTTGCGTGGGGAGTGCGGTCAAAGACCTTGACCTCGGTCAAGGGGGTATCAAGGGTGGGTTTTTGAACGACGGCGCGCCGCGGCTCAGGCGATATTGGCGGTCGTACGGGTTTTGCCGGCGTGGGAACCCGTGGCACCGGTATGCGCGCAGGCTGGGCCCGGGGCGTGGTTGTGGTCGGCTGAGTTCGTGGAGCCGCGGTGGACGCAACCGCTGGCTGCTTTTGTGGCTGCGCCGCTGCCTGGAGCCTGGCAAGCACAGCCTTGGCCCACGTAATCCGCTCTTCTCTGGAAAGCGACGCGTACGACCGGCTGTTCATTGGCGGCGTGGCACGTAGCCATGGGATTTCGGGCGCGACCGTGCTGATGAACCCGTCCATCCCTCCGATTACGGCGCGATCTGAGGACCCCTTGAGCAGTTCCAATTCAAGCACGCGCCGCAGGCGCAAATCCAGCTCAGGGGTCCGGCGCGTAGGGACAGGCCCGCCTAATGAGGAGGCCGGACCAGGCACAGCGCTACGCCCCCGCAGCCTTGACAAGGCAAATACCCAATGCCTCGGGACCGAGGTACGTGCCCAGCACCGGCCCGAACTGGGCGATCACGGGCGCTCCAGAGGGCGCGACGTCTTTGAGTGCGTCGGCCAGGCTTTCAGCCGCGGCCCGGTCCTCGGCATAGAGCACCGCGAGCGCGGACAGGGGCGACTCCTTGCGCGTGATCTCTATCAAGCGGGCGATTCCCTTTTGGCGTGAACGTGCCCGGTCAATAGGGTGCGCTTCACCGTCCACGAGTCCGAGGATGGGCTTGATGCTGAGGAGAGACCCCATGAAGAGCTTGGCTTTGCCCACCCGCCCGCCCTTGTACAGGTATTCAAGGGTGTCCAGCAGGCCGAAGAACTTCGCCTGCGCGCTGAGGTCACGCGCAAGCTGCGCCGCAGCGTCGAACTTCGCCCCGGCGCGCACGGCATCGGCCACTTGCGTGACGACCAACCCCAGCGCCATTGACGCCTGGAGCGTGTCAATGACCTCAACCCGCGGGCCTTGCGTGCCCAGTTCCTGTTTCGCCTGCACGGCGGAGTTGTATGTGCCGCTGATCTTGGACGACAGGTGAATGGAAAGGATCTCGGTCGCGCCCGCCTTCGCCGCTGCAAGGTAGGTTTCAAGGAAGCTGCCTGCCGACGGTTGGGAGGTTTTCGGCAATGGGCCGGACTTGAGGCGTCGGAAGAACTCATCTGACTTGATCGTCACGCCGTCAAGGAACGTCTCTTCACCGATGTGTACGTTCAGCGGTACGACGCGCACGCCCTTTGCCGCCGCGATTGCGGGCGGGAGGTCGCATGTGCTGTCTGTGACTATGATGATGGACATTTCTACCGGCCTTCCCTTGCTGATGGGCCTGACATCACCTAATCCTGAGGTCGAGCCATGCGGCGTCCCCAGTTCTTCGTCTGCCACATCGTCTCTGCCAACGTATTGCCGAGCGGAGCGGGGAATCATTCGAGCGATTGGTTGGGATTGTTGCAATCCCCGCCAAAGCTCCATCCCTTTCTCTACATTCTGGTTCAGGATGACAACGCGGAGAGCAGACTACTCTATTGAGATTAGAAACTCATAGTGCGGCTGGCCACCGGCCACAAGTTCAAGCTCTGCGCCTGGGAGCAATCTGCGCACCTCCTCCGCGGCTTCCGCCGCTGCCGTCTCTGCAACGTCAACTCCTGAATAGAGAGTGACCACGTCGCCCTCTGCGGCCTGGCCTGTGATCGTCGCGAGAAGGGCTGCAAGCGGCGTTGCTCCAGTGGCAACGATCTCGTCATCCAGCAGTCCGATGTAACTGTCCTTTTCCACATCGTGGCCGTCCATGATGACACTGCGCGTCGCCTTGCAGACTGCCCCAGCCACCACCGCCCCGGCTGCCTCCTGCATGTGCCCGGCGTTCTCGTCTAGAGGTGCGTCCGGCGAGAACGCGAGCAGGGCGGAGATTCCGGCCTGGACGGAACGAGTCGGTACGATGCGCACCTGTTTGTCTGTAAGGCCCGGCGTCTCCTTCGCCGTGCCGATGACGTTCTTGTTGTTGGGCAGCACGATCACGCTGTCTGAAGGCGCGGCTTCAATGGCGCGCAGAATTTCCGCCGTGCTGGGATTCATCGAGTCGCCGCCCTGGATGACTGAGCACGCGCCCAGCCCGGTTGACCGGTAAAGCTCGGCAAGTCCATCGCCTGCGACCACGGCGACTATTGCCACTGCCAACCTTGCTACAGGCCCAGGACGTGTTAGCGGCCCGTTTCCCGGGGCCCCCGGTCCGTGCGACGGGTCAGGTGTGGTAGTGGCATGTCCGGAACGGTCAGCCGCCCAGGCGCGGGTCTGCTGATCCATGTTCTTGACGTCAACATTGGAAATCGCGCCCAGGGAGACGCCGTAACTGAGCGCCTGTCCGGGGTCGATGACATGGACGTGGACCTTGACCGCGTCCATGTCGCCTGCAACCACGGCCGACTTGCCCATTGAGTTGACCGTTGCCCTGATCTCCTCAATGTCCAGGCTACTGCCTTCGACGGCGAAGCTGGTGCAGTAACCCCATGACTCCTCCGTCACAGTGGCCACGAACTCCTGCCGAACCTGCCCTGAGACGGTCTTGCCGTCGAGGATCGGGATTGGAGCGGCGAATACGGAAGAGCCGTCGCCGCTGCCTGTCATCGCCTGAAGGCCACCCTCGAGCATGACCGAAAAGCCGTAGCCACCCGAGTCCACAACGCCCGCCTCACGCAGCACGTCAAGCAACGATGGTGTTATTGCCACCGTCTCACGCGCCTGCTTCGCGGTGGCCGCCCACGTGTCTGTGAGCGACTTGCCGCTGGCAGCCGCCTTTTCCGCGCAATCTGCGCACTCCTGGAACACAGTGAGCATCGTGCCTTCCTTCGGGTTGGGCACGGACGCGTAAGCGTTCTGTGAAGCGGTGCGCAGGCCGCGGGCAAACTCCGCCGCGCCAAGCGATTGCGCGTCGCCGATGCCGCTAGAGATTCCCTTGAAGAACTGCGCCAGGATCAGGCCGCTGTTTCCGCGCGCGCCCAATAATGCGGCGCGAGCGATGGCGCGGGCAGCGTCGGCGAGCGGATCCGCAGGCGTCTTCGCCGTGTCCTGCAGGACAGCGCGCATGGTGAGGAGCATGTTCGTGCCTGTATCACCATCGGGGACAGGGAAGACGTTCAGGGCGTTAATGGCATCGCGGTTGGTTTCGAGCGCGCGCGTTGCCGCCTCCAGGATGACGCGGAAGACAGCGCCGTCGGCTCTTTCAAGGGCGGCAGGCTTTTCTTTACGGCTTGCGGGATTAGCCATGTGTGAACCAGAACGATCCCCTCTCCCTGCAAGGGAGTGGGGATCTGTGACCACGGGTCGCGTGGTGTGGGTTGTGAATTCATTCTCCCCGATGGGGAGTGGGAAGCGAAGAGCTTCAACAAACGCAGAAAGAGTGGAATTCAAGATGCTGTGAGATCATGACGTCGGGCCGTTCGCGGAGCCTGACCGTTGCCCTGAACTGCTCGGCATGTTAGTTTATTGTGTTGGGCCTATCAATCCGCAGGCCCGCCAACCCGGCCCCCACTGGCGTATCAACCGCCGTGGCGCGGCCTCATCCGGGCCTTCCGGCTCCAGCACGAAAGAGTGATCAACATGGCCAGGTGTGACGTTTGCGCAAAGACCGTGATGATGGGTCATCACCGCAGCCACTCCCAGCACGCGACGCAGAAGTTCTCTATGCCGAACACCGTCCGCCGGACTGTCATTGTCAAGGGCGAAAAGAAGAAGATGAATATCTGCACCCGGTGCCTGCGGACGCAGGTAAAGTCGGCCTAGATATCGTTCTGTTCTGCGGGGCCGCCAGCGCGGCGGCCGCCATTCGAAAGCCCTCCAGTGGAGGGCTTTCTGATTTTTGCTTAAAACCTTGCTCACCCTCTCCCCGGCCTTCCCCCATCGAGCCGGCAGGGAATTCCGCGCCAGCCTCTATCGTGAGGACTCCGTCCGTGCAGCGGATTTCAGGGCTGCGACCGCGGCCGCGATGCCGTTCGGGTATCTGAAGACACCGGTCCCCGCGATTATGGTGTCGGCCCCGGCCCGCGCTGCCAGAGGCGCGTTGGAGACCTTGATGCCGCCATCCACTGCGACATCGAATTTGACGTCGAGTTGGTCCGCCAGCTTCCGGAGTTGCTCAATCTTCGGCAGCGATTCTGGCATGAACGCCTGACCGCCGAAGCCCGGCTCGACGCTCATCACCAGCACGCGGTCGATCGTCGAAAGCAGGGGTATGACGGCGTTGACCGGCGTGGCCGGTTTGATAGAGACGCCTGTCTGCATGCCGGCCCTGCGAACGGCATCGAGGGTGGCCCGTATGTCTGCGCAGGCTTCGATGTGTACGGTGAACATTGTCCCGCCGGCCGCGGCAAACATCCCGGCGTAGCGGCCAGGCTCTCCCACCATCATGTGCACATCTATTGGAAGCCGTGTCATGCGCCGGACGGCCTCTAGCACGGGGATGCCGATTGAGATGTTCGGCACGAACTGGCCGTCCATGACGTCAAAATGGATTTCGTCGCAGCCTGCCTGCTCTGCGGCCCGGACGTCGTCTCCCAGCCGGGCGAAGTCAGCGCCGAGTATGGATGCAGAAACGGTTAATGCTTTCACGCCTGGATGTTATCTGTCCGGCCCGTCGCGCCCCAAACAATTCCTTTTTCGCGCCGGTGGCGTGGGAAGCGGCTGGACGCGCAGCCTCCTGTATCTGAGGCAGGCTATACTCGCTCCTTTGCACCTTTCAGGCCTCCGGAGACGATGAACCGGGTCTGTGGCCTTTCATCCAGAGCGGTTGCGAAACGATGGCCGATGTCCGGCCCTTCCACGGCATCAGGTACAACTCGGGGCGTTCAGGCCAACTCGGCCTGAACGTCTGCCCGCCGTTCGACATGATCACCCCGCAGCTTCAGAAGGAGCTGTACGACCGGTCGGCCTACAACATCGTCCGACTCGAGCTTTCCCGTCGGGGCCTGGGCGACCCTTACGCCAGTTCCGCCGAAACCCAGAGGCAATGGCTGGAGTCGGGCATCCTGACCCGCGACGCAGACCCCTCCATGTACGTCACGGAGGAGGTTTTCGCATATCGGGGCCAGTCTTATGTCCGCAGGGGCCTCATCGCAGCCGTCAGGGTTGAAGAATATGACCGCGGCATCGTGTTGCCCCACGAACACACCCGGCCTGAATGGGTAAACGACCGCGTGCGCCTCATGGGGGTCGCCAGGGCGAACTACAGTCCCATGCTGGTGATCTTCCGGGACAGCATCCGTTCGACTGTGTCCGGCATCCTCCGGGCCGTCGCCGGAGGGCCTCCCACGGACGTGGCCGCACCGCCTGACATGCACACACTGCGCCTGTGGCGGGTGACAGACCCCGGCACGCTGGAAGTGATATCGAACGCCATGGCTGGGGCGCAGCTTTTCATTGCTGACGGGCACCACAGATACGAGGCAGCGCTGCGCTACCGCTCTCGGGTCCGGTCGGAACGTGAAGTGGCCCCCGACGAGTCGATCAATTTCCGGATGATGATGCTCGTCTGTGTGGACGAGCCAGGACTCATGACGCTGGGCTACCACCGGGTGATACATCAGGCGACGTTTGCGGAGTTGGGGGCGCTGCGCGGGGCTCTGGCGGATCTTTGTGACCTGACACCGTGGGTGCCGCCTGCGGGCAGCGAGGAAGCCGGGCACGGGGGAGAGCCACCGCAAGGCGTTTCGCCGTTGGCCCCGCAGATGTTCCAGGATGCGCTCGGGGACAGGGACGGCGATGAGGTCGCGTTCGGCCTGTACGGGTTTGAATCAGGCCGCTACCACATAGCGCGGATGAAGGCGCCGCCGAAGGCAGTTGATGACCTCGATGGATCAGAGTATTCAAGGCTGCACTCGGTGATCTTTCGACGCGCGCTGGATCCGCAGCGCGAAGACGAGACGCTGATGTTCTTCCCGCGGCCCGAACGAGCAGTGGACGCTGTGGAGCATCAGGGCGCGCAGTTGGCGTTCATCATGCGGCCGGTGCCGCTCCAAGAGTTCACGGCCATAGTGAGCCGTGGGTGGCGTTTGCCGCCGAAGGCGACAAACTTCCACCCGAAGCCGCCAGCGGGCACGGTGATGCAGAGTCTTGAAGGCGGGTTATAGTCCGGCTGCGCGCCCGATGTGCTGAACCCGCTTGGGATGATGGCGGCGGAGTTGGCAGGACTTGCGGGTCAGGTCATATTTGAGGTCCGACCCGGCCTGTCTGACCGGTCTGGGACGGCTTCTCGTGTGCTAGGATTTGATCTGGCTGCCCGTCACGGAGAAAGCGGACTGGGATTGTATCCACGGGCGCCGCTGAAAAATGGGGCTGTAGCTCAGCTGGGAGAGCGCTTCAATGGCATTGAAGAGGTAAGGGGTTCGAGTCCCCTCAGCTCCACCAAACGAATTCAAAGTTAACGCCGGGGCCGAAGCAACGCTGACCCACTTTAGGGAATGGGCGGCGTGTGGCAAGCAGTCGCCTCGGCGTCGCCTTTTAAGATCTCCTTCACGCAGGACTTGAGGATCACCCTGCGTTCGCTGATGTCGATTCTGTTTTGGACCTGTGCCGGAATATCCTCCCGATGGGTGGAATTCGGCGGAGTGTAAAGAACGATCTATTCAACGGGATTTCTAGGCTGGTGCGGGCGTCCTCGTCAGGTCGCGCAGCAGGGCGATGACTTCCTATTCGTTGATCCGTACCTTGCCAGACTAGAGATCTTCCAGAAGTTGGCGGGGCAGGGCGTACCGCACCCTCTTCCCAATCCACAGCCATCAAGGCTGTGGGACGAACAGGCTAAAGCACTACCCGCCCGAGTATGGCTGCGCTCTTTACCGGCCCGTAGCGGCGGCTGTCCGTCGATGCGCCACGGTTGTCACCGAGCACAACATATTCTCCATCCTTCAAAAACCACTCGTGGTACACAGAGTCCGAGCGCGTCTGAGCCAGGTGTGCCTCACTGACCGGCGTGCCGTTGACCGTCAGCACACCCCTATCGAGCACGACCCTTTCTCCGGGTAGCCCGGCGATGCGCTTGACTGACCACCTGCCCGGCCTCGACGGGTCCTCGAACCGCACGATGTCGAAGCGTTGCGGCGGCGATTTTCTGTATGCGGCCTTATCCACCCATGCCCACTGGCCGTGCTTTAGCGCAGGCGTCATGCTTTCGCCGTTCACCCGCACAAATTGGCGCGACAACAGCCGCGCGGGGTTGGCCAGCGTCAGTATGTTGTGGAGGAACCGGCTCGAGAGTTTCATGCTTGTGTGGGTGTTGTGATCACTGCGTTGATGTACATGCCCTCACACTGGCCCTCTCCCGGCAGGAGAGGGCGGCGCACGGGCTGCCCAGACCAGCTCGGGGCGAATGGCATCAAGTACACCACCTCCACCCCCGGCCGTCTGCTTTCAGGGGATAAAGGAAGCCCTCGCCACCATCTGATAGATTTAGCGGGCTGTCCGACGGCAATCTCGCACCCCATTGTGGCCGAGTCAAGCCCGGCGGTGCGGAAATACCACATTCGCCCTCATCAGGGCGGACTACCCAGGAGGGCCCCATATGTCGCTCAAGACCACCATGCTCCGTTTCGTTGACCGCGTGCTGCCGGTTGGCGTCGCCGATGCCCACTGCGATATCCCCTGCGGCATCTACGACCCGCGGGACGCCATCCAGGCCGCAGAGACGGTCGTAAAGATGACCTCGCTCATCAAGGACCTTGAGGCGAAGGGCCTCAAGACCGCAGAGGACCACATGCAGCTCGCCCGCTACACGCTGGTGAAGGAAGAGCACGCCCGCAAGGCGAAGAACGACATCCTGATCATCTGGACCGACTACTTCAACCCGAAGCGCATGGCCGGCCACACTGATCTCCACGAGCAGGTCTGGAATGCCTGCAAGCTTGGCTCCTACGTCAAGTCGCACGCGGACCTCGCAAAGGCGAACGAGTTCAAGGCTGCGCTGGAGAAGATCGGCGCGATCTTCACAGCTGCCAAGGCCGCCGGCCTGTAGGGAGGCCCGCTCTCGCTCCCCTCTCCCGTCGGGAGCGGGCGGGTACCCGCCAGGGCGGGTGGTGAGGGCACAGACGCTAACGCGAAGAGGCCCGGACCAAAGTCCGGGCCTCTGTATTTTCAGAACTTGTACTCCTCGCGCGGCGGCGAAAAGATATCGAGCGCGAGCGAGGGGTTGTCCGTGCCCTTGGCCGCGTGCTGCACGCCGCCGGGGATGACGTAGTGGTCGCCCTCGCGCAGCAGGCGTGTCTCGCCGGCGATGGTCAGATAAAACGAACCGGACAGCACGCGCCCGCACTGCTCATGCGGGTGAGTGTGGAGCGGCACGACCGCCCCCGGCCCGATGTCTATGAGGGCCATCATGATCTTGTCGCCCCACATTGTCCGCAGGAACACGCCGGGGACGAGTTCATGTTTCTTCAGGTCGTTCTGCGTGTAGAAATTCTGCATGGTGATTGACCTTTCGCTCTGACCCTGATCACAGACTCAGTTCAGGTTAATGCCCCCGCCAGCGCCCATGCCGGCTGGCAACCCTCGCCTGGCCGGTGACGGGAGTGCGCCTCTACCCGTGCGTGCCGAGTTTGCGGCTGATG
>SHXW01000037.1 GCA_009693115.1 Dehalococcoidia bacterium | reverse complement strand
GTCCGGCTCTGATGCGGGCATGGCCATGCCGAGCGTCCGTCTCTGGTAGCTGCCGTTGACCTGATCCACGCCCTCGACGGCAAGAGCGGTGACTTCAGCCACAGTCTCAGGCTTCAACCATGCCACCCCGTCCATGCGCCCGCCGCCGACGAGCGCAGCGTGGAACCGGGCGGTGTCACGCGCCGTCGAAATGCAGCTTCCACCGGGAACAGACACGGAGTAAGAGCGTTCGTCGTTCCAGCGGTCAGGGACGTCGGGCGGCTCCATGCCCGGCATGGCCTTCAGCTTCACGACGCGGCCGTTCAGGGGGGCCGGAAGCACGTACCGAGTGTCGTGGAGGCCGAGCGGAGCGGCGACGTTGTCCCTGAAAAACTCTGTGAACGGACGGCCCGAAATGCACGTGACCAACTCCGCCACCAGCCAGCCGAACGTGGCAGGGTGGTACTGGATCCGCGACCCGGGCTCGTATTCGAGCCTGGCGTTTTCCATCGCGGCCACGACGCGGGACCAATCGGACATGGCGCGATTGCCCTGCAGCTCCCTGGGTGTGGTAGGCAGGCCGGCCTGGTGGGTGAGTACGTGGCGGACCGTGACTCTGTCCTTGCCATGAGAGCGAAACCCGGGCCAGTGCTTGATGACGGGGTCGTCCCATGCGACCTTGCCGCGCTCTTTCAGCACCCACAGGCAGGCCGCTGCCAGGGGCTTGCCGCAGGATAAGACCCGAAAAAGGGAGTCGTGCGCTACGGGAGAGTCAGGCGAGCGGCCCATGACTCCGCCGACGAGGTCAACGGCGAGCTTGCCATCCACGTACACAGCCAGCGCAGAGGCGGGGTGCAGCCCGACGCGGACCTGACCGTCGAACTCGGCCTTGATCTTCTCCAGCCCGCCTTCGGAAAGCCTCGAGTGCGTGCGCGTCTGTGTCATTTGAAAGCGCCCTTTCTATGTTTTGGCGGACTCACGGCCAGAATATCGCACAACATCGAAGCTGCCGTCTTCTCCTAAAACCGTGTCAGGCGACAGGGACATTTCTGGGCCGTCAGGTACTCCGCGTCTCAGGAGGCGCCTCATCCGTGCGCGTTCCGTTCTGGTGAAAAACCGGGAGCGGGTCAGCGGCGTTGATTACCGCCCCATGATTTCCTTCATCTTCTGGCCGATGTAGGCCGGGGAATCAACGACGTGGACGCCCGCTTCTTTCAGAGCTTTGATCTTCTCTGAGGCGAGCGCAGCCTTGCCGGTGATGATGGCCCCGGCGTGCCCCATGCGCTTTCCGGTGGGCGCCGTGTGGCCGACGATCGCCGCCACTACAGGCTTTTTTACATTCTTCTTGATGAACTCGGCTGCTCGCTGTTCGCGGTCTCCGCCGATCTCGCCGATCATCACGATGGCCTCAGTCTCGGGGTCGGCCTGGAACAACCCAAGCACGTCGGTGAACGTAGTGCCGTGGAGTGGATCGCCGCCGATGCCGACGCAGGTTGACTCGCCCAGGCCGTGCGTGCTGAGCTGCGCTATGGCTTCATACGTGAGCGTGCCGGAGCGGGAGACGATGCCGACCGTGCCGGGCCTCACGATGCTGGCTGGGATGATGCCGACCTTGACCTTAGTCGCGGGCTGGAGCAGCCCGGGGCAGTTCGGGCCGATCAGGCGGCTTTTCCTGCCCTTCATGTAGGCGAGGACCTTCATCATGTCCAGCACAGGCACTCCCTCTGTGATGCACACGATCAGCTCGATGCCGGCGTCCACCTGTTCGATTATGGCGTCGGCGGCGGCGGGCGCCGGGACGTAGATCACGCCTGTATTCGCACCCGTCTCTTTCACAGCCCTGGCGACCGAACTGAAGTAAGGGACTGCATCCTCGAACTTCTGGCCCTCGCGGCCGGGGTGGACGGCTGCTGCCATGTTGGTGCCATAGGCGCGGGCGCGGCTGGCCTGGAACGCGCCGTCCCTGCCGAGGCCCTGTACGAGGAGGCGGGTGTTCTTTCCGACAAGTACGGCCATTAACGTCCCCCCCCTTGTGCGTGGTGTGCGCCCTTCGCAGGCATGCTCGCAAGTATCGTCTTCAGTCCTTCCGCAGCGCCCGCCAGGTCAGCGGCTGTGCTCACCTTCAGACCGGAGTCACCGAGGATCTTCAGGCCCTCGTCTGCATTGGTGCCGCGCATGGCGACGATGATGGGAAGGTCATGGCGGGTGGCCTTCGCCCCGGCTACGATGCCACGCGCCGCAGCATCGCAGCGCAGGATGCCGCCGAAGAGGTTTATCAGGATCACTTCAACATCTTTGTCGTCCACGAGGATGCGGTAGGCCTCTTCCACGCGCTTCTCATCGGCGCTGCCACCCACGTCCAGAAAGTTGGCAGGGTCTGCGCCTGCCCATTTGGTGATGTCCATGGTGGCCATGGCCAGGCCAGCGCCATTGACCATGCACCCGACGCGGCCCCCTTCAAGTTTCACGTACGACAGCTCCGCAGCAGCAGCGCGCAGTTCAAGCGGCTCCTCCTGGTCCGGGTCGTGCAGGGCCTGAAGCTCAGGGTGCCGGAACAGAGCGTCGTCTTCGAGGGTGACCTTCGCGTCAAGCGCGATGATGCGGGCCACCTCGCCGGGTTTTGAAGGCCTGGTCACGACGAGCGGGTTGACCTCAACGAGGGAGCAGTCCTTGTCCACAAACAGGCGGTAGAGCTTGACGATCAGGTCCGCTGTTGGCCGGACGAGTTCGGCAGGCACTCCCAGCGCGTAAGCCATGTCGCGGGCCCTGTACGGCGAGAAACCGATCAGGGGGTCACCGGGGACTCGCATGATCTTTTCCGGCGTCGTCTCAGCGACGTGCTCAATCTCTACGCCCCCCTCTGTGCTGGCCATGACGACCGGGACGCCGAGATCGCCGTCCATGACGACTGCGACGTATAGCTCGTCTGCGATGTCCGCAGCCGCCGCGACGAGCACCTTGCGTACCAGGACGCCGCCTGAAGGGGTCTGGTGCGTGACCAGCCTGCGCCCGAGCATGGAGGCCGCAGCGACACCGGCTTCATCCGGCGTGCTGACGACCTTGACACCGCCGGCCTTGCCGCGCCCTCCGGCGTGTATCTGCGCCTTGACCACGACCTGCCCGGTGAACCTCTCGGCTATTTTTCGGGCCTCGGAGGGCGTCGTGGCGACGTCCCCCGGGAGAGTTGGTATGCCGGCCTGCTCAAGCAGGTTCCGGGCCTGATATTCATGGATTTTCAACTGGCGGCCTCCCTCACCCGATGATACTGACGCACGAGGGGTCTGCGGACGGGCAGCAGCGCGCGGCAACCCCGGAATGCTACCGGCTGGGCGGCGGAGGTGTCTATGGAACCTGAGTGGTTGCCTGGGTGGTTGACGGTGAGGCTGCCCTCCCCACGAGGCGCGGCCTGCCGGTCAGGGACGGGTACGACAGCGAACGGCGTGGTCTGGCCCACAGCCCTCAGAACACTCCCAACAAACGGGCAGCGTTGGCGCCGAAGACCCTGACTTCATCAGGCCCGTCCAGCCCGCCAGCCCGCGCCGCCTTGAGAGCGCGCTGCTGAGATGTCAGGGGGAAGTCGCTGGCGAACAGGACGCGCCCGCCACCTGCGGCTGCCACAGTGGCCGCGTATGCGGAAGGCGTGTACAGGAACGGCTGTGCGGCGGAGTCAAAATAGACGTTGCCGAGTGAGCGCGCTACTTCGGGCATGAGGGCGTGGAAGGGCAGGCCCCCGCCGAAGTGGGCGAAAATCAGGACGTTCGCCGGATATGCCTGCGCAAGCGCCAATGCCTTGTCCGGGGTGAACGTGCCCTTGCCCGGATAGGCGTGGCCGAGAGGCTCGGACGCGTGGACGAGGACGGGCAGGTGGAAAGCGCGGGCGGCGTCCATCAATGGCGCAAGGCGTCCGAGTATGGCGGGATCCGACGAAGAAAAGCCTTGCGTGTCCGGGTGCAGTTCGCCTATGCCCTTCGCACCGGCCTCGGCGCAGCGACGCACCTCCCGCGCGGCGCTGTCACCCTTGAGAGGGTTTGCGCTGCAGAAGGGAAAGATCCGGCCGGGGTGACGACGGGCGGCATCGAGCGCGTAGTCGTTGGCGAGCCGTGCCACGCCCTCGTCCGTCCACCCATAGCCCGCGGCCACTGATACATCCACCCCGGCCCTGTCCATGCTCGCGATGAGGGCTTCAGCATCAGCCGTCTTCGCGCTGGCTGCGCTGAAGAGCGCGGCGAACGTTGCGTCAACCTTCAAGATGCGGGCGCGCTCCCGGCGGAACTCGTCAGGGAGGATGTGGGTGTGCGAGTCAATGATCACAGGGGCCTCGCATATACTGGTTTCGGGGGGACCTTCGCGGACAGATAATCGCCACCCTGATAATCATCTACAGGGCGACAGCCTTTTGGACAAGCGTAGATTGCTCAGGAGGATCTCCGCCGGACAGTTCAACAACGTACGGTATTAAGACCTCGTCACGCTGATCGAAGCCCTTGGCTTTCAGTACTACCGTCCAAGAGGCAGCCATCAGATTTTCAAACACGAGAACACCCGTGCGGAGATTAACCTTCAGCCGGATGGCGGACAGGCCAAGCCATGGCAAGTCAAGCTGCTTGTGCATGAGATAGAGAAGTACGGCTTGCGTCTGGAGAAATGACTTGAACAAGTATCACATCAACGTCTTCTACAGCGCGGAAGACAAAGCCTTCATTGCCGCTGTGCCGGACCTTGAGGGGTGTTCCGCCTGGGGCAAAACTCCTGAAATGGCTGTAAGAGAGGTCCAGACGGCGATTGATCTGTGGATTGAAGCCGCCGAGTCAATGGGCAAACCTGCACCCGAGCCCCGTTACAGGCCGGCGATGTACTATCCGCCCTCATCTGGGCCCGAGCGCACCATACCGTCACGCAAGCCTCAAACACGGACTGGAAAGAGCACAGCCACGGCATGACGACCATTAAAGAAAAAGACCTGACGCGCATCCTCACCGCTCCGGAGATCCCGCACGCGAAGCCGAAGATGGGCCGCGTGGCCGTCCTCCACACCACGCCGGAGACGGTGATAGAGGACTATGCCCGGCTGATGGACCTGGCCGGTTACAAGGAAGCTCTCACGCCTGGCCGTAAAACCTTTCTCAAGGTCAACATCTCCTGGCAGCACTACTACCCTGCCTGCTCCACCGCCCCATGGCAGCTTGACGGCGTGATTCAAAAACTCAAAGCCGACAGGTGGCCAGACATCACCGCCGCACACAACGGCACGGTCGTTGTCGACCCCGTCGAAGGGCGGGCCAACAACAAGCACGCGGCGGTCGAGGACAAACACGGGCTGGCGCACGTCACGCTGGATGTACCGCCCGTAAAGTGGGTGCGCTATCAGCCAAAGGCGAAGATGATCGCACTCGACGAGATCTACAACGGCGAGATCTACATCCCGGAAGTCTTCCCCGGCACGAACATCATCCAGCTGCCCACGGTCAAGACGCACGTCTTCACGACCATGACGGGGGCCATGAAGAACGCCTTCGGTGGCCTGCTGCACCGCTACCGGCACTGGACGCATGCCAAGATCCACGAAACGCTCGTGGACCTGCTGCAGATCCAGAAGGAAATCCACAGCGGCCTGTTCGCCGTCATGGACGGCACATTCGCCGGAGATGGACCGGGCCCGCGCGCCATGCGCATCCACACGAAGAACGTGATACTGGCGAGCGCGGACCAGGTGGCGATAGACGCCGTGGCTGCCAGGATGATGGGCTTCGACCCCATGACGATACCGATGATCCGCATAGGCCACGAGATGGGGCTGGGAGTCGGCAACCCGTCGGAGATCGAGTTCCTGGGCGATGACGTGAAGGGCGTGAACTGGGGGTTCTCCCCGAACGAAAGCACGCTCGCGTCACGGGGCCAGAAACTGATCTATCACGGGCCGCTGAAGCCGCTCGAGAACGTGCTGCTGCGGACGTGGGTGGCGCCGTGGTCGTACTTCGCGTCGAACGTCTACCACAACGAATACTGGCTGCGGTTCGTGGGCCGCAAGCGCGTGGCCGAGGCGATGAAGACTCCCTGGGGCCAGCTTTTCCAGAAGTATTAGGCCCTCAGCAGAAGGAACCGGCCTAAGCCCCTTCCTGGGGAGGCGGCCCTTCCTGTGCCGGCCCGAACTCGTTGTTGGCCCAGACACCCAGGTCCCGGCCCTGATGCACATGGACGACGAACTCGTCCCGTTCTATGCCCACGGCGTCTATCAGGTCTTCGTCAACGATCTGGATCAGTTCCTGGATGGCCCCCTGCGTGATGCGTTCATCGACGACCAGCGTGGCGTGGACCATGGTGGAGGTGAAGTGGAGGTCGAGTCGCCCCGCAGGGTTGCCGTCATCGAGGATGGTGTAGCACTCGGAGTGAGGAGTGCGGCACTCTCGTTCAAAATAGAAGTTAGGCATCAGGCCCCTCCAGACACGGGAACGGATCCACAGGTTACGTTACGCAGATTACACAGGTTCGGACGAGAGGTTTCAGAGATTCGCCAGTTCCGTTGACTTGATGTTCGCAACCGTCATTTCGAGCAGAGCGAGAAGTCCTGGTTGGGTGGTTTGAGATGATTTCAGACTCCGCCGCCATCCAAAGGCGGCCGCAGGCCGTGGCTGTTGCAATCGGACACGCCTCTCACTTCCTGATCTGGCCGTCGCCGCGGATTACCCACTTGTAGCTCGTGATCTCGCGCAGGCCCATCGGGCCCCGGGCATGGAACTTGTTCGTACTGATGGCTACCTCCGCCCCCAGCGCAAACTCGCCGCCGTCGTTGAAGCGCGTCGAGGCATTGGCGAAGACGGCTGCGGCGTCCACCTCGTTCAGGAACCGTTCGGCGGCGGCAATATCTTCGGTGACTATGGCCTCGGAGTGGCCCGAGCCGTGGCGCGCAATGAAGTCCAATGCATCGTCGAGTGAGTCCACCACCGCGATGGAGGCCACAAGGGAGAGGAACTCCTGGCCAAAGTCGCCCGGCGCAGCGAGTTTGATCACTGGCGCGCCAACCGCGGTGGTCGTCGCGTTTCGGACGCGCTTGCCCTTGGAGCCCTCAACCGCGCCCGCCCCCAGGACGCTCAGCGAACGGCGGTCGCAGCGCATCTCCACGCCTGAAGCAGCGAAGGCCTGAGCGAGCATGGGAAGGAACCGCTCTGCGATCGCGGAGTGAACTATGACGGTGTCGAGCGCGTTGCAAACCGTGGGCCGCGACGTCTTCGCGTTGTGGACAATGCTGAGCGCATTGGCGAGGTCCGCAGCGGCATCCACGTATGTGTGGCAGACGCCCACGCCGCCCGTGATCGCAGGCATCTTCGCCTCGCGGGCCACCATGCGAACAAGTTCCGCGCCTCCGCGTGGGATCATCAGGTCTATCTCGTCCTTCATCTGCAGCATGTCGCCGACGAGAGACCGGTCAGTGGACGCGACGAACTGGACGGCCCCGGCTGGCAGGCCCGATTCGGCGATGGCTTCCTGCGCGATCCGGGCAAGTTTCGAGTTGGTCTCGAACGCCTCTTTGCCGCCGCGCAGTATGCAGGCGTTGCCGGACTTCAGGCACAGGGCGGCAATATCCACGGTCACGTTGGGGCGGCTCTCGTATATGACGCCGATGACGCCCAGCGGCACGCGCCGCCTCTCCAGCCGCAGGCCGTTGGGCAGCAGGCGATATTCGATGATCTCGCCGACAGGGTCAGGCAGCAGGGCGACGTCACGGACGGACTGCGCGATGCCCGCGATGCGCTGCGCATTGAGAGACATGCGCTCGACGACATGCTCGTCGAGGCCGGACCTCTTCGCGGCTGCGAGGTCCTTCTTGTTTGCTGCGAGGACCTCGCCCTGCCGATCTTCGAGGGACGCGGCGAGCGCGATCAGCGCGCCGTTACGGGCGTCCGTGGTTGAAGCCGCGAGCGTGCGTGACGCCTTGCGGGCTGCCTGCGCCTGGGACTTGAGGGTTTCGAGCGGGGATCGCATGGGAACAATAGTACGCGCAAACCGGCCCCTGCCTTCAGCGACCCTCATTCCGACCGGAGGCCCTGCAAGGGCCGTAGCGGAGGAACCTGACGCCCCGACACTTGCTCAGGCTTGCCCGATTCCATCACCACTTCCCACAGGTCTTTCCACTCCGGGTTGAACGACATGATCAGCGCGATCTTCTTTTCTCGCCGCCAGCGTTTTATCTGCTTCTCCCGCTCAAACGCATCTATCGCTCTGGCAGACTCCTCCATATAGACAAGACGGGCTACGTTGTACTGCTTCGTAAAGCCGGGAATCGCGCCCCGTTTGTGCTGGTCAATCCGGGCCAGCAGGTTGCGGGTTACGCCTGTGTACAGGACACGGCGGTGGCTGGCGAGGATATAAACGTGCCACATGAGTTCAGGATCCCTGAGATGCGGGGTGTCAGGTCCCTCCGCTTCGTCCCGATTTCATCGGGACTCCGGTCGGGATGAGGGTCGCCGAGGGCGGGACTTCGACCCCAGCCACCCTCGCCCTCTCCAGCGGGAGATGGCGTCACACCACGGCCAGGTTGTTCCGGTGGATGACCTCGGGGCCGTATTCGCTGCTGACCAGCGTCGCGGCGTCCTTTGACCTCTTGCCCTTGATGGCCTCGACATCTGCCGAGCCGTAGTTGGCGAGCCCGGACCCTATGACGCGGCCGTCCGGACCCCGCACGGCGATGATGTCGCCACGCTCAAACCTGCCGTCCACCGAGACGATGCCCGCTGGCAGCAGGCTCCGCCCGCCTGCGATAAGCGCCGTCGCCGCTCCGGCGTCCACCGTGACGCCTCCCTCGCTATCGGTCAGGCCCGTCAGTATCCAGCGCTTGCGCGCCTCCACACCGGACTCCTTCGACACGAAGCGCGTGCCGATCTGTTCGCCGTCGCACAGGCGCGGGATTACGCGCTTGATGCGGCCTGACGTGACGACGACATGCGTGCCGGATGCGGTGGCAAGCCGCGCCGCGGCGACCTTGCTCGCCATGCCCCCGCGCCCGCGGCTGTCGAGTGACTTGCCCGCGGCCCTGTCTATCTCGGGTGTTATCTCCTCTATCTGGGGAATGACGAGGGCTTCAGGGTCAAGGTGGGGGTCGGCCGTGAAAAGTCCCTCCATCTCCCCCAGAAGCACAAGCAGATCGGCGTCCACCGCGTTGGCGACCATCGCGGAAAGCCGGTCGTTGTCGCCGTAAACCTCGCCTTCGAGTTCATCCACGGCCACCACGTCATTCTCGTTGATGACCGGCACCGCGCCGATCTCTATCAGCGCCTCGAGAGTGTTGCGGACATTGAGATATCCGAGCGGGCGCTGTTGCGCCTTGCGCTGCAGGTCACCGCGGGAAATGAGGGCCTGCGCGACCACGGTGCCATGTTCGCCAAAAAGGCGTTCGTACACGCGCATCAACTGCGCCTGGCCCAGCGCGGCAAGCGTCTGCCGGTAGGCGACTGTCGTGGGCTTGAGCCTGTCGGGGTGGGGGGTGCGCGCCAGTGCCGAACGGCCCGCGGCGACCGCTCCCGATGTGACTATCAGGACCTCGATGCCGCGCTTTCTGACTTCCGCCACCTGGGCGACTAGGCTGCCGATTACGTCTTCATCGAGCGTGTCCCTGCCGCCCGTGAGGAGGTTGGTGCCGAACTTGAGGACGACGCGTCGCGGCTGCACCCGGTTTGCGCGGGCGACCGAGCCGGTCCCATTTGTACGGGGCGTCGTCATGGCTTTGTACTTCCCTCTACCTCGGGTGCCCTCTGGGCGCGAGATGGCGGGGGTGTGGGTCGCGAATCCCCTCTCCCCTGGCGGGAGAGGGCGAGGGGACATCGAACTGAAGGTCAATTATGGCATTGCGCCACGTCATTCCGAGCGGAGCGATGAATCCTGGGTGGCGGGCGCATGAGATCACACTGGGCGCCACCCCAGATCCCTCCGGCTTCGCTCCACTCAGGGTCGGGATGACGGTTGCTCCTCCGGCCTCGCTCCACTCAGGGTGATGATGACGGCTGTTCCCCGGGCGGGGCGCTCCCCTTTGCGGGCGAGCGGGCGCGGCCGCTGCGCCGCTGCGCGATGAATGACCCGATCACCACCAGCACCGCCCCGGCCCACAGTTCAGGGCCTATCTGTTCATCCAGCAGCCACCACGCCAGAATCACACCGAGTACCGGCTGGGAGAGGGAAACCACCGTGACGCTGCTCGGCATGTACCTCGAAAGCAGCCAGCTTGTGCCTATGAACCCGAACCCGGCGATGACCAACCCTGTGTAAGCCATCGCGAGCATGAACTGCCCGTCCCATACCCACGGGTCGCGCTCGAAGATGAGGCTGAATATCACAAACAGCGTGATGCCCACGACGCCCTGCGCGGCCAGGAGTTTTGGCAGCGAGACTGAGCTGGATGACTTTGCGATGTATATCTGCCGCTCGGCCAGCAGGAGCGCAGAGACCAGAGTGAGGCCGTCGCCCAGCAGCGTGCCTGTGCCTCCGCCCAGCCCCTTCCAGAACAGGACGACGACTCCCCCGTATGCAACCAGTGTCCCGAGGAACCGGGTCCTGTTCAGGCGGTCGCCGGGGATCACGAAATGGGCCAGGATCCCGGTCCAGAGCGGGTACGTTGTGTTGATGATGACGGCGTGCGAGGCGCTGGTATGGTCCTGTCCGAAGTTGAGAAATGCGAGCTGGACGGCAAACAGAACGCCCAGCGTGAGCATCGGACGCCACTCCCGACGTTCCACCCTCAGCGACTGTCTTGTGACCGCTGCCCAGATGAGGACGACGATCAAGCCGAGGCCGAAGCGGATCCACCCGAAGCGCAATGGCGGCGCTGACTCGAGACCGGTCTTGGTGGCTATCGGGTTGCCGGCCCACAAGGCGGACAGAAAGAGCGCGAACAGGCCGCCCTTCAGGCCGAGGGGCTTGCGTATGAAGGCTGGGCGCGGTGGCGCAGGCTGGGTGAAAGGATTACGAGGCAATGAGTTCGT
This sequence comes from Dehalococcoidia bacterium, assembly GCA_009693115.1. Classification (GTDB taxonomy): domain Bacteria; phylum Chloroflexota; class Dehalococcoidia; order Lucifugimonadales; family Lucifugimonadaceae; genus SHXW01. The sequence continues at coordinate 3,313 of SHXW01000037.1, read as the reverse complement.
TGTCCCTACTCCCCTTCAGCGTTCGTTAACTCTTGCGCAGGGGATAAGGCGTCGAAGAGTACTTCGAACAAATCAAGATTCACTCAGATCTCTCCCTACCCTGATCCCCCCTCATGGACAGGTAAAGATATGCAAAACTGGCTGGTCGCACAATAATTGGATTCAAGACTATCCTTCAGAAAGAGGTGGTCCCGGCACTTCAACCCCGTCGAGGAGTTCGGGGGGCTTTCGGCCGTGGCCCCGGTGCGGCTGGCGGTGGACATGGGGGCTGAGGCCCTGCGGTTCAACCGCAACTTCTTTTCGAACTCGGCCGTGCCCGGCGACCTTGCGGTGACGACGCAGGAGACGCCCACTGATGATGAGGTATCCGAGTTTTATGAACGTTGGGAGGCCCGCTTCAAGGGGGCGGGCCGTGCGCACCTGCCGCTGCTGCTCTCGCGCGGGATGGACGTGAAGCGGCTGGGGCAGTCGCACCGTGACATGGAGTTCCTGGCTGGCCTGCGCTGGACGGTGGATAAAGTGTCGAGGGTGTTCGGGGTGCCGAAGGCCTTCCTGGCGCAACTTGAGGATGCGACCCTGGCGAACGTTGACGCCCAGGAGCGGTTCTTCTGGCGCAACACCGTGGTGCCAGAACTGCGGCTGATCGAGGATGCGCTGAACAGGTCCCTGACTCCACTCTTCGATGAGTTTCCCGGCCAGCGGCGGGTGCAGTTTGACCTGTCGGCCATCGAGGCGTTGCAGGAGTCTGAAAACGACCGCATTGACCGGCTGGTGAAGCTGGTGCAGGCGGGTGTGGTGAGCGTGGAGGAGGCGCGGGGGAGGCTGTGAGGGGCAGCCGGGACATACCGGCCTTACCGGGACTTACTGGGACTGACCGTCCCCGACCGGGACCGCCTGCTCTGCGCCACAGGCCCTCTCGGCCGGGGGCCGTTTTACTCCTCGCGGCCCGCCCTGCGGCCGGTCATGCGGGCGGCCCCGGCGGGCGTCCCGCGGGCGTGGGGGGAGCAGGCGCGTGCGGACGCTTGCGCCGCGTGCGCGGGGGAGCAAAACAACCGCAGGGCGCCGAGCATCCAAAAATCCCGCTTGTGCCGCGTGCGCGTGGGAGCAAAGGGCCGGTGAATGTGTGAAAACCTGCCCGACCCGCGCCAACCCGCCGCGAATCAAGGCAGAAGTATTGCCGGGGGCTTTGTAAGATATGCCCGTGGCTCAGGAATCTCTCCTCCGGGACTTCGCCATCATCATGGCGGCGGGCGGAGCGGCGCTCGTCATAACCCGCTGGCTCAAGCAGCCTCCGGTGCTTGGCTACCTGATCGCGGGCGCGCTCGTCGGGCCGTTCCTCTTCCCCAAATACACGGTGAGCAACGTTGACTCGATCCGCCGCATAGCCGACCTGGGACTGGTCGTGCTGCTGTTCACGCTGGGGGTAGAGCTCGGGTGGCAGCGCATCCGGCGGGTGGGGTTGCGTGTGGTGTTCATCGGCACCGCGCAGGTGGCCCTCATGCTGTGGCTGGGCTACCAGGTGGGCCTGACGTTCGGCTGGACGGACACGGAGGCGTTCTTCCTGGGCGCGGCGCTGTCCATGACCTCCTCCGCAGTCCTGATCAAGTACCTGCGCGACTCTGGAGAGCTGTATTCCACGCGCGGCCAGTTGATCATAGGCATTTCGATTGTCGAAGACTTTCTCGCCGTCATCCTGCTGAGCCTCCTTGCCGGGGTGGCCACTACCGGCGCGTCTGATGCCCGGCAGGTGGGGCAGCTGGGTGTGAAGCTGGGTATCTTCGCAGTGGCGGCGCTTATCTTCGGCACGCTGTTCGTGCCGCGCCTCCTGCGGTTTCTGGAAAAGTTCAGGTCCCCGGAAACACTGCTGCTGGTGAGCCTAGGCATGTGTTTCGGCCTCGGGCTGATCGCCGGTGAATTGGGGCTGTCAGCCGCAGCCGGGGCGTTCCTCATTGGCACGGTGGTGGGCGACACCGAGTTTTCAGAGACGGTGTCGCGCGTGACGGCGCCTGTGCGGGACATGTTCGCGGCGCTCTTCTTCGTCTCGATAGGGATGCTGGTGGACTTTGACGGTTTCACCGGCATGATCGTGCCGACGCTCGTTGTCGCCACCGTCTTCATCATAGGAAAGGTCATCATAAACACGGTCATCACCTTCCTCACCGGGCAGGACGGCCGCACCTCCCTCCAGGTGGGCACGGGCATGCCGCAGCTGGGTGAGTTTTCCCTGGCCATGGTGAAGACGGGCTCGGACCACGGCACTGTTGGCACCGCCCTCTACCCGGTGGTGGCCGTGACGACGGTGATCACGTCGTTCTTTTTCCCGTTCATTTTCCGTTCCGCAGACCGTGTCTCTGACTTCTTTGCGCGCGTCTCGCCCCCCCTGGTCCGGCAATACGCGGACTGGCTCACGCAGTGGCTGACGACGCTCAGGAAGCTGCTGACCGTGCACGGCGAGGGGGCGGAGCCGGTCAAGCGCGCCTCACGCCTTGTGTTGATCAACCTGGTGATCATCGCCATGCTGCTGGCCGTTTCGGCCGTGTCACTGCACTACGCTGATGACCTGGCGAGGTCGGTGGGGTGGGGCGAGGAGGTCATCGGCCTGATCGTGGGCGCAGTGGCCATAACGCTGTGCGTGCCTTCCGGGCTTGTCGTATGGAAGGCGGTGTCAGACCTGGCGGAGAAGGTGACGGACCAGATGCTGGCGGGCAGACTGGGGGCGGGGCGCAGGGAGAGGCGGGTGGCCATAGTGAAGCTCGTGCAGCAGACGATGCTGGCGGCGCTTCTGATCGTGGTGGTGATCTGGGCCATGCCGCTTGTCATAAGTCTGCTTTCCATTGGCAAGCTCGCGGCCCCCATACCGATCATCGTGCTCGTCGTCACGGTCCTCTTCACTGCGCGCCTCGCGATAAAGATCCACAAGGCGCTCGAAGTCGCCTTCCGCCGGACGATACTGGGCGAATAGGCCCCCCTCGAACCCGCCGATGAAGCGGGTATTGCCGTACCGGAGGGACCTGACTTTCGAGATCGGGTGTGGCTGTCAGCACTCGTCATCCAGAAGCCCCGTATGACCGAGGGGTCTGGGGAGGGGACGACCAACGAAACCACCGCCCCGGATTCCTCACCCGCCGGGTTCGGAATGACGGTGTTCCGCGGACGGCAACCCTCATCCCGACCGTCGTGCCGCGGCGTCTGCAAAGAAGCAGCAGCGCCTTCAACCACCCTCATCCTGCCTGCTGCCCTCACCCGGACGTGGCGCGCCCCGGCGGGATTGACGTAACCTTCCGCGCTGACATCACTCTCTCTCGCGCCTGAG
>SHXW01000018.1 GCA_009693115.1 Dehalococcoidia bacterium | reverse complement strand
GGCAATCTCAGGCGCAGGATCACTAGAAAGGCCGCCGGTTTCGAACAGTCGCAGCCGTTCCCTCAGCGCTACGCCATGGGTGTACGTGATCGGCCGTTCAAGCCTGTGGCCGTAAATTGCCGCCATACCACGGGCCATCGTCCTCGCATCGCTTGATGCCTCGCCCACGGTTTTGCGCCTCCCACATCTGGCCTAGCCGTTGACAATAGTTGCATGGAGGCTACCAGCGGTGTAGTAATTACGTCGCCCAGCCGGGCTCGTCCGGCTTGGACTCGCCGCGGATGCCCGCAGACCTGAATACACAGGCCCCTGCCTCGCCCGGTTATCCGGTTATAACGCTGCCCCAGATGCATCCGCTCACACCCCCGACGCGGAGGACCCCTTGGCTACCCGGACCAAGACCGATGTTTCTCTGATTTCCCACCTGATGAGGCGGGCGGGCTTCGGCGCGACCGGCGATGAATTAGAGGAGATGTCATCCCGCTCGTACAGGGACCTCGTGGAGGGCCTCGTACATTTCGAGCGGTCCCCAGAGCTTGAAGAGGACGTGCTTTCCCGTTTCTACCCGCAGCTTTGGGCAAATAAGGATAACCCGGACGTCTGGAACGGCCGGTGGTTCTTCCGGATGATCAATACGAAGCGGCCGCTGGAAGAGAAAATGACGCTCTTCTGGCACCACGTATTCGCCACAGGCTGGACCAAGAGTGAACACACGCCGACGATGGTTGACCACATCCAGATGCTGCGGGCTAATTGCCTCACCGATTTCTCATCGCTCCTTGTAGGACTGTCCATGGACCCGGCGATGATTTACTGGCTGGATAACTGTGAGAACCACGGGGGAGCCATCAACGAAAATTACGGCAGGGAGTTACTCGAACTCTTTTCGATGGGCATCGGCAATTACACCGAACATGACATCAAGGCCGCGGCGAGGGCGTTCACAGGCTGGACCTTCAAGCAGCCCATGCCCCTTTACCCGTTCGGCCACTACGACTCCAGGTTCGAATATCACCCCCGAGACCACGATGATGGCGTGAAGACGTTCCTCGGGCAAACCGGCAGGTTCAACGGTGAGGACATCATCAAGATCATCGTCAGGCAGGAAGCGACAGCCCGTTTTGTGAGCCGCCACCTCTACAACTTCTTCGTGGCGGACGAGCCGCAGGTGCCCTCATGGAGCGTCACGCCTCCGCAGGACCCCGCAGCGGTGGAAGCCCTGGCGAAGTCATTCCTGGACTCAAACGGCGACATGCGCGTCGTGATTCAGGACCTGTTCAATTCCGACTTCTTCAAGCAGGCCCGCTTCAGAAAAGTGAAATCGCCAGCCGACTTTATTGCCGGGACCTTGAAACTCGCCGGAGCATTCCGCCAGGTGGAACCCGGATTAACCGCGTTGGAACCGGCGAGCGTGGCCATGGGCCAGAAGCTGATGGATCCTCCATCGGTGGAGGGCTGGCATACCGGGAAAGAGTGGATCGATGGCGGCACTTTGACCGAACGGGTCAACTTCGCCGTCGGCGAGGTCGGGAACATGGCCAGGCCGGGCGTCAGGTTGATAGCCAACCAGATCAGGGGCGATGGTTCTCCCCTTCCTCCCGCAGATTGTGTAAGGAAGGCGTTGGAACTGGCGGGCCAGTTGACAGTGAGCGACGTGACACACCAGTCCCTTTTGGACTTCGCACAAACAGAGGGTGACCTGACCTTCGGCTCTCCCGAGGAAGCAGCAAAGTCTGAGCGACGGATTGTCCGGCTGCTTCAATTGATCGTCGCCAGCAGGGAATATCAGTTCATGTAGGGACGGCGCAGAGAGCCCTTCCCACGCCGCCCAACGCAAGGAGCCGCCCAGATGGCATCGCAGAAAGTCAACGCCAACGCCCGGAAGAAAGAACCCGTGCTTGTGATCGTGCAGCTCTCCGGCGGCAACGACTTCATGAACACTGTCATCCCGTTCACTGAGGGGATCTACTACGACTCCCGGCCACTTGTGGCCATACCAGAGAACAGGGTGCTGCCCATCTCGGACAAGCTCGCATTCCACCCCTCTGCGGCGCCGTTCCGCGGGCTTTTTGATGGCGGGAAGATGGCGATCGTCCAGGGCATCGGTTATGAAAATTCGAGCCGATCGCACTTCCGTGCCATGGACATATGGCACACATGCGAGCCGGACAGGATCGCCACGGAGGGCTGGCTTGCGAAGGTGGTCCGACAGCTTGACCCGCAAGGTTTGAACCCACTGACCGCGGTGAGTTTCGGGCGCGGGTTGCCGCGGGCGCTGGCAGCGCCGGGCGTAACGGCGACCTCTGTCGGCGACCTGGACAATTACGGGCTTATGTCTCCCATCGAGAAAAAAGAGGAGCGATCCCAGGACCTCGACTATTTCAAACGTATGTACACGCCCGCCATAGGGACTGGCATGGTGATGGACTATCTGGCCCAAACCGGACAGGGCGTCATCAAAGGTGCGGACATCCTGGCCGTCGCGCCAGGAAGGTACAAATCGAGCGTCGAATACGCCAGCAACCCCATAGCAAAGGCGCTGCGAGATGTCGCCAGGGTCCACACATCAGGGCTTGGCGCCCGGATTTTCTACACCAATCACGGCGGGTACGACCACCACGCCCAGGAAGTGCCTACACACGCACGCCTTCTGTCCGAACTGTCACAGGCGCTCTCAGACTTCATGGCCGATCTGCGCGAACACAACGCAGCCGAAGAGGTGGCGGTACTCGTGTTCACGGAGTTCGGGCGCCGCATCAAGGACAATGGGTCCGGAACCGACCACGGTTCAGGTGGCGGCGCCTTCATCCTAGGAGAGAACGTCAAGGGAGGCCTCTACTCAGAGTACCCTTCGCTGGCGCCGCGGGACTGGCTCTATGGCGAGGACATGCGCCACACCATTGACTTCCGCGGCATTTACAGCACCCTCCTCGAACAGTGGATGGGAATGCCGTCCACAGAGATAGTTGGCGGAAGGTTCGAGCAGATCAGGCCTTTCATCAAGACCCCTGCCGCCTGAGTCAATGCGACAGGGACTACCCCGGCGCCGCATGTCATGACCGCGACACGGCCGCCTGTCCGGGACTGAGGGAGACATGGCCAAACCATACGCATTACTAAGAGCCGGGTTCCCATTCCATACCACCATAGGGATGAGGCGGGTGACGACCTATCCGATGGACATGGCGATTGGAAATGACGGCACGCTGTTCGTCCTCAACCGGTCGGATGGTGCGGGCGGAGAAATCCGGCGCACAAACTGGGCCGATGAGGACCTCGGCACCATCGGCTCAGGGTTCCTTTGGCCAGTCCAGATCATCCGGGACAGACAGGGACTCCTATACGTGTCGGATGAAGGCAGCCACAAGGTCACGGTCTGGGACAGGGAGGGCAAGAGCCACGGTTCATGGGGCACACATGGGCCAACAGCGGGCCAACTTAACCGTCCCTCAGGCATCGCATTCGACGCAGATGAAAATCTCTGGGTGGCCGATACGCTGAACCACCGCCTCCAGAAATTCTCCAATGACGGACGCCACATGGGCGGGTTCGGCTCTCACGGCGCCGCTGAGGGCCAGTTCGACATGCCATGGGGCGTGGCCCTCGACGACGAAGGTTTCGTGTTCGTGTCTGACTGGCGGAACGACCGTGTACAGAAGTTTGGTCCGGACGGTTCGTTCGTCATGCAGTTCGGCCACTCCGGGTCAGGAGAAGGCGGGCTGAACAGGCCCGCGGGTTTGACGCTCGATGCAGATGGGGATGTGTATGTCGCCGACCGCGGCAATCACCGCGTCGCGCAGTTCGATAGGACGGGCCGGTACGTTGACCGCTTCATCGGAGACGCCACCCTCTCAAAAAGCGGTCGGATTTACATCATGGCAAACCCGAAAGTCTTGCGGGCACGCGAGATGACGACTCTTGAAGAGTCAAGGCGCCTGCGCGGGCCAGCCTCGGTCAGGGTTGACGACAAAGGTTTCCTGTACATCTGCGACTTCGGTTCGCACCGCATTCAGGTCTATCGGAAAGAGGCATATGCCCTGACTGACCAGGAAGTCTGGGCGGTGCCCGGCGCTCCGTTCCTCTATACGGTTTGAAACCGGTCTCAGCAGACGAGTGCAGGAATGATGCGCCTGTGGAGTGAATCCGTGCCAATCATGTTTGGTTTCGCCCGGCAGCGTCGCAAGTTGCTTGAGGTTGAACTTGAGCGCTTCATCCAGGAGATGCCGACCCTCGGAATGTTGCGGATGTGGGTCGTGGGAGATCTGACAATGGGAACCGTGTCGCCCGCCTCCGACCTTGATCTGGTGGTTGTCCAACAGACAGATGAACCATGGCGCCGGCGGGCAGACTTCTGGCAAAGCCATCTCCGGCCTCGAGTTGGCGTCACGTTTCACGTATTCACCCCGGATGAACTCGAAGAGTTGGCAGCGGTCGACCCGGTCCTACGGTCTGCGCAAGGCAGCGGGGAACTTGTTTATGGCTGAGGGCCGGCCTGACACACGGTACAAAGCGTGGATGGCGCAGGCGCGTTATGACATGGACGCCGCAGAGGCAAATGCGCTTCAGGGACGCCATGCCCTCGCATGTTTCCTGAGCCATCAGGCGGCGGAGAAGGCAGTCACGGGCTTCCTGTACGCCAGTGGATGCGAGCAGGTCTGGGGCCATGCCCTTGCAGACCTATGCGAGGATGCCCTGGCCTTCGACCCATCGTTCGATCTCATCAAGTCTGTCGCCATGCTGCTGGACAAGCACTTCCTCGGGACCCGTTACCCGTCGGCCCTGCCAGGCGGCGTACCGGCCGAGGCCCATGACGAGACCGATTCCACGCGCGCCATGGCAATAGCTCGCGAAGTACTCAAAGCGGTGGCCGAGAGAATCGGACATGAGAAGACCTGACCAAAGTACGCTCCGCTTGAGGTTCGGGCTGTGGCGTATGTGAAGGCACTTCCAGGGTCTCTGCGGTTCATGGTACGGCGGAACCTGAAAGCTTCGACTCAGGGTCTTGCTCCATAAGAGCCGCCGCAACGGGACGGTCAGACCGGATCGCCCTTGCTTCCCGGTTCCGCATCCCAGAAGGCATGAAAGTGGTTTAGCGGCCCATGCCCCTCGCCAACAGAGAACGCCGTCCGGATCGCCTCATGGACATAGTGCTTGGCGGTATGGACCGAGTCCTCAACCGACCGGCCGTGCGCAAGGCCAGCCGCTATTGCCGAGGCGAAGGTGCATCCGGTGCCGTGGTTGTTCCGGGTGGCGATGCGGGCGGCCCGGAACTCAATGAACTTGCGGCCATCGAAGAGTAGGTCCAGGCTGTCCCTGCCCGTCAGGTGGCCCCCCTTTACGATCACGTACCGCGGTCCCAGCCGTTTGAGGACTCGCGCCGCCTCTTTCTGGTCAGACGCCGACTTGATCGTCATGCCCGCCAGGACTTCCGCCTCGGGGACATTGGGCGTGACGATGGTCGCGAGCGGAAATAACTCTCTTTTATAGGATTCGACGGCCTCCTCCACAAGAAGCCTCGCCCCACTTGCTGCAAGCATCACTGGGTCAACGACGATCGCCTTGAACCCGTGCTCTCTGATCTTTGCGGCCACCGCCCGCACGATGGCTGCGTTGGCTAGCATCCCGGTTTTGACGGCATCGGCGCCGATGTCAGACATGATCGCGTCTATCTGAGCCTTCACCATTACCGGTGCCAGCGCCTGGACGCGGGTGACGCCGAGCGTGTTCTGAGCAGTGATCGCCGTGATGACGGAAGTTCCGTAAACACCTAGAGCGGCGAAGGTCTTCAAGTCAGCCTGGATACCCGCGCCGCCTCCAGAATCTGATCCGGCGACGGTCAAGGCTTTGGGGATGTGCTGTCTTCTTGCCATGCAGTGAGTTTACGCGTCCGCAGACGACTGGCGTGCCTCGCCGTCACCTCCTGCTTCCTGACATTCGGAGGACCGATACTCCTTTTCCCTGGATAGAACCGGTTGCGCAAGGAAAGGGGTGGATCGTCCCCGGAACTGTTCAGCCTCTCGTGCCCGGCATGGCACCTGCAGGAGGCTCCGGGCCCTGCCGTGCCTCCTCCTCCGGCGGTTTGACATTCCTGAACATGGCCCAGAGGGACAGGTCATAGGCGATCTTTATCACCCCACACGCCACGAACGGCGCGGCGGCGGAGAGGGACTGCCATAACGCCGTCGCCACCACCGGACCTGCCGAGCCAGCGATGCTGCGTCCTGTCAGGTGGATGCTGGCCATGGCGACACGCTCTTCAGGACCCACGATCGCCATCGTGTATGAGTCCCGCGTTGGCACGTCCATCTGTGAAAAGAATGACCGGGCCTGCCAGAAAAGCACAGCGAGCCACCCCACCGGTGCAAAGGCAGCCAGAATCAAAAGGATGCTTGAAGGGATGTGCGTGAACACCATCGTGTTGATCAGACCGATGCGGCCCGCCAACTTTGCCGCAACCCAGAGCGAAACAGCAGCGAGCACGTTGGACACGAAAAAGATTCCCGCAAGCGACCCGAGCTCAAACCCGAATCTGGTGCTGAACCAGTAGGCCACAAGGCTCTGCACGATCAACGAACCGGCGAAGTTATCTATGCTGAATAGGGCTGAGAGTGTCAGGATGGTCCGCCTCGACTTCAATTTCAGCGGGTTCGCCCACCCCGCACCTGCTGCTCGCGGCGTCTCGATTTCTTGCGAGACAAGGAGGTACAGTGCCTCGGCGGCGATCAGACAGCCGGCGAAAGCGATAAGCATCGTCTTTTGCCCTGCCAGCCCGCTGATACCGAAAGCCTCCGATATGAGCGGCGCCAGGCCCGCAGCGAGAGACCCGACCGCGGCAGCCAGCGTCGAAACAATGCGGTAGACAGCGAAGATGCTGGTCCGGCGGGATGGCTCAACTGCCACGGTCAGCGCTGCCTGCTCCAGCGGCTGAACCGGCCCTCTGCCGGCCACCCCGCTGATCGCCCCTATAAAGGCGGCCCCGGCCAGGACCGCGAAGTTGTCAGACAGGACCAGTGCGGCAATGGGCAGAGCCTGAAGAAGCGTGACGCCCATGAACAGGGCGCGCCTCCCGAATTTGCCGTCCAGCAGACCGATGGCAAAGGTGAGCAGCGCCGACCCCGCCACACCTGCCGTGAAAAACGCACCGATCTGGCCCAGGCTCAACCCGAGGTCGCCCAGATAGACACCTAGCACGATGACTGCGAAACCGGCCCCGAAGCTGCGCAGACCGCTCGCCAGGATGATCACCTTACCGTCGCTGCTGATCCAGCTAAAGCTCATCCGGATGTCCCGCGCTACCCCGGTCATCACCCGCCTCCTTCCATCCGGTCAGTCACACCGTGCATGCGGCGCACGCCTGCCGAGCCGGTTTCCTTCGCCAGTTCCCGGACTGTCCGGCCCAGTCCCGGCACGGTTGCTCCAGCGGCTATCTCGGCGAGCGGCACAAGCACAAAGGCCCGCAGGTGCATACGCGGGTGCGGCACGGTCACACCCGGCTCGTCAATCGCGGTGTCGCCATATAAGAGGAGGTCAATGTCAATCACACGCGACGATCCCGGTCTGGTGCGCTGCCTGCCTGATTGCGCCTCAATCTCCAGAAACCGTTTGATCAGTTCTCCTGCCTGCAGTCCCGTTTCCAACACCACAACCTGGTTGAAATACGCAGGTTGCGGCTCATCAACACCCCATGGTGCTGTCTCATACATGGATGATGTGGCCGCCACTTTTCCCAGACCTGCAAGTGCGTCCCTCGCCCTGGAAAGATTTCCGGCGCGGTCGCCCAGGTTACTGCCGAGGCCAACATACGCGGTGATGAGGCGCACATGGCTCACTATTGCGACACTTTCGGTTGCCAGCCTCGGACCAGGGCATCGGCCATGAGTGCGACGCGCACCATCGCCTGCACGTCATGCACGCGGACCAAGTCGGCGCCGTTCGCAATGGCGAGCGCGACTGTCGCCGCAGTGCCCTCCAACCGCTTGTCCACGGGCAAATCCAAAACCGTTCCGATAAAAGACTTGCGGGACGGACCGACCAGGAGCGGAAACCCCAGCCCGCGCAGTTCGCCCAATCGCCGTAGGACTTCCAGGGAGTGCCCGGCGTTCTTCGCGAAGCCGATGCCGGGATCGAGGATGATGCGCCCCCGTTGAACGCCCACCCGCTCTGCTATTGCTACTGCCCCCGAAAGGTCAGATGCCACATCAACCACCACATCCCGGTATCTGGCTTTTGCGCGGACGTGGCCAATGACAATAGGCAGGCCTGTCTCCGCCGCCACAGCGGCCATCGCAGGGTCACCCAGCATCGAGACGTCATTCAACAGACTGACGCCCTCCCCTGCTGCTGCCCGGGCCACTTCCGCCTTTTGAGTGTCTATGCTCATCGGCGCGGAGAGACGACCTTTCAGCGCGGTAATGACGGGGAGGACACGCGCCATCTCGTCTATTGCGCTGACTGGTTTCGCGTCCGGGTAAACGACCGCAGGGCGCGTTGACTCGCCGCCGATGTCAATGATGTCCGCTCCCTCATCCTCAAACCGCAGAGCGCAGTCAACCGCCGCCTGAATCCATTTTCTGTCCTTCGCCACGGGGGTAGGCGGGGCAACCCGTTTCACCTCTACTCTTGACGAGTGATGCGCGGTACGAGCCATCACACCGTCACCTGAGAACGAGTCGGGGGTGACGTTGAGCGCGGCCATGACATAGGTCTTCACGCCCCAGAAAAACTCGCTCCGGCCAACGGTCATACTCCCGGAGCGGGCATCGCTGCGCGACGGGGCGTGAGCAGGCGCATGTGATCGTGGAGTCATCGCCGCTGATCGTAGCACCGCAGACTGCGCCAATATTCGAATACCCGGCCAGCTCAGGTCAGCTTGCCGCGAGTTCGGGGCTGCGTTACGATGCGGATTGCTTACGAAAGTCGTCTCAGACGATCTTCACTGTACCGTGGCAGACCTCTCCAAAGAGGCCATCTCAATAACGGCAGGGACTTTTCTTTACCCCGCCCGAAGGTCACCCGATAGATATAGGGGGCCCAAGGGCGAACCAAGTCCCTCTCCCACTGGGAGAGGGGTGCTTCGCAAGAGCCAGCCATCACCACCCACAAACAGCAACCCACCGACTCAGGCCCGCAGCCTGAGAGTGCCGCTGAGACTTCCGTACAGTCTCCCGCCGTAAACCCTGTGACAGCATCCGCCAGCGACAAACGGCGGGCGGCACTCCGCGCCCGACGCGGCGCTGCACAAGCTGGCGGTGGCGAGGACCGCATCAAGGCCCAGAAGGAACGGGGCAAACTCACCGCTCGCGAGCGTCTCCAACGACTGTTCGACCCTGGCACCTTCACAGAAGTGGACACTTTCGTCACTCACCGTTCGGCCGACTGGGGCCTGGACAAGCAGCGCTTCGAGGGTGACTCTGTCGTCATCGGCCACGGCCTGGTGGAGGGCAGGCAGATCTTCGCCTATGCTCAGGACTTCACTGTCCTGGGCGGCTCTCTATCCGAGGTCGCGGCGAAGAAGATCTGCAAGGTAATGGATCAGGCCATGCGCGCCGGGGCGCCCATCGTGGGCATCAACGACTCTGGCGGAGCGCGCATCCAGGAAGGCGTGGATTCCCTTGCGGGCTATGGTGAGATCTTCACCCGCAACACGCTTGCCTCCGGCGTCATCCCTCAGGTCACGGTCATCGCCGGTCCTTCTGCGGGCGGCGCGGTTTACTCACCGGCCATCACAGACTTCATTTTCATGGTCGAAAAGATCGGCCAGATGTATATCACCGGTCCGGACGTGATCAAGGCCGTAACCGGCGAGGAGGTCACGCACGAAGACCTGGGCGGCGCGATTACCCATGCCACTCGTAGTGGCGTTGCGCACTTCTCCTCCGCAGACGAGAACTCCTGTTATCGGGAAGTGCGGCAACTGCTCTCCTACCTGCCCTCAAATAATGCAGACCAGCCCCCGATGGGCCCGCAGGAAGGCGACCCCGACGCGCCGGACGAAACCCTCGCCGCCGTCATGCCAGAAAGCTCTCGTATTCCATATGACGTGATGGACGTCGTGCGCCTGATCGTGGACCGTGGTGAGTTCCTTCCCGTCCAGCACCAGTTCGCCCAGAACATCGTCACGGGGTTTGCACACATCTACGGGTACGTTGTTGGCATAGTCGCCAACCAGCCCGCGGTCATGGCCGGGAACCTGGACATCAACGCATCGGACAAGGCGGCGCGGTTCGTGCGCTTCTGCGACTCCTTCAATATTCCGCTTGTCACACTCGTGGACGTGCCCGGTTTCATGCCTGGCACGGATCAGGAATACGGCGGCATCATCCGCCACGGCGCGAAGCTGCTCTACGCCTACGCCGAGGCCACAGTGCCGAAGATATCCGTCATCCTCCGCAAGGCGTACGGCGGCGCGTACATCGTCATGTCGAGCAAGCACCTCCGCGGCGATGTGAATCTGGCATGGCCGTCGGCAGAGATAGCTGTAATGGGCCCGGAAGGCGCAGTGAACGTGATCCGCCGTAAAGAGATCGCAGAGGCGCAGGACCCAGCGGCCAGACGCGCCGAACTTGTCGAGGAGTACAAAACCCTTTACGCCAACCCGTACGTGCCTGCAAACCGCGGGTACCTTGATGACGTGATTGACCCAGCAGACACCCGGCCAGCTATCATCCGCGCGCTCCGTATGCTTGAACACAAGGTGGACACGCTGCCGCCCAAGAAACACGGCAACATCCCACTGTAACCAACTATGGGATTGGGGCCGGGTAAAGGCCATGGCAGCACACAAAGGCACATGACAGGACAGACTTCTTGTTACGCCCCGAATGACGCAGCGATCGCGCTGGAGGCATCGAGGGGGCGGTGAGTGAAAGAGGAGGGACTCCGCATGGCGATAGATCAGGCCGCGATAGAGCGGGCCAAGGAACACTTCGGGAAGATCCTCGCCCCGCAGCTTGAGCGCGTCGAGCGCGTCAAGCATGAGGGCGACTGGACCGACTACGGCAAGCTCCACCCGATCATCATCGGCGCCATCGGCGGCGACGGCATAGGCCCGGCCATTACTGAAGTGTCCGTTGCCGTCCTGAATGAACTCCTGTCCAAAGAGTTGAAATCAGGCAAAGTCCTGATCAAGCACATCGACGGCCTGACTATCGAAAATCGGGTCAAGGTGATGAAGGCCATCCCAGATGACGTTCTCGCTGAAATCAAGAAGTGCCACGTCGTCCTCAAAGGTCCAACGACCACTCCAGAGGCCGGTGGGCCCTGGCCGAATATCGAGTCCGCCAACGTTTCGATGCGGAAGGAACTGGACCTCTTCGCAAACGTCCGCCCTGTGAGCGTGCCGTCGGAAGGCATCGACTGGACCTTCTTCCGCGAAAACACTGAGGATCTCTACGCCCTCGGCTCGCAGGGCATAGATGTGACCGCGGACGTGGCGATTGACTTCCGGCTCATCTCGACGCCCGGCTCGGAGCGCCTGATCGAGGCGGCGTTCGCACATGCCAAGAAGACGGGCAAGACAAAAGTGACCATCGTCACCAAGGCCAATATCGTCAAACGCACGGACGGCAAGTTCCTCGAGGTGGCCAAGAAGGTCGCCGCTCGTTACCCGGGCATCACATGGGACGGGTGGTACATAGACATCATGACCGCCAAGCTCCTGGACAAGGCCCGCCGTTCGGATTTCCAGGTCTTGGCGCTGCCCAACCTGTACGGAGACATCCTCACCGATGAAGCAGCCGAAATACAGGGCGGCGTGGGCACGGCTGGCAGCGCGAACATTGGCAAGCGCTATGCCATGTTCGAGGCCATCCACGGCTCGGCGCCCCGCATGGTGCAGGAAGGCCGCGCAAAGTACGCCGACCCGTCATCCATGATCAAGGCCGCGGCTATGATGCTCTCGCACATCGGCTTCGCGGAATTAGGCGGCCGCATCGAAAAGGCGCTTGAAGTCTGCGCGCTGTACGAAAAGAAGGTGAAGGTCACGGGCCGTGACACGGGCGTGACCGGTGCCGAGTTCGGCAAGTATGTACTTGCAACTGTCCGCGACCCCAGGCTCACCGAGCGCTGGCAGGCATACTCAAAAGGCGCGTAAGCAGGGATGTGGGTTCTGAGCGGATCGGAAAGTTCCGCTCATGTATCAATCCTTTCCATTTGAGCTGGTTTACTGAATACGAACTAGGGCGCCTAATCCACCCATTACCCTGACCCCCTCCCACAATGGGAGTGCGGGTTTGGGATAGTCACAGAAGCCCTCTCTGTCATAGAGGGGTCAATAGAAAAGGCAACATCGACAATGCGCAGGAAAGTCACAGTCGTCGGCGGCGGGAACGTGGGAGCGACCACCGCTCAGCGAATCTTCGATCGCGGGTACGCGGACGTCGTCCTGGTGGACGTGGTCGAGGGCTTGCCGCAGGGCAAGGCTCTGGACATGCTGGAAAGCGGCCCAGTGCTCGGCACTGACGCCCAGATCACAGGGGCAAATTCCTACGAGCAGACTGCCAACTCGGACATTGTGGTCATCACTGCCGGTATCGCCCGCAAGCCGGGCATGAGCCGGGACGACCTGCTGATGACCAACATGAAGATCGTCGGCTCTGTCACCGCCGAGGTGGCGAAGCACTCCCCGAAGGCCATCATCGTCGTCGTCTCCAACCCGCTGGACGCCATGGTTCAGCACGCTCACAAGGTCTCCGGATTCCCCAAGCAGCGTGTTGTTGGGATGGCAGGGATCCTGGACACAGCCCGTTTCCGCACATTCCTAGCCCAGGAACTCAAGGTCTCCGTGAACAACGTCTCCGCATACGTGCTGGGCGGCCACGGCGACTCCATGGTGCCTCTCATTGGCACGACGACCATCGGCGGCGTGCCTGTATCCAGGCTCATCAAAGCCGACCGGTTGGCGCAGATCGTCCAGCGCACGCGTGACGGCGGTGCAGAGATCGTCGCGTTGCTGAAGACCGGCTCGGCCTACTACGCTCCCTCCGCGGCGGTTGTGCAGATGGTCGAGGCGGTGCTTTTCGACCGCAAGGAGATCCTGCCCTGCGCTGCCTATCTCGAGGGCGAGTACGGGATACACGGCCTGTTCGTGGGGGTGCCTGTAAAGCTGGGCGCAGGCGGAGTGGAGAAGGTCATAGAAATTGAACTGACGGCTGATGAGAATGCCGGGCTGCAAAAGTCAGCGAACGCGGTGCGCGAACTCATTGGCATCATGGCGAAGCCGGGCACGTAGGGGCCTCAGGAACGGGGAGACAGATGTTCCACAAGGTCCTCATAGCAAACAGGGGCGAGATAGCCTGCCGCGTCATCCGCACCTGCCGGAAGCTCGGCATCAAGACGGCCGCGGTCTATTCTGACGCCGACGTTGACGCGCCACACACGAAGCTGGCTGATGAGTCGCACCGCGTGGGACCGGCGAACGCGCCCGAAAGTTACATGAACATCGACAAGGTCGTAGCCACGGCGAAGGCGTGCGGCGCAGAGGCCATCCACCCCGGCTACGGTTTCCTGTCTGAAAACCCGCGCTTTTCCGAGGCTGTGTCCGCAGCCGGGCTCGTGTTCATAGGCCCGCCGCCTGCGGCCACGCGCGCGCTGGGCACCAAGATCGGAGCACGCAAACTCGTTGAAAAGGACGGCGTCTCGACCGTCCCGTGGACCGTTGTCCCCGCCGACGATCCGTTAAAGGCCGAAGAGGCATCGCTCAAGTTCGGCTACCCGGTTGTCGTCAAGCCGTCGGCTGGCGGCGGCGGAATCGGCACCACTGTCGTTCGGTCTCCCGCCGAACTGCCAGAAGCCATGGAGCGAGCGACGGTGCTGGCGAAGCGTTTCTTCGACCAGCCGACTATCCACATCGAAAAATGCATCGAATTCGCCAAGCACATTGAGTTGCAGGTGATGCTGGACCAGCACGGCACAGCGATCACGTTCCCGGAGAGGGAGTGCTCCATACAGCGGCGATACCAGAAGGTGATCGAGGAATCGCCCTCTATGGCGATATCGCATGTGCTCCGAGCGCGGCTCGCCGATGCGGCACTTCGGGTGATGAGGGCAGGCGGCTACTACAACGTGGGCACCGTAGAGAACCTCGTGGACGCACGGAACAACTACTACTTCCTCGAAGTGAACTCCCGCATCCAGGTAGAGCATCCCGTCACAGAAATGGTCACAGGTCTGGACATCGTCGAACTGCAACTTCAGGTGGCGAGCGGGCGCAAGCTAAACGTGCCGCGAGAGAAGCTGCAACCCCACGGCCATTCGATTGAGGCACGCGTGTACGCCGAGGACCCGGAAACGCTATTTCCGTCGGGCGGACTGATCACTGCGTACCGTGAACCTGTGGGCGAGGGAGTGCGAGTGGATTCCGGCGTGGCGCAGGGCTACGAAGTGACGAGCTTTTACGACCCGCTAATGGCGAAGCTGATCGTATGGGCGCCGACCCGCGATAAGGCCATCGAGAAGATGCACGCCGCGCTGGACGATTACGTGATCGAGGGTTTCCCGACGAACATACCGCTCGTGAAGCGCATCCTGTCGCACCCGCCCTTCCTGAACGGCGAGTACCACACGAACACGCTGAACAATGACTTCATGGCCCCCGTCACGCCGCCACCCGGCACTCAGGCCCTTAACGACTGGTGGCGCTACGGCCGCTAGGCGACTCGGACACGACCCAGGGATGAACTATCTGGTTAGGCTGGCGAGGCGCCGCTGCCCCGGCTGGCAGGCGTCCCGTGCTGGCCTGACGACGTTGATTCTGCGGCGGCGTCATTCGCCGAATGCTCCGCCAGCCAGTCATCCCGCCACGCCTCCATCTTCAGGAAGTCATACCCATCGCGGCGGACATCGCCAACAGGTTTCAGGCCCGACCGGGCGAACGCCTTCTGCGCACGCGCATTGCCTGTGAGGGTGTGCAGGTATACGCGCTCGACTGGGGTCTCGGTGAAGATGTGTCGCAAGAGGGTTGTCACCGCGTCTGTGCCGTACCCCCGGCTCCAGTAGTCGCGGTCGCCAATCATGATGCCCATCTCGCACTGCTTCTTGTCGGCATCGATGTCGTAATACATGCAATTGCCAATATGATGGCCTTCAAACGTGTCCACAGCCATGCGGACGGACCACGGCGAGGGGTATTCCATGTCGTCCCGGTGGTAGAGGTAGTACTCACGGTAAGTGACGACGAGCGGGACGGTGGCGTCGAGCGCGGCTAGCTCCGCATCAGTCCGCCATGCATAGTCCTGTTTGGCGTCCTCCAGGCGCTTGGGGCGGAGGACGACCAGTTGGCCCTTGGCCACGGCAGTATTCCTGTCGTCAGGCCGTGGCTTCTGCCAGGGCCACTGCTTTTTCGATGATGCGAGCTTCATTTGCGTATGTCAGACGGGATGCAGCTTCACGAGCGGGAAGCCAGATTACCTGGTCGAACTCGGCGTCGTGTTTCGTCACATCCCCTCCCGAAGGCGACATGAGGAAGAATCGTACGACCTTATTACAGATCGCGCCGTCCTCCTGCCTGTGGAAGGAGTAGCGGACCTCGCCAATGAGAGGGCCGATGTCCACGTCCAGCCCGGTCTCCTCATGCACTTCCCGCAGTGCCGTGGCTTCCGGGAGCTCGCCAAGATTGGGCTTGCCCTTAGGCAGCGCCCAGAGCGAAGTCCATGACCGGTGGCATACGACCACCTCCACGCCTCCATACGAGCGGCGCCATACGACGCCGCCTGCAGCGGACAGGTCTACAGACCCCGGAGGGTTGGGAGGTGTCAGTGCCTGCATCGCGCATGCCTTGCTCCCGGCATACCGGAGCGAGTTGTAATCATCCCCCGTGCGTATGAGGTTGGCTCCGCGAGGCCCTTCGAGAGTTCTTCGAAAGACCAAGGGCGACATGTCCGTAACCGTGCCATACACCTGAGTCACGCTGCCAGCCCCCCAACCTTCCCGATTGTAACGGGCGAGAGCGCAGGCATGCAGATTGCCAGGAAGGAGGCTGGACCTGATTTCGCTTGACGTCAGCGGCGCAGTGGCGGAGCGATATGACCGAGCCGGGTCTATCGCACCCCGGCCGGCGCAGGCTTGCTCTCTGCCTTTTTGACGATGCTTTCTGTCGGGACTATGTGCCTCTGGAGGCCAAGGGCCTTGTGATCCATGCCCATGGCAAGACCAATGAGTTGAGGCAGGTGGAGGATGGGGAGTGTGTCTTTATCTGAACGGGGCACTTTGACGGGCTCAGTACGCTCGGAACCCACGCCCTGTCCTGACGCACCGGAATATTGCGACCCGAACTTCTTGCGCGCTTTGGGCTGATAGCCGTCTAGGTTAAGGTGGCAGAGGGGACATGGCGTGACCATAGCATCAGCGCCGAGTGACTGTGCCGTGCCGGTGTGGTCGGCGACCATCTTCAGAGCGTTCTCCTGGTTGATGTACAGGATCGGTAGGCCACAGCACTTGGTTTTACCGGGAAAGTCCACAGGCTTGGCTCCTGTTGCGGCGATAACGGTTTCGAGCGATGTCTGCCGTTGGGGGTTCTGGCCGAAACCCAGGACGTCGCTCGGGCGGACGATGTAGCAACCATAGAACGGTGCGACATTCAATCCGGAGAGCTCGCGTGTGAACGTGGCCTTGAGTGTATCGAGGCCAATGTCTTCGATGAGCACCCACAAGAGGTGCTTGATCACAGTTGTGCCCTTGTATTCAAGGCCCTCCTCTTTGAGGAAGGAGTTGATCTCCTTGAGGTATTCGGGATCTTTCTGGACGCGGGCGTTGGCCTGGGACATGACGCCCTGGCAGGTGGAGCAGAGTACGAGGATGGGAAGGCCGAGCTGTTCGGCCATGGCGAACGTGCGGACGTTCAACGTATCACCGAGCTTGAGGTTCTTTTCCTGAAGAACGCCCGCGCCTGTGCAGGAGGCTTTGGTGAGCTCGACCAGCTCTATACCCAGCCTCTGCGTGACGGCGATGGCGGAGTCATACAGTTCAGGTGTGCCGCCGCGAGCGACACAACCCGGGTAGAAGGCATATTTATGTGGCACGTTTGTGGTTACCCCTCATGACTCACCTCTGGTAGGTGCCCACCATCTCCCGCGATGGGAGAGGGGGAGGTCATCACTTCTTGGCGTGGCCCGCTTGTTCAACTCTTTCAAATGTGCGCGTGATCTTGTCCTTATCTTCCGCCTTGTGGGCCAGGATTGGAGGCATCTTCCCTTTTACCAAAGCCTTGATGCCAATGGGAGCCTGGTCCAGTTGCGCCGAGACGTTGAACACCCCCGGGCTTTCTATGGCGAGGCGCAGTTCATCCAGACGCCCGTTCTTGCGAACGGACTTCGAGAACGATTCCGTGTGCTTGTAACCAGCCGTATTTTTGTTGCCGGACGCTATGGCGAGGTCCCGCATGACCATGATGCGGTCCATGGGGGCAACACCCTTGGGGCAGACTTCGACGCACATCGAGCAGCGCGTGCAGTCCCAAATTCCGCCGTGTTCATCATTAAGGGTCTTTAGACGCTCGGAGTGCTTATCGTCCCGAGGGTCGGCGACAAAGCGGTAAGCCTTGGCGAGCGCGGCCGGGCCTATGAACTTGTCGTCAACAGCCAGCACCGTGCAGTCCGACACGCAGACCCCACACATGATGCAGTTCATCACGCCTGTGAGGTGAGTCATGGACTCGTAGGAGGCGATGAACTCGCCCTTTTCGGGCAGCTTGTCCGGCTGCATCCAGGGTGTGATGCGCTTCATCTGGTCAAAGAAGGTGCTCAAGTCAACTGCAAGGTCCTTGATTACCTTCTGGTTGCCCATTGGCTCGATGATGATCTGCTCGCCCTCTTCTTTCGCGATGGACCGCACCTGCGTTTTGCAGACGAGGCGGGCGCGGCCGTTGACGCGCATCCCGCACGAACCACAGATGGAGGCGCGGCAGGCGCAACGCAGGGTCAGCGTGCCGTCTATCTCTTCACGCACCTGGATAAGCACGTCCAAGATTGTCGAGGCCGGGTGGACGTCAAGCTCATACTCCTGCCAGCGTGGCTGAGCGTCCGGCTTGTCCGACTCCGGGTTGTAGCGCCTGACTTTGAAATTGGCTTTCATTTACCCCTCGCGCTGAACCTCTATCGATGGGAGAGTGGATATTCTCTCTCGTGAACCAAGGTACTCAATCGCTGCTGCCTGGGCCCCACCCCGTGTCGGTCACCCTTCAACTCGGTCTTCACGTGGAGATGGGAATTCGGTTCTAATACACCCTCTTGACCGGCTCCCATTTTGTAATCGTGACGGGCAGCGTATCCACCTTGACACCGTCGGGTGTCTTGTGAACGAGTGTGTGCTTCAACCAGTTCTTGTCGTCCCGATCATTGATGTCAGTGCGGTAGTGTGCGCCGCGGCTCTCCTTGCGGGCGAGAGCGCCGGCGCATACAGACTCGGCTACATCCACCATGAAATCCAGTTCTAGTGCGAAGACAAGGTCCGTGTTGAACACTTTGCCCTTGTCATCCACGGAGACATTGTCGAGCTTCTTACGGGCCGCGGCCACCGTCGCCTTCGCCATCTCCATGCTCGACTGGTCTCGGAACACGCCGACACCCTTGATCATCGCCTCCGCCATCTCAGTGCGAACCGGGCCGAAACGCAGGCCCCTCGGGCGGTCGAGCCGCGATTGGAGGCGCTTCAATTCGGACGCGAGAGCCTGCTCGGCGGGCGAGTTCGCGCTCGAGCCGCCGAGCTTGACCAACTTGATCTCCTCCGCCGCCTTCACCGCAGCGCGCCTGCCGAACACGACCGTGTCCAGCAGAGAGTTCGCGCCCAGGCGGTTCGCGCCGTGGACACTCACGTTGGCGACTTCGCCTGCCGCATACAGGCCCGGCACGTTCGTTCTGCCATCCACATCCGTTTTGATGCCGCCCATGATGTAATGCATGCCGGGCCGGACAGGGACTGGCTGCTCCGCCAGGTCAATGCCCAGGAACTCGACGGCCACTTCCTGCAGGTAACCCAGCCTCTCATCGATCAGCTTGCGGCCGAGGTGACGCAGGTCCAGCAGCACATTGCCATCTATGCCCCTGCCCTCGTTTATCTCTGTCTGTTCCGACCTGGACACAACGTCGCGAGATGCCAGCTCCATGTACTCAGGGGCGTACTTCTTCATGAAGCGATCGCCGTCTTTGTTAACCAGATATGCACCCTCGCCGCGCGCTCCTTCGGAAAGCAGGATGCCGGTGCGGGCGAGCGTCGTCGGGTGGTACTGGATCATCTCCATGTCCATGAGGGGAGCGCCTGCCTGCCATGCCAGGGCGAGGCCATCGCCAGTGCAAATCACAGCGTTCGTGGACGGTTCGAAGACGCGCCCACACCCGCCTGCGGCCATGATGACAGTCTTGGCCCGGATGATTTCCAGCGCGCCGGACTTGATGTCCAGCGCAATGACGCCCCGCACCGCGCCGTCCTCTTTGATGAGAGTGGTCACGAACCACTCCTCATAAACACGCAGGCCGTGCTTGAGCGCCTGTTCGTAGAGCACATGAAGGATGGCGGAACCGGTGATCGCGCCGACGAAGAAGGTGCGGGCCTTCTTCTGGCCGCCGAATCGGCGTGTCCCCAGGTGGCCGGTCTCGTCACGGCTGAAGATGACGCCCATGTGCTCAAGTTCAATTATTGCGTCGCCGGCCTCCCGGCACATGATTTCAACGGCGTCCTGGTCGGCCAGGTAGTCAGAACCTTTGATCGTGCTCAAGGCGTGGTCTTCCCAGTCATCGCCGCGGTCTGTCAGAGCAGCGTTGATGCCGCCCTGAGCAGCGTTGGAATGAGAACGCACCGGGTGGACTTTGGATATGACGGCGGTATCAAGGCCCATGCGTACGGACTCAACCGCTGCGCGGAGACCGGCGAGGCCGGCGCCTATGATCAGTACATCGTGCTGGTACATGCTTCCCTTTTCAATCTAGCTGTGTCTCGCTGCACTTTAAAGGGCGCTTGCGCGGGCTGCCTCATTGAGATGGCTCAATCCGGTCTGCACCCGAGCGCCACAAGCTTCACGAAAAGACCGGTTGCAATGCGAGCCCTGTCATATGGCATCCATGAGGTACATGGCGCTCAGTAGCGCGGCTATCGACTTGGCGTCTTGAATATCGCCCGACCTGATCAAATCCGGAATCCTAGCGAGAGGCGTCTCCTCGACGTGGACATCTTCGTCGTCGTCCTGCGGGAGCGAAGCGACGCTGAGACCAGTCGCCAGGAAGGCATGCATATACTCGGTGCACCAGCCTGGAGCCACCCAGAACCCCGGCAGATTGGTCAGTGTCCTGGCCTTGTGCCCGGTCTCCTCCTGAAGTTCCCGTTGGGCGCAAACCTCCGGCATCTCGCCATGTTCCAGCGTGCCAGCCGGGGCTTCCAGCAACACCGTACCCGCCGGTTGCCTCCACTGCCGCACGAGGAGGACGGTTCCTTTGCTTGTCAGTGGAACGAGAACGACCGAGCCGATGTGCTCGACTATCTCCCTGTCCACTTCAGGGTTGCCACCCATGCGAACCCGGTCTACGCGCAAGTTCAGGCGGCTTCCCGCGTAGACGCGTCGAGAGGAAATAGTTGAGGCTGATCTCGCTTTCAAGGCACGCCCATGTTAACCGAATCCCCCGTCCGGTGTGCCCCCAACCTATCTGCCAGCCCACCGCCGCAGAGCGTTATCGCCCGATGTGTGTTAACAGTTTCGACGGCCATGACTCGCAACCAAATAGAGATTGGCGAAGCAGGTTCACGCTTCGTCTTACCCCATACACGGGGGATGCTGGATGAACTCTCCCCGCTAGCGGGCTCGAAGTTCCCGTTATGCCCGGCCCACAGGAACGGTCGAAACTCCTACTCCCCGTCCGCCTGCGCCTTGCGAGGAAGAGCGCTCTGGCGCATGCCCAGGCGACGCGAAAGTGACTCCCAGAAGTGAGACGCGGGCCTCCTGCGGAGGAACCGCGCCTTGTAAGGCGAAACCGTGATGCGCACCGACTGTCCATCGTGGACCCAGGTGTTGTTGAACCCGTCCGGACTGAAGATGGCCCTGTCCACCGAAAGCAACTTCAAGTCGAGCCGGGACGTAGGTGGCACCACGACTCCGCCGAACTGACTCATATGTGCTGCGATCGGCTTCAGAAGCATGTCCTCGGACGCCGGATCCATCACCGGACCGCCCAGAGCGAGCGAATAGCCCGTTGAACCTGTCGCGGTTGAAACGACGACGCCGTCGCCTCGGTACGTGGCCAAATCGACACCGCCTATGCGGGCCTCCACCTCGATTACACGTAGCACCTCGCCGCGTACGATCATCACGTCATTCAAGGCGTCAAACGGCTCGGCCCGACCCTGCAGGTCTGCACGGAGCATAGAACGCTCCTCCATGCGGGCCTGACCATCGAGGTACCAGCCAAGGCCTTCGACAGCGTCATCCGCGTCGATCTCACTCATGAAACCCACGCGCCCCATATTGACTCCCAAGACCGGGATACCGCGTGGCGCAGCGATGTGGACGCCGCGGAGGATCGTGCCATCTCCGCCTATCGTGACGATAAGGTCTGTTTCCCCGAAACGCTTCGACTGACGCGGAAGTGTGTCTTGGGTTGCGGTCCACCATTGCGGCTGCGGATAACGCTTCTTGATGGCGAGCGCGAGTTCACCGGCCTCTGGCAGAAGGCCGTGATGAACGATGCCGATGTGTGTGTAGCGGTGCACTGGACAACTTTCCGGTGGGACTTGCCCAATGAATTCCGGATTGAAGAAAAGGCAGAGCCTATCCAAACAATCCCTCTCCAGGCGGGAGAAGTAAGACCTACCTAAACACGCAGGATAGTGAGAGCTTTTTCGGCCAGGTTAAGCAGCAGCCACGGAGCGAACCCGAATACGCCTACGCCTAGCGTCGCCACTATCGCCGCCAGGACCGCGGGTCGGTCAGCCGGGATCGGAGCGCCGTCCGCGGGCTCTTCAAAGTACATGGCCCGCAGTATTCCCAGATAGTAGAAAGCGGAAATTACCGTGTTCAGCACACCAACGACCGCCAGCCACACCAACCCCGAGTTCACCGCCGAGCTGAAGACAAATACCTTCGACATGAAACCTACGGTCGGAGGGATACCCAGCAGCGACAGCAGGCCCACCGCGAGCAGTCCGGCCATCAGAGGCGAGCGCCTGCCCAACCCATTCAGGCCGCTGATGATGTCGCTCCCCGTGCGGTTGGTGATGGCTATGACTGCGATGAAGACCGCCAGGTTGGTGAAGGCGTACCCGGCCAGATAGAAGAGGACACCTTGCGGCCCGGCGATGCCCCCGCCGTCTCTCGTGTTCGCCGCCACAGCCGCCACGCCCGCGAGCATGTAGCCAGCCTGCGCGATCGTCGAATACCCGAGGAGGCGTTTGACGTTCTTTTGAGATAGGGCGAGCAGGTTGCCAAAGGTCATCGTACCGGCGGCGAGTATCGCGAACAACGCCGACCAGTCCCTCGCCATTTCAGGCGCGCCGAAACTCGTGTAGAGCACGCGAAGAACGACTGCGAAGGCGGACGCCTTGGATGCCACAGACAGGAAAGCGGCAACAGGTGTGGGTGAGCCTTCGTAAACGTCCGGGACCCACATCTGCCATGGCGCGACCGCCATCTTGAAACCGAATCCGGCGACGATCATGACTACTGCTAGCAAGACGGCGTAGCTGCCGAACGGCTTGCCCGCATCTTGGGACAGGTCGCCTATACGTTCAGCTATGACGGCGATGTCCGTGCTGCCTGTATAGCCGTATAGATACACCATGCCGTAAAGCAGCACGGCGGATGAAACGCCGCTCAAGATAAGGAACTTCAGACCGGACTCGGACGACCGCCCGTCCCTGCCGAAAGCGGCCAGCGCCGCGACAGGCAACGCTGTAAGTTCCAACGCG
This sequence comes from Dehalococcoidia bacterium, assembly GCA_009693115.1. Classification (GTDB taxonomy): domain Bacteria; phylum Chloroflexota; class Dehalococcoidia; order Lucifugimonadales; family Lucifugimonadaceae; genus SHXW01. The sequence continues at coordinate 30,623 of SHXW01000018.1, read as the reverse complement.
ACATAGATCGAAATTAGTTCTCGCGCCGACACCAGCAACAGCATCCCTGTCACGGAGAAGAGCATGAGCGCGATGAACTCACCGCGCAGGCCCGGCAGGCGACGAGCGTAGCCCATCGAGGCCATGATGACTCCCGCAGTCACGCCGGTCAGGATGAACTGGAAGAAAAGAGCGAACCGGTCGGCCACTATCGCCCCACTGAAACCCGGACCTGCGCCAGCGTCTCCAAACCAGCCGAACCATAGGTTCAGCGATAGCAGCGCTGGTGCAGACAGGCCGGCGAGGGCCAACAGCGAAAGCTGCGCTCCACTCCCTGCCCTGACCGCCCTGACCTCGCCATCGCGCGGCATGGCAAGGTCAGCCAGCACCACCACGATGGCCAGTCCGGCCATCGCGAGCGCTGGTGAGATCAGCCAGAAATCGTGAACAGTCAGAGCGCTATCCCTCCCCCTCGGATGTCATCTGGGCGCGGACAGGAATGGTTGAAATCACCTGATGAGCTCTCTGATGCCGGTGTCAAAGACATCGGTCAGCACCTTCGGCCAGATACCCACAACCACGATCGCGGCCGTCAGCGCGACCGCTGGGATCATGTCCAGCCAGTTGGCGTCCGAGAGGTGCTCGTACTGGTCGTCCGGCAGGCCACCCACGGCAGGTTTTGGGCCAAAGAAGGCGCGCTGCACCATCCACAGCGTATAGCCCGCGGCCAGCACTACCCCAAACGCCGCGACAGCCGTCGCCCATGGCCACACGGGGAAGGTGCCCAGAAAGACAAGTATCTCCGACGCAAAGCCGGAGAGACCCGGCAGGCCGAGCGAACCGAACCCGGCGATCAGAAAGAAGATGGCGATCAGGGGCATTTTCCGCCACAGGCCGCCCAGGTGCGGGATGTGGCGCGTGTGGGCGCGGTCATATGTCAGGCCCACCATCAAGAAGGCGAGGCCCGTGATCGTGCCATGGCTGAACATCTGCAAAGCGGCGCCGTTCAGTCCGCCTGCCTTGCCGTCCTCCCCGCTGGCGGCAATGGCGCACACACCCAGCATCACGAAGCCCATGTGGCTCACAGAGGAGAAGGCGACGAGCCGTTTCATGTCCGTTTGTCGCACGGTGACTATCGCGCCGTATATGACGCTGATAGCGGCGATGACGGCCAGCACCCCGGCGGCGTCCTGCACCTGAAACCCGGGCGTCTCCTGGAACATCCCCAGACATATCCGGAATAGTCCGTACCCGCCCATTTTCAAGAGCACGCCAGCGAGCATCACGCTCACCGCCGTCGGCGCGTCGGTGTGCGCGTCAGGCAACCAGTTGTGGAGGGGCCAGAGGGGCAGCTTGACCGCGAATGCCACCAAGAAGAAGGCGAAGATCATTGCCGCCGGAGCGATCAGGTCTGCGTTGCCGATGACGTCAGGGATGCCTATGACGCCTGCATCCGGGATTGTCACCATGGCCAGAGTGCCGACGCCCTGCGATAGATACACCATCAATATGCCGGCAAGGAGGAACGCCCCGCCTGTGAGAGTAAACAGAACGAACTTCATCGCAGAGTACCGGGGCCGGCCCGAGCCCCAGACAGCGATGAGGAAGTACATCGGGATGACTTCAAATTCGAAGAAGACGAAAAACAGGAGCATGTCGAGTGAGGTGAACACTCCCAGCACAGCCGTCTCTAGCAGTAGGAGCCAGAAGAAATACTCCCGCACGCGCTTCCCGACACGCCATGACCCTAGCGCGGCAGCCATTCCAAGGAGGCCCGTAAGCATGACGAGGGGAGCGCTGAGGCCATCCACGCCGAGCAAGTACTGGGACTCCAGCCCCGGCACCGGGATCCACCGCCTGAACTGATCCACCATCTGCACGCCGCCCGTTACGCGGTCGTAGTTGGCAAAGACGCCCACAGATAGGACGAACGTCGCGACCGTGACCCCAATGGCGAACCACCTGATATCCCGGTCGCGCCTCAGCAGCAGTAGGGCTGCGATGGCACCCGCCGCGGGAAGGAAGACGGTAAAAGTGAGGAGTCCGTTGAACATCAGACGGGGTGCCCCGTGCCTTCAGCCTGTCCGTCTCCGGCAGGGGGATTCGATGTGTTCAGGAGGCGATCCAACATCTCTCAGCCTCCCCAGATCACGAAAGCCGCAAGGGCTATGACTATGCCAATGGTCATGACCGCGGCATAAGTCTGCATCTGGCCGTTCTGGCCCAGGGACAGGCTCCGACCCAGCCGCGCCGTAAAGCCTGAGATCTGCACGTTGGCATTGTCCAGCCACGACTTGTCGAAGCGGTCCAAGTCAAACGCGAGCCTGCGGTAGAACAGCCGGTTCACGACTATACCTTCATACAGGTCATCTACAAAGTACTTGCGAACGAGCAGGCTATAGACCGGTTTCAGGCGCGTCCCGATCTTCTCCGGTGACAACGCCTTGCTTGCGTACATCGCGTAGGCCAGGACTATGCCCCCCACCGCCAGAGCAGATGAAATGATGGCGACCGGGAAGTTGAACACCGGCTCCGCTCCCGCCTCGACTGCGGCCTTGTGGCTTGGGAACACCGCGTGGTTATTCGTTAGGAATTCGGCCAGGCCGTGCTTCGGCACGATGCCCGTGTCCACGAACGGGTTGGCGACAAATCCTATGACTATCGCAGCGACCGCCAGTACAACGATGGGAGCGACCATGACCCAGGGTGACTCCGCCGGGTGCGCGGTCTCAAGACCGGCCGGAACGGGTTGGTGCGCTCGCTCGAGGTCCTCGCGCTCCTTCGCCCCTCCACCCCTGAACTCGCCATGGAAGGTCATGAATATGGCCCGGAACATATAGAAGGCGGTCATGATCGCCGCAGTGAAGCCCAAAATCAGAACTATCGTGCCGACGCCCGTTCCGGCACCCGCAGCATGGGAAAGAATTTCGTCCTTGCTCCAAAAGCCCGAAAGCGGGAATAGTCCGGCCAGGCTCAGACTGCCTATCACCATGCTCCAGTAGGTCCACGGCATCTGCTTCCGCAGCCCCCCAAGGTAACGCATATTGAATGTTCCGCCGCCGTGGTGAACGGAGCCTGAACCGAGGAACAGCATGGCCTTGAACCAGGCGTGCGTGAACAGGTGGAAGATGGCGGGCACATATGCGCCCACGCCCAGGGCGAACATCATGTAGCCAAGCTGAGACACCGTTGAGTACGCCAGCACGCGTTTGATGTCGTTCGCGACCAGTCCCATGCTCGCGGCGAACACCGCTGTGAACCCGCCTACAAGGGCCACAGTGTTCTGCGCGCCTGCGGCGTGCTCATAGAGCGGGAAGAACCGGGCGACGAGGAACACGCCCGCGGTGACCATCGTGGCGGAATGGATGAGGGCTGATACGGGAGTCGGGCCCTCCATTGCGTCAGGGAGCCATGAGTGGAACGGGAACTGCGCCGACTTGCCAGCCGCTCCCATGAACAGGCCGAGCCCGACCCACGTAGCCACCGTAGCCGCCACGAGGCCGCTTTCTATCGCCGCATAGAGGGTGGGGATGTCCAGCCATTGCGGGTTATTGAACGAGATGTAAATGATGGCGAGGAGGAAGCCGAAATCAGCGAAGCGGGTCATTACGAAGGCCTTCTTCGCCGCCGCAGCCGCCGATGGCCTCTCCATCCAAAAACCGATGAGCAGGTAGGAGGAGACGCCCACCAACTCCCAGAAGACGAATAACTGAACGATGCCTCGTGACATGACGAGGCCGATCATGCTCGCCGTGAAAAGGGACATGTAGGAGTAGTAGCGAGTGTAGCCGGGGTCAAGGCGGGACCCACCTTGAGATGCGCCCTGCCCTGCTGCATGGCCGTGCCCTGTAGCCGCTCCATGACCGGAGTCGCCAGCGTGACTACCGTGGCCAGCGCTGGAGGGCGCGTGGGTCTTCATATAGGCCTGTGAATAGAATTGGACGAGGAGGCTGACGCCCGTGATCACGACAAGCATGACCGCAGTGAGCGGGTCAATGAGAATTCCGAAACCGATTACCACGCTGCCTGCCGTGATCCAGTTGTGCGCGGGCATGTCATCTACATTGTGATTAATGACGGCGCCGAGCGCCCACAGGGACAGGACAAAGGACCCGGCTATCGCAGCCACGGTCAAATATCCGGCTATCTTCGCCCGCCTCCCGAAAAGGGGACGCACGACCATCCCGTTCAGCAGAAAGCTGCCGACAGGGAGCGCAAGTATGAGCCAGGCTAGAGTTTCGTTGAACACGGCCTAAATAACTGTCCTAAAACAAGAGCACAGAAGTAACAAAGCCTAATTGTTGAATTGAGACTTCTCCCTCACCAAGGCACGTGCCCAGTAGGCACCCTGCTCGGCGAGAAGGTGTCCGCCGCAGGCGCACGGTGAGGGCATATTCCGGCATTTTTCGCTCAAACAGCACCTCACAGCTTCCTCAAAATCTCGTCTGCCACATGCTCTCGGCCCTTTGGTACAAGCACGCGGAACGGCACTCGCTCGCCCCAGTCAAGGATGTCGCCCTCCGGGACGATCTTCGCGGGAAGCCCTTCGCCTTCAAGGAGGTTCTTCCACATCTCGGCGATCATCAGGTTGGGGGCATTGCGATAGTCAGTCCACATATGGCGTCTTCCAGAAACGTTCCAGTTGAAATTGATCCAGCACTCTTGCGTCACCGTCACGCGTCACAGATCCATGTCAGTCTCCACACCCGCACTACCTCCCGTTTGCACCGGTCTCCCGTTGGGAGGGAGATTCCGAAAACACGTCTAGTTCCTCATGGTTGCTGCTTCCGTGACCTCCACGCTCTGCCTGTGCCTGAACAACGCCAGCACAAGAGCCAGGCCAAGGGCCACCTCTGCGGCTGCGACAGCGATTATGAACACCGCGAACACCTGCCCGGTCAGCGCAAGCCGCAGGCCCTGGGTGGTCACTGGCCCTGCGCCGTCCACAAGCCCCGCAACGGGCGTAAACCTTGAAAACGCCACCGCCGCGACCACTACACCGTTGAACATAAGCTCGAGCGACATGAGCACGGTAACCGCGTTGCGCCGTGATAGCACCCCATATAACCCTATGGCGAAGAGGACTGCAGACACCAGGAGGACATTTTCAAGGGTCACGTTGTCCTCCTTTCTCTCATGATCGCGAGCGCGCCGATGAGTGCGGCAGTCAGGACCATGCCTATGATCTCGAACGCTAGCAGGAAGTCCTTGATGAGCAGCGTGCCAATCACTCCTGTCGTGTCTGCGAACACGCCCCTCTGCGCCCCCAGAGCGTCCGCGCCCGCCGCAGACACGATGCTCTCACCCGAGGGCAGTCCTGGAGCATCAGACCCGACATATGTCCCTGCCAGGCCGGCAACAGCATCCGCATTCGCGATGTCATCGATGCGTTGCCAACTGGTTTCGTACGCGACGAATATGAGGGATGCACCAACCAGCGCCGCGATAACCAGCGCTACAACAGGCTTCCCAATGCTCCTGTTGCCACCGCTCACATCCCGCACAAGCATGACAGCGAAAGCCACGAGAACCGACACAGCGCCCACGTAGACAAGTATCTGGACGATGCCGATGAACTCGGCGCTCAACACGAAATACAGCCCAGCGACTCCGATGAACGAAAACGCCAGGAAAATCGAGGCACGGAATACGTTTTTCACGGTTACGACCATCACCGCAGCGCCTATGGCCAATGCAGACGCGGCCCAGAAGGCGGCCGTCGTTGAGCCTGACACTTCAAACAGGTTCACCGTTCCTTCACCCACTTTTCGGTGAGTTGGCCGGGAAGCGGCTTTTCGTGACGACCCGCATCCTTGTGCTCTGGCATGGCCTTGTCCTCGAACGGGCTGTACTTCATTCCTTCGAACTGCGGGCGGAACCAAGAACTTGGCCGCTTCATGTTGGCCTTGAGTTGGTCAACGGTGATGACGAGATCTGCGCGTACATAGCTGCTGCGCTCGAATTGGGACCCCATGTGCAAGGCATCATAAGGACAAGCTTCGACGCACAGGCCGCAGAACATGCAGCGCCCAATGTCTATGTCAAAGACGTCAATGGCGTAGCTCTCACCCTCCTGGACGTCTATGCCGCCGGGGTGGGTGACGATCTTGATAATGCCAAGCGGGCAGTATTTGGCGCAGCTGGCGCATCCGGTGCAACGCTCCTCGTACCAGGCAAATTCATTGCCGCGGAAGCGGGGCGTCTGTTTCACCTTGACCGGCACGGAAGTCATGCCCGTGGCGGCCTTGAACGCCTCGGCCGGTTTCCTGATGGCGAACGCGACCGGATTCAACCCGGCCATCTTTGCAGCCTCGATTGGCGAGACGCGGCGATCCGGGTACTGCTCAGTCACAGGCGAACGGAGGAAGTTCCTCATCGTTACGCGCATGCCTTTTATGAGACCGAATCCGATCATTTGCCTTCCAGTGGTTCGTACAGAACAGGTAATCCCAAGCAGAGCGAAAGGACACTTTCTGTGGCTTCAACCTTCAGCCAAAGCCATCTTCCATTGAGGGGAAGCACTTCTAATCCGCTGCCCCCGCTGCTTTCACAGCAGGCATCTCGTCAACGCCGACAGGGTACAACTGCACGGGCGCCTCAAGCATCGCCGCCCGGTACGGTTTCGGCGCCAGCACCTTGCCGATGGCCCAGATGGAGACGACAAAGACAACCCAGTTCACCGCAGCCATGATCCATAGCTCGTTTGCGGAGAAGAGGTCACCAGGCGCCTCCTCGTCTGCGAACACTGCGACCATGATGCCGGTCGAAAGAAGGTTGATGAGTGTGAGTTCGAACAGGCCTTTCCACGCGAGGCCCATGACCTGGTCTGGGCGCAACCGCGGCCACGTGAAGCGTATCCACATCATTCCGAAGAGAACCGCTCCCATCTTCCCGAAGAACCAGAACTGCGAAGGTATCGGCCACCAACCGCGCCAGCCCGAGAGGAACACGGTCGTGATAATCGCCGCAGCGGCTATTCCGGCTGCGAATTCCGCCAGATAGAACATTCCGAACTTCATGCTGGAATAGTCGTTCAGGTATCCCGACCCAAGCTCGGACTCAGCTTCTGCAATGTCGAACGGCGTCTGGTTGGATTCCGCCAGCGCGCAAATCGCAAAGACTAGGAAGCCGAGCGGCATGACGATGATGAATGGCACGTCCTGCGCTTCCACGATCCTGCCAAGCGAAAGCGACCCGGCGACCATGACGGCGCCTATCACTGAGATCGCCATTGGGATCTCGTAGCTCATCAACAGAGCCACCGAACGCATGCCGGAGAAGATCGCCACCCGGTTCGCAGAACCGTAAGCAGCCATCACGACCGCCAGCACGCTTCCGGAAGTGACGGCGATTATGAAGAGGATGCCCACGTTCAGGTCAACAAAAAATGTGCCCGCCCCGAACGGAATTACGGCGAAGACCATGAACACCGGCACCACCATGAGCACCGGAGCGATGTTGAAGATGAGGCGGTCGGCCTCGGCGGGTACCACATCTTCCTTGAACATCGTCTTTATGGCGTCTGCCACAGTGGTGAGCATCCCGAACGGGCCCCACCTGTTGGGACCAGAGCGCCTTTGGAACCGGGCGAAGACCCGACGCCACGCCCAGATGTAGACGATGACCGAGCCGAGCAACGCATTGAGGATGGCGAAGCAGATGACAAACGCGGCGACTGTGTATGCGAGCCAGGCCAGGTTGTTCGGGAGTATCCCATCGCCGAACCAGCCGCCGGACGCGCAGCGCGCGCTATCGTTCTCTACGAGGTTGCAGTAGATGTTGCGGAACCATGAGTTGTCGAGAAAAGTTGGCACGTTTCTTTCTATCTATCGGTTTCGTTCATCCCCTCCACGATCAAGGGAGAGGGTGATGGAGAGGGGTGAGCAGATGGACACCTCTACCCCCACGCATCTCTACTGCCATTGGGAGGGAGGAACCCTAATTATCTGTCCACCTCACCCATGTTGATGTCAGTCGAACCAAAACTCACGAACATGTCCGCCATGTACGTCCCAACGAGCATTTCCTTCAGCAGTGTCAGATTCATGAGTGACGGGGCACGCACGTGGCACCTGTACGGTGAAACGCCGCCGTCGCTTACCAGATAGAACCCAAGTTCGCCCTTGGGACACTCAATGCCCACATAAGAGTCGCCTTTTGGGGGCCTGACGAGAAAGGGCACTGATTTAGGCCGCACCGGGCCTGGTTCTATGGCCTTGATGCACTGCTCGACGATCTTGATGCTTTCCCGCATCTCCTGTATCCGCACCCAGTACCGCGCGAAGTTGTCGCTCGCGTGGTGCAAAGGGCGATCAAACTGCACGCGATCGTAATAATCGTAAGAGTTGCGGTGCCGCAGGTCCCAGTCCACGCCTCCTGCACGCAGCATCGGGCCGGTAATCCCGGCGTTGACCATGTCACCCGGCTTCAGGACGGCCACGCTCTTCGTGCGTTGGAGGATGATCTCGCTGGAACCCAGGAGCTCCTCCATCTCATCCACCTGACCCGGAATGTCGTCCATGAACTGTCGGAGCGCCTGCCAGAAGTAGTCCGGCGCGTCAGCGAAGACACCGCCGGGGCGCAGGTAGCTGTTCGTAATCCGGGCACCGCACATCATCTCGAAAAGGTCGAGTATCTTTTCGCGTTCTCTCATGGCGTACATGAGAGGCGTGCCGAGCGCGCCTAGATCCTGAATCAGGAATCCCGTAGCGACGAGGTGGCTGGCGATGCGCTGTAGCTCGGCCGCGATCATGCGGAGCCACACGCCGCGGGGCTCCGGCACGATCCCAGCGAGCTTCTCTACCGAGAGGATGTAGGCCTGGTTGTTGGTCATCGAGGCCACATAGTCCATACGGTCGGTCAGGGTGACAACCTGGGTATACGTGCGCTCCTCAGCGAGTTTTTCCGAGCCGCGGTGCAAGTACCCAAACACGGGCTCGACGTCCACTATCAGTTCGCCGTCGAATGTGACGCGCATCCTGAACACCCCGTGCGTGGAGGGATGCTGCGGGCCGAAGTTTATTGAGATTGGCTCGGTCTGTAGCGTCACTTAGATTGTTTCTTTGCCATTCCTGTGAAGGCAGGAGTCTTCATGTCAAGATCAGTGCCCAGATCACACGATAACGTTCTGGTCCACCGGACTGACGCTCGCCCCCCGGCTAAAGCGCACCCGGTTCGGAGAGGGGTTTGCCCAGGGTAATCACGCGCCGTCCTGCGCCTTACGCTCGGCCACTGCTTGCTGCGCCTCAAGCGGCACGACGGACTGGTCGTAAGTCACAAAGTCCTTCCGCAGTGGATGCCCCGGGAACCCTTCCCAGAGCATGATCCGCTTCAAATTCGGGTGGCCCTCGAAGCGGATGCCCATGAGGTCATAGGCCTCCCGCTCTTGCAAGTCAGCCGTCCGCCATACCGACACCACGCTCGGCACGATGGGATCCTTACGGCCTTCTCCGCATTTCACTTTGACCACAGCGCTGCGGTTCTGTCGCAGTGACGTCAGGTGGTACACAACCTCGAAGTATCCGATGTAATCCACTGCTGAAATCGAGTTCAGAAGGTCGAAAGTGAACTCCCGCCGGTCGCGCAGAGCAGTTGCGAGAGCGAGCCACTCAGTCGGCTCTACCCAGACCGAGTCCCGATAGTGGCTGGCGACTGCCCCCGGCGCGAATGCACGTATGGCAACCGCCAACTCCTCACCGCTCCACGGCCGGGTCACTGCGTACCTGCCGCGGTGGCGTTCAGGCGGTAGCGCTTCACCTTCTCGTGGAGCTGCATGATCCCGTAAAGGAGCGCGTCCGGCCTTGGCGGGCAGCCCGGCACGTAGACGTCAACGGGCACGATATGGTTCACGCCGGGAACCACAGAGTAGGACTGGAAATACGGACCGCCGCTTGTGGCACAAACGCCCATCGAGATGACCCAGCGCGGCTCCGACATCTGGTCGTACAGCCTGCGCAGGGGCACGGCCATCTTCCACGTCACCGTCCCCGCCACGATCATCAGGTCCGCCTGTCGAGGCGTGGCCCTGAAGGCCTCCATCCCGAAGCGCGAGATGTCGAACCGAGCCATCGCTGTGGCAATCATTTCGAACACGCAGCAGGCGAGGCCGAACTGGAGCGGGAACATCGACGACTTTCTCGCCCAGTTCACGAGGGAGTCCACACCCGTGACCACTATGTTGCGCGACAGGTCGGATGGCACTTCAACGATCGGCTCCGGGTACGGCCCTACCCTCGCCGCCTTCATAAGATTGATTTCTGCGCCTTCTTCGCGGTCGAGGTCCCATGTCACATTCTGCAGCGGCACACCGGGCCGCCAGTTGACGGCTGACTTCTGATGAGTACGTATGAGATCACGCGCGTCCGGCATCTGCGCGCCTGCGCCGGGAATGCCCGCCGAGAGACTGCCAAGGCGATCAATGGGGCCCGTCATCACTGCCACTCCAGCGCACGCTTGCGCCATGCATATAGGTAAGGCACCGTCAGAACGCCCAGGAACACCAACATGGCGCCCAGCGCCACGAGGCCGAACTGCTGCGTCATCACACCATACTTTACGGCCCATGGATAGAGGAACACCGTCTCAACGTCGAACACGACAAAGAGCAGGGCGTACTGGTAGTAGCGGATGTTAAACAGAGTCGGCTTCGGGCTCATCGGCGGCATGCCGGATTCATAAGCCGCGCGTTTTACTTCACTGGACCGGCTCGGTCGCACTTTGAACCGTTGGGCGAGGAGCGATAGCGACAGCATCCCTATGGGCATGCCGATGGCTATCGCGACGAATATGACCAGCAGCCCGTACTGGCGGAAGTAGTCCTGCATTGTGCTTTAACGCCCACCCTCCGACCCTGCCTACCGTAACCGCGGTTTCCGGAGAGGGAGAGGTTCAGGTCAACAAGTTCGGCCTGTGATGAAAGACCGGCCCGCCGCGGAGGATAGCATCAGCCCCATGGAGCGGCAAGTGAAATCTTTAACGAACGAATCTGAGGCGAGGGGTTTGATCTGGATCTGCACCCGAGATTCAGTCCCCCGTGCCCTAGCTAACCCCCCGGAACACGACCACGCCGCGGCCATCTTCGCCGCGGGCAAGATCGTCGAAGCCCTCGTTGATCTGGTCAAGTGAGTACCGGCGCACAATCATCGAGCCGACGTCCAGCCGACCTTTGCGGTAAAAGTCCAGGACCGTACGGAATGACTCGTGCGGGCTGATGGACGAGTAGTAGCTCCCCACCACGCTCTTCTGGTTCCGCACCATGTCCACGAGGTCAAATGGCGCCTTCTCGCCGTCAGGCGCCAGGCCCACCACCACCGTGGTGCCCGTCTTGCGCGTCGAGTCATAGGCCGCCACTGATGTGCGGGCCGATCCGAACGTGTCGAAAGCGAAGTCCACACCCCCTCCTGTCAAGTCCCTGATGACCTTTGCGGCATCCTGCGATTTTGCATTAACCACGTCAGTCGCGCCGAACTTGTACGCGAACTCCAGCTTGTGGTCGTGTACGTCCACCGCGATGATCCTCGACGCGTTGACCAGCTTCGCACCCTGCAGGGCGTTCAGTCCTACGCCCCCGCACCCGAACACCGCCACCGTCATGCCCGCCCGAATGTTGGGTTGGTTGATAACTGCGCCCACGCCTGTCGTGACCGAACAGCCTATGAGGGCCGCCACATCCATCGGCACGTCATCAGGCAATGGGTAGCACGCCTGCTGGGCCGTGACGATCGCCTCACCGAAGACTCCCATCTTTGTGTACTGGAACACTTCCTTGCCCTGCGGGTCCATGAGGCGGGTCGTGCCGTCAAACTGACGCGGGCCCGTGGCCCGGTGTGTATCGCAAAGCTGCCCCATGCCTGACCGGCAGGACCGGCAAAACCCGCAACTAGGGACGAACGACAGCACGACGCGCTGGCCGGGCTTGACCGACGTGACATTCTCTCCAACGGCTTCGATCATGCCCGCGCCCTCGTGTCCCAGAACGATTGGGAGCGGGAACTTGGCCGTGCCGATTATGACGTGATGGTCGCTCGCACAGACACCCGCCGCGCCAATTCGAACAAGGACCTCACCCGACCGTGGCGCCTGCTGCTTAAGCTCAACGATGGGCATCCGTGTTTTCGGCTCGTAAAGGACCGCTGCTTTCAAGGATCGTGCTCCTGCAGGAAGAACAAACGTCCCGCATTAAGACTCAGGGCGGGCCGCGCGTTTCATCGTTGGCGGCTTGCCGCATGATATGGCGGAGCGCCCGCTGTGTCATTCCGAACACGGCGAGGAGTAATCGGTCAGCCTGAATGCCCTGAGCATGGCTGAATGGTCGAGGGACCATGTGTCATCCGGTACGGAGCGAAGGGCCTCCTTCACGGGCTTCAGCGACCACACATTCCGTCCCTCCAGACCAATCTGGGGCCGAGTTCCGATATACTGCCGCCAATTTCCCACCGTGTTACACGAACGGAGGCCGCCATGCCCGCACAGGTTGAACTCAAGCCCGTGAACCGCGACGACGTCGCCCGGTTGGCGGTCTGGCTTGCAGACCCCGCGGTGGCCGAAGCGTGGTTCGGCCGGTACACATACGGCGACCCCGTACACCTGGGCTACGACCCTAAAAAGATGCTCCACGCCTCGCAGGCTGAATGGGACGTGGTATTCGGGAAGACTCACCATAGTCAGAGCCAGCCCCACCATGAGCACCACAGGGACATCTTCTCCGTCTATTCGAAATCAGGCGAGCACATCGGTGAAGGACACCTGGCAATCGACGCCCCGATGGGTGACGCCCACTTATCCGTCCTGATTGGCAACAAGGACCTCTGGCACCACGGCTACGGCACGGCCGCTACCCTCGCCCTGCTCGAACATGCATTTGACCACCTGGATCTGCACCGGGTCTGGGTGGACGTGCCGACATACAACCCCGCGGCGCGGAACATGTTCGAGCACCTGGGTTTCAAACACGAGGGGACACTACGTAAGAGCCGCGCGCACGCCGGCGCACGCCACGACTCGTTCGTCATGGGCATCCTGAAGGACGAGTTCCACCACATCTACCCCGACGGAGTCTCCTCGCACGTCGTGACATCGGACGCGCCGAAAGTATAGATCTGCCCGCAATCCACTCTCCATTCGGGAGAGCGATCGCCTGCCGAAGGTTGCTATCTAAGCCCCGAAGGCCGGGCCCAGCACGTCCATATACTTCAGCGCCGAGCCTGTGTTGAGCAGGACGATACGTTCATCGCTCTGGACGAGGCCTTGCTCGCTGAGTTTTTTCAGGCCTGCAAGTGTTGCCCCGCCCTCCGGCGCAGCGAACACCCCTGAGAGATCGGCCATCTCCCGCACAGCTGCGATCATCTCGTCATCAGTAACGGTCAACGCCGTCCCCCCGCTCTCCCGGACGACACGCAGAACCAAATAGTCGCCTATCGCCGCGGGCACACGAAGTCCCGAGGCGATCGTGTGTGGCCTGACGACGGTCTCTGCATGTTCTTTACCAGCAATGAACGCGGCAACGAGCGGAGCGCAGCCCTCGGCCTGCACGCAGATCATGCGCGGACGCTTCACACCGCGGGGGAGCCAGCCCATCTGCTCCATCTCATCGAAAGCCTTCCAGATCCCCACGATGCCCGTACCGCCGCCCGTGGGGTACACGATCACGTCAGGCAGCGACCACGCCATCTGCTCAGCGATCTCGTACCCCATCGTTTTCTTGCCCTCGGCACGGTAAGGCTCGCGCAGCGTGGAAACATCGAAGAGCCCGTGTTCTGCGGCGGCAACCGCGGAGAGTTTGCCAGCGTCAGTAATGAACCCGTCCACCAGAGTCAGGTTTGCTCCGTAGGCACGGCATTCCACCTGGTTCGCTTCAGGCGCGTCCCGAGGCATGAATACATTGGCCACCATGCCCGCGGCGGCGCAGTAAGCGGACATGGCCCCGGCGGCATTGCCCGCAGAGGGCATGGTGAGCCTGGTCAGCCCAAGCTCTTTGGCCCTGGACACGGCTGCCGAAAGCCCGCGCGCTTTGAATGAGCCGGTGGGGTTCACACCCTCATCCTTGATGTAAAGGTTGCCGAAGCCGAATTTCCGCCCCAGCCGCTCAACCTTCATCAGCGGAGTGAAGCCCTCGCCCAACGTGACCACGTTCTCAGGACTGCGGACAGGCATGACCTCGGCGTAGCGCCACATGTTCGCGGGACGCCCGGCGAGATGCTCCCGCTTCAGGACGAGGCTCGCGGTTTCGAGGTCGTACCGGGCGTAAAGCACCTTGCCGCACTTCGGACACGTACGTATGGGGCGGTCGGCATCGTGTTTCGCGCCGCAGTACGTGCATTCGAGGTGTGTGAGATAACTGGTCATAGCTTGCAGAGGTTACACCGCCATGACCCGGTGTGTGCTTGCAAACAGTCATTGGTCGGGAAGGCCAACCCACAGTCAGGCGCTTGTCTTGATGGCCACAGGACGCCACGCCGGCCCGCGTGGCTGGCTGTCGGCCCCGAAGGCCTGTCTGAGTCCCGTCCCGTCGGAGTCAAGGAACCACATAGCGCCGATTTCGGCATCAATGACTGCTAGCTCACTGCCGTCCGGGGCCCACTGCGCAAGCAGCACCGCAAATGGCAGTTCAATAAGCGTCTTTCGGGCTCCAGTCGCGACATCAATTATCGTAAGCGTGCCGCCGCCGTCGCCCCTGTCACGGGACGCTAACACTTGCGATCCATCCTTCGACCAGTCCAGGAAGACCTCGCTCGTTTTGCCATCGCCCAACGCGCGCTGGCCTGAACCATCGGCGTTGACGATCGCAACGGACAAGACCTCATCCGCAGATGCAATGGTGTAGCCAATCCTTGCGCCGTCAGGCGACCACTTCATCAAGATCTGGCTCAGGTCCGTAGTCTTGACTATGCGCTTCGCGCTTGTCCGTGGAACGGGTGGAGCACCCACCGACCCTGAAAAGGCAGATATATCTATGACGTAAATGCCCCAGCCGTCCGGCTCTACCGACGCGTACGCAAGCCCTCTGCCATCAGGTGAGACGGCAGGCATGATCGCCCCTTGCGGGTCGTCAGTGAGCCCGCGCACCTTGCCCGTCTTGATGTCCGCATCGAATATCTGAAACTTGCCATCCACTTCACCGGCAAATATCAACCGCGACCCGTCCGAAATCCAACATGGAGCGAACTCGCGCGCTCCGTTGCCCAAAAGCGAAGCTGCGAGAGGCCTCGTCTCTGCGCTGGCAAGGTCTATGAGGAGGATGCCTAGGCCGTCCCCGTCAGAGACCTCAAGGGCCAGCGTGTCGGAACTGCGCTGCCTGACTGTCACGGACGCCGTCGCGATCAGAGCGGAGGGGTTGCCCATGGTCCGTGGCGGGAGCGACACGCGCACTGCGTCAGTGAAGACGCCCGTCTTCAGGCCCGCGACGAAGTACCCGAATTCCGTCACTCGCCCGCCGGCGAGTGCTTCCCAAACAAGGGGGGCATCTTCCTCAGGGATTACGTTTCCGTACGCGTCCTTCAGGGTGGCTAGCAGCGGCGAGGCCGCGCCCGTGGGCACCGAGTCAGACTTCGGGTCGATGGACAGGCTCACGGGGGCGCCGGACAGGATGGTGAGCTTCATGGCTGCACTTGTGGACACCTTGCTCTTGGTCCCCTGGGCGATGAGCCAGTTGTCCGTATAGTCCCCTGCCTTTGTCCCGGCTGTGAACCGCCCCTGCTCGTCAACAACGCCGGGCTCGGAGTTCAGGAGCGTCCACTTAACATCATCAAGGGTAAAAGTGTTTCCAAACCTGTCCTGCCCTAACGCCGAAAGTCTCGCGACGTCCTTGATATTCAGGACAAGTTCCGGCGGATCGAGGATGAGCGTATCGAGTACACCGGCCGATACCCTGCCTCGGACGGTCATCTCCAGCTTCTGGCCTTCCAACTCGGCAGAGACTCTGACAAGGTCCGTATCAGCTTCGGTCGCTTTCGTGCCTGCCCGGAGCAGGGCTGTGTCCTGACTGCCTGAGTCCACACGGTCCGCACTGCGCAGGGCCTCAAACTTGAATGTCCCGCCTTTGACGGGCAGTCCGTTCGTGTCCACCGCGACTGCAGACAAATTCATTCTGCCTCCGGCCTGAACGTTTATTCGCTGAGGGTCAACTCGTATGGCCACCAATTTCCCGGGCTTAAGCGTCAGGGAGGCCGTCCCGACGCCGGTCTTTCCCAGGCGGTCGAATGTGGCCGTTATGCCCGAGGAATAGGTGCCGATGCCAAGGGCGGCAGTGAAGAGGCCGCCGGGTGTGATTTCGCCTGCGTCCGGGTCGGAGGTCCAGGTGAACTGCGCACCTGGGATGCCGTTCCCAAGTTCATCAAACGCCTCCGCCATGAACTGTGCCTGCTCGCCTGCCTTGAGTTCTGCTGCACCCGGCTTGACCGCTGCCCACCCTGCCACACCCGGCTCCGCCCTGATCTGCATGCGCGATGAGACGCCGCCCCTACCACCCTTCGACACGATCAATGTCACGGTGAAGTCTCCCGCATCCCGGAAGGTGTGAGAGGGCTTCAGGTCTGCACTCGTCTGCGAATCGCCAAAGTCCCAGGCAAAGGTAAGTCCTTCCTGGCTTGTGATCGGCGTGAAATCTACTGTGAGCGGAACGGGACCGCTGACCGTGGAAGGTGAGAAGCTGGCGTCAACATCCCCTCCGCAAGCGGCCGCGGTCAGAAGGGCGCAACCAATGGCGGACGCTAGAAGCGTCATGGCCGAGAGATAACGTCGGGACAACCGCATGATCAAGCAGGCAAGCAGAGGAGCGGCCTTTCAGTCCGGACTGTGCCGTGGGCCGGCCAGACGCCAGCCAGAAACCAGATTGTAGGCGGCATGGAGGGCGGTGGGGTCACACACTACTCATGAGCGCCGGATTCACAGTGGTCTTCAGGGGCGGCCTCCAGGCGCGTCGACACGAATGGCGACTGGCCTCAACACATCGTGGAGCTGGCACGCCCGTGTGCGCCCCGCAGCGACCCTGAAGCGGGAGCAGTTGGATTCCCCATTGCGGGCACTCATACCTGTTATCTGCGCGGTAAGTTATAGGAGTCAGCGCGCCACCCGAAGTTGATCGAACAGGCACGCGAGTTCCGCTACCGCTATGTGAATACTGTTGTCAGGTAGCCTCTGGCATCGGCAGCGATTGCAGGTTCAGCCCGCTATTTCCTCAGCCGTGACCCATTTCATCTCGCGACCGAGCAGGCGAGCCAGATGCACGGCAGCCGATTCTCCGACATCCCTCACAGATGGGCGCTTCCGGGTGAGCGAGGCGATGGATGCCACGGTAAGGCCGGGCATGCCGCAAGGGACTATATAGCCGAAGTAAGACAGGTCAGTTATCACATTTAGCGCAAAGCCGTGCATGGCCACGCCGGAACTGACCCGGACGCCCATTGCCGCCACCTTGGCCCCCGCTGGCGGAATGCTGTCAGTGACCCGCGTCCCCGGCTCGCCGCCAACCCAGACCCCCGTCTTACCCACAACCCTGTGACCGCTGACGATGTAGTCCCTCAGCGCCCCTATCACCGCCTCCTCCAGCAACCGGACGTATGCGACAGGCCCCAGCCCCGCTTCACGAATGGACACGATCGGGTATGCGACAAGCTGTCCCGGGCCGTGATAGGTCGCCTCGCCGCCGCGATCGGTCTCCACCACTTCGACGCTTGCGCTCTTCAGAGTGTCCTCGTCTGCGGTGACGTGCGAACCATCAGCCCTCCGCCCCAATGTAAAGACGTGCGGGTGTTCAAGAAGGAGGAGTGTGTCCGGGATCACGTTGTTCTTGCGCTGTTCAAGAAGTTTATGCTGCAGTTTCAACGCCAGCCCGTACGGCACTGTGCCAAGCCACACGGCGCGCATCACCGGCCGGACGCCCGATGGCGCCTGCGAATCCGGGCTGGAATGGCTCTGGACCGTGGTCACGATCCCAGTTTAACCTCAGGGCGGGGCGCCGGAAAACGACTACCAGTGCTTGTCATACCGAAGCCCGTCGTGTCAGAGGGGTATGGGTCAGGGAAGACTAGAGTGCGCGCCCTACCCGAGCGGCGTGTCCGCGTGGATGGCCTCAAGCCTCTTCTTCACGTCCTGCATGAACGCCGCTGCCTCCGCGCCGTCAATCACCCGGTGGTCAAACGACAAACAGATGTTCATCACCGAGTGCACAGCGATGGCGTCGTGTTTGGGCCCGGCTACTACGACAGGACGTTTCATGATGGCTTCCGTAGTGAGGATCGCCGCCTGCGGGTGATTTATGATCGCTCCGCCGATCACGGACCCCAGTGCGCCGGTGTTGTTGAGGGTGAACGTGCCGCCCTGCACGTCGTCAAGGTTCAGCTTGCCGTCTCGGGCGCGGGCGATGACAGGGGCGAGTCGTTTTGCAAGGCCCGCTACCGTCTCCCTGTCCGCGTCGTGAACGACAGGGACGACGAGGCCTTCCGCCCCGGCGACAGCTATACCCACATTGACGCGGCCCTTGAGCCTGACCCTGCCCCCCTCCCAGCTTGAGTTCAACAGAGGGTTGGCCCTCAGCGAGTGCGCAACGGCGTGCAGTGTGAACGCAAGATAGGTCAGTTCAACGCCCGTAGCGGCTCTAAGCTTTTCCCGGTTGGCGGCACGAGACTCGACCATGCCCGTCACGTCAACCTCAACAGCCGACCATGCATGTGGTATCTCGGTGACGCTGCGGACCATGTGAGCGGCGATCATGCGCCTGACCGGCGAAGGATCGATGATGCGGTCTTCGATTGCCTCAGACGATGGCGAAGCAGTGGTTTCGGCATCCCCACTTCCCCTGCCACGTGTCCCCGGAGCGCTGGTCCCTCGTGATTTGCCGCCAACGCTCTGCGCAGCGACAAGCACATCCTTCTTCGTCACACGCCCGCCGAGGCCGGTGCCTTCGAGTTCCGACAGGTCAATGCCGATCTGCGCGGCGAGACGCAACACCACCGGCGAATAGAGGGCCAACCCGGCGTCCTGCCCCTGCACCGCCCCAGCCTGCCGGAACCCTGCGGCGGATTCAGAACGCGCCGGAAGGCTTGTGTCCTGAAAAACGCCACCTGTCGGGCCAACATTCGCGCCCATGACCATCTGACCGATGCGGTCCGCCGCGGGCGGCAGTGGCGCAGCCTGCTCATGCGCCCGGCCGGATGCTCGAGCGGCTTGAGAGTCATGCACCGCAACCAACTGCGCCGGGGCATCGGGCTCCATCTCGGCGATGACGGAACCCATTTGGACGGTCTGACCCTCGGCAGCGGTGATGCGTGTGAGAGTGCCCGACGTTGGGGCGGGTACCTCCATCGTCACCTTGTCAGTGACGACCTCAACGATCGCGTCGTACTTTTCAATACGGTCTCCGGGCTTCTTCAACCACTTCTGGATGACCGCCTCGGTGACGGATTCCCCTACATGCGGAAGTTCTATGAGGTGAGGCATAGCTCAAGTGTAGCCAGAACGCTCTAGCTCTGTCCCGCGGCCTGCTGCAACGCGCTGTGTCATCTCGAACGAATCGAAGAACCCATTTCCATGAGCACAGGCATGACCACTCTCCCTCACCTTCTCGTTCAAGCGGGGAGCAGCGCGGCGCTCAAGACCGGCCGCCCTAGACATCAAATCGCCGCCAGTTCGCGAATGGCCGCGGCGATCTTTTCCGGAGACGGCATGAACGCCGCCTCCTGCAATGGGCTGAACGGCATGGGTGGTATCTCGGGAGGGGCGACGCGCATGACCGGGGCGTCAAGATCAAAGAAGACGTGTTCGGCGATGACGGCTGCGACCTCGGACCCCACGCTCACGGCGGGAGTGTCCTCCTGAACGACCAGCGCCTTGCTCGTCCTGCGCACAGAGTCCAGTATGGTTTCCGTGTCCAGCGGGCGCAGACTACGAAGGTCCACGACCTCCGCGCTAATGCCGTCCTGTTCGTGCACCAGCCGGGCCGCTTCCAGCGCGTAGTGCAGCATCAGGCCGTAGGCGAATATGCTCAGGTCTGTGCCCGGGCGCTTCACCTCGGCCTTATCGCAAGGTTCCATGTAGGCGTCGGCAGGGACCTCTCCGCGCACCAGCCTGTATGTGCGCTTGTGTTCGAAGAATACGACTGGGTCATCGCCGCGCAGGGCGGAGATCAACATACCTTTGGCATCGTACGGGGTTGCCGGGGCGACAACCCTGAGCCCCGGAGTGTGGGCAAAGATGACCTCCGGGCTCTGTGAGTGATACAGACCGCCGCGTACGCCCCCGCCATACGGGATACGCACGACGATCGGCGCAGTCTTGCGCCCACCCGTACCGTAGCGGACGCGCGCCGCCTCGCCCACAAGCTGGTTGATGGCGGGCCAGACGAAGTCAGCAAACTGGATTTCGGCGATGGGTCGCATACCATTTACGGCTGCGCCGAGGGCGATGCCGACAATCGAGGATTCTGCCAGAGGCGTGTCTATAACCCGGGACTCGCCGAACTCCTGCAGAAAGCCCTCGCTGGCGAGGAAGACGCCGCCGCGAGCACCGACGTCCTCGCCCATGATGAAGATGCGCGGGTCGCGCCGCATCTCGCCGCGCATGGCGTCACGAACGGCTTCAATGACGGTCATCGTCGGCATGGTTCTGCCCTCACTGGGACCCCTTCCCGCTGGGGCCAGAAGAGTTGGAGTAAACGTGCCGGTACATCTCTTCAACAGGCGGGTACGGTGCGGCCTCGGCCTTCTCCGTCGCCTCGTTGACAGTTCGTTGTGCTTCGGCCTTCACCGTCTGCTCTTCCGCGGCGGAAAGCAGGCCCCGGTCCCGCAGCAGCTTTGCTGCCTTGGGAATGGGGTCTCCTTCACGGTGCATCAGATCGATCTCTTCCTTTGTCAAATAACGCGTGTGGTCGTCGTCGGTCGTGTGGGGCAGGAGGCGGTACACCATCGCCTCGATGAGCGTCGGTCCCTGCCCTGCCCTGGCGCGCGCCACCGCCGCGCTGACGGCCTCATAAACGGCGATCATGTCCGTGCCGTCAACAGTCACCCCCGGAAACCCATAGCCCGCCGCCCGCGACGATATGTTCTCGACGGCCATCTGCTTCCTGAGCGGCACTGAGATGGCGAAGCGGTTGTTCTCGCAGAAGAAGACAACGGGGAGTTTGTGTATGGCGGCGAAGTTCATCCCTTCGTGAGTATCGCCCTGACTGGCCGCTCCATCGCCGAAGAACACGATTGTCACTCTGTCCTCTTGCCTCATCCTGTCTGCGAGGGCGACGCCCACAGCCTGCGGCACCTGTGTGGCGACGACGTTTGAGAACGAGAACAGATCCACGCGAGGGTGCGCGCCATGGAGCGGGAACTGGCGGGCCATGCTGAGGGGTTCGCCCTCGCGGGCCAGAAAGCCCAGGAGCAATTCAAGGGGCGTAGTGCCGAGGGCGAGCATGGCAGTGAGCTGCCGGTAATAGATCAGGTAGTGGTCCCGCGATGGGTCGGTACCCCGGATGCAGCCAATCTGCGCCGCCTCATGTCCCTGCGCGGAGCCGAAGATGGCCGCCTTACCGCCACGGTTAAGCTGGTAGATACGCTCGTCCAACGTGCGGCTGAGGACCATCGTCCTGTACATCTGTGCCAGGTCTTCGGGAGAAAGCCCAATTTTCGGGAGCGGCTCCTGAGCAAGCGGGTTGCTCGCCGCTGCGGCGCTCCGGTGTATGTGCGGGGTATCTGGCATGACCGACCCATTAAAGCAGATGAAACACCATGCCTGCACAATCTGGCCCCCCGGGGAGGCGGCTATACTTGCGGATCCTTGTCAGTGTTTTCCCCGGAGAAAGCCATGAAGAGAACGTTTTTGGTCGCCATTGCGACCGCACTTGTCGCCACTATCGCCGCGTGCGGCGGCAGCGCCCCCACACCGGTGCCCACGCCCCGTCCGGCAGCATCCCTGCCGACCGTGGTCCCGGTGGTAAACAGGATGCTCCAGAAGGGTGATAAGCCTCAGGCACCATCAGGTGCTCTTGACACCTCCAAGACTTATATCGCCACGTTCAAGACTGAGACCGGAACCTTCAAGATTGAACTGTTTGACGACAAGGCACCGCTCACCGTCGAGAACTTCGTCAACCTGGCGCGGATCGGCTATTACGACAACACGGTATTCCACCGTGTGCTTGAGGACTTCATGGCGCAGGGTGGCGACCCGACTGGAACCGGCTCAGGAGGTCCAGGCTATCGCTTCAAGGACGAATTCAACACTGGCCTTGGCTTTGACGGGCCTGGAATCCTGGCAATGGCAAACTCCGGGCCAAATACAAACGGCTCCCAGTTTTTCATCACCTTCGCTCCTACCCCGCACTTGAACGGCGGCCACACGGTTTTCGGCAAGGTGACCGAAGGCCTGGACATTGCGCTTAAGATCAAACGCCGCGACCCATCGGTAGCGTCACAAATGAGCATCGTGCCTCAGAAGCTTCTTGCAGTTGAGATCGAGGAAAAGTAACCGACCTTGACCCCACTCAACCATCCCCTTTCCGCCACGGGGAGAAGGGATGGTTTGCCGGAGTTCCTTTCAGAGTCTGGTGGTCGCTGGAATGACACACCAATGATTGAAAGAGAGAGCGTCGAATGTTGAAAAAGGGCGACAAGCCGCAAGCCCCGACAGGGTCTCTGGATACAAAACACACATACACGGCCAAGTTCAAGACGGAGGCCGGAGACTTCACTGTCGAACTCTACGGGGACAAAGTCCCGCTTACGGTAGAGAACTTCGTCAACCTGGCCCGCATTGGGTATTACGACAACACAACGTTTCACCGCGTAATCGAGAACTTCATGGCCCAGGGTGGCGACCCCACAGGTACCGGCACAGGCGGGCCAGGTTACCGCTTCAAAGACGAGTTCCACGCTTCTCTGAAGCACAACTCACCCGGCATCCTGTCCATGGCAAACGCAGGGCCGGGCACCAACGGCTCTCAGTTCTTCATCACCTTCGGCCCTACACCGCATCTGGATGGCCGGCACTCTGTCTTCGGCAAGGTGACGGACGGCCTCGAAAAGGCCCTGAAAATCAAACAGCGGGATCCCGGACGCGCCGCCGCACCGGGTCAGAAGATCCTCTCGGTAGACATCGAGGAAAAGTGACTTTGGCCGACGGCCAGGTCAGATTAAGAACGCTAGAAACGGCTCAGGGCTGCCTTCCCGCATGCCGACTGCAGCGTCCGGAGTCCCGCGAGTGCAGGACCTTTCCCAGCCAGACTCCCGGCGCGACAGAGTACCCGTACCGTAAACGACAGAGGGGCCGCCTTTTCAGGCGGCCCCTCTGTCGTTTACGCCCTCATCTATTGCCGAGTCCCGATGAGTTGTACCCCGGCAACTGCAAGGAGCGGGATGCCCAGAACGCAACTCTGGCCGCTTTAGTCTCCGTCGCCTGCCGCCGGTGCGGTTGCGGCTTTGCCCTGGGTCACGAATCGGAGCAGACGTCCGCCTACGCCCAGCCAGCTCTCCTCGTCCAGCTTCACGGTCTCGCCAGCCGGGTGGCCGTTGACACGAATGCTAGGGTCGCCAGGCATCCGGTGGTAATGCAGCTCAACGCCTGTCCGACGGAATTCAAACTCACCTCCGCGGAAGGGCAGGCCGGGTACTTCAATGGCAAGGACTCTGGCGCGGGTAAAGAGCCGTTTCATCGGGCTGCGGGCCAATTTAGTGAAGTCGGCAACCACCCGGCCCTGGTCGTCGTGCAGATACCCATATGGCTTAGCCTGCCGGACGATGTATGAGACGGCCAGCGCTATCGCGGCTGCGGCTGCGAACGCCGCTGCCCATGCCCACACCGGCAGGCCGAGCAACTTCAGTGGCCGGGCATCTATCGTGGCAGCCGTCGCCACGACGGGCGAAGAAGCTGTGAAGGAGCGCCCAAGGTGTTGCGAGGTTAAGGTGACATTCAATTTGTAATCACCACCGACGGACGGCGCGGCCTGTATGTCAAACTCCCATGCCTTGCCATCCTCGATGATTTTCACAGGCGAAACCGTGGCATTGACAGTGTTCTGGCCGTCCGTCAGTTGCGCCTTGACCTCACCGGGTCTCACCAGATGCGGGTACTGGCCAACCGTCACTCTGACCTTCGCCACATGGACCGTGTCGCCCTTGTGGGCGTTGATGTTCGAGACCTCTGTGACCTGCACCGTCGGGAAGACTTCTGTACGGAAGACTGCTGCGCTACGCAGCACGGCACCCAGGTCAGCCCACCGAAGTTCAAGAGAAACATCGTTGAAACCCTGCTTGGTGGGAGTCGGCACGAGGACGGAGAATATGCCGTCTTCCGCCTTCTCGTCGGCGCCCACGCCTGCGTCATTCAGTTCAAAAACAGCTGCCGCTCCATCCGCCCATTTCACCCGCGCCGTGACCGACGCGCCGGGGAGGACCTGCGGCTGGCCATTGACCGAGGCCGCGGCTTTGAGAACGGTTTCTCGACCGATCGCGAAGGGCGGCTCCTGGATGAGTCCAACCTGAAGCGGGTTACGAATTTCTGTCGCGGCCACAAGCTTGGATCCTGAGCCTGTGCCTTGCAGGCGCCATGCACCCGCAGCCGGGTTCTCGATCCTGTAAATGACTGCGTTCGGCGTTTCGGACCTGCTGGCCCCCGGTACGTTCAGGTCGACCTGCGCTCCGTTCGGACGGAAGAGGGAGACATGTGTCCCGCCATTTGCCCGCACGAAGACCACATTGAACTCTGAAGTCAGTGGAGCGACGTCAACAGAGGTGATGGAAGGGACACCTTTGCCCAGCTCGGCATCTATAGCGCCGGTAAGCTTCAGACCCATCGTCTCCCCGACAAGAGCAGCGACGCCATTCGTAGACCCCAGGTCGTAGTAGCGTCCCCCGGCGGCGATAGCGAGGGCGGCCATCTGGTCACGCTCAACCGCGACCGTTGACGGCATCGTCATGACTTCTATCCGCCAGCCTTCCCGAACGAACAGTTCCCCGACGCTCTGAAGGCGCGAGCGCGTCGAATCAGACTGACCTCCGGTGCGGCCGGGGGTGATGATGATCAGGCGGCTCCCCACAGGGGCGTCAAGACGGGTCATTGAAGCGAACACCGCTGAGAGCATGCCGAACTGGTCAGACGCATACGGGCCCACATCCGACCTCAATTTACGCATGCTGTCCTGCACGGCGATCATGGTGTCTGCGCCCGGGCGTAGTAGCGTGACCTCGCCTGGCTGCTCCCCATAGGACATCAGGCCTACGCCGCCCGTCTTGACCTGCGTTCCCGTGACGATTAGCGCAGTTTCCGCCGCATCGAGGTCTGACACGGACGGGGCGATGCCGCTATCCACGGCTATCACCGTCAACCCGTCCTTCAACCCTTCAGCAACAGCCTGCCTGGGCATGGCGATGGCCAGCAGGACCACTAATAGAGAGATCAGGGCGATGAGTGAGGGGCGGGTCATTGCATTCTCCGGGAAATGGGGCTGACTGACCGGACGGCCCAGCATGCGGGCCATTTAGTTGCGTCGAGCCTACCGGCGCAGAGCGCTGACCCGCATAGGATTTCGCGAGCGAGTTTTTGACCATTGCCAGAAACTGCCGTAATGCTGCGGAGGGCATTAACAATCGACTGGCGCAACGATGGGCACACCCTGTTGTGTTCCAATGCCGTATGGAATCAAGATGTGGTACTTTTCCCAACCTGATGTGGTAGATGGGCTGGCCGGGCCCACTGCTCCGCCCTACCCCCTTCACGTTGTGCTCGTACCTGATGCGGAGGCACATGCCTTTGCGTACAGCGATCGTCCTTGTAGTGCCCCACGGCGATGCTGTCGCGCACGCCCGCGCCCCCAGGGGAACTGCTTTACAACAAGGCCCAGGACCAGATCGCGGATTAATGATCATCTGCTTCGGTCCGTGGCCAGGCGGCGGACGCTACGGACGGCGCCGTTTCTTCATGGCAGCTCACCGTAACCCGCGGCCAGGAAGAGACCCTGACAGTTATTACGGCTCTCGTACCGCCCAGGCCGCCTGGCCTGCTGTGCACCAACCATGGCACCGTGGCACGGGTCATGGGCCAAATCACGCTGACATGAACCCCTCGTAACCTCCTTCTAAAGGGGGAATTGACCTCGCATCTCCACGGTCCTACACTCGGCCCTCCCGGGAGTTTTCGCGCCATTTCAGGCAGCGCCCCTTCGGGCGTGCCCCGGCGTAAAGGACATACATGAAGATCACAGGCGTCAAAACAACCCTTTATGAGATCGCTATGGCCCGCCCCATGGGGGACGCCAACTCGCCTGCAGGCCGCAAACGGTCAGGAGGCCTGACCGTTGAGGTCACAACCGACGAAGGGATCACGGGGGTCGCTCCCTCGGGCCCGGGCGCACGCGCGCAAATCCAGTCCATGTGCGAAGGCCTCCTCGTGGGCGAGGATCCGCGCCATGTGACCGGCCTCTGGCAGAAGATGGTCGGCAAGGTCTTCAAGGGCGGGCACGAGGGCATCGTCAATGATGCGATTTCCACCCTCGACATTGCCCTCTGGGACCTCAAGGCAAAGTGGAACCGGGAACCGCTCTGGAAGACCCTCGGCGGGGCGCGCCCGAAGGCCCTCGGGTATGCATCCGGCTTGGAAATGCCGCTGTCGGACCAGCAGGTGTTCGACTGGTATTCGATGATGGCGACAAAGCATGGTTTCAAGGGTGGCAAACTGAAGGTGGGCGTGGACCAGGACATGGACCTGCGCCGTATAGGCAAAATGCGGGACGCTCTCGCTCAGGTGACGCCCTACCCGATGCTGACTGTAGATGCCAACGAGTACTGGTCTCCGAAGCAGGCCATCCGCCACGTGCGTGAGATGGAAGAGCAGTTCGATATTTACTGGGTGGAGGAGCCCGCCCGCCGCTGGGACTTCCTGGGGTTGAAACGGGTGCGCGACGCGGTGAAGGCGCAGGTCTGCGCGGGTGAGAACCTAGACACGCTCGGCGACTTTCTGGGTTACTTCCACAACGGCTCGGCGGACATCATCCAGATCCACACAGGCATGACAGGCCTGACGTGCTGTCTGCAGATAGCCGACGCCGCGGCAGGGTTCGAACTGCCCGTGCACCTTGGCGGCTCGACGGGAAGCTGGCACGCCGAGGTCGCCACCGCCATCCCGAACTTCCTGATCATGGAGGTTGGTGAACCTGATGCCGGACCGGTCTGGAAGTCTGACGTCCGCATTGAGGACGGGTACCTGATCCCCGGCGACCAGCCAGGCATCGGCCTCGAGATCGACCACGAGGAGCTTGAGGCGCACAGGGTCGAAAAGCTTTCGGCTGTATCGGGTGCGAGCCCGTTCGGCCGCCGCCCAGGCGCAGGCATGTACGAGGTCGGCGTGATGGACTGGGAACGTGAGAACGCAGCGAAGCTTACGAAGGGTCTGAAGTTCAAGTAGCAACAAAAACACTTCACCCCTCACCCCGGCCCTCTCCCTCAAGTGGAGAAGGGATCAAAAGACAGGACAAACGCAATGAAGGTCACAGGTTTCCGTAGCAAGACTTACTTCTATGAGATGGATCGCCCGCTAGGCGATGTGAACCTGCCTCAAGGCGAGACGGGCGGAATGGGTGGCGTTCTGTTCATTGATACGGACGAAGGCATCACGGGCGTCGCGCCCATGACCAGCCCTTCAGTGCCGGCGCTGTTCCACCTGATCGAGGGCGAAGACCCACGCGGAGTCGTCGGCCTCTGGAAGAGGATGCTCGACTTCGTGTTCAAGGCCGGGAACGAAGGCGCGGACAACCAGGCTCTGGGCGCAATTGACATCGCGCTCTGGGACCTGAAGGCCAAGATCGCAGATGAGCCACTCTGGCAGACGCTGGGTGCGAGGGAGGGCCGCACGAAGGCCTACGCATCGGGCATCGACTACTGCCTTTCAGACGATGACATTTTCAAGTTTTACCGTCGCATGGCCGATCAAGGCGTGGACGGCGGCAAGTTGAAGGTGGGGTTGGATCTGAAAGCTGACATGCGCCGCCTCGGGATTGTGAACGAGGCGCTGTCCGTGGCGTCTAAGCGGCCGCGACTAGCGATCGACTCGAACGAATACTGGACGCCGAAGCAGGCGATCCAGCACATCACTAAGATCGAGGAGGAGTTCGACCTGACGTGGGCCGAGGAGCCGGCGCGCAGGTGGGACTATGACGGTCTGAAGCTCGTCTCACGCGGCATCCGGGCGGCGGTGTCATCTGGAGAGAACGTGAACGACATCTCGGACTTCTACCCGCTAATCGCGAACGAAGCAATAGACATCGTGCAGTTCGGTCAGGCCTGCGGCATCACAGGCGCACGCCAGATTGCGAACCTGGCCTACGCGTATGAGCTGCCCTTCTCGCTGATGAACTGCCAGGCGAACTTCATGGCGCACCTTGGCGCCGCCCTGCCGAACCATATGGCGATCGAGGTCGTGGACCCAGGTCGGGAACATGTAATCAAGTTCAAGCACACGATCGAGGACGGGTTTGTGCGGCTTTCAGATGAACCGGGGCTGGGCATCCAGATAGACGAGAAGCGGCTGGCCAAGATGGAGGCATCGAAGCCGCCGCGCAAGCTGAACATGCCGTTCCCGCGGCGCGAGGGGGCGGGCCTGTATGTGCTGCCGCCCGCGCCGGGTGAGAGGCCGTGGGTGAGCGAGTGGGACAGGTTTCAGAAGAAGCCAGCGAAGGCAGGGGGACGGGTCAGGAAGTAAGCCGCGAGTCTTCCCTACCAATAAGAGAGTTGACCAAAGGGTGGAGTAGACTTCGCCCGCCAGCGGCTGGCTGGTCAAGGTATCGCCAAGTCGCATCCCAATCTGGAGCAGTCCCTACACATGAAAGTCACTCAGATACGCTCATTCCCGGTGAAGGACGAGGCCGGGCGCAATTATTTCATCGTCAGGGTGGACACGGATGCGGGCATCCACGGCCTAGGGGAGGTAGGCATCGGTTGGTGGGGCAAGGCGATAGCTGAGGCGGTTTCGCACCTGTCGGAGCTTGTCATCGGCGCAGACCCATGGGAGACGGAGCGGCTGTGGCAGGATATGTACAGGGCGTCCTTCTTCCCTGCCGACAAGGTGTATACGTGCGCGATAAGCGCCATAGACATCGCGCTCTGGGACATCAAGGGCAAGTCGGTCAAGATGCCTGTGTACAAG
This sequence comes from Dehalococcoidia bacterium, assembly GCA_009693115.1. Taxonomy (GTDB): domain Bacteria; phylum Chloroflexota; class Dehalococcoidia; order Lucifugimonadales; family Lucifugimonadaceae; genus SHXW01. Next base: position 1,529 of record SHXW01000018.1, on the reverse strand, counting down.
CTGCTCGGGGGGCCAGTCAGGCCGAAGGTGGTCTGCTACCCGCACACGCAGGGACACACGGTGGACGAGCTTGTCGAGAACTGCAAGAAGGCAGTGGGCGCAGGGTGGAAGTTCGTACGCTGGGGACAGCCAGAAACGCACGGCCAGTTCGAAACACGCGCAGGCAAACTGGAACCGGTGAAGTCCATGCGCATAGCCGTCGAGCAGATGCGACGGGTCCGCGAAGCTGTCGGGCCAGACATCCAGATGACGCTGGACGTGCACACGCGCCTCGACCCGGCGCACGTGATTGCGATGTGCAGGGACCTTGAGGAGTTCAAGCCGTTCTTCATTGAGGACCCGGTGCGGTCGGAGAACCCGGCGACGTACAAGCTCATCAGGCAGCATGTGAACCTGCCGATAGCCGCGGGTGAACAATGGGCGTCGAAGTGGCCGTTCCGGCAGGTGATCGAGGAGGATCTGATCGACTACGCCCGTATCGACCTGTGCATCGTGGGCGGGCTGACGGAGGCGTTGAAGATCACGCACTGGGCGGAGACGCACTACATAGACATCGTGCCGCATAACCCGCTGGGCCCGGTGAGCGCGGCGGCATGTGTGGCACTGTGTATGGCTTCGACAAACGTGGGCGTGCAGGAGATGCCGCGCCGCCCCGGTTCTTACGCGCAGAAACTGTTCCCGAAGCAGATCGAGTGGAAGGAAGGCTTTGCCTGGTGCCCGGACGCTCCCGGGCTGGGCGTCGAGTTCGACATCGCGGAGGCGGAGCGGTCGCGCTCTGTCCCGGGTGGGTTCGCGCCGCGGCTGACGCGTGACGACGGTGCGTTCACGAACTGGTAGACGGGATAGCTTCTGACATCCCGGTCTTGGGAAACAACAGAAACGGCGCATCGATTTCATGGTGCGCCGTTTTCGCGTCAGGGCTTAATCTGGCTTCAAGGTTATGACGAACCGCGCCACTGCGCGGGAGTTGCTGGCGTGACCTTTGCATAGTTTTAGACCTGAGAGAATCCCATGGCCACTCAGTCAAGGCGCATCGCCCGGGGCGGACGCGACGAGGAAGAGCCCGAGGCGCCTTCCCGCGGCAGGAAGTCCGGCTCAAAGGGCAAAGGCTCGAATATCAGGATGCCGGACGTCGAGGGTAGGATGCAGTGGCTGTTCGTGACTCTGCCGCCGCTCGCGGCGTTAGTCGCCTCCCTTGGCTACCTGAAGGCCGAAAGGTGGCAGGAGTCTCTCCAGTGGGGTCTGATGGGCGTCGGGCTGGGGCTGCACGCGTTGCCGGAAGACACACTGCCGTTCGGGGACGGCATTAACAAGTTGGCTTTAATCTTGCTGGCGGCTGGCGGCGCGCTATTCGGGTTCTGGGTTTTTGAGCAGTGGAACGGCTAGAGGCCGGTTCCGCAAGCAACGTTGTGCCTGCATGTGATTAGGGGACAACCCTCTAGTCCATCCTGCCGTGGATCTTTTCAGGCAGAACCTTGACAATCAGCCGGGGGTGTTCCGGGTCGAGGTTGGCGTAACGCCGTTTGACG
>SHXW01000036.1 GCA_009693115.1 Dehalococcoidia bacterium | reverse complement strand
CGATATTGATCCCCTCTACGCGTTCCAATCCCCCTCCCGCAAGGGGAGAGGGGATATGAGTCGCACCATGTCATTCCGAGCCGCAGCGAGGAATCTCTTTCGTCCCCCTCCGGCACGGGGGGAGGCGATTCAAGGCACGGCTTCGCCGGCGAGGACGCCTGTGCAGCGGTACTGGTCAACGGCGACCTGGCCGTTGACGGTGACGAAGGGGATGCCTTCAGGGTGGACCTTCGGGTCCTCGTAGGTGGCGAGGTCGTCTATGCGGTCGGCGTCAAAGACGGCGAGGTCGGCGTAGGCGCCCTTCTTGACCACGCCGCGGCGTTTCAGGCCGAAGCGCTCCGCCGGCAGCTGCGTCATGTGGTAGATAAGGTCTTCAAGGCGCGCGCCGTGCCTGCGCCTGAGCCTCCCCAGCACGCGCGGGAACGCCCCGAAGGCGCGCGGGTGGCACATGCCGCCGACGGGGATGGCGTCGCTGCCGACCGTGTAGTCGGGCCTCTTGAGCAGCTCCATGACGCCCGCCTCGGTCTGACGCCATAGGCGAGTGCTTTTCGGCGGCGAGACGAGCAGGCCGCAGTTCAGGTCCTCCTCCGCCATTACGTTGCAGATCATCTCGGCCACAGACTCGCCGCGCTCGCGGGCCACGTCCGGCCAGGCCATGCCCTCCATCCAGCGGTTCTTCCCGGACGCGACGTAGGTGAAGACGTGGTCGCCGAGGGAGTCACCGTGCCGCTCGTTCAAGTAGGCCATGATGCGGGCGCGCTCTTTTTTGTCGGTCAGGCGGCGGATGATCTCGTCAACGCCGCCTTCGACGGCCCAGCCGGGGAGGCGGCAGGCGGGCATCGTCGAGCCGGACGGGTACGGGTAGGCGTCGAGCGTGATGTCCACGCCTTCGGCCTTCGCCTCGTCAATGTCTTTCACGAAGCTCTCGACCGTCGAGCCGATCTCGATGCCGGCCGCAGCCGGGCCAGCGCCGCCTGCGCCGAACTGGCGCGGGAAGTAGTGGGCAAGGTGGACCTTTGCGCCCGACCTGCGGCCGACCTCCAGGAACTCGGGCGAGCCGCCGCCGCCGAAGGCGCGCTCGAAGTGGAAGAACCTGTGCTGGCCGACAAACACGCCGCCCTCTTCGCCGACGACCTTCGCGATCTCGATGAGTTCCTTCGTGTCGGCCCAGGCGGACGGGAAGAAGCCGAGGCCGATGGCGAAGCCGGCCGCGCCCTGCTGCATTCCCTCGCGGACGAGGCCCTTCGCCTTGTCGAGCGTCTTGCCGCGCAGGGGGACGTCGTGGAACCCGGCGGACTCGATCCGGACGGCGCTGTGCGGGATAAGGGCGACGGTGTTGACCGCGCACTTGCCGTGGTAGTGCGAACGGAAGGCCGTGATGGTGGACATGTCGAGGTCAGGGGGCGGCGTCCCGCACAGGCCGGACATGTAGCGGCTGTACTCGGCGTAGTTCTCCGGGCTTAGGGGCGCGTACGAAAGGCCGTCCTGGCCCAGGATTTCGGTCGTGACGCCCATGCGGATGCCGCTCGGGTGCTGGGGTTCGGTGAGGAGCGCGGCGTCGGTGTGGACGTGGGTGTCTATGAAGCCGGGCGAGATGGTGAGGCCGGCGGCGTCTATGACCCTGCGAGCCGGGACGCCGGTGAGGTCGCCGACGGCAGAGATCGTTTTGCCGTTGACGCCGACGTCGGCGCGGAAGCCGGGCTTGCCCGTGCCGTCGATGACGGTGCCGCCGGCGATGATGAGGTCGAACAAGTGCTGGCTCCTGTGGGTGGCTTTCCGAAAACGAAACGGCGGTATCCCAGTCCCGGCTAGCTGGGATTCGAGTTCACGCTTCTCCCTCATCACCCACCTTCGTGGGTACCCGCCCTGTCCCGCTGGGAGAGGGGTATCCGATGGGCTCCTTTGAGGCCGTTCAAGGTCGCGGGTTGATGCGAGCGGCAGGATTGTAGCCCTCCGGCACGTGCGCGCCGTGTTCCCCTCTCCCTGGGAGGGTGAGGGTTGAAGTAGCGCCTTCATCCACCCTCAGCCACCTTCATCGCGAACTTGCACGAACGCCCTCAACAGCCCTCATCCCATCCCGGCGCGCCGGGAAGGCATCTGACACGGACAGAAAACGCAGGAGTCTCTTGATCGACAGGCCGCACCCGTAATAAAGGTCAGGTCCCTCCGCTTCGTCCCGCCCTTTCGCTCCTTCGACAGCCTCAGGATGCTCAGGACGGGACTTCGGTCGGGATGAGGGTTGCTTGGGGCTGGCGCGGCTGTGAAGAAGGCGACCGGCGTGAGAAACTGGCGGCGGGTGTTCGGATACTCGCTCCTGGGTGAACTCCGGGCGCACGCTCTATTCATCCTTTACGGGACAGGGCGTAACGGCAAATCTACCCTGCTTCACGTGCTGCGTTCGATGATGGGTACGTATGCTCATCACGCCGCGGCGGCAACCTTCACGGACCGCAACGACGACCCGCAAGGCTTCCAGCTTGTTGCCCTTGCCGGGGCGCGCGTGGTGACGGCGGTTGAAACAGGCGCGGGCGCAAAGCTGAACGAGCGGCTAATCCAGGCTGGTGTCGCTCTCCCCTCCCCACGTCCTAGCCCCCAAACGCCACAAGGACAGGTTGAGGCGCGCGCCGCCGCTCTCGGGGTGACCGTCACAGACGAAATGCCGGTGTTCAGTGGTCCGACGTTTGAGCCAACATCGCCGGACACTGTGAGTCATCAATTTTCGGAGATCGGTCGGAAAGCCGGGCTGGGAAAGATTGGCCTGCACACTCTCAGGCACACGCACGCAACGCTCATGCTGTCCGCGGGCGTGCATCCGAAGGTGGTTCAGGAGCGTCTAGGCCACAGCTCGATCACCGTCACCCTGGACACTTACAGCCACGTCATGCCGGGGATACAGCAGGCCGCGGCACTGGCCTTTGACTCCAGCCTACGCGCTGCCCCAACGCCGGTGACCGCCCGTGAACCTCAGCCTGTCGGTTGAGTCGAATGTTGGCAAAATGTTGGCAGGCGGTTAAAACAATGGGGCCGGAGATACCCTCCGGCCCCAGTTCGTTTTGTTCTTGGTGACCCGAGTCGGGCTCGAACCGACAACCAGCTGATTAAGAGTCAGCTGCTCTACCATTGAGCTATCGGGCCTTGATGTGATTTCTCGTAGACGGACTGCCAGCACGTGAAATCCCAGTCCCCCAATTCAATACGACGGTTTCCGTCGTGTCAACGGCCAATCGGGCGCCGTCAGCCTGATCATGTGCCCGTCTCAGCGTGGCTTGTTCCCAATGGGTTGTGCGCCTATCAGACCGGGCGGGTTGGAAATCATCGAGAAATTGGCGAAGCAGGTTGGTGTTGCACCCTCTCGCCTACCCTGCACCGCCGAGGTTGATGTTCTGGGTGATAGCTAGTCCGATGCGAGCTTGCCCGCGATTGCCCAGTCTGACTTCTTCACGTCCTTGTAAATGATATGCGTCCCCTCGGGGGTGGTCTTTGCGATGCGCACCACCGCGTCTGTGATGGCCTTCGCCAGTTCGCGCTTCTGCTCGACTGTGCGCCCCTCGTACATTTCGACTGTGATCACCGGCATGGGGGCCTCTTCTGAGTTCCGGCGTCCTGCGCGGACGCCAACTTAAGTTTTGACGGCGGGGCTCGCCGTGACGCGAGTGTACCGGTCATGGACGGGCCGGGGTGGCAGCAGGGTCGAGTGAATCGTTAGCCCACGCTGTGATGTTCACATGAAAACGGCGGCTGCCCATGGGGATTGTCATTCAGTCAACCATGTGTGAGCCCGAGCGCGTTATTTTGTATGGAAATATGGCTCAGGTAATCAGTCGCCTGCTCCAACGGCGTCAATTATTCCCAGAGTCGCCTGCGAAGCGTTCCGTCGACGAGCGTCGTTTTGGCGTCTGCTGTGCGCGTCGGCATGAGGCGCAGGTAATCCCCCATGTTCGATGCCAGGTGGTCCATCGTTGACAGGGAACGGTAGCGGGGAATTCTATGAAGCCACCAAGATGAATAGCGCCTCTGGCAACATCGGGTGGCTCCCGGCGATCGTCAACGAACCGAAGGCATTGACTGTTGCGAGCAAGCGTTTTGCGCTGTGCCAAATTCCATCGTGTTCCCACGCAGACGCTGTCGTACGGGCCGCTCTGGAGCAGTGAGCACAACTTCGAGCGCGTCTCGGCTGGTGTGGACGCCACCTAAACCAAGGAAGTGCAACGTCGCTCAAGACCGGGGATGGGGACTTACCATGGTGTGTCTCCGCATCTCGCGGGTGGCATAGTCAGGCCTCTGGTGCGATTGCGTTGCTCACAAGCCGACGACGATCGCTTGCATGAGCGCTGCAGGACGGAAACGCGCTCTGCCCAGAGTAGGTCCCGACCTGTCCGTATAATCGCCACGATGACACTCAATCGTCCACAAGGCATCGGCGTGCAGTCAGTTACGCGGCAAAAGACACGTGTCGGGGAATTCGAACTGATCGCGAGACTCCAGGCAGTGCTGGACGAAGCGCGGCAGGTTGCGCACCGCATCGCCCCGCCTCCCGCCATCGTGGATATCGGAGACGATGCCGCTGCGGTTCGCCGCGGCAAGCTTGTCGACCTATATACGGCAGATGCGATGGTCGATGGTGTCCATTTCCGCCGCGGTCAGATCCCATGGAAAGACCTCGGCTGGAAAGCCATGGCATCCAACCAGAGCGATATCGCGGCAATGGGCGGCCATCCCATGTACGCACTGGTTACCCTGGGAATCACGGTGGACGAACGTGCTGAAGACCTTGAAGAGATGTACCGAGGCCTGACTTTGGCCGGGAACAAATACGGGGGACAGGTTGTAGGTGGAGACATCGTGCGGTCCCCGGTCTTGTTCGTGAACATCGCCCTTACCGGCGTGGCAGATGTCCCAGTGAATGTTCCCGAAGTCGAGCGGGCGCCCGTCATGAAAGGCACGATGAGACAACCCGGTGTGGCTGAGGCGGCGGTTCTGATGAAGCGGAGTGCCGCTCAACCCGGAGACCTCATCGGTGTGACAGGCAAAGTGGGATCCTCCGCCGGAGGCCTCGCCGCGCTTGATCGAAGCATTTCCGGCCCGGAGGCCCAAACCCTCATCCGTTCACACTTCCATCCCGAGCCGCGCGTGCCTGAGGGCTTGATACTTGTGCAAAACGGTGTGCTGGCCGCCATGGATATCAGCGACGGCCTTGTCGCTGATATGGGCAAGATGGCCCACTTAAGCAATGTCAGTGCGCGAATAGAACTTGACCGCGTCCCTGTTGACGCCGCTCTCAAGCGCTTATTCCCCGGTGAATGGAATGCGATGGTACTCGGCGGGGGCGAGGACTATGAGCTCCTTTTCACCGCTCCGCCCTCCCTGATGCAGCAAGTCCTGCCAATGCTCGGCAATAGCGCGGCTGTCATCGGAGAAATAGCTGCGGCCGCCACGGGCGGCAGCGAGACGGTTTTGGTCGTTGACTCTCATGGCCAGCCCGTGCCAGTGAGGCATACCGGCTGGGATCACCTCCTTGAGACCTGATCTCTCATTGTCAGCCACAGCGCCAGCCCTTGCAGTTACCAGCGGTTCGGAAGAACGTACTGAGTTGCTGGGTCGCGCCATCGGTCTGGCCCTACGCTCCGGCGACGCCGTCCTGATTTCGGGCGAGCTGGGGGCCGGTAAGACTTGCATGGTCCGGGGCATGGCCGAAGGGACCGGGTCTCCGACTGCCGCCCGCAGCCCGACATTTGTGCTCGTCAATGAATATCCCGGCCGCGTACGACTCAGCCACTGCGATCTCTACCGCATCAGCGGGCCGGATGAGGTGGACGAGCTCGCTCTCGACGAGCGGATGCATGATGGAGCGCTCATTGTCGAATGGCCTGAGCTCGGGCCATCTGCGCTGCCCAGTGATGCCCTGCTCATCCAGATTGACGTCGACGCTCACTCTGACGAACGCACGATCGTCCTTACGCCGCGTGGCGAACGTTCCGGCCGCCTCCTTTCGCGCGCTGCCGCTGTGTTCGAGGCATTCGACATGGCGGGGCCGGAGCAGACCCGGTGAGCAACATCCTTGTCGCAATAGACACATCAACACGCTGGGCGGGTGTGGCAGTGCTTGTCGAAGGGCATGCTCCGCTCGAAAGAGTCTGGCGCTCCGAGCGGAACCACGGGACGGAGTTGATGCCTGCGCTGGTAGAGGTTCTATCCATGGCCGGAGCAAGCGCGGCCGAAATCACGCACGTCGCCGTCGCCCTTGGACCCGGTGCCTTTAGCGCTCTCCGAGTTGGCATCAGTACAGCCACTGGTCTCGCGCTTGTGAAAGGCCTGCCCATTGTCGGAGTCTCCACGTTTGACCTGGAGGCGGGACCTCATCTTCACCGCGCTGGGCCGGAATCACCGGTCATGGCGCTTATTCCATCCAGCCGTAGCGAGTTAGCATGGGCAAGCTATGAGCGCCTGGACGGATACTCAGACTCCGGGCTTTCGACTCCGGCCGCACTGGCCGCTGCCGCAAAACCCGGCGCCCTCTTTTGCGGCGAAGGCGCTCAGGAGATGGCGGAACTGGTGGGGGCATCACGCTTAATTAGTGGTGCGCCGCCCACCCGATCACCTTTGGCATTGGCGCGTATAGCACAGAGAATGTTCGAGTCAGGAGCAGGCATGACGGGCGAAGCGATACGGCCTCTGTACGGTCGCCAGCCGAGCATAGCGCCTCCCAAGAAGTAGTGCCCGCCGAGTTCTATTTTGCGGTCACGATGTCAATCTGAGCGCTGCCAAGAACCTCCATTCGCCCGTCACTTGAGTGCGCGACTCTGGAAGTCCGCTGCAGGTGGTCGCGGTGCGAGGGGTCATTGGAGGCTATGCGAGAAGCGACAGTGGTTATGGACACGAGCATATGGAAACAAGTTCAGAATGATATTGCGAGGCCCTTCGACAAGCTCAGGCCGCGCGACATGAAACACATAGTTACCAATGAAAGGTCTTGACATGGCAATCGAACGGACACTCGTGCTGGTAAAACCCGATGGTGTGCAACGCGGTCTCGCCGGAGAGGTCATCAGCCGCTTTGAGCGCACGGGACTGCGCCTAACCGGGATCAAGCTCATGCAGGTCTCACAGGACCTCGCAACGCGGCATTACGCCGAGCACAACGGCAAACCGTTTTACCCCGGTCTCATCTCATTCATAACTTCGTCGCCTGTTGTGGCAATGGTTCTTGAAGGGCCGGACGCCATAAAGACCGTGCGCAAGATCATGGGAGTCACGAAACCCGCCGAGGCCGCACCCGGGACGATCCGGGGTGATCTGGCCGTGGATATGGGGCGCAATCTCGTTCACGGCTCGGCCAACGCGGATGACGCGGCACGTGAAGTAGGACTCTTCTTCACCGACTCAGAATTGGTGCGCTACAAACGTTCCAACGAAGGATGGATCGTCGAAGGGGCGTAAATCCCCCCTGCGTGGGAGGGGGTGCGCCCACTTAAAGTTGGGCGCAGGTGAGGACATTTTCGGCAAGAGCAACTGTCAACAGCCGCCCGCATCCCGACCGTAGTCCCGATGTAGTCGGGACGGAGCAGAGGGAACTGACATTCTGACGGAGGCCGGAGTCCCGGATCGGATCCGGATCACCTCGGCTGCTCTAGGGATGAAGGCTTGCAGACTACCGGCCTCATCCAAAGGGAGAGGGGATTCCGGCACACCCCTACTGGATCCGCACGATCTCCGCTGCGCGCGCCCAGAGCTTCTCCAACGCGTAACGTTCCCTGGCAGGCCGGAGGAACAGGTGCACGACGAACCCTGGGAAGTCGAGGAGCACCCAGCCGCCCTTGCCTCTACCCTCGCGGTGCGACAGGTGGAGGCCGTCGGTGCGCATCTTTCGCTCCAGATCGTCAGCCATCGACTCCAGGTGACGGTCAGTCTCGCCGCTCCCTATGACAAAGAAATCAGTGAAGTCCGATACCCCGCGCAGATCCAGCAGCACCACGTCGGAGCCGAGTTTGTCCGACACCTCAACAACCGACAGGCGGGCGTAGTCCTCTATTGTGAGCGTCTTCTTACGGGTGCGAGTGGTTGGCATCTTCCGGATTATAGAGACGAAACGATGCTCGTGTACCAGACTACGTTCGCCCGAGCCTGTCGAAGGGCCCCGCCGTGTCATTCCGGCCCTGAGCGAAGCTGCTGGGAGGAACCCGGGGCCGGGCCTCGGACCCGCTCAGCGCGTCTCGGTTGTACACGCAGGTCGGCGGGAGTATCTTGTGCCGCCAGAAAGCGTAGGCAGTCTCTTGTATTTGCCGGAGACGCTGCGAGGAGGATAAATGCAATGCCCAGCTACTTGTCACTGATCAGCTGGACGGATCAGGGTGTCCGCAACGTGAAGAGCAGCCCGGCCCGCCTGGACGCCGTGAAGGCCGCCGCCCAGGCAGCCGGCGGCAAGGTCATTTTCACTTACATGACGATGGGCGACTACGACCTAGCAATCCTGATGGAACTTCCCACTGACGAAGTGGCCGCCAAGCTGCTCCTCGGCGCCGCCATGCAGGGCAACGTTCGCTTAAAGACGATGAAGGCGTTCACCGAAGCCGAGTACCGGAACATCATCGCCTCAATGCCGTAAAAAGCGCCATCCCCGCACGTTTCCAGTCCACCGCTGGAAGATGCGGCAACGCCTGCTGAATCCGGGATGTTAAGCTGGTTGCCATGGAGATAACCGGCAACAGGAAGCAGCGCGTCGTGGTGGCGATGAGCGGCGGAGTGGACTCCTCCGTCACCGCCGCCCTGCTCGCGCGACGCGGCTGCGAGGTCATCGGCGTCACGATGCGCCTCTTCAACGCGCCTGATGAAACCGCAGGCCGTCTCAGCAAGTCCTGCTGCTCCGTCCAGGATGTCGAGGACGCCCGTGCTGTCTGCCGCGCCATTGGCGCGCAGCACTATTACCTGAACTTTGAAAAGGAGTTCAGGAAGCACGTCATCGACTATTTCATTTCCGAATACGAGCGCGGCCGCACGCCCTATCCTTGTCTCGCCTGCAACGACCGCCTGAAGTTCCGCTTCTTGATGGAGCGGTCTGAGTTGATGGACGCTGACTTCGTCGCCACCGGTCATTACGCCCGCATAGTGCACGAAGAGGGACGCCACCGGCTCAAGCGCGCCGCCGACCCCTCGAAGGACCAGTCGTACGTGCTATATGGGCTGTCGCAGTCGCAGATGGCTCGGTTGATGATGCCCGTTGGTGAGTTCGCCAAAGCGCAAGTGCGCGCTACCGCCCGCGAGATGGGCCTGCCTACCGCAGACAAGCCGGACAGCCAGGACATTTGCTTCATCCCGGACGGCGACTACCGGGAATTCCTGGGGTCAAGGCTGTCAGTGACAACACCCGGCGATATCGTGGACTCCGCCGGCCGGGTCCTCGGCTCGCACGAGGGAGTGCATATGTTCACCATCGGCCAGCGCAAGGGCATCCCCCTTCAAGGCGGCACAGGCCGTGCCATCTTTGTGACAGGCGTTGACATGGAGAGCGGCAACGTCACAGTAGGCCCGGCAGATGAGCTTCAGCAGTCTGAACTTTTCGCATCTGAGGTCAATTGGATTGCTGGCGCGATCCCGTCTTCGCCAGTCGAGGTGACAGCCCGCATCCGGTACCGTGGCGCAGAAGATAGAGCGACCGTCACGCCGTTCGCTGGGCCGGGCGGCAACTGGGCGAAGGTCCGGTTCGAGCGGCCACAACGCGCCGTGACGCCGGGTCAGGCGGTCGTCTTTTACGATGGCGAAGAGGTCCTCGGCGGTGGTTTCATCGAACTCAAGTCACCTGTCGTCGCTCCCAGCCAGGGGGCAGCCTTGACAATCCCCTCCCCTGCTGGGAAAGGGTGATGGCATTGCCCCTGTTGGCTAGCTCAGAGCATGGCGACGGACCCAGTTATATGTATCGCTGCACGCGGGAATACAAAGCCATCTGATCTCCAACCACTCCGGCCCAGCCCTGTCCAGCGACGCCGGGGGAGGGTATGCTCCGCCATTGTCGCCACAGTTACAGAGAGTGGCCATTCTGCCGGAGCCCCTTACTTGGCATCCCAGCGGGTCGTTTTGAAGCGGCCTCATTTCCAGTACGAGACGCGCCTGCTTTCCCAGGGCATCGCCGTCATCGCAGGTCTGGATGAGGTTGGACGTGGCACTCTCGCAGGCCCTGTGGTCGCCGGAGTCGCCGTGCTGCCTCCGTCCCTCGCAGAGTCGCTGGCCGATTCCGGCGCAGGGGCGCGAAACAAAGCCGCGGGAAAAGCGTCCCGGGGTGGCACCGACTGGGTCTCGCTCATAAACGACTCCAAACAGCTCTCCCCCGCGCAGCGCGAGGAGGCCTACGCCGCCCTGTGCGAGAACTGCACCGCGTACGGCACAGGCGCCTGCGACGCCGCAGACATAGACCGCATCGGCATCGTCGCCGCCACACGCCTCGCGATGGCCCGCGCTCTCGAGATGATCGACCCTCGCCCCGGCCACCTGCTCATAGACGCTCTCGACCTGCCAGCGGTGAACATACCCCAGACCTCCATCATCAAGGGCGACGCCACCTCCCTCAGCATCGCCGCCGCATCCATCATCGCCAAGGTCACGCGCGACCGCCTCATGGCGACGGTTTTGGAGGCGCAGCACCCCGGCTACGGCTTCGCCGGACACAAGGGCTACGGCTCGGCTGAACACATAGCCGCGCTCTACCGGCTGGGGCCTTCGCCCATACACAGGCTGTCGTTCGCCCCGGTGCGGGACGCCCTTGAAGCACGGCGGACGGGCCGCTCGAAGCCGCCTGAAAGGGCCGCACATGACCACGCCGCCGCGCAGGGCGAAAGCGTCGCAGAGCCCGCACGCTGAAAAACCCCCTCCCCCTCAAGGGGGGAGGGTCAGGGAGAGGGTGAAATCCCCTGCCCGCGGCCTTAACCTGCCGCCCGGCCCCGGCAAAGCAGGCGAGGCCGCCGCGGACGCGCATGTGCGGTCGCTGGGCTACAAGATCCTTGCCCGCAACTACCGCACCAGCCAAGGCGAGGTGGACATCGTTGCCCTCGACGGAGACACAATTGCCTTCATCGAGGTCAAGACCCGCCGTGCAAGCGGTCTGGCTTTCGGTGCGCCTGAGGAATCCCTGACCCGCGCCAAGCAGGCCCGTCTGATCGCCGCCGCACAGTCCTATCTGGCCGCAAGCAGCCTCTCAGATGCAGACTGGCGCATAGACCTAGTCGCCGTCGAACTTGACAGGGCCGGACGGGTAACACGCGCCGAACTGTTCAAAGGCGCCGTCGGCGGGTAGGGCCAGCGGGCGGCGTCACTCCGAGCGGAGCAAGGAATTCTTGGGAGGTGCTGCTTGATATCGCGGTGATCCCCCGCCAGATCCCTCCCTTAGCCTCTCAGGATGCTCGGGGTCGTGATGGCGCAGCAAGGCGTGACTGAGTCGTCGGAATAGACCCAGCGTCAGAAAACGACGATCGGGTTCACGGGTGAGCCAGTCACTGTGGGCAGGCGCAGGGGGTTGATCGTGATCAGGAAGTTCCAACGCTTGCGTTTCCGGCACTCCTCGGCGAGCGTGTCGAGCCACGAGTTGTCCAATATCCACAGACCCATCGCCACGATACCGATCTGGTGTACCGGGTTCGTGAACTTCTCGTATCCCGTTGGCGACACATCGTTGCCCGTGTCCGAGCCCATTACTGCCACGCCGCGCTCGTGCATGAATGGCAGCAGCTCCGGCAGGGGCCCTGCCGACCCCGCCTTCGATGTGTCCACCGGTCCGAGTTTCTCCCGCATCCCAAGCTGGCCCGTGCGGAGCAGCAAGACATCGCCCAGTTCTACCTTGAACCCACAATCGCGCTCGGCTTTTTCAATGTCGTCCATGCCCACGCCGTCCCCACGCTTGATGTACTCGACACCGCGCAGCATGGGTGTGTCCACGAGCACGCCACGAGTCACTATGCCCTTGTAGGCAGGGTCGACGTCCAGCTTGGTCGCTCCCTCTGCAATGGTGACCACCGTCGACGGATACCCGTTGTACGTCCTGCCGTCCCAAAAGAAGTGGCTGAGGGCGTCAATGTGAGTGACAGTACTGCCGTGAAACACGAGGCCGAAGTAGTCCATCGCCACCTGGCGGGTGTGCTGCTCGCCAGGGCGGTACGCCTCGCCTGCGCCGATCATGAAGTGTTGTGGCACGCGGGCCACGTCGGCCGCGCCTTTGAATTCGACCACGCGGGCGCACGAAACCGTGACACCTTCCTGCACGAGTGCAATTGCCTTTTTGGTCTTCGCCGGCGAGAGGTGGTTCAGCGTACCAAGCTGATCGTCCTTGCCCCATCTGCCCCAGTTGGAAAGGTCTTTAGTCATCCACTGGAGGAGCTGATCTTGCGTAGGTTTGCGGTTGGACATGGTGTATCTCCATCGTGGGAGGGTCTGGCCCCTCGTCATCCACTTAGGTTGAACATCCATCCTCTCCGACACAGTGAGAGGATGAAAAGTATCAGAGCGGGCCGATGTTACAATCCTGCGGCTTCAATGTGTGAATATGAACTAAGAGCAACCGCTCTGCGGCCGATGTGATGTCTTCCGGACGCGACGTGAGTGCCGCCACCTTCCCCTTACCCGCCGCGAGATGATTCAGAGTGAGGGCGGTTTCCGTCACCCTCCCAACTCTATTGCGAACCATATCCTCTTCCGGAGTCATGTTTGCCAGCCACCCCTCAACGCGCCGCCTTCCTGGCAGCACAGGTAGAGGCCATACACCGGAATTTGCGCCTGTTGGAGCACACTGTCACCGGGCCCAACGGCCTGACGACTGAACTCCTCTCCCTGAGGCAGGCCGTGCCCGCACCTGCGGCGGCAGAGGAGCGCGATCGCGCCGCCTTTCAGGACATCGGAGGGCCGGGAAGGAACCTGCGCCAGGCCGGACTAGGGGCCCACTCCCTGATCATCCAAACAATTGACTTACTCGGGACGATCTCGCCTGCTGGTGAAGAGACACTCCCTGAAGACTGGCGTTACCGGGCCAACAAAGTGCTCGACCTGATTGCAGAGCGCCTCGGGGCGGATATTCGCAGGGACACCGCAGCGGCGGTGGCCGGCGTGTATGTGATCGTTGACCCTGAGCATACCAACGGCCGGCCCGTCACACAGGTCGCTGGCGCCGCCCTCAAAGGCGGGGCATCCACTATCCAGTACCGTGACAAGAAGTCAGAGAAAGGCACCGTTCTAGCCACTTCCAGGGAAATCGCCGCGCTCTGCAAACAGGCGGGAGCTGTCTTCATAGTGAACGACCATGCAGACATCGCCTTGCTAGCCGGTGCGGACGGCCTGCATGTGGGTCAGAACGACATCCCCATCAGGGAGGCGCGCAAAGTCGTGCGTTCACACCAGATCATCGGCAAGTCGAACGCGCTGGTCCGGGAGGCGCTCGAGGCTGAGGCCGAGGGCGCAGATTACATCGCCGTCGGCGCAATGTTCGAGACCACCACCAAATCCAACACGCGCCCTGCCGGCATCGAGACCTTGCGGCAGGTCAAGCGTTCAACCCTCGCGCCAGTGATCGCCATAGGCGGCATCAACCTTTCAAATGTGGCGCAGGTGGCAGAAGCGGGGGCCGACGCCATCTGCCTGGCATCTGCCGTGACGAAGGCTGACGACCCCGAGGGCGCTACTCGCCAACTTGCTAGGCTGTTCAACTCTGCTAGGAAGAAATGAGCGCCGAAAATTATGTCGCAGAAGAAGACACCTGCGCGCACAATACCGAAGGGCGCAAGAGCTGCTGACCCAGTCCCGGTGCGCCGGGATCCGGCTGGGTTCGACGACATAAGGAAATCATCCATCGATGCCCTCAGCAGGCTCCACCGGGCGAGAGAGATTGGCCTGCAGGCTTCGCGCAAAGCCATTCAACTCTCTTCTCAGGCCATACGTGCCGCGCACCGAGGTGAGTATGATGCCGCTCGCGCCCTCTGCTGCGAGGCCGGTGACACGCTCTCCACGGCCTCTGCCGAAATCGCCTCCGAACCTTCGATGCGTTACTCAGGTTTTATGACCGACGGAGAGAAGGAGTACGCAGAGGCCGCGATCACCCTGGCCTTCGTCTCCGGAAGCCGAATCCCTGCCCCAACGGAACTCGGAATAGGTTGTCCCGCTTTTCTCAACGGCCTCGCAGAAGGTGCGAGCGAACTGCGACGGTCCGCGCTCGATGCCATCCGGCATGGCAGTCCGGAACGCGCTGACGAACTGCTCACGCTAATGGATGAGGCGATGGGCGTCGTCGAGACGATGGACTTTCCCGAGGCTGTGACGGGAGGCCTGCGCCGTACTACGGACGCCCTGCGGAGCGTGGTCGAGCGCACACGAGGCGACGTAACCGCGGCGCTGCGTCAGCAGACGTTGGAAGCTCGGTTGAAGGCCGTGGAAGCGAAACTCGGTCGGACAAAAACCACTTGATTTGATAGCGCTGACCTTGTCGAAATATCCCTGATCCAGCCCCAATCAGTGGGGATGGCTCAGGCAGTGAGCGTTACCTGATCGCACGCTCCCCGTATGTTCAACCAGGCCGTGTCCTCAGCAATACTGTGGTACATGTGCTCGTGGTTCTGGGTTGTGTCGTAAGAGGCACGATCACCACAATAGCGATCGATGCTGAGATCGCTGCCATAGGCTCGTGCCTGTATTTGACAGCACGGAGATGCGGTCGAACCTGACGCTGCAATTTCACGAGCTATCGCCGCACACATCGCCGTAGGCAAGGCGTTAGGCCGGGGAGATAGCGCAGGTAATGGGAACCCGCATGCAAGCATGTGTAGACGGCCGTTAAAGCCAGAGGGGCGGGATAAATCCCGCCCCTCTCTTGTTGTTCCTTACGCCCTTCACGTGGGCGTTGGTAATGGCTGTCTTAGATGAACAGTGGAGCGAGCACCAGCGTGATCGTCGCCAGCAGCTTCACAAGTACGTGCAGCGCAGGGCCTGCAGTGTCCTTGAACGGGTCGCCTACAGTGTCGCCAGTTACGGCGGCAGCGTGCGGCTCAGACCGCTTGCCCATCACCTTTCCGGACGCATCCTTCAGGCCGCCCGACTCGATGAACTTTTTGGCGTTGTCCCATGCACCGCCCGAGTTGTTCAGCACCGTCGCCATTAGGATGCCAGTGATCGTGCCCACCATCAGGAATGCGGCCACGGCCTCAGCCTTCAGCCACACGCCTACGACGATCGGGGTCACGATCACCAAGAGACCGGGGAGGATCATCCCCTTCAGACCGGCGCGCGTCGTGATGTCAACGCAGCGTGCATAGTCCGGACGTGCCGTGCCCTCCATGATCCCGGGGATCTCCCGGAACTGGCGGCGCACCTCCTCGATGACATCCCCTGCCGCACGGCGGACCGCGCTGATCGCCAGCGACGAGAACAGGAACACAAGCGTCGCTCCGAACAGAGCTCCCACGAACACCTCAGGCTTGCTGAGGTCAACGACGTGAGAGGCCAAGTCTCCCGTGAGCTTGCCGAGTTCGTCCAAGTACGCGCCGAAGAGCAGGAACGCAGCGAGTCCCGCCGATCCCATCGCATACCCCTTGGTCAGAGCCTTCGTCGTATTGCCCACTGCGTCCATCGAGTCGGTCACT
>SHXW01000017.1 GCA_009693115.1 Dehalococcoidia bacterium | reverse complement strand
CGCAAGGTGGCGCCTCTCGCGGCACGTATGCGCCCCGAGAGTCTGGACGACTTTGTAGGGCAGGAGCACCTGCTTGGTGACGGGGCGCTCTTGCGGCACGCGATCGAAGAGGACCGCGTGCCTTCGATGGTGCTCTGGGGGCCGCCCGGCTCCGGCAAGACTACGCTCGCTCGCATCATTGCCCGCATGACCAGGTCGCACTTCGAGCAACTCTCTGCTGTGTCATCGGGAGTCGCCGACCTGCGGACAGCGGTGGAGGCAGCACGAAGGCGCTTGGGTGAGCAGGGCCAGCGCACGATCCTGTTCGTGGATGAACTACACCGCTTCTCAAAGTCACAGCAGGATGCGCTCCTGCCCCACGTCGAGGATGGGACCATCGTCCTCATCGGCGCGACAACGGAGAACCCGTCGTTCGAGGTGATTGCGCCGCTCCTCAGCCGGGCGCGCGTGTACACGCTGAACGCGCTTTCGGACGACGACCTGGGCAGGCTGATTGATCGTGCCCTGACGGATGAAAACCATGGGCTGGGCATCCTGAAGGCGAAACTCGAGGTTGATGCGCGTGCGCTCTTAATACGCGTGGCAAACGGGGACGCCCGCACAGCGCTGGACTCGCTGGAGCTTGCCGCGCAGTCCACGCAGCCTGACGGCCCGGGTGGCCGAGTCGTGACTGCCAAGACCATGGGCGCTGCGTTACAGCGTCAGGCCCGCTATGACCGCCAAGGAGACCTGCACTACGACACGATTTCGGCGTTCATCAAGTGCATAAGGTCGTCGGACCCGGACGCATCGCTCTATTACATGGCGAGGATGATCGATGCTGGCGAAGACCCGATGTTCATAGCCCGGCGGCTCGTGGTCTCGGCCGCAGAAGACGTTGGGCTTGCCGACCCCATGGCGTTGGTAGTGGCGATGGCCGCGCAGCAGGCTGTCCACTTCGTCGGGATGCCTGAGGGTCGCATCCCGCTGGCAGAGGCGGTCGTGTACCTGGCCTCGGCCCCTAAAAGCAACTCGGCGTATGCGGCGATAGGCCGCGCCCTGCTTGACGTTCAAAACAGCCGCAACGAGCCTGTACCGATGCACCTCCGCAACGCGCCAACTGGCTTGATGAAGCGCTTGGGCTACGGCGAGGGCTACAAGTACGCGCACGATTACGAGGAGCACTTCACGGCGATGGAGAACCTGCCGGACAACCTCCGCGGGCACAGGTACTACTTCCCGGGCGCGCTCGGAGCAGAACGGGAGGCGGCCGAACGCCTGCGCCGCTGGTGGGGCCCAAAGTACGCGCCGAAATCGCAGCGCCAGCCCGAGTCAGAAGAGCAGCGGGAGCGGAGTTAGGGGTACCTGCCGAGCGGGGCTGCCACAAGCGAAACTTGGCCAAGATGCCCTGAACCCTGACCCGCCTCCAACTGGGAGAGGGTCAGAGTCAGTGAACAGTTCTTAGTAGTGTTTGCATAGTTGGTCACCTCACACCCAAGCCCTCTCGCTCCCAAAGAGCACCCGATGGAGAGGATTACGCAGCGGACTTATTGACTATTGACATGACCTTGCGCATGGATCGCAGCGTGAACTCTATGTCCGCGCTGGAGACACCGTGGTAAGTGACCATGCGGAGGTCGGAATCACCACCGTTGATCTGGACGCCCTCCTCCTTGAGCAGCGCGGCGATCTTACCGCCCGAGCCCTTCGGGACGCCGAAGCGGACAATGTTCGTCTGCACAATAGAGGCATCGAGTTTTATGCCCTTGATTTCGACTAGCCCGCCTGCGAGTTTCTTGGCGTTCGCGTGATCGTCGGCCAACCGGTCAACCATTGTGTCGAGCGCGACGATTCCCGCCGCTGCGACGATGCCGACCTGGCGCATCCCGCCACCGAGCATCTTGCGCCAGCGTTTAGCCTCGCCGATGAAGTCTTTATCGCCGCACAATACGCTGCCTATTGGGCAGCACAGGCTCTTCGACAAGCAGAACCCGACCGTGTCCACACTCTTCGTTAGTTCCGTCACGGGACATTCCAGCGCGGCGGATGCATTGAACAGGCGTGCTCCATCCAGGTGGACGCGCAGGCCCTTCTTTCGCCCGGCGTCGGCCATCTTTTTGGTGGCGGAGGGCGTGACGGCGCGGCCGCCCGTAAGGTTGTGAGTGTTTTCGAGACAGAGGAGAACTGTCGTGGGCTTGTGGTAGTCGCGCGGCTTGATCGCTCCGTTAATGTCCTCGGTGTCGAACGTGCCGTCCGGCTGGGTCTTGATGGGATACATGACGATGCTGCCGAGGACGGAGGTACCACCAGCCTCGCTGTTGAAGATGTGGCACTTGTCACCGACGATGATCTCGTCGCCGCGCGTGGCCTGAGCCAGGACTGCGACGAGGTTGCTCTGTGTTCCAGAAGTGACAAAGAGGCCGGCTTCTTTGCCGAGCATCTCTGCAGCCTTTTCCTGGAGCCTGTTGGTGGTGGGGTCGTCACCGTAAACGTCATCACCCACTTCAGCGTCGTACATGGCCTTGCGCATTTCGGGCGTGGGCTTGGAGACCGTGTCTGAGCGGAGGTCTACCCGGATCTTTGCTGGCAAGGTGTGTCCCCTGTCATTCCCTCTGTTGCTATTGCGAAGAGGGCTGGGCGGGCTTGAATTTCCCTGTCCCGGCGAGGTGGGTCCGAACAAGGCAGGGTGCCGGGGCGTGGAAGTCATTTCCGCCGTTGTTGAGATAGCTACATGGTGCGATATGGAACCGGTGTCCCGGGCGGCGACACAAGTCGCATATTCCCGGCAACCGTGCGATTCTAGCAACGGCAGGGCCAGTCGTGAGCGAGGACACTCCAGGGAGAGACGGCTGGTCGCTCCGTCGCCGCCCTGAGTCCCGGCGGGCCGTGGAGAAGAACCCTTCCTGCGGCTTCAACCCTGATGCCCGCCCCGGCAGATACCCCGCCCCTCGCACTCAATGAACACCCGTGGAGAGGGATTTAGGTTCTGAATGAAATGCTCTACCCACTGAGACAGTCTGCAATCGAGTTCGAGGTTGACGGCGAGCCGGTGCAGGGCGTGCTGGCGACTCCCGTTGATGGCGCGCCGCCTTACCCCGGCGTACTCATCTGCCATGCCCACCCGCTGTTTGGCGGGAACATGGACTCTCCGGTGACCTTTGCCATCTGCAAGGCGCTGGCGGAGCACAACGTCGCGACACTCCGGTTCAACTTCCGCCCATTTCGCGAGGGAGCGACTGAAGCCGGCGGGTCGGCAGCCAGGGACGTTGCCGGCGCGCTGGACACGCTGCGGGCGTGGCGTGAGGTGAAGCCTAGGCAGTGCGGCGTAGTGGGGTATTCGGCTGGAGCGGCAGCGATGGCCCGCGGGATGAACGGCCTGAAGGACGCGAAGGCGTTCGCCCTGATCTCCCCTCCCCTTTCTTCTATCAAAGGATCACCGCTGTCCCACGACAAAAGGCCCCGGCTGTTCATTGTCGGGTCAAGGGACAAGATCGTCGCCCCGGCAGAGCTTGCGGCCCTGGTTGAGGAGATGCGCCCTCCGGTGGAAATCGCCCAAATAGAGGGGCCGGGACACGACATGAGAGGGGCCGAACAGGAGGTGGCAGCGAGGGTGGCTATGTTCTTCGGCCAGATTCTGAGGAACTGACAGCGTCTGCCACTGCGCCACGGCTTCGGATCAGGGCTCTCCCGGAATCGCAGGTTCTCAGGTTATCGGCCGGATCGGCCATTTCAATTGGACTCCTGAGGCAAAGTGCTAAGGCAGGCAAGAGTTCAAGGCGAACTGCGGCCTGATCGTTTGACGCGTGCGAGCCCTGTCCCCCGGACCCCCGTTTCTGCAAGTTCCCCGTCCTCATCGAGCAGGCCGCTTCCTCCATAACTCCGGCCAGGCCACAAGCGCCGCTACCAGCATCCCTATCCCAATCAGGCCGAGTATCAGTGTCGCCGTCTGCACGTTGTACCTGTCGCTAAGCACACCTCCGAGCAGAAGACCCATGGGCAACCCGTACACGGCAAGCATGCGCACTCCCATCACGCGCCCTCGGAATTCGGCCTCGGTCGTCTCAAGCAGCAGCGTTGACATCGTGACCATCGAAAAACTCATGGCTGCACCGTAAAGAGACAGCACAAGGAGCGCGAGGCCCAGCCCGTGCACTTGGCTGAACGCGAGCACAGTCACGTGCCAGGCGATGATCCCCACAATCATCAGCCGGTCGGGCCTGGCCGCACGCGACGATACCGCCGCCATGGCAAGCGAACCGACCAGCGCACCTACGGCCGTCACCGCGGTCAGCGTCGCCAACCCCGTCGGCCCCATGTCAAACACCTGCTTCGCCACGACAGGCAGGAGGCCGTTCGTGAGCGGGAACGTCGTGAAGTTCACAAGGAACGCCAGAAACATGACCGCAACGATCGTCCGGTCGCGCCGCATGTAACTTGCGCCCGTCCGCAGGTTCTCCATGGGAGATGTCAACGGCCTGACCCTGACGCCCTGCTTCAGTGTAATTCCCAGAGCAAGGAGCGCGCTCACAAAGAAGAAGCACGTCACACCTATGTACGCTTGACCGAGGCCCAGTTGCGACAGCAGCCCCGCGCCAAGGAAAGACCCGGCCATGCGAGAGAGGTCCTGAGTAGTTCTTGCCAGACCAGTCGCATTCATCAGCCTGTCGCGAGGCACAGTGTCCGCGATGAGCGATTGACGCACCACTTGTTCGCCCTGACGCACCAGACCGATCAGGAACGATAGGACGAAGGCGTGCCACGGGTGGAGCGCCCCAGTCAGCGCGAGAGCCATCATGACCGCCGCCTGCCCGGCGAAGATCAGCCGCATCCCCACCAGCATCTTCCTGCGGTTCATCCGATCCGCCATGACACCATAGAGGGGCGCGATCAGTGTCCCCCCAAACCTCAGCGCGGCCAGCAGCCCTGTCTGGAACGCAGAACCCGTCTCGGCGATGATGTACCAGCCGAGCACCAGGTTCTCCATCTCGCTCGCCCAGACGGAGACAGCATCTGCAGACCACTGATAGCGGAAACTGCGGATTCGAAACGAATCGAACATTGTCGCCAGAGAGACCCGCTGGCTGTGCGAGGCCGCAGGAGCAACATGCGGTCGGAGCGCTGTATGCCCTTGCGCCGCCGCTCCTTCAGCACGCTCAGCCAATGTGAATTCCCAGGCTGTCCGTTGCCAGACTTTGCACTAACATCTAACGGTGAACCTAAGCAAAAGAGTCATTGTCCCGGCCCTCGCCGCCATTGTTGTCACGATCGCGGGCGTCTGCTCCCGGAGCGTCGCCCCTCCGGCTACTCCGCCACAGCCCGTCAACGTTACTCCTACTGCAACCGTTACTCTCACCACTGATACGCCGAAGCTGCCGATACCCACGTTTGCACAGAATGTCATCACTGCACCAGCAACCACTCCCCTTCCAGCGGCGACGGTTCATGTGCCACTTTCCTCCCCGCATCCCGCCCCAGTTTTTGCAGACAATTCGGACTGCTCGCTCGTGTCTCGTTCGCCGCGGCCCATGAAACTGGTCACCATCAAGAGCGGGGACTTGGAGCTATTCGTTCAGGCCGAGGTTGCCTCTACTGAAAGCGAGCGCAGCCAGGGCCTCATGTGCCGCCTGACGGTCCCGCCCGGCACAGGGATGCTCTTTGTCTTCGACCAGCCGACGGCGGGCGGATTCTGGATGTTCAACACCTACGCGCCCATAGACCTGCTCTACATTGATGGGACGGGGAGGGTCGTAAGCGCTCTAACAATGAAGCCGTGCCCGAGAAACCGTGGCGAAGACAGTGAACCATGGCCGACCAGGTGCAGGGCAACCGCGCTTGAGTACAGGCCCTCGAGCGTCTATTCTGCCGCCATCGAGCTACCCGCGGGATGGTTGGCAAGCAATGGCATCCCCACTCCGTTCAATATGGAAACTCTGACAATCACATGGCAATAGACCCTGGGGTAGCGGCCAGCCCGAGGGGAATCATCAGGCACTGAACTTGATCCAGGGATGAAGGGGAAGCCTCCGCCATTACTGAGATGATTTCCAAAGGATCGGGCAGAGCGCTGCTGATCGTGCTCGATGGACTCGGTCACAACCGTCACAGTGGCATGGCTGTCGCCATGGCCGCATGGGAAACACTCAGCGACTCGACGAGAGCCGTCCTTGTCATGCAGGCTGGCGCGGCTCTGAAAGCGCACCCGTCTGCGCGTCTAGACCCAGACACATTGGCGCGGCTCTCGCTTTTTCCGGTCCACGCTGAAACCCTTGAGCCCGAAACACCCTTCGGCGCCGCCGTCGATCAGATCGCGGCCCTCAGGGCAGTCGCATCGTCACACGTGGGCAGGAAGGCACTAGATTCAGCTTCCCCTCTCGTGCGCCGGGCCGCTGCTGAGGCCCGCTACGTCCCGTGGATGGCTAAAGCCCCCAACTTCAAGTTGTACCGCAATTCCCATCTCTCCATGCCCACCAGTGCGAGCGGGATCTGGGCCGGTTACGAGGAAACCATCCCTGCCGTCAGCGGTAATTCGGAGACGGGCCACCAGCAGATCGCCAACTTCACTCTCGCTCCCCAGACCTCGCGCGAAATCACAGAGTCCATCGAAAATGGCCGGTTCTTCCAGAACGCCGCGCTGCTGGACGCCGTCCGTTCCGGCGTTGCCCCCGGCAGCACTCTGAACTTTTGCTTTCTCCTGTCCGGCACGCAGGGTAACGATGGCCGCGTCCACAGTGCATGGAACCACCTCGAAGCCTTCCTTGACCTCGTATTTTCCCGCCTCAAGGCAGACCCGGTGCGAGTCCGCATGCAGGCCATCCTAGACGGCCGGGACAGTGCGCCACATTCGTCCACCCAGAGTTCCGGCGGCACGGGTCGTTATCTTCAGCAACTCGAAGCCCTTCTCAGCAAATACAACGCGCAGGAAAGCCTTTGCTGGGTGGTGGGCCGCTCGATCGCGATGGACCGCGATTATCAGGAGCACAACACCCGCTCCAACCACTTGCTGCTCACCCGAGGCGAAGGCGTCCATGTTTTCGGCTTCGAAGGCGTCCAGCGAGCCGTGGCCGCTGCCCACAAGTCAGGCGCCGGTGATACAGATGTGCCCCCCATCACCGTGACAGACCGCGCTGGCAAGCCACGGACGATCGGCTCAGGGGAGGTTTTCGTAAACCTGAACTTCAGGCCAGACCGTCAGAGAGCGGCCACTGCAGCCCTCTTGGGCGCACGTGGTTTCCTCTCGCGGGAAGCCGGGCTGCGGGGCCGGTCCTATTCTTTCGACTGGCTGAAGCCAGATCTGAACCTCAAGATCAGCACCTTCTCGGAGTACCACCCTGACTTCGAACATAAACATGGGGTCTCTGTGGTTTACCCCGTCCGCCCGCACGGGGACAACATACTTGCCATGTGGCCGGATATCGTCCCTGGCGCGAAGTACCTGCTCGTCGCCGAAAGCGTCAAGTCACTGCACATGGGCTATTTCTTCCGCGGCCGCCGGGCAAGCCCGGTAGCAGATGGGGTGGAGACCCGGGAGATCGTCCCCTCCTACGCGGAAAAGGACGGAGTCATGAGTGACTCGGATTTCATTCTCCACCCACATATGCGCAGCCCTGAGATCGCTGACTTCGTCTCGAAACAACTTGCCCTGAAGGAAAAACGACTGGTCTGCTGCAACCTCGCCGCCCCGGACATGATCGGACACCTGCTGCCAATGGAGTCCGACCGTTCGGTCGAGGCAAAGGCAAAGGTCACCGCCGCAGTCAAGGCATACGAAGCCGCCGACGCGGCAGCCGGCACGATGGTGCGCGCCGCGCTCGCCAACGGCTATTCGGTCATCATTACGTCCGACCACGGGAACATAGAAGACCCCGGCCCGGCCCATTCAGGCAACGATGTGCTGACCACCGTCATCGCGCCAGCCGGTGTATACGCTCCCTACCCACGCGAGAGTTTTCAGGCGCGCCTGTTCGATATCAGCTGGACGGTGGCACGCATCATCGGCGCGGAAGACGCCGTGCGTGGCCGGTTGGCCCTCCGGACGGGCACCGCTCCCGCCGGCCCGTTCACAGGCGCCCCTGTGATTTCTGCTGCGCTGCCGAAAAAACACCCGAAGGGAGGTGGGACATGAAGGTCGCTACGTGGCGCGGTCAAATGGACTTCACGTTGGATGACGCACCGGACCCGAAACCTGGGCAGGGGATGGTGGTAGTCAAGATCCATACGGCTAGCATCTGCGCGACCGATTTTCACACCGCTCAGGGACTGTTGGAGCGAACTCCGCCCCTGCTCATGGGCCACGAGTTTTCGGGCGAGGTGGTAGAGGCAGGGGCAGGCACGGGCCGGGAGCTTCTGAACAAAATGGTCACCTGCGAACCGACCTACGGGTGCGGTCTTTGCGATGTGTGCAAGCAGGGTTACGAAGCGGAGTGCGGCCAGATGACGCGCGCTCCCGGATATGCCCAGTACGCACTCTTGCCCGTGCGCAACGCTCACCTGCTGCCCATGGGACTGGATCCAGAGACAGCGGCGCTGACCGAACCCGTGGCGTGCGTCGCCTCTAACTTCGACCAGTTCAAGGTGCCGGAGGGAGGGACGGTCCTCGTCATCGGCGCAGGAGTACTGGGGCTCGCTGCGGTCGCCCTCGCGGCGCGGCGCGGAGCCCGGGACGTGATTGTGTCCGATCTTTCAGAACACAGGCGCGAGTTCGCCCGCAAGGTAGGGGCGACCGTACTCGTCGACCCCCAGAAGACTGATCTGGCCACGCTGGTGAAGGACCTTACAAAAGGCAGAGGAGTGGACGTGGGTATTGAAGCTGTCGGCACCCCACAGCTTCTGGCTGACACGATCAGGCTGACGAGAACCCGCGGCCACGTCCAGGCGGTGGGATTGCACCCAACAAAGGGCCAGTTGCCCATGCCCGTCCACGCCTGGCAGGGGAAGGCGATAACGCTCGGTACTACGATGGGCCGCGGCCTATCGTTCAAGGCAGCGTTGGCCGAACTGCCCCACCTGTCATTCGAGGGTGCAGTGACGAGCAGGTACCCGTTGCACAAGATGGCCGAGGCGTTCAAACACGCGGCCTCTGGCGCCGGCATTCGCACGGCGATCGCCCCTAACGGGTGAGTGGAACCTGGGAGCGGACACGGAGAGTTCCCTGGATCAACGGCTCAGTCTCGCCTCCGACGCGCTGATCGCGCTGCCTTCACGCCATCACACTTCATTGCGGCCCCGGCGCTGGTGACCGCGGTCGCCCACAAGCCCCTGTCTTCCAAAACACCTTCGATACAGTACGCAGGCCGAACGTAGGCCCTGCACCAACACAATCTCCAGAGCGACAGGTAGTGCCCCTGTCATGACCGGGGCACTACCTGTCCCTTGCCATCCCGCCGGTTTATTGGGCCGTCATCCCGCCATCAATGACAAGCTCGGTACCGGTGACGAAAGAAGATTCGTCTGAAGCCAGGTAAAGGTTGCCCATGGCAATGTCTTCCGGAGTGCCAATGCGTCCGATGGGCGTAAGCGATTCCCGCTCCTCCCGCACCCCCGGCCGTCCGTGCAACTCGGCTGTCATGGGCGACTCCACGAACCCCGGGTGTACCGAGTTCACACGGATCTTGTCCACGGCGTACTGCACCGCCGCCATTTTGGAGAGGATCCGCACCGCGCCCTTGGACGCGTGGTAAGCCGCGCCGCCACCCTTGCTGCCCACGATCCCGTAAATCGAGGAGATGTTGATGACCGACCCGCCGCCTGCGCGCCGCATGTGTGGGATGGCGTGCTTCATGGCAAGCACAACGCTCGTCGCGTTCACCGCCATCACTGCGTCCCAGTTCTCGCGCTGCACCTGCTCGACATGCTCCCGGCCTTTCGGCCCTGACATTCCTGCGTTGTTCACCAGGATGTCCAGCCTGCCGTAACGCTTGACGGTGTCTGCGATGACGCGCTCCCACTCAGCCTCGTTCGCCACATTAAGATGCATGAAAGTGGCCTCGCCACCTGCCTTGACAACCTCGCCCGCGACCAGATTTCCCCGCTCATCCTGGATGTCCGCGACCACCACCTTCGCCCCTTGCTGCGCGAAGATCCGGGAGGTGGCCTCGCCTATGCCTGACGCCCCTCCTGTCACGATCGCAACCTTGCCTGAGAGCCTCTTGTTGTCACCTGTGTTTGACGCCATGTGTCAGTCCTTTGTGCCGAAATTGGCACATTGATTCCGTCGCCAGCATGAATAGAGCCGGTAAATCTTACATGCCGCTGGCGCGCCTGCTGGCCAGCCCACAGATATTCAGCATTCGCACTCTGAACACTGACCTGTGTACTCCGCCATCACACCACCAGCCCCGGGGCAGCCGCGGCCAGATCATCGGGCAAGGATGATGTCACCTCTACCTGAGCACCTGTAACCGGATGTTTGAAGACAAGCGCCGCCGCATGCAGGAACTGTCTCGTTAGGCCCGGTAGCGTCACCGTTTTATCGCCGTACACCTGATCACCTACCACTGGATGACCGATGGCCGCCATATGGACCCTTATCTGGTGCATCCGCCCGGTCTCGAGTGTCACCACGAGCAACGAAGCCCGGCCTGCCCCTAGCCCACTGTCCGCTCGCTCCGGGGTTGTCGATGGGCCCCGGCGCCCAAATTCCGCCAGGACGACATGCCTGACCACCCTGTAACGCGTCCTAGCCGCTTTCCCTCCCTCCACGATCGCCTGCCTTGTCCGCCGAGACGGGTCCCTGCCGACCGGTGCATCGATAACCCCTTCCGGCGGCTCGACGTGCCCGGACACGAGGGCAATGTAGGTCCGTTTAACGTCCCGCGCCTTGATCATCCGCACGAGCGTTTCGTAGGCGACTTGAGTCTTTGCAAAGATCAACAACCCTGACGTGTCGAGGTCCAGCCTGTGCACAACGCCCGGCCTATCCGGCTGACCCACCCCGGCAACTTCAGGCCGTACCGCCAGCAGCCCATCCACGAGCGTATCGCCATGATGACCAGGCCCCGGATGCACGGACACGCCCGCCGCTTTATCCACCACCAGGATGTGCTCGTCTTCGTAGACGACCTTCAAGTCCGGGACAGATCCGCCGCTGCCTCCTGACCCCTCGCCGATCAGCACCGAACCCTGCCCCGCACCCGACAACTCCACAGTCAAATTGTCGCCTGGACCGACCTCCAACGACGGCTTCATCACGACCCTGCCATTTACGCGCGTCATCCCCTCACGAACGAGCCGCTGCGCCGCCGACCTGCTCAGGCGGGGCAAATGGGATGAAAGGGCGACATCAAGTCTGGTCCGCGGGACATCGGGGACCACCGTCCATTCAATGGCTTCTGGCACAGGCTCTGGCCGCCCAGTAGATGCCCCTTCCGACGGGAAAGGACCCGGGTGAGGGAGGAGTCTCGGACCGATCTCATTCATTGCGTAGGAACTTCTGGATGCCCTCTAACCGTCTACTACGTGCCCGTTCTGGGAAGAGCGCGGCACCGCCGGGGCAGGGGATGCGGGCGGCATGGAGTTGTAGGTTACGACTTACTGGCGGCCTTCAGCGGTGGCACCAAGTGCGTCCTGTGGGCTTGCCCCGGACCGCGCTGTCTGCTCCACTCTCGATGCGTTCCAGAAGTGCCACGCCATCAGCGCGATGCCTACGACGATCGATGAGTCAGCAAGGTTGAACACAGGCCACGGTCCAACATCCAGGAAGTCAGTGACGTGTCCGATCCGCAAGCGATCGAACAGGTTCCCAAACGCGCCGCCAATCTGCATTCCGAAGGCAACTCTCACCACCGCCGAAGGGTTCTTGGCCATCCTGTAAAAGAGAACCAGGATCACCACCGCCACCAGCGAGACTATCGTCAACAGCCCGCCATACTGCGGGAAGAGGCCGAAGGCGGTACCCGTATTCCATGCATGCGTGATCCGGAAAAAACCGTCTGTCGGCCACGATTCGAACCGGGTCAGCGAGCGGATGACCAGCGTCTTGCTGACCTGGTCAGCGGTGAAGACAGTCACCAGAGCCAGCCATGGGAGCGGATCCACAAGAAGCGAGAGCCGCCAACTACGCCCTGTCTTCCCGGCAGGGCCCAGCGCGGCTTCCTGCGCTTCAGCGGGTGCCGGATGCGGTAATCCCTGAGCCTCCTGAAGAGCTACTGCTTCAACTCGTAGAGTCTCTTTTTCGTGCGCACCACTCATGCTCGCAGTATACGGTTGCACCGTCTCGGATGCCTTCATGCGCCCCCGCCCTGGACGCATGGCATGGTCCGGCCCGCCTGCCATACCCTCCACCCTGTCACAACCCTCGGCCAGAGATGTATCCGGAGGGAAGGGGTGTATGGAGCCAGAGCAATGCGAAAGACCAGCAGAGATGTATGGGACTCATGTCCGCTGGTCAATCTCCAGAGACGGTATTTGCTGGCTTCTGGCTGTCCCGGAGTTCCCTTGGCAAAGTGAATGTAATGTTCTCTTCGCCTCCACCGATGTGGATCACACTGGCAGGGCCAAGCGCCTTGACGACCGCCTGGACAAGTTTTTCGGGCGTCGATGCGCCGGAAGTGATACCGACACGCTTGACACCCTTGAACCACTCCATGTTCATCTCGTCCGGCCCATTTATTAGATAAGCGGGGACTCCCTCGGCAATCGCTACCTCTCTAAGGCGATTGCAGTTGGAGCTGTTTTGCGCACCGATGACAAGGACGATCTGCGTCAGCTTTGCCAGTTCCTGCGCAGCCTCCTGTCGGTTCGTCGTTGCGTAGCAGATATCGTTGCGAACGATTGCCGCAGGATAGCGCTTCTGGATTTCTGACACCGCCTTTGCCGTATCCCTGACGGAGAGCGTGGTTTGAGTTAGGACGGCCACCTCCACACCCTGCTTCCAGCCGTCGGAGGGAAACTCCTCGCGCTCGTCGAAGAGGGTCATTGGGGCCTGGCCGGTCGTGCCTATCACCTCCTGATGGCCACGGTGGCCCACGAGGATGACCTGCTTTCCTTCCCTGGCGTACTTCTTGGCCTCGTTATGGACGCGGGTAACAAGCGGGCACGTGGCGTCTATGACGTGCAGGTTCTGCTTGCGGGCCGCGTCATAGTCTGAAGGCGGCGAGCCATGGGCGGAGAAGACAACGACCGCGCCATGAGGGATATCTTCAACGTGCTCGATGGTGCGCGCGCCCTTCGCTTCGAGGTCGGCGACAACATGCGGGTTGTGAACGATCTGGTGTTTCACATAGACGGGCGGGCCGAACTTCGCCAACGCAAGCTCGACTATGTCAACGGCGCGCACGACGCCGGCGCAAAACCCTCTTGGGCTCGCCAGGTAAACGTCCATCAACTGTCCCCTTCTGGTATCGCCCGCCCCTGCCGAGCGCCTTTCCGGCCTCCCGGCCCGTCGCCGACGCGCGTGAGGAGCAACGGCGAGATGATGAATGCCAGGGCTACGATGCCAAGCATGACGTCGTACCCGAGCTTGGGCGTATTGGCGTTCAGCGCGTCTATGCCTGGCCCGCCGAGCCTCCCCAAC
Organism: Dehalococcoidia bacterium; assembly: GCA_009693115.1. Taxonomy (GTDB): domain Bacteria; phylum Chloroflexota; class Dehalococcoidia; order Lucifugimonadales; family Lucifugimonadaceae; genus SHXW01. The sequence continues at coordinate 42,631 of SHXW01000017.1, read as the reverse complement.
ACAGCGCCCAACAAGGTGGCGAGGCTCGTGTAGCCCAGGTTCTGCGCCGCCTTAGTCCTGGGCACCAGACCGTTGGCCATCGCCCATGTGACGCTGAGGAAGATGCCGATGGCAATGCCCAGAGGCACACCTATCAATAACACGTGGGCCAAGGCGCTCGCACTGAGTAGAAGGAGCGCTCCAGCCGCACCGAAACCGGCCGCAACTAACAGCAATACCCGGTGGCCGAAGCGGTCCTGCAACCTGCCCGCAGGGACAGCAACGGCGCCCGCTGTGACAGTCAAAACGATTGCAAGGAGTGCCGCATCTAAAGCAGGGTTCTCAAGGCCTACAGCGTCTTCAAGGAAAGGGATCGAATAAACCTGCATGGCAGACATTGCCCCTACCACGAAGACCAGCGACACCAAGAACCACAGATACTCACCACGCAGGGTTGTCGGCTTCGGGCCAGATGGCGCCGCGGCATCTGAGACGGTGCGAGATGGCAGGTCCCGCTCGTCTTGCGCAAACGCGGGCAAGGCCCCTCCAGCCCTGCGGTGCCGCAGGGACAGGCTGGTCCACCCCACGCTAATCAGCATGACGATCAATACCAGAACAAGCGAAATCCATAGCCATACCCGGGCCGCCTCGACATCACCGTTCCTCAATCGGATCTGGTAGTTGTTCATCAGCAGGAGAACGGCAACTACGGCGATTCCAGCTCCGGCCACCTTGAAGACGTTTAGCAGGCCAGCGGCAGAGCCCATCCGGGAAGGAGGAACGTGGTCTATGAGGAGCGCTTGCGCCGGGCCCTGGATGATATTGCCAAAGACCTGGATCGCTATGGTGGCAGCCAGCATCGCCAGGAAAACATCTGCAAAACCCAGACTCAATACCGCCAGGCCGAGTCCGACAGCACCCACGGCCAGGAACTGGGTTCGCTGGCCAGGCGTGGTGTTCGAGCGGTCGCTCAAATATCCAGCGACCGGTTGTATGAGGGCGGCGATGATCAGGCCTGCGAGGGACACGATGGCGATGCCACCGTTTTTGTCCATGTCCATCCATAGGAAATGGATGCGGCCCCTGTCAGTAAGCCCGGTGATCATCAACGGCATCACGCCCGAACCGACGCCTGTAAAAACGGCTGACAGGCCGAATGCGTACGCGTTTAGGTTCGTGAGGCTTGATGGACCCCGCCGCCATGGGGCAAGTACCGCAGGCACCTTGCGGAGGAGGATGTTGCCGCGCTGCGCCGCAACAGGGACACTATCAGCGAGAGTCTTGGAAGAATTCACTACGCGATGCTCGCGCAAGAACGGTTGTGCGGCAAATGAAAGGCGCATGGAAAAGCCGTCAGGATATATTTCAACCCCTCGCCCGCGCAGGGAAGGAGGGTACCCGCCAGACACGGGGGTTCAGGGGTGATCGCATGACAGCAACGATGACTTTTTATCACTGGGCGAAGTGAAGCACCTGCAGAAAAGCGAGGGAGGCTCTCTCGCAAGCAGGTTCTCCATACGAAGAGCGGGACTTTTTCAAGGACAGGCTCTCTGTAGAAGAGATTCGCACGCTGGCGGGTTTGAGTTCGCCGGATGAGATGTTTTCATGGAACAGCCCCAGCGCCGGGGGACTCAGAGACCGGCGGGGCGAGATTTCTGATGAGGAGTTGATCCAGCTGATGGCGGAGCAGCCGCGTCTGATCCGCCGGCCAATCCTTGTCAGGGACGGCACACTCATCTTCGGGTACAAGGATGGGCAGTACTGCCCGTAGTACCGGCACCAGCACAGTCCGGCCTGAATCACGTGCATGGGCGCAAGACTTTGGAAGGCTGTAAACGGTGGAACTTCGGACTGGCGGTGATGGCCCCGGCGCACCTTTCGGTGCAGGATCTCCAAACGCCGGGACAAGGTGACCGTAGCTTCACTTCATGGGTTGCCCAAGATGCAGTGGCGACGCGCATATGGACGACGACCCGTGCGGGGCGTGTGCCCGGTGGTTTCAGCGCAGGACCTCCCGCGACTTGCCTTTCGGTAGAAGCCCTCGACAATTGCACATGCGCGTATCTCCGATCAGACGCCGGCCGTTCAGCCGGATATCCAACAGAAGGCCAATTGGGGCCTGCCGACGTGCAGTACCGCGGGTGTAGAGCTTCCCGTACCATACTTGTCCCACCATCTCGCTGCACCGCTGCTCGCGGGCGGTAGCCTGCACCGCTCCATGAGGAACCACATGCTCACCGCATTCGGCGAACTCGCGATCTTCACGGGCAATGCTCACCCCGAGCTGGCGAAACACATCTGCGAATACTTGAAGGTCCCGCTCGGCAAGTCCGATGTGTTTAAGTTCAGCAACGACAACACATTCGTCCGAATCATGGACAACGTCCGGCAGCGGGACGTGTTCATCATCCAGCCGACCGTGACGCCGGTAAACGACAACATCATGGAGATGCTGATCTTCATCGATGCAGCCAAGCGCGCATCGGCGGGGCGCATCACAGCGGTCCTGCCCTACTACTCATACGCGCGTACAGACAAGAAAGACCAGCCTCGCGTGCCGATCACCGGGCGTCTCGTGGCGGACCTGATCGAGACCGCAGGGGCCAACCGCGTGCTCACGGTGGACCTGCACGCCGGACAGGTGCAGGGCTTCTTTTCCGTGCCAGTGGACGAACTGACATCTCTGCCGAAGCTCGTGAAGTATTTTCAGGATAAGAAGTTGAAAGAGCCAGTGGTCGTGGCGACGGACATAGGCATCAGCAAGAGGGCGCGCGACTTCGCGGCGCGTATAGACGCCCCGCTGGCGATCATAGAAAAACGCCGGGTGGGCAACAGAGAGATGGCAGAGAGCCTGAACATCATCGGTGATGTGGCTGGGATGCCAGCCATTCTGTTCGATGATGAAATCAATACCGGCGGCTCCATGATCGCGGCGGCCTCCATCCTCAAGAAAGAGGGCGCGACGGACATTTACGCCTGCGCCACGCACGCCATCCTGCCCGGCGAGGCATCGCACAAGTTAAGCGCGGTACCGGAAATCAAGGAGATCGTCGTCACAGATACGATCCCGGTCCCACAGTCAAAAATCACTCCCAAGATCAAGGTGCTGACAGTGGCGGACATGCTTGGTGAGGCGATCTACCGCATACACAACGGGTTGTCCGTGGGCGCTCTCTTCAGCCAGCAGCCCTGATGTAGAGACGCTCAATTAAGTTCAGGGGGTCGTTCCGCCCCGGCCTGCATCAACCGCCAGTTTGGGCCGTGACGCAAAGGCAGAAGGTAACTCGATCTCGCGGGGCACATTTCCAGCTTGACGCTTTCCGCCTGCCTTTCAGGCTCTCTGCTTCCACTTATGCCCGCGAAGGGTGAGAATGGTGCGTGGCGCGCCCGCATTCATGCGAGTCTGGCCACGCGCTAGTAGACAGGCAGGACTGACTCATGGTTGGGTTTCTGACGAAATTTATTGGCGATTCCAACGAGAAGGCCATTAGCAAGCTGCGGCCGCTCGTGGCTGAGATCAAGGCCCGTGAACCGGAGTTCGAACAACTCTCAGACGAAGAGCTCAGGGCGACCACTCAGAAACTGAAAGCGAGACTGGCCGAGGGGCGGACGCTCGATGACATCATGGCCGATGCGTTTGCAGCGACGCGTGAGGCGTCCCGGCGCACGCTGAAAATGCGCCATTTCGACGTCCAGATGATTGGCGGCGCAGTACTTCACTCCGGGAAGATCGCAGAAATGCGCACGGGTGAAGGTAAGACTCTCGTTGCAACCCTCCCTGCCTACCTGAACGCATTGACCGGTGAGGGAGTCCACGTCATCACGGTCAACGACTATCTGGCGAAGCGCGACGCGTCGTGGATGGCTGTAATTTACTCTGCCCTTGGACTCACCGTCGGGTGCCTCCAGAACGAGTCGTCTCTGATCTACGACCCCTCTGCGAAAGTCGAGGCGACATCCAAGAAAGACAAGGACGGAGCGGCCATCTTTGCCGCGGTTGCAGGCGAGAGTATGCGGCCCTGCTCACGGCGGGAAGCGTACGCCGCGGACATCACCTACGGCACGAACCATGAGTTCGGCTTCGACTACCTGCGGGACAACATGGTGGAAGACACGCCCAGAATGGTCCAGCGGGGGCTCGCCTTCGCCATAGTGGACGAGGTCGACAACATCCTGATTGACGAAGCGCGCACGCCGCTCATTATTTCCGGTCCGGCGCGCGAGTCCGGGTCCGAGTACCGCCGTTTTTCCGCCCTTGCCAAACGCCTGGAGAAGCAATCGCACTACACAATCGATGAAAAGCAGCGCCAGATATCCCTGACTTCCGACGGCATCGCAATGGTTGAAAAGCTGCTGAACGTCGAGAACCTTTACGACCCGCAGCACGATGCGCTGACGCATTTTGTCGAAAACGCAGTGCGCGCCGAGGCTCTCTACCAGAAAGACCGGGACTACGTCGTCCAGGACGGCGAGATCCTCATAGTGGATGAGTTCACCGGACGCCTGATGACCGGGCGCAGGTGGTCCGACGGACTGCACCAGGCTGTCGAGGCCAAGGAAGGCGTGGAGGTCAGGCGGGAGACGATCACCTACGCCACGATCACCCTCCAGAACTACTTCCGCATGTACCGGAAACTCGCAGGCATGACTGGCACGGCGAACACTGAAGCGGAGGAGTTCTTCAAGATCTACAAGCTTGAAGTAGTGCTTGTGCCGACCAACAAGCCCATGGTCCGAGTAGACGGGGCAGACCTGATTTTCAAGACGGAACAGGCCAAGTGGGACTCAGCGGCGAATAAGATCAAAGAGTTGCACCAGGTTGGCCGGCCCACGCTGGTGGGTACGACGAGCATCGAGAAGTCCGAGATGCTCGCCGCACTGCTGAAACGCAAGGGCGTGCCGCACGAGGTCTTGAACGCCAAGCAGCACGAGCGCGAAGCGCACGTGGTGGCGCAGGCGGGCCGGGCCGGTTCCGTCACAGTAGCCACGAACATGGCGGGCCGCGGCACGGACATCATTCTGGGCGGAAACCCAGATGCCCTCGGCATCCCGCGCGAAGAGTGGCAGACGGAGCACGACAGGGTCGTATCGCTGGGCGGATTGTTCGTGCTCGGTACTGAACGCCACGAGGCCCGGCGCATAGACAATCAACTCCGTGGGCGCACAGGCCGACAGGGTGACCCTGGAGAGACGCAGTTCTATGTCTCCACAGAGGACGACCTGATCCGCCGCTTCGGGGGCGACCGCATCAAGGGCGCCATGAATCTCCTGGGCTGGGAGGATGACGTCCCGATAGAGAACCGAATGGTCTCGAAGTCCGTTGAGGCGGCGCAGACACGTGTCGAGGGCCACCACTTCGAGATGCGGAAGCACCTCGTTGACTATGACGACGTCGTGAACACGCACAGGGACGTGATTTACAAGCTCCGCCGCCGCGTGCTTCACGGAGAAAACCTTCGTCCCACTGTCACGGAGTATGTGAACAAGGAACTCGCCGATATAGTCGCAGCGCGGCTCAAGGGCGACTCTTCGTCGTGGGACGTACCCGGGTTCCAGAAAGAGCTTGGGACCGTCTTCCCCGTGCAAGATGTTTTGAAGACGGAGGATGACATCCTCGGCCTCCAGACGAATGAGGTCGAATCGCAGGTACTTGAATACGCCGAGAAAACGTACGACCAGCGGGAGTTGGAATTCGGGCCTGAGACGATGCGCCAGCTGGAGCGGGCCATAATGCTCCGGACGATCGACCAGGAATGGGTCGAACACCTGACCGCAATGGAGAACTTCCGTCAGGGCATCGGCCTCGAGGCTGTCGGTCAACGGGATCCACTTGTCCAGTACAAGCGAGCGGCCTACGACATGTTCCAGGCACTTGTGACCCGCGTGCAGTCGAACGTGGCGCGGACGATATTCCGCGTCGCACTGTCGCAGCCAGCCGCGCAGGGGCAGGGCCAGCAGGCGACAAGGGCTACAGTCGCACAGGCTCAGGCGCGCGCTGTGCCCGGTCAGGCCCCTGCTGCTATTTCCAGAGGCCAGGCCGTCCCAGCCACCGGCCCAGCTCCCGCGGCATCGTCCGCGAAGGCGGCGCAGGTGATCTCCGGCAGGCCAAGCGTGATGGCATCGGTGGCCCGCGGGCACGGCATGGATACGGGGGCGAAGGGCAAGGTAGGCCGCAACGACCCCTGTACATGCGGCTCCGGCAAGAAATACAAGAAGTGCCACGGGACGGCCTAGAGGATGGCTGATCCACACACTCCCCCGTTCATGGGAGGTGTCACCATTGGCGCATAATTCCCTGCCATGAACAACACGCAGATCGCCCGGATGTTTGCGGATATCGCCGCGCTATTGCAACTCAATGGCGAGTCTGTGTTCAAGATCCGCGCATATGAGCGGGCGGCAGAGACGATAGGAAACCTGTCGTTCCAGCTTACGGACGTAGCCGCGGACGCAGAAAAGCTCCGGGCGATACCCGGCTTCGGCGAGGCCATCACCAGCAAGGTGCAAGAGATCGCCGCCACTGGCAGCCTGAGCTACTACGACAGGTTGAAGGCTGAATTCCCGGTAGGCGTGCTGGACCTGATGAAGGTGCCTGGCATAGGGCCGAAGACGGCCCTGAAGGCAACGCAGGAACTCGGCATAAAAAACCTGTCCGAGCTTGAAATGGCGCTGGAAAGCGGGACCTTCGCAAAATTGCCACGCATTGGAGAAAAGAGCGCGGCGAACATCCTCCGACACCTGAAACACCGGATGTCTCAGGGCGACCGCGTCCCTCTCGGTGAGGCCATGCCCGAGGCAGCGCGCGTAATGACTGCGTTGCAGGCTGCGTGCCCCGGAGTGCGCAACCTGGGGTTTGCAGGCAGCCTACGCCGCGGGTGTGAGACCGTCGGCGATATCGACCTTCTCTGCACCGCGGACGACCCGGCGGCAGTGATCGCAGCGTTCGTGTCCCTGCCATTCGTGAAGGACGTGATGGAGAGCGAAGACACGAAGGGCAGCATCGTCATTGACGGCGCGTTGCAGGTGGACCTGCGCGTGACGGCCGACGACGCATTCGGCGGGCTGCTGCTCTATTTCACAGGGTCGCAGCAGCACGGGATGAGGCTGCGCGAGCGGGCGCAGCAGATGGGGCTGTCGCTGAACGAGTACGGGCTGACCGACGCAGCGACGGGCCGTATGGAAACATTTGCGACCGAGGAGGCAGTCTATCGTCGGCTCGGCCTGCCCTTCATCCCGCCTGAAATGCGCGAAGACTCCGGGGAATTGGAAGCCGCCTCACAAAACCTGCTATCGCACCCGGTGGAGATGGAAGACATCAGGGGCGACCTCCATTCGCACACGGACTGGACGGACGGCAAGGCACCGCTCGCAGAGATGGTCGCGTCCGCCAAGTCCCGCGGCTGGCAGTACCTGGCCGTCACGGACCATTCGCAGTCGCAGACCGTTGCCAGCGGGTTAAACGCCGAGCTACTGCGGGAGCACACGCGCGCCGTGCGCGGGCTGGACGCGAAGTCGCCGGGGATCCGGCTCCTCGCAGGCACCGAGATGGACATCCTGCCCGACGGCTCGCTCGATTATCCCGACGATGCTCTAATGGACCTGGACGTGGTTCTCGGTTCCATCCACTCTGCGATGGACCAGAGCAGGGACACAATGACGGCCCGCATTATCAAGGCCATGCACAGCCCTCATGTGGACATCGTCGCCCACCTGACGACGCGCCTGATGAAACGTCGAGCGCCGGTTGACCTGGACTTCGATGCAATCTGTCGGGTGGCAGTCGAGACGGGCACACTGCTGGAGGTCAACGCATCGGCGGAACGGCTGGATCTGAAGGACGCGCACGTGCGGCGCGCCGTGGAGCTTGGTGTAGCCTTCGCCATAAGCACTGACTCGCACCGGGCAACTGACTTCCTCGATATGCGCTACGGGGTGCAAATTGCGCGGCGGGGCTGGTGCGAGCGGTGGCGTGTTGTCAACACCCTGCCGTTCGAGGAGTTACGCGCCTTCTTATCCTCGCCCAAGAGCGAACGATATTCGCTGCTGGCCAGGATTACCGGCGCACCCCGTGCCTGAACTCTCCCCCAAAAACACCGGCCACGAGGCTACCGAGCCGACCGTCAAGGTCGTCCACGTCCCTGACGCGGCGATGAACCGGGAGGTGGGAAAGGTCATTGCTGCGCTGAAAAAGCGCCTGCGCGTACCGGAGTGCGACTGGAAAGCGGCCCTTTTAGAGGCGGTGGCACAGTGGCCGCTCGCTGATGAGGACACAGAAGGGCAGCGTCTCGACTACCTGATTGGAGGCGAGGCGTTTGACTGGCGGCTGCTTGCCTTAAGGCTGGCGGGGACAGTTGGGGATGCCCTGCCACCCGCTGCCCTCAACTCGTGGATCAATGACCCCGACCCGGCAGGCGGGTTCGCTGAGGCAGAGTTCACACGGCTCCTGGGCGTGGAGAAGTACAGGTCTCACCTGAACTATTTCTACGGGGTGACGGTCGAACGGGCACTACTAGCGTCCGTCGAGGCCGAAGTCACGAAGCGGCAAGTAGCCCTCGGCGTCTCTGCGACAGAGCGTTCCCGCGACGAGGCGTTCGAGCGGTTGTACGAGGCACCATATGAATCCCTCTGGCCTGAATTCTGCGCCGAGGATAAAGAACGACAGCGCGGCGAGAGCGGACCTAAACGGGATCATGCGTCTCTTGCTGATGTTGACGCGTTCACGTACTGGCTGTTTAAGCGCAGGATGAAGCTGATGGACCCTGCCCGTCTGGCGAGCGATACGCGCAAAGGGCTTACGCAATTTGAGCGGATGCGGGTGGCGCAGGAGAGACGTCTGCTAGATCGCCTCACCGAACGGGCCGTGCCGAATGCGGGCGAAGGGGCGTTGTCCAGAGAGGGCGCGGGCGAGAATCCGCGGCCAGTCAAACGGCGCAACCGGCATCTTCAATAGCTGGTGAAGGGCCACAATTTGGTCAGGATGTGGCCCTGCGGCGGGATAATCCGAGGCGCAACGACTGGACTGAGAGAGCTCCTCGAGGGTGCCGGATGCTTCTCCCTCACCAGATCCCGGCCAACCTTAACGTGGAGGGGGAATTCTGAGAAAGTCACCAAAGGAGGGGAGACCTGCGTGCCCAAGGCAAGCAGCATTGACGAGTGGATGGCTTCGGTTTCTCCCGAGCACAGGCGCATCGCCGAACGGCTCCGCACATTGGTGCTGGATGTTGACCCCAAGTTCAAGGAAGCCATCAAGTGGGGCAACCCAGTCTTTTCCAAGGGCAGGGACGCGATCTACATCGCCGACCAGAAACGTTATGTCCACCTCGGTTTCTTCTCCGGGGCCACGCTGCCTGACCCGGACGGAGTAATCGAAGGGACCGGGAAGGGCCTGCGTCACGTGAAGATATGGGAATATGACGAAGGCCTGTTCGTGAAGCTCAGGCCGTACATCAAAGAGGCGTCAGATCAGGCAATGGGGTTACTGCCGCCCAGGCAAGACTCATCACTGAAGAGTTGAACACCAGGAGCAGGAAAAGGAACCATGGCCCAGGACGGTGAGAACAGGGGACCTGACATTTCGGCGTTGTCTAAGAATTATGACGCCGCTGTTACAGAGGCGCGCTGGCGCGCAGAGTGGCAGCGTCTGCACATCTTCGAACGCGATAGGAGCGCGCCACGGGAATGGTCTTTCGTCGTGGACTCTCCGCCGCCTACGGTGTCGGGGTCACTACACATGGGCCACGTCTTCTCCTACACCCACCAGGACGTAAACGTACGCTACCGGCGCATGCGCGGCTGGAACATCTGCTACCCGATGGGCTGGGACGACAACGGTCTGCCGACGGAGCGGCGGGTGCAGAACTATTTCAACGTTCGGGCGGAGCCGGGGGTGCCTTACCGCCCCGGTTTGAACCTGACGCCGGTTCATGAGCGAAAGGATGAGGCCAATCGGCAAGCCCAGAGCGTGACGGATCAGGGTGGCGCGGCGCAGACTGCGGCGGCATCAGGCATCCCGGTGCTGGGCGCGCCGAAGGGGGTGAAGGTCAGGCCGGAGGATGAGGCGCCTCTCGTGATCTCACGGCAAAACTTTATCGAGCTTTGCCACACCGTAACAGCCGCGGACGAGGTGATATTTCGCGACCTCTTCCAACGACTGGGGCTGTCCATAGACTGGCGCGAAGAGTACGCCACGATAGACGATCGCTGCCGCCGCATCGCGCAGCGCAGTTTCCTTGACCTCGCGCAAAAGGGCCATGTCTATCAGGTAGAGGCCCCGACGATGTGGGACGTGGACTTCCAGACTGCGGTGGCACAGGCGGAGGTGGAGGACAGGGAGAAACAGGGCGCGTACCACGACATAGAGTTCGGGGTGGTGAAACTCGCTTCCCCCTCACAGGGAGCGGTCCAGGACGTGGGACAGAACTCCTTCATCATTTCGACCACGCGTCCGGAACTTCTCGCGGCATGTGTGGGCGTGGCTGTACATCCCGAAGACACGCGGTACAAGGGCCTGATCGGCAGGCACGCGATCACGCCCGTCTTCTTCGCCAGCGTACCCATATTCGCAAGCGAGCTTGTGGACAGGGAAAAAGGCACAGGCATCCTGATGGTATGTACGTTCGGCGACCAGACGGACGTGGTCTGGTGGCGCGAACACAAACTGGCCTTGCGTCAGATGGTAGGCAAGAACGGGCGCGTGCTGCCTCGTACATTCGGCTCGCCCGGGTGGGACAGCGACAGGCCGGAGCAGGCCAACGCGAACTACATGAAGCTCGTCGGCAAGCGGCTTCCCTCGGCGCGGGCCGCGGTTGTCGAGATGCTGCGCGACTCTTCGAACAGCGCTCTTTCAGTTATTCCATCTCCCTTGCAGGGAGAGGGTCCGGGCGTGAGTGTTCGCGCTCCGCTAATCGCCGAACCAAAGCCCGTCACACACGCCGTCCGCTACTACGAGAAAGGCGAATCGCCACTCGAATACCTGACGACTCGCCAGTGGTTTGTGCGTCTCGTTGACAAAAAGGACAGGTTGCTTGAAATGGGACGCCGCATCGCGTGGCACCCGGACTTCATGCGCAAGCGATACGAGAACTGGGTCGAGAACCTTAACGTGGACTGGTGCATCTCACGTCAACGGTATTTCGGCGTGCCCATCCCGGTCTGGTACCGGCTCAACGGTGAGGGCGTCCCCGATTACAGCCAGCCCATCGTGGCCCGACCCGATCAGTTGCCCGTTGATCCCATGACGCAGACGCCGCACGGGTACGACGAGTCGCAGCGCGGCAAGCCGGGCGGGTTCACTGGCGAGCCGGACGTTTTCGACACATGGTTCACGTCATCACTGTCGCCGCAGATCGTCAGCGGTTGGGGCGAGGCTGACGATCACATGGCCGAGCTATTTCCGATGGACGTGCGGCCGCAGAGCCACGAGATCATCCGAACGTGGGCTTTTTACACTATCGCCAAAGCGATGCTGCATCAGGATGACGTGCCGTGGCGGAACGTCGTGATCTCGGGCTGGATCCTGGATCCGGACCGCAAGAAGATGTCCAAATCCAAGGGCAACGTCGTGACACCGCACCACCTGCTTGATCAATACGGAGCGGATGGCGTGCGCTACTGGGCGGCGTCTGCCCGGTTGGGGATGGACACAGCTTTCGACGAGCAGGTGTTCAAGGTCGGCAAGCGGCTCGTGACGAAGTTGTTCAACGCCGGGAAGTTTGTGCTGCAGCAGTCCCCGCAACCTCAGGCCGCCGAACGGCCTGGCAATCACTCCTCACACCAGTCAACTGGGGCGGGAAAACACACCGCCATCACAAACGAACTTGACCGCGCCTACATCGCCGAGCTGCAGGAGGTCGCCCGGAAGGCCACCGAGGCCTTTGATCGGTTCGAGTTCGCGCAGGCGCTGGAATTCGCAGAGTCGTTCTTTTGGAGCGGGTTTACTGACAACTACATCGAGCTTGTAAAAGCCCGCGCTCGGTCAGAGAGCGACTCCGCGGGTCGCGCTTCGGCGGTCTCCACACTGCGCCTGAGCCTTTCCACGTTCCTGCGGCTCTTCGCCCCATTCACGCCGAATATCTGCGACGAGGTCTGGTCATGGGCATTCGCCGCTGAGACCGGCGTCCCGTCTGTCCACACCGCGCCCTGGCCCAACTCCCCTCACCCTATTGGTGAGACGGAGAGGGAGCGGGTCGATGCCATGCCCTCCAACCACACCCTCTCGTCCGTCACTGCGCCTGCCAACGCAGGGTCTTTCAAGGCCGCGTGCGAGGCCATTGCCGCCGTCCGCAAGGCCAAGACCGAAGCAGGTATCAGTATCGGAGCGCCCCTCTCGAATCTGAAGCTTGTTTCGGATGCTCCCGGCGTCGCCCTGCTCCGGCCCGTGATCCACGACGTGGAGTCTGCGTCTGGAGTAAACTCCGCCGAACTTGCAGGCGACGGCGCCATGCCGGAAGGACGGTACTTCGCGCAAATCATCCCGGTGCAGTCAATACCGACGACGTAACAACAGCCTACAAACGGCTGCCACGGACTTCAGTAACAATCTCGAATGTGGGGGAGACTTCTCCCTCACCCAACCATCTCCCACTGGCATGGTGGCAACGGAGACAACAATGCGCATTGCGGCACTCGGTTTTCTTCACGAGACAAACACTTTCCAGACAATCAAGACGACCTACCAGGACTTCGTCAATTTTGAATTCGTTCGAGGTGCCGAAATCGCGAAGAGGCACGCCACGGCCAACTCGACCCTCACCGGATATTTCAAGGGCGCGGCGAAATACGAATTCGAGCTTGGCCCCCTGCTCTTCACCTTTACCGGCCCGACAGGGACGATCACCAAGGACGCCTTTGACCGGATCACGGGCGAGATGCTGGACATGTTGAAGAAACAAGGCCCATGGGACGGCGTGCTCCTCGCCCAGCACGGCGCAGCGGTGTCCGAGGAGTTCCCAGACATGGACGGCGAAGTGGCCCGGCTGGTGAAGAACCTGGTCGGCCCCAAGGTCCCGGTTGTGATGACGCTGGACCTCCACTCAAATATCACGCAAAAGCAGCTGGCTAACACAACGGCCGTCGTCGTTTACCGCACGAACCCGCACCTTGACCCGGTCGAACGCGCCATCGAGGCGTCGGAACTTCTTGTGCGGACGATCAGGGGCGAGATCAAGCCCGTGCAGCACCTTGAGCAGGTGCCAATGATCATCAACATCGTCAAGCAGCCGACGGCGTTCGGCGCGATGAAGGAAATAATGGACGATGTTGCCGAGGTGGTGAAGAAGCCGGGGGTGCTTTCGGCCTCGTGCGGCCAGGGTTTCCCGTACGCCGATGTTGAGCACATGGGCATCTCTTTTCTGGTGGTCACGAACAATGACCACAAGCTGGCGGAGCAGCACGCAAAATGGTTGGCGCGCCGGGCGTGGGAGCGGCGCGCGCAACTTCAAAACGACTCGCCGTCGCTGGGTGATGCTTTGAAACGGGCGAAGGCCGCTCCCGCAGGCGGGCAACCCACGGTGATCATGGACGTGGGAGACAATGTGGGCGGCGGAGGTTCGGCTGACTCGACGCACATCCTCGCCGAGGCGAAGCGCCAGGGGATAGCCGGCCCGCACAGCCTGCTAATGAGCCTGTTTGACCCCGAAGCTGTGCAGGCGTGCATTCGCGCTGGCGTGGGGGCAGAAGTAAAGCTGAAGGTGGGCGGCAAGACGGACACAATGCACGGGCAGCCGATCGAGGTGGCAGGGCACGTGCGAGTGATTTCGGACGGGAAGTTCGAGGAGCCGACTCCCATCCACGGCGGGTGGCGGTTTTTCGAGTATGGACCTACTGTCGCGCTTGACACTACGGACGGGCATACGCTCGTGCTGCACACCAACCGGGGCGTGGGGAACATGAGCCGCCAGCAGCACTATTCGATCGGGGTTTTCCCCGAGAGGTACCACGTGGTGATCTGCAAGGGCACAGTTTCACCCCGGGCGGCGTACGAGCCCATAGCGCGTGAAATCATCATGGCGAACACGCCCGGCGTGACGGCTGCCGACATGGGTTCGTTCAAGTACCACCACCGCCGCAAACTCTATCCGTTCGACCTGGACGTGAAGTACGAGGGATAGCCTCCACCCCAACCCTCTCCCGACGGGAGAGGGTTGGGGTGAGGGCGTCAAGACCAACTCCCGATCCCGCCGCAATCCACCTCCTCTCCCCTGGCAGGAGAGGGTTGGCTGGAGGTCACGCGTCCGGCGGCGGGACGATGACCTGTTCGTACGGGTGGCGTTTCGTGATGAGCTTCGAGTGCAGGAACACGTCTAGCGCAACGTCGTAGGCGGCGTGGGAGATGGTCACGGCCGTGGGCCAGCAGCCGAGTTTCTGATATGCCTCGATGGTTTTCGTCAGGACGGCGAGATCTATGTCCGGAAAGAAGGTCTTCTCAGAACGCGCGATTTCGGAGGCGGACGCCTTGTTGATCCACTCTCGGGTCTTGCGGTAGGCGCGCATGAACCGTTTCGCATCGGGCTTCCTGAGCCAGTCGCGCGTCGCCGAGAGGCTGCTGAAGGCGACCGGACCAATAACCTCGCCGACAGAGGCGACGACACGCCCGGCGCGTTCAAATTCAAGCTGCTGCGGGTATGGGCCCTGCTCGTGAAAATAGTCGCCCTTGCCCCCACGCCACTCGCCCATCATGTTGTCTGTCGAACCGGCGTTGATGGCTTGTGCAGCGTTGCCCAGGTCAACACCCTTCTTGTGCATGGCGTAAGCGAGCATTGCCTGGGGTTGGCCGCCATGGACATACATGAAACCCCCAGTGAGCAGATCGGCCCAGGCGAACTTTGGGCCAGCCCTGCGCGCTGCGATAAAGAAGCCGTCGCGTTCGTTGATCTGGGCGAAATGGACGGTTGGTGGCTCGACTCCCCTTTCAAGCGACCCCCAACTGCCTGAGACGGCGGATTGCGCCACGTCTATCTCTCCGGCCGCGAGGAGCTGCGCGACGGTCTTGCCTGGCGGGACCGGGGAATAGACAGGGTCAAATCCCTCTTCTGTGAGGAACCCGCCCGTTATCGCGCCGAGGAGCGGGCTGTAGAAGGCGGAGTGGCGGGACGCCATGAGTCTGAGTACTGGCATGGTTGTTTCCTTGGCTCGCCGTGGTGATCTTGCGAGATTGTAGCCCCTGTCGGCTGCTTTTCAGCGGCCATGACCTAAAGGTCAGGGATGTGAGCCGGGGGGAAGGCCAGACTGCGAGAATGTGCCTTACTGTGGACGCGCTGCCGGGTGCGGGCAGCCTCAAATGGTGCAAGGCGGTGGATTTTGATTTCATCTCGAAACGTACTTGTGACCGGCGGAGCGGGTTTCATAGGGTCGCACCTTGTGGACAGGCTCGTCGTCGGGGGGCGGAGCGTGACCGTCCTCGACATCCTGTCTAGTGGCAGGGAGCGGAACCTGAACATTGCGGCGAAGCTGGAGAAGGCGGACATCCGCAGTCCTGAGACGCGAGAGGTGATGGCCAGGGCGAGGCCGGAAATCGTCTTTCACCTGGCAGCCCAGATCAGCGTGTCTGCGTCCGTCCGCGATCCCATGCTGGACGCGGACATCAACATCATGGGTGCGCTGAACGTGATGGAGGGAGCGAGGCTGGCCGGAGCCAGAAAGATCGTCTTCCTCTCGACGGGCGGAGCCATGTATGGCGACCCTGAACGGCTCCCAGCAGACGAGTCACTGCCAGCCCGCCCGCTTTCACCCTATGCGGCGTCGAAAAGGGCGTTCGAGCAGTACCTGCCGGTCTATAAGCACTCATACGGTATCGACTACTCGATTGTCCGGCCGGCAAACGTGTACGGGCCCCGGCAGGACCCGCACGGAGAAGCAGGCGTAGTGGCGATCTTCACGCGGGCGATGCTTGAGGGCAAGCCGTGCAAGCTATTCGGGACAGGTGAGGACGAACGGGACTACATATTCGTCGGGGACGTGGTTGACCTGATCGTTCGAGCGGCCGAGGGCACAGGCACGGGCCCGTATAACGCCGGTACAGGAGCCGGGACGTCTGTGAACACATTGTTCACGGAACTGGCTCGGATTACCGGCTACTCGCAACCGCCAGTCAAAGCGCCTCCGCGGCCTGGAGACCTGCACAGGATCAGCCTGGATAGCTCCAAGGCGAGGCACGAATTGGGTTGGTCGCATTCAATGAACCTTGCCGATGGGCTGGCCCGAACCGTCGAGTGGTTCAGGCAGAACCCGGCGTAGGGCGGAAGAGCCATGGCGAACGGCTGCACCGCCGTCGCTGTTTCGTCTGCCCTCGTTGGAGGTCAAGCGTGAGCCCCCAAATTACCTTCAAAATGCCATGGCCAGATGAACTATGGCCAACCTCAAGCAAATGGAACCGCGCGGTAGAAGCTGGGGCGGACAACCATATCGGCGGCAGCAAGCCGCATTGAACGGGGGACGTTATCTCCGATACGGGGCCAGCCGTATGCTGGTGACCTGAGGAAACTCCCGATAAGCATCCCGACATCCCCTATCTTGATTCTCCCAGCCCGCCGGAACCAGCAGGCGCGGACGAGGCCCCTCGTGTTTGAGCGCGGGCGATGATCAGGACATTGACCTGAAAATGAGCCCGTAATTCCGCGACATTGTTGTGAAAGTTGGGTGCCGGATTTGGGTTGGGTGTTTAAGCAACACAGGCTTGCCACTACCAGAATGCTGCTCTTTGCCGCGCTGGCAACGTCGCTGCTCGGGGCGTGTGGCAGGGATATTGTCCCTACGCCTGTAGCGCCACCCTCGCCGTCAGCTACGGCCGTCCCCGCTGTCGCGTTCCCGAACATCACACCACAGTCAGGCCCCTCGCTGCGCCCACCCCCAGAAGGACTCAGGCGAGGGGGCGTGTTGCACTTCGCCGTGCAGGAGCCGCCGCCGCACCTGGATCCACACCAGACAGTCTCGCCAGCGCTGGTCACATGGGGGCCAGGGATCGCATACAGCCGGCTTTTCCGGTTCGCTACCGGCCCGCAAGCGGCGTCACGGAACGGCGAAGTCGAATGCGACCTGTGCGAGACGTGGGAGATGCCGGACACACTGACGTTGCGCGTGACTCTGAGGGTGGGAGCGCGCTGGCAGAATACGACGCCCGTTTCAGGCCGGGCCGTGACGGCTCAAGACATCGTGTTCAGCTACGGCCGCCAGGCCACGCCTGGCTGGCCGAATGCGCCGCTCTTATTCAACATGGCGAGTGTTAGAGCAGTTTCCGGGAATGTCCTGGAGATCAAGTTCAAATACCCCGACGCTGAGGCACTGGAGAACTTTGCTGACCCTCATTCGGTGATCGTCGCAGAGGAGGCTGTCAGGCAGAGCGGGGACCTGTTGCGCGGCCCGGTCAGAGGCTCAGGTCCGTGGGTGGTGAATTCAACCGATGTTGAAGGCGCGGTTTACCAGGCCAACCCCGACTACTACGAGCCCGGTGCGCCTTATCTGGACGGCCTGGACATACGGGTGATCGCCGACGCGGGCACGCGTATAGCAGCGGTGCGTAACAGGTTGCTCGATCTCGACCAACCACTCGTCAATGACGCGAAGGACGCCATCGCCGCGTTCCCGGCGCTGAAGATCACGCGTGTCCTCAGTCCAAGCGCTGGCGCCGCATTGTGGTTTAACGCGTCGAGGCCGCCTCTGGGTGAAGACGGCGTCAGGCAGGCTGTACTCAAGGCGCTTGACCCATGGGCGGTGATCGCTGCTGCATGGGAGGGTGAAGGCATCGTCAGTGTCGGTCTGCCCGTCCCGGATGCGTCCTGGTTGCTCCCCGAGCCTGAAATGAAGAGGTATTTCGTAACGGAGGACAGGCCGGGGCCGTCGCATGGCAGTACGCAGGCAGGGGCACTGAAGTTACAGATGAAAGTGGGTGAGTTCAGCCCCCGCTACATTCAAACGGCGGAAGAGTTCGCCAGGCAACTGGCGGCCGCCGGTTTCGCCATCGAGGTCGTCCGGGTGACGACGCGGGACTTTGGGGAGAAGGTGTGGCTCGGGGGCGATTATCAGATCGCAGTCGGCGCACCGCCGCCTGTGGCCAGCCTGAACGCCTACCTGTACTCGACCCTTCATTCGCAAGGCGCACGGAACACACACGCATCCTCATCGCCCGCTCTTGATGCGCTCATCGAAAGGCAGGCGGTTGAATTCGACCGCGCTGCGCGCAGGGATCTCGTCCTGCAGATTCAGCGGGAAGTGATGGGAGCGGCGGTGAGCTTCAATGCCATGTCAAACGTGTCGCTCTGGGTATCGTGGGACTATGTGCGCGGCTTTGCTCCCAACCTGTACCGAGGCGAGAACGGTTGGCTGACGCACGTCTGGCTGGACAAGGCACCGCATTAAGGTGGACAGTGCCGCAACAACCTGAAAGATGACGGCGGTTATTTGGCGCCCTGCTCCAGCTTCTCCGCCGCCTCTTCCAGCGCGGACCAGGCCAGCAGCGCGCACTTGATCCGCACAGGGAATTTTCGGACGCCAGATAAGGCGGACAGGTCACCAAGGGCATCCATTTCGGCTTCTGAGACCGGATCTCCCTTCATGAGACGTCGCACCAGCGTTACCGTACCGTGCAACCCGGCCGCGTCTTTACCGTGCACGAGTTCCGTGAGCAGGGAACCGGACGACTGGCTGATGGCGCACCCACGGCCTGCGACGCTGACTGCCGAAACTCTGCCGTCATCACCAGTCTTTAGCTGGAGGCGTATCTCATCTCCGCAAAAAGGGTTATTGACCTCGATGTCCACCGCCGGGCTGGTCAAGAGGTCTGAGTGGCGCGGGTTGCGGTAGTGGTCGAGGACAATCTGTTCGTAGAGTTCGTCGAGGCCTTCGAGAGATTGCATGGGATTTGACCGTGGTGAGATTGGTTGGTGTTTGACCGACACATCATCCTGAGCGGGGCACAGAACCTCTGTCACTCTTCGTCCCTAACAAGACCGAAGAACCTTGGGTGGCGTGGTTTTCCGGGCGTTGGTCTTGATGCCCCTCTCCCGGCGGGTGGGGGTTGTTCACTTTCTGGCGAAATATCCGGCCGCGTCTTTCAGGCCGTCAATAAGCGCGTCTATTTCGGCCTCTGTGTTGTAGATGTAAAAGCTCGCCCGGGCGGCCGCAGCGATGCCGTGGCCGCGCACCAGGGGCATGGCGCAGTGGTGGCCCGTACGTATCGCGATGCCCATGCGGTCAAGCGCCTGCCCCAGGTCGTGCGGGTGGACCGTGTCGTGGAAGAAGGAGACAAGGCCCCCGCGCAGGCCGGGATCCCTGGGCCCCATGACGTGGAACTCCTCGAGCTCCTTGAAGCGTTCCAGCGCGTATGCCCCGAGGGCCTGCTCGTGCGCCCATACGTTCCCCATGCCAAGTTCATCAAGGTAGTCAACTGCGGCGCCCGTGGCTATCGCGTCGGCTATGTTCGGCGTGCCGGCTTCGAACTTATAGGGCAGGTCGTTCCACTTCGCGCCTTCATATGTGACCTCGGAGATCATGTCCCCGCCGAACATCCACGGCTGCATCCTCTCCATGACGTCCTCGCGGCCATAGAGGACGCCAATGCCGGTGGGCCCGCACATCTTGTGCGCGGAGAAGGCCAGGAAGTCGCATCCGAGAGCCTGCACGTCAACCGGCATGGAGGGCACGGACTGCGCGCCGTCCACGAGCATGAGCGCGCCAACTGCGTGGGCAATTAGCGCAAGCTCCCCGACCGGGTTGATAGTGCCGAGGACGTTCGATGCGTGCATTGCTGCGACGAGTTTTGTCCGCCGGTCTATGAGATTGCGCGCCACCGCCATGTCCAGCGCTCCCTGCCGGCCGACTGGAATGTAGCGGACCTGCGCGCCCTTGCGCCGGGCTAGCTGCTGCCAGGGGACGATGTCCGAGTGGTGCTCCATCGCCGTGGTGACGATGTTGTCACCCTCGCCCACATTGGCATCGCCCCAGGAGTAGGCGATGAGGTTGATCGCCTCGGAAGTATTGCGCGTCCATATAACGCTCTTCTCCGATGGAGCGTTGATGAACCGGGCTACTTTGCGACGCGCCTCTTCGTAGACATCAGTGGCCTCGACGCTCAGAGTGTGGACGCCGCGGTGGACGTTAGCGTTGTAACGCTCGTAGTAGTCCACGATTGACTGGATGACATGGCGCGGCTTCTGGGAGGTGGCGGCATTGTCCAGATAGATCAGGGTGCGCCCATTTACCTGGCGGTTGAGGATTGGAAAATCTGCCCGGATGCGAGCGGTGTCGAGCAGGGTCCCACCAGAGGGGGTGCCTCGGCTGTACTTGGAGCGAGCATGAGTCATGTTGCCGCCTCCGCGTGGTTCAGTGTGACTGCCTCGGACTTCCCTACCCAGTCCCGGCCCGCCGGGATCGGGTGAGGGAGAAATCTCCGCCACCAACGAGACAGTCCCTTACTTCTTGCCCTCTAGCGCAAATTCCGGGAGCAGCTGGTCTATGACGCCTTCAATGTATCGGGATAGGGCGGGAAGCTTGACCTTCGCCGCCACTTCCGAGGCGAACCCTCGTATGAGCATTGACTTGGCTGTCTCAAGGTCCAGACCGCGTGATCGCATGTAGTAGATCGTGTCCTGATCCACATGGCCCGCTGTCGCACCGTGGAAACATTTCACATCGTCCGCCAATATCTCAAGGCTGGGTTTCGTGTCTATCTCAGCGCCCCTGGACAGCAGCAGGTTCAGGTCCTTCTGGTCGGCGTATGTCTTGGCCGCGCCCGGCTTCACGACGACGATTCCGCTGAACACGGCGTGCGACTGCCCGGCCAGAATGCCCTTGAAATACTGGTGGCTGGTACCGCGTGGCTTTTCGTGCGTGACAGAAATGTTGTTGTCCGCATGCTGCTTGTTGTTGGTCATGTACAAGCCAGCAAGGTTGCACTCCGCTCCCTCAGCGTCGAGCTTGACGTGCACATCGTTACGGCCAATGGCCTGCCCGGTGGCGAAAGCGACCGAGTCGAAGGTGCTGTCGCGCAGTTGGTAAACGCGGGTGTTGCCGATGTGGAACGAGCGTTCGTTCTCCATGAGCACCCTGTGGTGGGAAACCTTGGCGCCCTCGTCCAAGTAGTACTCAGAGACGATGTTGGTGAAGTTCTGGCTCTGATCGCTCAGGCTGACAAACGATTCGATGATGTTTGAATGCGAGTTTTTGCCAGCCACAACAAGCGCGCGCGGGTGGCAGGTCTGAGGCGTCTCCGAGTCCGACGATAGGAACAAGAGGTGGATGGGCGCAGGAGACGCGCCGTCCGGGATGTGTATGAGCGCACCATCCTCGGCGAAAGCTGTGTTCAGGAGTGTGAAATGGTCCTCATCCACAGCCTGAACCCGCGTCAGGTGCTGCTCAGCGATGTCGCGCCGTGCGCGAAGGCCAGCCGCTAGGTCCAGGGCGACGCAGTCCGCTCCGCTGGGGCGGGACAGTCTTTTGACAAAGCGGCCATCAAGGAAGACAAGTGTGGTCCACGCGTCATCCCACGGGGCCAACGCTTTGATTTTCAGCAGATCCGGGGCATGTGAGACATCGGGCCGGGCAAGCCGGAAGTCAACCTTCGCGAGAGGGGCCAGGTTGGTGTACTTCCAACGTTCGTTACCGCGGCGCGCCGTGGGAAAGCCAAGTTCAGCGAATTTCGTCCAGGCGCGTTCTCTGATTTGCGCGATCCACGACGCATCCGCGCCGTTTGACAAGGATTGAAGATCCTTGAAGTCAGCGGCGTAGCCCAGGCCTGGGAGCGTGCCTTTTGGGTTGGCGAGTGTCATGGTTTACGTTGAGCTTTCAATCCGCGGGTATTGTTTTTGCCCCTGACCCTTGCCCGCGCCCGGAGGGAGAGGAGATGGGAGTAGAGGTCCTTCTTCACTGCGCTCCTCAGGATCCCATTCCCGGCGCAGGTCTCAGACATTCAGCAGGGTCTGCGCTGATTGGTGAGGACTCTTGCAGGTCAGACCGTCGCCTCTGTCTTGATGAATTTTTCGTAACCCGTCCGTTCAACCTGGTGGGCCAGGTCTGCTCCGCCCGACTGCACAATCCGTCCGGCCACCAATATGTGCACGCGGTCAGGCGTGACGTACTCAAGGATGCGCTGGTAATGCGTGACGATGATGAAAGAACGGTCCGTGCTGCGCATGGAGTTGATACCCGCCGAGACAGCTTTGAGTGCGTCCACGTCCAGTCCTGAGTCGGTCTCGTCCATGACGGCCAGTTTCGGTTTGAGCACTTTCAATTGGAGGACCTCGTTCCGTTTCTTTTCGCCGCCGGAAAAGCCCTCATTAAGCGAGCGCTGCATCAAGTCGGGGTTTATCCCAATGTCCTTCACCGTCTCTTCATAAAGCTTCGAGAACTCCCGGACGCTCAACTTGGGCCGACCCTCAAACTGCGCGCGGGCGTCTAGAGCGGCCTTGAGGAACTGCCACGGGCGCACGCCGGGGATTTCAGCCGGATACTGGAAGGCTAGGAACATGCCGCTCAACGCCCGGTCTTCCGGAGGCGTGCCGACAAGCTCCTTGCCGTCGAAAACGATGTTGCCGTCCGTGACTGCGTAATCGGGCCGGCCGGCGAGTACGTTGGCAAACGTGCTCTTGCCTGAGCCGTTGGGGCCCATGATGGCGTGCACTTCGCCCGCGTTCACTGTCAGGTGAACGCCGCGCAGAATGTCCTTGTCTGCTCCAGTTACGCGTGCGTGGAGATTCTTGACTTCAAGCAGTGGCATTGGTCTGTACATGCTCCTATGGTGCGGTTGCCGCAGTGGCGTGAGACGTAGAGGGCGAGGGTTCAATACTCACCCTGGGAGGGGGAAGGGCGAGTTAGCCGACTGCGCCCTCAAGGCTGACCTTAAGAAGCTGGTTGGCTTCAATGGCGAACTCGAACGGGAGTTCCTTGATGACGTCCCGGCTCCAGCCGGTGATGATCATGTGGTGCGCGTCCTCGAAGGAAATTCCGCGCGACTGCAGATAGAACATCTGGTCATCGCTCACCTTTGAAGTCGAGGCCTCGTGTTCAAGACGTGCCGTGGGGTTGCGGACTTCGATGTACGGGACGGTGTTGGCGACAGACTCCGGGCCGATGAGGAGGGAATCGCACTGCGTGTGATTGGTGGCGTTCTCAGCGCCAGGCATGATCTTGACCTGCCCGCGATAGGTGTTGCGTCCGTGGCCCGCCGAGATGCCCTTTGCGACGATGGTGCTCTTAGTGTTCTTGCCGATGTGGATCATCTTCGTGCCGGTGTCAGCCTGCTGGTAGTTGTTGGTCAGCGCGACCGAGTAGAACTCTCCGGTGGAATTGTCACCCTGGAGGATCACGCTCGGGTATTTCCATGTGATGGCTGAGCCGGTCTCAACCTGTGTCCATGAGATCTTTGAGTTGCGCCCGATTGCCTTGCCCCGCTTGGTAACGAAGTTATAGACGCCGCCCTGCCCATCTTTTGTACCGGGGAACCAGTTCTGGATCGTCGAATACTTGACCTCAGCGTCGTCCAATGCGACAAGCTCTACGACTGCTGCGTGGAGCTGAGTCGTCTTACGGCTGGGCGCGGTACACCCTTCCAGATACGACACGTATGCGCCCTTGTCGGCGATGATGAGCGTGCGTTCAAACTGACCGGAGCCTTCCGTGTTGATGCGGAAATAGGTCATCAGCTCCATCGGACAGCGCACGCCTGGCGGGACGTAGGCGAAGGAGCCATCGGAGAAGACCGCGGAGTTCAACGCGGCGTAAAAATTGTCCGTGGCAGGCACCACGGAACCCATGTACTTCTGGACCAGCTCGGGGTGCTTCAGTACGGCCTCGCTGAACGAACAGAAGATGACGCCGACCTCCTCCAGCTTCTTCTTGTAGCTGGTGGCAATCGATACGGAGTCAAATACGGCGTCAACGGCTACCCCGGCGAGCTTTTCCCGTTCTTGGAGCGGGATGCCCAGCTTCGCAAAGGTCTTCAGCAGCTCAGGGTCTACCTCTTCGAGGGTCTTGGGGCGGTCGTCTTTGGTCTTTGGGGCCGCGTAGTAGTAGATGTCCTGGAAGTCAACAGGCGGGTGCTCGATCTTGGCCCAGCCTGGCTCGCCATCTTCCTTCTCCATCTTCACCCAGTGGCGAAACGCCTTGAGACGCCACTCAAGCATCCACTCCGGCTCGTTTTTCAAGCGCGAGATGAGCCGGACGGTGCCTTCGTTGAGGCCCTTCGGAGCAAGGTCGGTATCGACATCCGTGACGAAGCCCCACTTGTAGGACTTGTCCTCGACACCCTTTTCCCGAGAAATGGTCAGCGCCCGAGGCTTTGTGGTCATGCGAAGCCGCTCCCGTTCCTTTTTTCAGAACCAGACCTTGCCTGTGCTCATCTGATCAGCTTGCCACCAACAGGCGTTTTCCGGTGAGAACAAGCTGAGAGTATTCCTGACTAATATGGTCAGGATAATGCTAAGCAAGAGCTGGGAGCGTGTCAACGGATTTCGTCACGGTATGGTGGGTCATTCCGAAGCTTCACAGCTTCGACCTCCACACTGATCCTCTCGCGCCCACAGGGGAGCCCATGAACAGCGGAATCAGAGACCCACTGCCTGACAAGGCGATCCGGCCACGGGTATGACAGGAAGATTCGGGACATGCCTCAAGAGCCGGTCCGGACTGCCGTGAACACCGCCGTTGCTATACTCGCACCTCACTAGTTTGAATACAGCAGGGGCCATGCCTTACAGGGTTCCTGTTGGCGCACCACCCCTTCCACCACACCGGAGATTGACGGGTTGGAATACGAGCCAGTCATCGGCCTGGAAATTCACGTGCAGCTGAGCACGAAGAGCAAGATGTTCTGCGGTTGCGCGGCGGATTACCAGTCGGCGGAGCCGAACACGCACGTCTGCCCTGTCTGCATGGCACTGCCCGGCACACTACCCGTCGTGAACAGACAGGCTGTCGAAGACGCCATGATGATCGGCCTCGCGCTGAACTGCCAGGTCGCCAGCGCCACGAAGTTCGACCGCAAAAACTACCCGTACCCCGATTTGATGAAGGGTTATCAAATCTCGCAGTTTGACTCGCCCATCTGCATCACGGGCTGGCTGGACCTGCAGGATGAGAACGGGGAGCCGGTGCGCGTGAGAATCAACCGCGTGCACATGGAAGAGGACGTCGCTCGACTCATCCACATCGCCGGGCCTGACGGTGGCCCAGGTCATACGCTCATGGACGTGAACCGGGCCGGTACCCCGCTCATGGAGGTCGTGAGTGAACCTGACATTCGCTCTGCCGCGCAGGCGGAGCAGTACATAGAGACCGTGCAATCCATCATCCGTTATCTGGGCGTTGGCACGGCGAACATGGAGGAGGGATCCTTCCGCTGTGACGCCAACGTGAGCGTGCGGCCAAGAGGTGAATCCAAGCTCGGCTCAAAGGTGGAAGTCAAGAACATGAATCGCGTGAAGGCTGTCACACGCGCCATCGATTACGAGGTCGCCCGCCAGATCAAGGTCATCAGGGACGGCGGGCGCATTGTTCAAGAAACGCGTGGTTGGGATGACGGCCAGGGCGCGACAGTGCCCCAGAGGTCAAAAGAGGAGGCGCACGATTACCGCTATTTCCCCGAGCCTGACATCCCGCCGTTGAAGATCACTAGCGACATGGTCCAGCAGGTGCGCTCGAAACTTCCAGAACTCCCTGCGGCTAAGAAGGCCAGGTTCCAGTATCAGTACGGGCTTTCCGAGTACGACTCTGCTCTCCTGACCTCTTCAAGGGCGATGTCGGACTATTTCGAGGCCGTGGGAGCGGCAGCGTCAGGCACATCTTTGGACGACCGCAGGGCCTTCGCCAAGGAGACATCGAACTGGCTCACGGGCGAAATGTCGCGGCTGCTGAATGAAGCGCAGCAAGATATTTCGTCCGTCAGGGTTAAGCCAGCGCAGATGGCATCTCTCGTTGAAACGTTCAGGAGGCGGGATCTGAACAACGCCACAGCAAAGGCCGTCTTTCAGGAGATGTACCGGACCGGGCAGGATCCTGAAGTGATCATTGACGCAAAGGGCCTGACCAAGGTGGCGGATACAAACTCGCTCGGGCTGGTCGTGGAGCAGGTAGTCTCCGCCAATAAGGTGGCGGTGGCCGACTATGTGGCAGGCAAGGAGACCGCCCTGCGATTCCTTATGGGACAGGTGATGAAGGCCTCCCGCGGGCAGGCGGATCCAGAGATCACGATGAGGCTTTTGCGTGAGCGGCTGGAAGTCCTGAAAGCGTCTCGGTGAGCCAGTTGAGAGGCGAATTTCAAGACAATTCAGCGCTCCAGTCTCCTCCGGGCCCGAAGGGAGACGAGCAGCAGAACGGGCCGCCCACCACCTGGCGGTTACGTTCCCTCAACAGCCCGGTCCGGCTGCGCCCCATCCTAAACGTAATGGAACTGCTCTTTGCTCCGCCGGGGAGCGGGCTGCGAAGGTGGCTCGCCTTCGCCTCATTGGGCGGAGCATTCGTCGCGTTGGGTATCACGTACATCGTCCGGGGACTGAACTTCGTGAGACTTCCCGACCCCCTGCCCGGATGGTGGGAAACCGCTCCGCTCTTTGCCGCCGGGGCGGCCGTGATCGCTGTCGCATCGACGCGACTCGCGC
Source organism: Dehalococcoidia bacterium (assembly GCA_009693115.1). Lineage (GTDB taxonomy): Bacteria > Chloroflexota > Dehalococcoidia > Lucifugimonadales > Lucifugimonadaceae > SHXW01. Next base: position 16,070 of record SHXW01000017.1, on the reverse strand, counting down.
AGAGGCTGGGTGCCGCAGCGGCGAGTGCGCGCCCGGACGAGTCGCTCAAAGAAACGGTTCTCAGGCAACAGCGGCAAGCGCGCGGCCCGCGCATCGTAGCCATAGGGGGCGGCACGGGCCTATCGACCATGCTCCGCGGTGTCAAAGAACTCTCATCGAACATCACCGGCATTGTGACCGTAACGGACGATGGAGGCAGCTCAGGCAAGTTGCGCGAAGAGATGGGCGTGCTGCCGCCGGGTGACATACGCAACTGCATCGTGGCGCTGGCAGAGGCCGAGCCAACGATGAAGGAGCTTTTCCAGTACCGCTTCAAGCAAGGCAGCCTGAAAGGCCACAACTTTGGCAACCTGTTCATCGCCGCCATGTCTGACATGACAGGCAGCTTTGAAAAGGCTGTGAGCGAGATGAGCCGCCTTCTTAAGGTCACCGGGACGATAGTGCCATCAACCCTTGCCGATATGGAGTTGATCGCGGAGCTTGAAGACGGGACAGTGGTGCGCGGGGAGTCCAACATCCCGCGTTCGGACAGCCGCGTGGAGAGGCTGAGCCTGTCCTCGCCCGCACCAGATGGGTATCAGCCTGCCATGAGCGCGATCCACGACGCGCAGATGATCACCATCGGGCCGGGCAGCCTGTACACGAGCATAATGCCCAACCTTCTCGTGCCGGGCATCACATTGGCGATCAACCAGTCAAAGGCACCTGTAGTTTACGTTTGTAATATCGCCACCCAGCCCGGCGAAACTCACCGCTATACGGTGGCGGACCACGTCCGGGCAATACGCAAGCACTGCCCCGGACTGAAGCTCGACTATGTGCTGGCGAACAGCACCACTTCCCTCCTTGGGCCAAAGTTCCCGAAGAGCCTACTGGTCACACTCGGGGAGTATGACTTTCCGGGGGTGAAACTGGTGCATATGGATCTGATGAACGAAGAATTTCGCGGCCACCACGACCCTTCCAAGCTGGCCACTGCGCTCCTGGGCATTTACCATGGGGAGGGTGCGCAGGTCAGGCGCGGCGTGGACGGTATCAAGGCATGACCACCTCACTCCGAACACGTTCCCCCTCGCCCCCATACAAGAACATGGCCATGAAACACCTGTAACGTGGACGCCGCGAACAGCCGCTAGTTGAAAGACGGTAAATGAAAGACATGAGTCCTACAGTCATTCAAATAACCGAGATTGTGATCGCCGTGCTCTTGATCACGGTGGTTCTGATGCAAACTCGCGGTTCCGGCACGACGCTCTTTGGCCAGGCAGAAAGCACGTTCCGGTCCCGCCGAGGCGTAGAGAAGCTTCTGTTCCGGACAACGATTGGGCTCACGGTGGTGTTCATCGTGCTGGCGGCGATCTCCGTATCTAGCCTGATCGGCTGAACTGTCGAATCAACGTCAACACTGACAGGGGCGCACATTGTGCGCCCCTGATTATTTATTGTCCCCAGAATCGAGCGGCCATAAAGCGTTGGCGGCTCTGGCGGCATCTCCCTGCTGTTCAGTTGGGACGCGCACGCTGATCCTGCGGGAAGCGCCCGAGCCATCAGCACGCCCGTTGGCACAGGCGAGGCACAAGACCGGCCAGACTTTGCTCCTGACCAGTCTTCATTCCAGAAATGCGAACGCGAGAGATTGAATGGGTGCTGTCAGAGGCCGTGTTCCTAAACCTGCCTGCGCCCGCTATCTGGCGTGCACACGGCTCCCAATGGGACAGCAGATTTCGTAACGGCTCTAAAGTGGCAGGTGCACGGTCGCGCCAGACTGAAGGGCATCACTCACGGCGTCAGTCCACTCCATGTACTTCACGCCGTCGAAGAAGTTCGTATGCGTCACCAGTTCTTCACCATTGATGGCGGCCACGAACTCTTCCTCCACTCTCCACTTGCCACGCTTTTCGGCAGGAATGGGAACCTCTTTCATCCCCTTTTCGCCGCGCTTGCCCGCGGTCAATCGCAGGATGGGCAGGCCCCCGTCTATCACGCCTTCCATCTGCTCCAGCCTGAGAGTGCCTTCGGTGCCGTAAATCCAAACGTCCAGGGCCGGGGCGAAGCCGGACACTGTTGTGACGGACATGTTCATAGTGCCGCCAACGGCCATCCGGCAGAGGATGTCTACCTGGTCCGGGATGGTGATGGCGCGCCTGCGGCCCGATTCGTCCTTGCGGTGGGTCACGATAGTCTGTGCCAGCGTCTGAACGGTGGTGGCTGGACCGACCCAGCGCATAAGGGCCTCGTACCAGATGCCCATGTGCATGATGTTGTTGCCTGACATGTCGCGATCGTGGCGCCAGTGCAGAGGGGAGTCCCACCCCGGAAACGAACTGGTTGCCCCCACTGAGACGCGCATGTTGACCATATCTCCGATGTAGCCGGATGTGATCATCTCCATGACCGTCCGGTCAACGGAGAGCGTGTGGGGCGCGGGCACGATCTGGGCGACGAGGTCCGGGTTGGCCTTTGAAACGGCCAGCATATCTCTAGCCTCTTCAGAGTTCATTGCCATGCGCGCCTCTACGAGAACGTGCTTGCCGGCTTCGAGGGCTGCTATGGCCATGGGCGCGTGCATATAGGGCCATGTGCCGATGCACACGGCCTCTATGTCATCATCGTCGATGATCTCCAACCAAGAGTCGTAGACCTTGGGGATCTCAAACTCCTTGGCCACCTTTTCGCCTGACTCGCGGGTGCGGTTGGCGACTGCGACAATTTCGACGCCCTTCTGGGTTTCCAAGCCGGGGATGTGCCGCTGTTTGGTGTTGGCTCCCGCGCCAATGAGGCCTACCCTGATTTCGTCAGCCATCGCGCTGTCCTCCTTGTTGATGAACCTGAAGGCCCCGCTGGACGGGGCGGTCAGCGATAATCTTGTCAGGATTGACGTGTCGGTCCCCCAAACCAATGCCACTGGTAGTCGGGGCGTTGCCCTCTGTAGTGGAACACGAAGTGGTCGGGGTCGTATTCGGGAAGGTTAACCGAGCCACTGCTGGGTGTCACGCGTTGGTACGGCCATAAGGCCGGGCGGGTTGTCCAGGAAGGGTTGAGAATGGCATCGATGCCTCAGTTCAAGCTTGAAGCAGAAGGCGTCGCCATTTTGTGGCCGGAGGGACGCATCTGCCTCTACCCATACCGATACCTTCGCCTCCAGTGCGGTTGTGCTGCGTGCGTGGAGGAGATGACAGGCCGGAGGGTGCTTGTGGCAGCGTCAGTGCCAGAGGATATCGTGGCAGCGGATTTCCTCATCGTGGGCAGGTACGCGGTGCAGTTCCTGTGGAGCGACGGACATTCGACTGGCATCTACCCGTTCGACAACCTGCTGAAACTCGCCGAAAAGGACGTTGCAGTAAAGTGCGGCGCGTAACGGTTCGGCATCACGCCACCTGTGCCTGTGAACGTACTCCGTTGCGGTAAGCGGCCCAAACCACTGTCTCCGGGGTCGGCCTGTGCTAGTCTCCGGTTCGCAACCAAGGCATGTGTGCGGGGTTTGTGGCACCCCGCGCAACAGTTCCGCCTTCGAACTTCTCTCTCACCCTGACACCCAGTTTCGCCGGGCACCCATTCCGCTGGGAGAGGGGAACCCGAGGTACTCGCTGGGGTTGCAGATGGAGTCGGCATGGCATCCAGATCGCCGTCAGGCGTTATCGATTTCAATTGCGACATGGGCGAGTCCTTCGGGGCATACAAGATGGGCCTCGACGAGCAGATCGTGCATTTCGTCACATCTGTAAACGTCGCCTGCGGGTTCCATGCCGGCGACCCCGGCTGGATGGCTCAGACGGTGAAGACGGCAGAGGCTGCAGGCGCCGCGATAGGCGCGCACCCTGCCTACCCAGACCTACAGGGTTTCGGCAGGCGTGACATGTCACTCACCGCAGATGAAATCCGCAGCACGGTCAAGTACCAGATCGGCGCTCTAGCAGCGTTCACACAGGGCCACAGGCTTCAGCACGTAAAACCGCACGGGGCCATGTACAACAAGGCGGTCAAAGACAGAGAGCAGGCGACGGCCATCGTACAGGCCGTCCGCGAATATGACCCGGACCTGATCCACGTTGTGCTTGCGGGGTCGCTCTGGGAGCAGATAGCACGGGACGCCGGGGTGCGAGTGGCGCGAGAGTGCTACGCTGACCGGGCAGTCACTCCGCAGGGACAACTTGTTCCGCGATCGCAGCCGGGAGCGGTGATCCACGACGAAGAGTCCGTAGTCAGGCGTTCGCTCAAACTCGCGACTGAGGGGCGGGTGACGGCTGCGGACGGCTCGGAGATTGACTTCAGCGCAGACACGATTTGCCTGCACGGGGACACTCCGGGCGCAGTGAGGCTGGCCGAGACTGTGCGCCGCGAGCTGGAGTCCGCGGGCGTCAAGATCAAACCGCTATCACAGGTCGTTTAACACTCTGCGGCCGGGCATTCTGAGGCGCATCTGTTGAAACCGAAATGAAGTCCGGCGTGGTTGAGACGGTTGCAACCATGCGCCGTCGGACTCGCCACCCTCGTGACCACAAGACGCTCCTGACGATTTCATCTTCGCCGAGCGAGATTTCTCACCGCGGTTACGCTACGCTCCACACTGACACAAAAGTGACTCCAATTCCCGTAGCGGCCAGCGTAACCGCCTGATCACCACAAGCCCACTCCCCTGACCACCCGCCTCACATATCCCCGGATCCTCCCCGTGGGTGACAGCGCGATCACCGTCGAGTTCGGCGATTCAATTGACGACGCCGTCAACCGCCGAGTTTTTGCCTTCACGGATGAGGTCGAGCATGCCGCCATCGCCGGCATCACAGAGTTCGTCCCCTCGTATCGGTCACTGCTTGTCCAATACGACGCCTCGGCCATTGGATATGAGGATCTGGCAGATCGTCTCTTGCGGCTGGCGACATCGAACCACGACTACGGGAAGCCCGGCGCGCAGTCGCGCATCATCCTGGAAATCCCGGTCCTCTATGGCGGAGAGTTTGGCCCCGACTTGGAGCTTGTGGCAAAGCACGCGAAACTGCCAATGGACGAGGTGATACGCATCCACAGTCACCAGCCGTATCGCGTCTACATGCTCGGGTTCTCGCCGGGATTCCCTTATTTAGGCGGTATGGATCCGCGCATTGCCTGCCCCCGCATGAAGACGCCCCGCACACTGGTACCCGCCGGCTCGGTGGGCATAGCCGAGACGCAGACCGGCGTGTACCCCAACGACAGCCCTGGCGGCTGGCAGTTGATCGGGCGTACGCCTGTCCGTCTCTTCAACCCACTGGCGGAGCCGCCTGCTCTGGCCCGGCCCGGGCAGTTCATACAATTCATTCCGGTGGACAAGGCTGGTTTTCAGGACATCGCCACTGCAGTGGATACTGGCGCGTACCAGCCGCGGGTCAAGGAAGGCGCGCCGTGACGGAGGCTGTTCTCAAGGTCTTATCGCCCGGCGCTCGCAGCCTCATTCAAGATATGGGCAGGCCCGGTTTCCAGAGGTTTGGAGTTTCAATTAGCGGGGCAATGGACACCGAGGCGTTGCTGCTGGGTAACAGGCTTGCCGGCAACAACGTGGATGCGGCCGGGATCGAGGTCCTGCTGGGTAATGCAGAGTTCGAGTTTTCCCATCAGGCAATCTTCGCTGTAACAGGGGGAGACCTGGCCCCCACTCTGGACGGCAAACCTGTGCCCGCATGGCAGTCTCTGACCGCATTTCCAGGCGAGCGCCTCATGTTCGGGATGGCGTCTGAGGGAGTCCGAGCCTACCTCTGTGTGGCCGGTGGAATAGCGACAGAACCGGTTTTGGGATCACGCTCCACGCATGCGGGGTCGAGACTGGGCGGACTGCGCGGCCGTCCGCTGGAGGCAGGCGACGAACTGGCCCTGGGCCTGGCGGATCCGGACGGGGAAGCCGCATCGGGGTTGCGCGTTCCGGCTTCTCTACTACCCGTACATGCGGATGAGTTCACTGTCAGGGTGGTCCGCGGCCCGCAGGAAGACTCGTTCAATGAGGCCGGGGTCAGGACATTTTACGGCTCGACATATACCGTGACCGAACGGTCCGATAGACAGGGCCTGCGGCTCGACGGTCCGCTGATCGAGGCTCGCGGCGGCAGGCACGACATAGTGTCCGACGCCGTGGTGGCGGGATCCATACAGGTGCCTGGCGACGCAATGCCCATCATCCTGATGGCTGACCGCCAGACCACGGGCGGCTACGCGAAGATCGCCGTCGCGGCAAGCATTGACCGGCCGCTGCTTGCCCAGGCAGCGCCCGGAGCCAGAGTGCGTTTTGTTCAAACCACGGTGAAAGAGGCGCAACTGGCGGCGACGACCCGGCGCAAGGCGCTGACCGAGACACCGCTTGAACTGGCTGGAGAAGCGAGGGAGCTTCGGCTCAAGATCGAGGGGCAGACATACAGACTCAGGACCGGGCTTCGGGACGGGGATGTTGAAAGCGGCGCTGTCGCTGTGAGGATTGACGGCCGCGAGGCAACACTTGTCCGCGTGCGGCGCGTATAGAAGCACATGCAGAATACCGTGGACTTCTACAGAGCCAACGCTTCTCGATGCTATGATTCGCCGTTGGCATCCGGTCATTCTGGTTCACCGGAGCCGTCAAACATATGACAGGCATACATCCACACAACATCACTCATCGCATGGCAGACCATGACGGCGTTTCATCCGCCGCGGTCGCTGCGATTGGCGTGGCGATCGCTCTAGCAGAGGCGACGCACAGGCCCGAGAAGGCGCACGAGTACGACTTTGACGCAGAGGTTGTAGCCGTGATCGCATCTGCTCTGGCTCTTGCCGAGGCCGATGATATTCTGGCCACCCGTACCGCTCAGGTGCGGCAGGCCCCCGCACAGCAGACGAAAGCCGTCGCCAGGCCCAGCCCGTGGGCGCATGCAGGCCGAATGAGACAAATGGATGCACGTTTACAGCCATTAATCCGGGGACGCCGCTCGAGATGACACGACGCTACAACATCACAGTGAAGGGCCGCACTTACGACGTCGAAGTGGGGGATCTGGCACATTCGCCCGTCACGGTAACGGTGGATGGTGTGCAGCACCAGGTGGAACTACCTCCCGGCGTGCAGGTCGTTGCGACCCCCGCGCCTCAATCCCATGCGGTGCGGCCCCCCTCTCCAGCGGTGGATTCGCCCCCCCATCCAACCCGGACAGATCCTCCTGCCAGTACACAGACTCAGGCCCACGTGGCCACTCCGCAGCGGAGGCCCACGCCTACCCCTTCTTCCGGACCCGCGGCAGACCCAGACACCATACGGGCGCTAATGCCCGGACGAGTGCTGCGGGTGAACGTGGCTCCCGGAGCACAGGTTCAGCGCGGCCAGCCACTGCTTGTCATGGAGTCCATGAAGATGGAGCAGACCATCTCGGCACCGAAGGAAGGCACGGTGAAGACCGTCCAGGTCCAGCCCGGCGATTCTGTGACGCGCGGACAGACGCTGATAGAGCTGGGGTGACAGGCCGCGTAGTCCGCACACTGCCTGAAAGGAACCGCACATGGTTGACCGCACGATGAAGGGGGTCTACCCCATCCTCTCGCTCCCGGTGAACTCGAAGGGCCGCATAGACCACGAGGACATGGCGAAGCAGGTGGAGTGGTTCATCGACTGCGGCGTGCATGGCATGGGTGTCGCCATGGCAACCGAGGTCTACAAACTCACGGACAAGGAACGGGACGGCGTCCTCAAGACGGTCGTCGACGTGACGGCCGGCCGGGCAAAGGTGGTTATGAACACCGGCGCCGAAGGCACCGATGTCGCCATCGAATGGTCTGCGCGCGCCGAGGTACTGGGAGCCGATGCGCTCATGGTTCGGCCCCCAACATACGTCCCGAGTGTTGCTGCAGAGAACGTCGAATACTTCGTCCGGATCGCCAAGGCGGTGAAAATACCGATCTTCCTCCAAGACCAGTCCACCGCGCCGGTCCCGCCAGCGCTGGCGGTGCGTTGTGCGAAGGCGCACCCGAACCTTTGCTACATCAAGGTCGAGACTCCTCCGACTTTGCCGCGCATGGCGGAGGCGGCGGAGTTGCGTGGTGACTCCGGCCTGATTCTATTTGGGGGTGCGGGCGGCGCGTTCGTACTGGAGGAGTACAGGCGCGGATCTGTCGGCACAATGCCCGGCTCGACGCTGCCGGACGTGTTCGTCCGCACATGGAACATGTGGCAGGAGGGCAACGAGAAGGGGGCCGAACAGGAGTTCAACAAGTACGCGGCAATCATCCGCACGCTCGGCCAGGGGCTCGGACTGGGCAACTGGGTCTACAAGCACATCATGTGGAGGCGCGGCGTGTTCAAGAAGACGTCAACTTTCGCCCGCCACCCTGCCCTCGCGCCTGACAGGATGGCGCTCAAGGAAGTTGATCAGCTTCTTGACGAACTGAACCTGATGGGGAAGTGAATTGGCGAGCTGGAGTCTATGTGTCCCGGCGAATCCGGATACAGCGTGAGTAGCCGGGGCGCTGGAAGATCGATGCATTGACCCAGACAGACTGCCCAGTTCGGTCTCCGAGGCCATTTGTACCCGCCGCAAGAAAGAGACTGAACACTCCGATTCCTGGAGCGAAACACGCGCCATGTGTTGCCACTCCCACAAGGAAAGAGGCTGTGAAGACGACTGCTGCTGTCGTAGCAGCTGACGGCGGGCCCATCTTGTGTGCGATCCCGCAGCCCGCAGTTTTCCTCCTGCGGCGCTCAATCCTCCGGCAGGAGCGCACGTGCCATGAGCATCCTGCCTGCCATCCCTCTCCTTGAAGCCTCGCACCGGCTCTCAGACATCCAGCTTGTCGAACTTGGCCTTGCGACGTTCGCGATCGGCATCGTAGGCGGGATGGTCGGAATCGCCCTCGGGGTAGTCCGCCTGCCTGTCATGACCCTCCTGGGTGTCAACCCACTGATCGCCGCAGGGGACAACCTGGCTGTCAGCTTCCTTGGCTCGATAGGAGGCTCGTTCCCGCACTTCTTTGGCGGCCGTATCGTATGGCGGGTCGTCATCCTGATAGGAATACCGTCGGTCATCGGCGCGTTCATTGGTGGACGATTTGCCCATATCGTCCCGGGCGGGGCTGTGATGTTCATTGTGTCCGCGCTTGTGTTGTGGTCCGGCGTGCTTATCGTCCTCCGCTCGGTGGCAGAACTGAAAGAGACCAGGTTGACAGGCAAGAGGCCATCTGAAGGCGCACATGGCAAATTGACGCGCGGCATCATGCTCCGAGAGGGCTTCCTCGGCGTCCTGGTCGGCGTTATCGGGGGAGCGGTGGGCCTTGCGCTGGGCGTGTTGCGCATGCCCGCCCTCGTCGCTGTGCTGAAGATGGACCCGCTTTACGCGGCCGGCACCAACCTTGCGATGACGGTACTGATTGGGGCTGCCGGGTTCTCCGGACATTTGCTGGGAGGCAGAAACGACTGGCGCCTGCTGGCCTCGACGGGCACCGCCTCAATCATCTCGATGTACATTGGGGCGCGCCTCTCGGACAAACTCGCTCCGGGCAAACTGCGCCTGCTGATAGGGGTGATCCTTGTGATAATCGCGCCGGTGCTCCTCTGGGACGCGATCAGGCGCATGGCATGAACCGGTGGATCGATCCCGCGTATGGTGTTTGCCGGAGACATTTCCCCGACCCGAAATGGCGCCGATCGAACGCTTGCGCACACAAAGTTCAGAATGTTGGTGTGTAAAATTCTGGCCGGGTTCGCCAATCCCGCCAACTGACTCCCATCCTTTCCTCTGAGCCCTCATTTGAACCCTCAAGCCACGCCCGGCCGCCTGTTCCGCAATGCTGTCGCAGCCGAAAAGCCGCTGCAACTCGCCGGCGTGATAAACGCCTATGCCGCCGTCATGGCAGAACGCGCGGGGTTCAACGCGATCTACCTGTCAGGCAGCGGCGTGGCGACGGCGTCATACGGCTTGCCCGACCTCGGAATCACCTCGCTTGAAGACGTCCTCGTTGACGTGCGCCGCATCACATCTGTGAGCCGCCTGCCCTTGCTGGTTGACGCCGACACTGGATTTGGCCCGGCTTTCGTCATCGCCCGCACTGTCCGCGAGATGTCCAGGGCGGGAGCAGCGGGCATCCATATTGAGGACCAGGCGCAGGCCAAGCGTTGCGGCCACCGCCCCGGCAAGCAACTTGTCCCTTCACAAGAGATGGCCGACCGGATCAAGGCAGCGGTGGATGCCAAACCCGACCCTGACTTCGTGGTCATGGCCCGCACGGATGCGCTGGCCGTAGAGGGACTGCAGGCCGCGCTCGACCGCGTGGCGGCGTACAGGGAGGCGGGCGCGGACATGGTCTTCGCCGAAGCCGTCACGAAGCTCGATGACTATCCAAAGTTCAAGGCGGCGGCACGCGCTCCGGTACTCGCCAACATCACAGAGTTCGGCAAGACGCCAATGTTCACGAAAGACGAACTGCGTGACGCGGGTGTGGACATCATCCTGTACCCGCTTTCGGCCTTCAGGGCCATGAACGCCGCCGCCATGCGCACCTATTCGGCAATACGCTCCGATGGCACGCAAAAAAGTGTGATCAAGGACATGCAAACTCGGGAAGAGTTGTACGATCTCATCAGATACCACGATTACGAACAGAAGCTGGACAAACTCTTCGGCAAGCAGCAATGACCCACTTCCACAAGGAGAGGGCAGGCACCCACCAGAAGTGGGTCAAGGGGCAGACATGAGCACCGGGCAGGGGACGCCAGCGGCCAAGGCGGGCCTTGAAGGCATCATCGCGGGCAAGACCGCCATCTCAACCGTCGGCAAGGAGAACGTGGGCCTGACGTACCGCGGGTACCGCATCACCGACCTCGCCGGGAGGTCCACATTCGAAGAGGTGGCCCACCTCCTTATCTACGGTAGTCTGCCGGGGCAATCGCAGCTTGACGCCTACCGGAAGAAGCTGGCCGGGCTGCGCGGACTGCCGCAGCCACTGAAGACCACACTCGAGCAGATACCCGCCTCGGCGCACCCGATGGACGTGATGCGCACAGGCTGCTCGATGCTCGGCGTGCTGGAGCCGGAAGGAGAGGGCGGACGTACGGCCCAGGCCGTTGCGGACAGGCTAATCGCCTCGTTCGGACCGATGCTTCTCTACTGGTACCACTTCCGCCAGCGCGGGACGCGCATCGAGACTTCCAGCACGGACAACACTGTGTCCGGCCACTTCCTGCGCCTGCTAACGGGCAATGCGCCCAGCCTTGACAAACAACGCGCTCTGGACGCGTCGCTCATCCTGTACGCCGAGCATGAGTTTAACGCCTCGACATTCACCGCCCGAACGATCACAAGCACACTATCTGACGTCTATTCCGCAGTCACAGGCGCGATAGGAGCGCTGCGCGGTCCGCTCCACGGCGGCGCAAACGAGGCGGCGATGGAGCTGATCTCCCAGTTTGATACTCCGGACGCCGCCGAGCAGGGCCTCATGCAGATGCTAGCCACCAAACGGCTCATCATGGGTTTTGGGCACAGGGTCTATAAGAACGGCGACCCCCGGTCGGACATCATCAAGGGGCTTGCCAAACACCTGTCCGAGAAAACCGGGAACATGAGCATGTTCAATGTGTCGGAGCGCATCGAGCAGGTGATGAAGCGCGAGAAGAACATCCTGCCGAACCTGGACTTTTACGCGGCGGCGGCATACCAGCTGTGCGACGTGCCTACCTCAATGTTCACGCCGCTCTTCGTCATCGCCCGGACCTCAGGGTGGGCGGCGCATGTCATTGAGCAGCGTTCCGATAACCGTCTGATCCGTCCCATCGGGGACTATATCGGCCATGACGTGCAAGAATATGTGCCGGTAGAAAAACGGGGTTGAAGTATTCCTTGCTGCAACCCTCATCCCGTCACCCAGATTCGCCGGATACCCAAGCCCGTTGGGCCGGGCTGCAGCGGAGGGACCCGACCTGTCGCTATCGACCGGGGCAGTTTGCTATCTGACAACCTGTGAAACAAACCTGAGATCCCTCGGCTCCGCTCGTGATGCGGGTGGTCTTTTGCTGCGGGGCTCGTCGATAAAGCGAGCGACGTAGGAAGCGCCATGCAGCCCCTCCACGGCACACACCTTCTGCATGTTGCGATAGAGTTTAGGCATGACTCAGCATGACCCGACAGGACAGGAGAAAAATAGCTTGATCAGGATCTTTCTGGCTGGCGCGGTGGTCGCTTTAATTGTCGCTCTGCTCGTAGCGCTCGTCCGGCGTTCGAAAAACCCACCCGGCCAGCAGAGGTGAGCGGCGTCCGGCAGACGGACGATGTCCTTCAGCAGATCGCGAACTACGCCGCCGGGCCGGACGCTGGCAGCACAGAGGCCTATGACACGGCCCGGCTCTGCCTGCTCGACTCTGTCGCCTGCGCGCTCCTCGCGCTGAACTACCCCGCCTGCACAAGGCTGCTCGGCCCGGAGGTACACGGCACCATCGTCCCCGGCGGCGCACGCGTCCCTGGAACGGGCTACGTCCTTGACCCAATCAAGGCCGCCTTCGACACTGGCACGGCGATCAGGTGGCTCGACTACAACGACACGTGGCTCGCTGCCGAGTGGGGCCACCCTTCCGACAATTTTGGCGCCATCCTGACCATGGCCGACTGGCTGACCCGAGGAGGGCGGATTCCTTCTCCATTGCAGGGAGAAGGAGATGGTGTGGATCGAAGCCGCGCTTCACCATCACCAGCCCGCTTCACCGTACGCGACATGCTCTCCTACGCCATCAAGGCGTATGAAATACAGGGCATCCTTGCACTGGAAAACTCCTTCAACCGGGTAGGCATAGACCACGTCATCCTGGTCAAAGTGGCATCAGCTGCAGTGGCGGCGCGGATGCTCGGCGGCACACGCGATCACATCGCGAACGCCGTCTCGAACGCGTGGCTCGAAGCCACCCTTCGCACTTACAGGCACTCACCCAACACCGGCTCCCGAAAATCATGGGCCGCGGGCGATGCCACATCCCGCGCTGTCCGCCTCGCGCTGATGACCATGAAGGGCGAGATGGGATATCCGTCAGCCCTGACCGCGCCGAAGTGGGGACTGCAGGACGCGTGGTTCAAGGGCCAGCAGGTCAAGATCTCCCGGCCTTTCGGCTCGTACGTCATGGAGAACATACTTTTCAAGATTTCGTACCCTGCAGAATTTCACGCACAGACCGCGGTCGAGGCCGCCATCCTCCTCCACCCGAAGGTCAAGGGCAGGATCGATCAAATAAGCCGTGTGACCATCACTACCCAGGAGCCTGCGGTCAGGATCATTTCGAAGGCCGGCCCGCTGAACAACCCGGCGGACCGCGACCACTGCCTCCAGTACATGACGGCCATTGGCCTGATCTTTGGCGATCTGACCGCCGACCACTACGAGGACCGCATGGCCTCAGACCCACGCATCGACGGAATAAGGGCGACGATGACCGTGAATGAGGATCCGCGCTTCACGAAGGAGTATTACGAGGCGGACAAACGCTCCATAGCCAACGCTGTGCAGGTCCACTTCAAGGACGGTTCGTCAACGGAGAACCTCGCCGTTGAGTACCCCATCGGCCACCGGAGACGGCGCAAAGAGGGACTGCCCCTCCTGCTGGCCAAGTTCAAAGAGAACCTTGAGAGCCGCTACCCCAGGGCGCAGGCAGACCGCATCGCAGAGACCTGCCTGGATACGAGCCGCCTGGACGCCATGACCGCCGATCAGTTCGTGGACCTGTTCCCTGAATCGCAGCCGCAACGCAGCGTCGCGCCCGCCCACCATTAACATCCCCTCTCCCTTGCAGGGATAGAGAACAAGCAGCTTGAAGAGCACGAGAAGGTCAAGATCTGGGAACTTGTTCTGGAACCCGGCGAGTCGAGCGAGTGGCACGCCCACCAGCACATGTACATCTTCGTGGTGATCGAACCTGCCCGGCTCCTGACCGAGTATGACGATGGCACGAAGCGCGAGGACGACTCGTACGCGGGCGAGGTCGTGTACACCCCACCTTCAACGCACCGTGTCACGAACATAGGCAAGAAGCGCTATAAGAACATCATCATCGAGTTGAAGGACACGGAGCGTCCGACTGTCCGCAGGCCTTCACGCCAGAAGTGACTTGCATCGCCGCTCGACCCGAGCGGAGTTGAGGGAACCCACCTCCCCTGTGCTATTCTGGCCGCTGGTTTTTGAACTCAGATTGAACTCGGCGCAACGCCGTCGTCTGACCCATTACCCTCCTCCTGCCCTTGCGGGCATCCTCCGCGCCCAGGGGGCACCCGGAGGGGGAGAATACGGCTATACGGAAGGAAACATGGCCAAAGTCACAGGCAGCCACCTCATCGTCAAGTCGCTCCAGGCTGAGGGCGTCGACACCGTCTTCGGCATCGCGGGCGACCACTTCCTCCACCTCCTGAACGTCATGGTGGACCACCCGTTCCGGATGATTGACACGCGTCACGAGGCCGGCGCGGTACACATGGCCGATGCCTACTCGCGCCTCCTCCGCAAGGCGGGCGTCGCCCTGTCCACCACCCCGGGCCATGCCAACGCCGTCGCAGGCCTCGCCAACGCCGTTCACTCTGAAGCGCCTGTGGTGAACATTGCAGGTAGCGCGGAGACGCCCAACCTCGGCCGCGGCGCCATGCAGGAGTTCGACCAGGTGGGCATCGCTGCCGCCGTCACGAAGGGCGCGTGGCAGGTGCCGAGCGCAGAACGCATTCCTGAATACATCGCGCACGCCTTCCGTATAGCGACAACGGGCCGCCGCGGGCCGGTGCACCTGACCATCCCGCACGATCTGCAGTCAGCAGAGGTTGACGAGTCCGCTTTCGACCGCTTCGCCCCGCGCGAATACAGCGAACCGAGGTCCGTGCTGGGCGACCCGAAGCAGGTGGAGCACGCCCTCGATCTGTTGAACGGGGCGCAGCGGCCCCTGATCATAGCCGGGCCAGGCGCAGGGGCATCGTGTGAACCCGCCGAAATCAAGCGCTTCATTGAAATCACCCGCATCCCATTCCTCAGTGAGGACTCCGCCCGGTCGCTCCTGCCGGACAACCACGAATACTCCATGGGCTTCGGCTACCTGCCGCTGAACAAGGCGGCTCGCAAGGCCTTTGCCGAGGCAGACGTGGTGCTGCTGCTAGGGCGCAGACTGGATTACATGGCCGGATTCGGAGGCACACCGCCATTTGCGAAGGGTGTGAAGCACATCATGGTCAGTGCATCAGCGGCGGACATTGGGCGCTCCCGCACTGTCGAGGTCGGCATCCTTGGCGACTCCGGGCCAGTTGTGACGCAGTTGGCGGACGCAGCGATGAAAAAGAAGTGGGCTGAACGCACAAACTGGGTGACGTCCCTCCGGCAGACGCGCGACGCCTTTCAGGAGGAGCTGGCGGAGCTGGCCGTCGAGAAAGACCCGATGCACCCGATGTTCGTGTCGCAGGCGCTGAGCAAGTTCATTGACGACGACACCGTGATGGTTTTCGATGGCGGCGACTACTGCCACTTTTTCCGGGCCTCTCTCAAGGCCAACAAGCCGTACTCGTGGCTGTATGTCAGCAGCTTCGGCATGATCGGCGTGGGCGTGCCATACGCGCTTGGCGCGCAGGCTGCGTTCCCGAAGCGGCGCGTCGTTCTGGTGACTGGCGACGGTTCGTTCGGCTTCAACGGGATGGAGATAGACACGGCGGTGCGCCACAACCTGCCTGTCGTCATGGTGCTCGGCAACAACGGCATATGGGGCATTGACTGGCAGATCCAGAAGGGTCTTTATGGCCGCCCGGTATGGACAGATCTGCTTCCTACTCGTTATGACATCGTGGCGAAGGGGCTGGGAGCGCATTCTGAGAACGTCGAAAAGGCGTCGGAGCTTGCGCCTGCGTTGAAGCGGGCGTTCGATGCGAAGAGGGTCGCTCTCGTGAACGTGACGATCGACAAGGTCATCAGCCCCGTCGCCGAAGCGGCCATCAGCCGCAAACTCGGCACGCACGGGTAGAGGCGCACTCCCGTCACCGGCCAGGCGAGGGTTGCCAGCCGGCATGGGCGCTGGCGGGGGCATTAACCTGAACTGAGTCTGTGATCAGGGTCAGAGCGAAAGGTCAATCACCATGCAG
>SHXW01000016.1 GCA_009693115.1 Dehalococcoidia bacterium | reverse complement strand
ACGGACGTCAAGCCCTACCCCGTCTGGGTTGGCACCCGCAACCAGATGCTCGTCAAAGTCGAAACCAACGAGGGCATCTATGGCTGGGGCGAGTCCGGTGTCTCGTCCCGTGAACTGGCAGTCGAAGGCGCGGTCAAGCACTACCGGGAATGGCTGGTGGGACGCGACCCCATGAAGCGCGGCGCACTGTGGCAGGAGATGTACCGCTCGCAGTACTTCGAAGGTGGACGCGTCCTCACCGGGGCCATCTCCGCCATAGACATCGCCTTGCATGATATCGCGGGCAAAAAGCTCGGCGTGCCCGTGTATCAACTCCTCGGCGGAAAGCACCGCGACTGGATCCCCACCTTCGCCACTGGCGGCGGCAAGGACGCTCGCGAAATGACGGCCATGGCGAAGAAGATCATCGCCGCCGGCTTCAATTGCTTCCGCATCCACCTCAGCACAAAGGATGAGGAGGACAGCAGCCTCTATGAGCCGCGCGAGCACATCCCGGCCTTCGCGGAGGCGGTCATCAAGGTGCGGGAGGCCGTCGGAATGGCCCCGGTCATCGGCACCGACTACCACCACCGTCTGTCCGTGGCTGAGGCCGCGTCGCTCTGCCAGATGATGCCCCCGCACACGCTGGACTTCCTGGAAGAGCCGATACGCGACGAGTCGCCCGAGGCCTACGCTGCGCTCCGCAGCATGACCCCGGTCCCCTTCGCCATCGGCGAGGAGTTTTCATCCAAATGGCAGGCCCTCCCATATATCGAGCGCGGCCTGACGAACTACATGCGAGTTGACGTGTGCAACATCGGCGGCATCACCGAGGCCATGAAGGTGGCCGGCTGGTGTGAGGCGCACTACATAGACCTCATGCCGCACAACCCGCTCGGGCCGATCTGCGTGGCCGCGACTTCACACGTGGCGTCCGCCGCGCCGAACTTCTCCTGGCTTGAAATACGCGACTCTCCCGGCGAGCACCCGGGCTTCTACTCGAAGGAAGTCTTCCCGGTTCAGCCTGCGATCACGCCCGGCCGCGTGACCCTGCTGGACCAGCCCGGCCTCGGCGTCGAAGTTGACGAAGCCTCGCTCACAGAGCCCTTCCGCTTCGCCGAGATGCCGCACCTGCACCGCCGCGACGGCTCCCACACGAACTGGTAGCCCCGTCATTCTGAGCGGGTCGAAGAATCCCGCTCCTCCGGATGCCGACTGGACGCAACAGGGCTGGATGAGGGTTGACCACTTGATTGACCGCTCGTCTCACTCGGGATGAGGGGCCGTAGCGCCCATGAGTCACCCCGTCATGGAAGATGGTTCCGAGACCTTTCGACAGATTCAGGGCGAGCAGGCACGGTTCCGTTAGAATTCGCCATTACCATCCGCAGGTAGCAACAGATTGAAAATCACGGACATCAAGGGCTACCCCGTCTGGGTCGGCCACCGCAACCAGATGCTCGTCAAGGTCGAGACCGACGCCGGCATCCATGGCTGGGGCGAGTCCGGCCTTTCCGGACGCGAACTCGCCGTGGCAGGCGCAGTCAAGCATTACCGCGAGTGGCTCATCGGCCGTGACCCCATGAAGCGCGGCGCCCTCTGGCAGGAGATGTACCGCTCGCAGTACTTCGAGGGCGGCCGCGTCCTCACCGCCGCCATGTCCGCCATAGACATCGCCCTCTATGACATCGCCGGCAAGGCCCTCAAGGTTCCCGTCTACGAGCTCCTCGGCGGCAAGCACAGGGACAATGTCCACACCTTCGCCACGACCTCCGCGCCCATCGGCCCGGAGATGATCGAACAGGGCAAGCGGCTCCTCGATGCCGGGTGGAACTGCTTCCGCCTCTCCTCCGAAAGCATGGGCATCCCTCAGGGCGGCACGCCGAAACCAGCGGCGGATATCCGCGACCTCCACGCCGGGGCGAAGATCGCCCGCGATGGCGACAGGGCCACCGCGAAGTACGAGCCGGGCCTGTTCGAGCCGCGGGTGTCCATTGCCCGCACCGCAGAGTGGTACATCAAGACGCGCGAAGCCCTCGGGCGCGAGGCCGTGCTCGGCGTGGACTACCACCACAGGCTCTCCGTGGCCGAAGCGGCATCCTTCCTGCAGATGATGCCCGTGGGCACACTGGACTTCATCGAGGAGCCCATCAGGGACGAGTCTCCGGAGGCCTACGAAACCCTCCGCAAGATGACGCCTGTCCCCTTCGCCATCGGCGAGGAGTTCTCGTCCAAGTGGCAGTTCCTGCCGTTCATCGAGCGCGGCATCACGAACTACGCCCGGCTGGACCTCTGCAACGTGGGAGGCTTCACAGAGGCGATGAAGGTGGCTGGCTGGGCCGAGGCGCACTACATAGACCTCATGCCCCATAACCCGCTCGGACCCATCTGCACCATAGCCACCGTCCACTTCGCCGCCGCCATCCCGAATTTCGCATGGCTGGAGACATGGCGCAACCCGTGGGCCCCAGACCGGCACGATGATGAGCGCATATTCAAGACAGGGATGAAGTTCAAGGACGCCCGGTTCATAGTCCCGGACGCTCCCGGCCTCGGCATCGAGGTGGATGAGAGCTGCCTCAACGAACCGTTCCGCCCTTGGGAGGCGCCGCACCTGCACCGCACCGACGGCTCCTACACGAACTGGTAGGCGCAATGTCATTCTGACCCCGAGCGCACCGAGGGGGAAGAATCCCGCTCCCCTATTCCCTTGCGGGAGAGGACTAGGGTGCGGGCATCGCGACCAACGCGGGCGACCGGCATCCGAAGGAGGCTCATGGATTCGACTTCACCTGACCGATGGGCCGCCTGATATCTTTTTCCGGTCTGGAACCGACATACCTGACTATCACCTCTCTCTCAATGGGAGTCGACCTTGCCTAAAACCATCGACCTGACAGGCAAAACGTGCGTCATCTTCGGCGTGGCCAACCAGCGCAGCATCGCCTACGCCATCGCCCAGCAGGTCGCCGCGGCGGGAGCGCAGATGGCGTTCTCATATCAGAACGAACGGCTCAAGGAGCATGTCGAAAAGGCCGTCGCTCCCCTCGGCTCTTCTCTGCTGGTCGAGTGCGACGCCATTGACGAGGCGCAGGTTGAAAACGTCTACCGGCGCGTTGGTGAAAAGTACGGGCGCGTGGACATGATCGTGCACAGCATCGCCTACGCGCAGCATGACGACCTGGGCGGCGCATTCTCAAAGACCAGCCTGCAGGGCTTCCGCACGGCACTGGAAGTCAGCGCATATACGCTCGTGCCCGTCGTCAGCAAGGCAGTGCCCCTGATGGGTGAGCACGGCGGGTCGGTGGTGACCCTTACATTTGACGCTGCCGGACGCGTCTACCCCGGCTACAACATCATGGGCACCGCCAAGTCTGCCCTGGAGAACATCGTCAGACAGCTCGCAGCGGAGTTCGGGCCGAAGAAGGTGCGGGTGAACGCTGTGTCCGCAGGCCCGCTTCCTACACTGGCCGCCCGCAGCATCCCGGGGTTCAACGAGATGCGGAGCGCTTATGAGACCCGTTCTGCGATGAAGCGTAACGTAAACCACGAAGAGGTCGCCAACGCTTCCCTATTCCTCCTCAGCGACCTTGCGAGCGGGATAACCGGAGCGGTCATCCCCGTGGACGCCGGGTACTCCATCATGGGCCTCTAGGCGCTGACGGTCAGAGTTGTCCCGCATCGCGCCTCATGCGCCGAAGTGGATCCGCGGGCACACATGCGCCGGTGGGCCGGGCGGGGCTATCATGCTGGGCCGGGACCGAGAGCTCATGTCCCTGATCCTTCTCCGGCCAGGCAGAGGGGCAGGAGTGGCCCACAAACAGACAGCGCACGCGTCGGAGCTTTCACACGGCATCGTGCAATCGTCAAGGAAACACTGTGTCTGAGGCCGTGCTTGCTGCCCGGGCCGCAGGCGTAACCGTAGTCGAGCCTGCGACTCCACAGGACCGCTCGGTCAACGTTAACGGCATCCGCCTGCACTACCTCGACTGGGGCAACCCGCACCTCCCTCCCCTGCTGTTCCTGCACGGGTTCGCGCAGCAGGCGCACTCATGGGACTTCGCCGCGCTCGCGCTAAGACACAAGTACCACTGCATCGCGCTCGATTTGCGCGGTCACGGCGACAGCGCATGGTCGCCGACCGGCGAATACGGGCTTGGCTCCTTCGTTTCAGACACCGAGGCGTTCGTGAATGGCCTGGGCCTGCGTTCCCTCGCCGTGTGCGGGCTCTCAATGGGCGGCCGGACTGCCTATACCTTCGCCGGGCAGAATCCCGCCAGAGTGAGAGCGCTGATCGTCACCGAGGCTGCTCCCGAAAGTCTGGAGGCAGGGCGCAGATCTGTCTCGGACTTCACAGCCCCGGCAGAGTTTGACGATTTCGAGCACATCGTGGCCCGCGTGTTGGCATATAACCCACGCCGCACCCCGGAGCAGGTACGCGGGTCACTCAGGAACAGCGTGCGGCAGAGGCCGGACGGTAAGTGGGCGTGGAAGTGGGACCCCGCCGTCCGCAGTTCCCGCTCATCGGCGCCCTATGAACCCAAATCGCAGTGGGAGGCGTTGTCGAACGTGCGCTGCCCCGCCCTGTTCGTCATCGGCGAGCAGAGCGACATGATCTCGAACCGCACCGTGCAGAGGATGCTCGCCTCTGTGCCGGACAGCAGGTCAGTCACCATTGAAAAAGCAGGGCACCTGGTCGCAGGAGACAACCCTGGGGCGTTTAACGCGGCCGTCCTGAGTTTTCTTGAAGGGCTGCCCGTCTGATGGCAACGCCAGGGACACGCCGGCCCAGAGGAAAGGTGTTTTACGGCTGGTGGATCGTCGCCGCGGGCGGCAGCGTCCAGTGGTACGTAGCCGCCGTTTTCTGGCGCGGCTTCCCGGCCTTTTTCGACTCAATGGTGGGCACCTTTGGGTGGAGCCACGCGGCAACAGCAGGTCCCGCCTCGATCCAGCGCATTCAGGGCGGGATGATCTCTCCATTCGTCGGCACGGTGCTGGACAAGTTCGGGCCCAGAAAGGCGATGACGTTCGGAGTGGCCGTCACCGGACTGGGCTTCATGTTCATGAGTCAGGTGAACTCCCTCTGGCAGTTCTACCTGTCCGTAGCGTTACTGACGCTCGGGATGTCGTTCGGCACGTTCATAGTGCTCGTCGCGACAGTGAACAACTGGTTCATCCGAAAGCGCGGGCAGGCGCTATCGATAATGATGGCTGCCTCAGCGCTGGGCGGTTTCACATTCCCCCTCCTCGTCTTCTCGATAGACCACTTCGGGTGGCGTTCCGTGCTGTTCGCCGTTGGAGTGGGGTGCTGGATCATCGGGTTCCCCGCGGCGTACATGATGAAGCGCAGCCCTGAGGAGTACGGACTACTGCCTGACGGAGGCCCGCCTCCCGCTGTCTCTGCAGATGGCAAGACCCAGCAGGCCGGAATACCACGAGAGACCAATATCAGGGTCAAGGAAGCGATAAAGCTCAGGTTCTTCTGGCAACTCGCGCTGGCGACGAGCATCGGTCAGATGGTCAGCGCCACGAACCTGGTGCACCTCACCGCCCTCAAAGAGTTCGGAGTAAGCGCCGGTCTGGCCGCCGCCGCGGTGGGCAGCATCGCTTTCGGAGACCTTGCTGGCCGGTTGTTGTCGGGCGTGCTGGGCGACCGATTCGACAAACGCAAGCTGCTGGCCATGGCCTTCGCCGTCGAGATGATTGGCACGGTGGGCCTGACACTGGTGAACTACGAAGTCGGCCCGTTCAAGTTCAGCCCCGCCTGGACGCTGCCTGTGTTTATCGTGGGCTTCGGCCTCGGGTTCGGTGCCACCGTCCCACTCCGGCTCGCCATGATGGGCGACTACTTCGGACGCAAGAGTTATGGGTCGATAGTCGGGCTCATGAGTTCGGTGAGCGCGGGCTTCGGCGCCGCAGGGCCTGTCTTCGCCGGGCTGATGTTTGACCTGACGGGCGACTACCGCCCCGCGTTTGCGATCATGGCGGCGCTGCTTGTGCTGGCCGTGCCAATGTCCCTCGCGTTAGAGAGCCAGCATCGCGTGGCCGCACTTGCCCGTTTAAAGTTCAAGGCGTCACGTTTGGCGCGAACCCGGAAATGAACGACGTCGCGTGGCATGGCCATCGCTCAGCAACTTCGGTGCCGCCCAGGACTACACCACCCCGCCGGTACGTGACCTCTATGACCCCGCTGATGTGGACAATCGTGCCAACAACATTCGGCCTGTAATCATCAAGCGGTCAACAAGGCGAACATCAACAGTTCGCGTCACCGGTTGTCGCCGGGCCGTCCTACCACGGTGACGGCCATGGCCGTCGCGGCGCCGTTCTCATCCGTCTGGAGGGACACTCTGGCGATGAGGCCCACCTGAGGTTTCTGGCCGAAGTACAACGTCTGGCTGTTCACCTGAAACTTCTTGTCTCCGATGACCCATGTGTTGCCATCAATGGCCCCGATCTTTCCTGCCACAGTTGTTTCCACTTTTGAAGGCCGGACGTTCGTCGTGCCGGGCGTGGCCGGGCGCGCAACATCCGCCTTCGAGCGGTTGAAAATCTGCAGGAGCAGGGCCAACCCTTTCGACTTGTCCCCGGGGTCTGGAACGTAAATGGCGACGGCAGTGTCATCTGCCTCTACTCCGTCGAGCGTTTCAGCTTCACGCCCGTTAAGGCGAATTCTTGTGTCGCCAGAGACACGCAATTCCACACCCTGATTGCCTTCACGGCTCTTGATGACAAGCGCTCCAGCGTCTGCGTCCATGTCCCCAACCAGGCCTGACACACGGGCCGTGTTGGCAGACACGATGGAGAGCTTCAAGATCGTGCTATTCCTGACTTCAAACGTCGCGTTCTCGACGATGTCTCCAACCTCGATCAGGTGGAGCGTCTCAATGGGCGATTCATTTTTGAACATGGCAGCGATCTGGGACTGGGCATCCAGTTCCACGTTCCGCCTGCCTGTGACTTCTACCACGAGCGTGCCTGAATACGCGTCAACCTTCCTTACGATGCCGCGCACAGTGTCTATTTCAGTTGCGCCGATGATGATCGAAAGCGCCAGGTTGTAGGCGGCGCCGTTGACCTCAACGGTGCGGAACTGACCGCCGACGATGACATCACCCACTTTGAGGTCACTCGCGCTAATGCCGCCCGAATTCCGGGAGAGCAGTTTCGTCTCGCGAGTGGCGAGGACTGTGGTGCGCTCGCTATCGCGCCGGTTGACGGTGACCTTGAGACCCGAGATGAGCTCCGACCGGCTTGCCGCCGCCGCTGTCTGGAACTCAATCCTTGCGGCCTCTATGCCAGTGATCACGCCCTTGAAGTCCACGTCCCGCGGCGATAGCGCGACCAGGCGTTCCACTTCACCGGTGAGAGGGGCGTAACGCGTGGCGTCCAGTACCAGGTCGCCGTCCCTGAGAGCAGCAAAAATGGCGGGAGCGCCGTCCTTCTGGAGCTTCGCATCGTCATCGACGTGAACCTTGACCGGTCCGCCGTCCCTGGGGACGATGATGATCACGCGCTGTTCGGGTTGGACTTCACGTATGATGCCCGCGATTTTCACTTCCGCGTCCTCATCCACGTTGTTCCGGGCACGTACCGCCACAGCGTCCAAGAGGCCCCTGGCGGCAGCGGCGGAGGCGCCGGATGCGGCGCGGATGACATCGTCGTCGAAACGGACCTCGGCCTTCTGGCCCACTGCAAGGTCCCCGAACGCGGCGGCATCACCGTCAACTATGATCTCGGTGTCCTTCGTGATACGGGCGACGGCTTTGCGGCTGGACTGCTCGTCAACGACCACGATCAGGCCGGTCGCCTCATTGCCTTCCAGTGACTTCTCGACGAGGGTGATAGTCCCGATGAAGAAACCCTTCTCGCGCTCGTCCAGTGCGTCCCTGACCTCTTTAGGCAGTCCGGGTTCGACGAACAGCACTCCCACCGCCAGCGGCGGTTCCGTGCCGATTTCGTATTCCACGATGACTGACGCGCCCAGAGGGACGGTTGCCAGCACGTCCTGCAGGAAGGGCAGGCGACCGTCGGCGCACGGGTCGCAAATTATGACCTCGTCGCCTTCTTCATTGGCCGCGATGCCTGCGGCGCGAGTGTTGTCGTCATATGTGAAGTTCAACTCGCTCTCGTTGGTGCGGATGGTGAATGTCCAGCCCTGCGAATCGGATCCGTACAGCACGCCCTTCACTCGGGAGTGCGGCTGTTGTTCGCCGCGCAGCTTCGCCTCTTCCTTGTACTGGTCATTCAGCTTTTTGAGCTTTTCTTCAAGCTCCTTCAGGCGTTCGCCCGCCTTTTTCGCCTGAGACTGCGCTTCGGCGACCTGCTGCATGGCGCGCTCTAAAGCGCGTTTGGCCTCCTCCAGGGCGGAAAGCTGGCTCTGCCGGGCCTCATACGCAAGGTCCTTGAGGCGCTGCGCCTCCTGAGCATTGGTGGCCTTATCCGCCGCAGCTTGAATACGGTCAACAACGTTCTCGGCTCGTTCGAATACCTTCGCAAGCAAACGCTGCGTTACACGGTCCAGAGTTGCCACCGTGGTGACAACTGTTCCAACTTCCGGCATCTCGATGCCCGAAGCCACATCAACTGTGATGTTGTCTCCGTCACGCGTCTGGATGGTGACATGGCCGTCCGCCACGTCCACGATGGTGCCAACGATGTGCTTTATGACCGGCTTGCTGTGCTCACCCGCTCGGATTAAGACATTGACGCCGTTGAACGTGGCATCGTCAATACGCGTCGCCGTGGCGACAACCTTGTCGCCGGGGGCCACGTTCTCTATCTTCCCGTTTTCAGCGCCGATCTTGAATTTGGTTGTAGTCCCGATGATGAGCTTCACTGTGCCGGAATCGGTCACGACAGAAATCCTGTCCGGAGGAGTGACGTCGAGCACAGTGCCAAAGAGCGCTACCTGTTTCAGTTGGCCCGTCTGGGCGTTGGCCCTCCCGGTGAACGGCGCGATGAGCGATCCGGCGAGTACTAGCACGGTCAGGAGCGCGGCTACAGCGGCCTTATGTCGGCCACCCACCCGCATGAAACCCTTTGCATTTGAGGTCCGCATTACTGCCTGTCTTTTCGCGCCAGCATCAAAGAATCCCGCCACTGGCCTGAAGGACATGATTAATTCTGCCAGCCGTGCCCTTACCTGTTTGTTACTTTCGCCTACCCGCTGGCGTGCAGACTGTTTGGTCATCGCTACACCCCCTCCGGCAGCGAGATGATTGCGATGACCTTGTTGACTTCATTGCCATCCGGGTCTGAAGCAACGACTTCGATGATGTTCGGCCCGGCTTCGAGGGCCAGATGGACTTGGAAGTTGCCGTCGATATCAACAGGGACGATGACGCCGTTGATACTCACGATGGCGTCCGGAGATGTCTTGCCCCTGGCGATTACGTTGTCTCCACGCACCACGTTCTCTTCGCCGAGGCCTTGAATCTCCAGGAACAGCCCAAAGCGCTGGGTAGTCGTGCTAACCGGGACGGTCTTTGCAGTGGGCTGGGGCGCGTGAGTTGACGTAGCTTCAGGAAGCGCAGGACTGGCGGTGGGCACTGGGGCCTGCGTTGCTGTCGGGGGAGGCGGCAATCGCGTAGGAATGGCCCGCTCGACGCTCTGCGTGCAGGCAGCGGCTGTGATCGCCCCCGCCACCACAATCGCCAATCCGAGCGCCTTCGTTCTCATCATCCTTCGCATTCTCCGGCAATGGGCCGACGGTGCGAGCAAAAGTTGTTGTCCAGTGTCATGGCGCGAATCGTCCCGCCGCGCCCGTTACAAATGAGTTACGACATTTTGTGCCGGCCGGGTGCTCTCACCGTACTCCACAGCCCGCCGTCGCCGGCAACGTCTCTCAGCGTCCAGCCTTTCCTGATCTACAGTTCCACTGAAGAAACGGCGTCGAAAACCGTACATGGAACAGGCAGGACAGGCATCACACACTACTACGTCTGCTGCCCAATGCTCGCCATCGGCAGCATCACAG
Organism: Dehalococcoidia bacterium; assembly: GCA_009693115.1. Lineage (GTDB taxonomy): Bacteria > Chloroflexota > Dehalococcoidia > Lucifugimonadales > Lucifugimonadaceae > SHXW01. Next base: position 46,632 of record SHXW01000016.1, on the reverse strand, counting down.
TCATGGCTGTGTGGTGGCCCTCACCTTTTTCGTCCGATGTCTCGCAAGCGATATCCCCACCGGCCCGCCGGGCGAGTGACCGCGCTATGAAAAGCCCCAGCCCCGAGCTGGTCTTCTCCCGGCGCGCAGCCACCTCCGGCGTCCAGCCGCGGTCGAAGATGTGAGGCACGTGCGAGGGCTGCACGCCCGGGCCATCATCCCAGACTCGCACAAGGTAGTGGGTGGAGTTACGGGTCACTCGGACCTCTATGTGCCCGGTGGCGAATTTGACCGCGTTATCCACGAGGTTGGTTACGACGTGGTCCAGAGCGGAGGCATCGCCATACACGAGGCCAAACTCCTGCGGCTCAGCCCACCAGGTGATCTCCGCACCGCGGTCTGTTGCGATGCCACGATAGCGGTCAACGATATTGCGGACGATGGCCGCAGCGTCAAGCGGTTCTGTTCGCGCCTGAATCACCGGGTCTTCAAGTTCGACAAGCACGCGTACGTTGGCAAGCATGAGGCGGAACCCCGGCGCCTGCTGCTCAATCTCGTCCAGCAGTTCAATGAAGCTCTGCGGCGCGCTGGCCTTCGACTCTTCAAGGCGCACCCGCACTTCCCGCGCCTTGCCCAGGATCCGGCGAATTGGGCGGCCCATGTCATGTGAAAAGGTATCGAAGTAATCCTCCGTGACCGTCCTCCACGACCGCATCGCAGCTCCATGCTCCCCGGCTGACGCCCTGCCTGCGAGAGCGAATACGCCCACCGCCACACCCAGCCCAGCGACCATCAGGATGACGCCAATGTAGGCAACCGGCTCCACTGTCCAGCGGAAGTTCGTCACCGCCGGGCCGATCATTTCCGAGAGGGCGAGAAGCATGGTTCCGGCCGCAGCGATGCCCAGCGCAACGTACCGCGCCATCTTGAGAGCGCGTGGAGTGGGCCTGAGTCGGGAAGTTTCTTGTGTCTGGGCCATGATGATGCGGGCCCGCCTACCCGCGCGGAGGGACGAGCCTGTAGCCGCGGTTGCGGATGTTGATGATGAACTCCTCCGCTCCGAACCTGACGCCCGCTGCATTGCCCATGGCGTCTTTTATCTCGCGTATCCGAACCCTTAGTGATGCCCGAGAGTCTTCACCCTCCGAAAACCGCTCAAGACGGGAGAACGGCACAAGTTCGCCCTCGCTGCGGTAAAAGGCGGCGGCCAGCTCCTTCAGGATTTCAAACTTCATGCCCTGTATCTCTTTTACGGGCTTCCGTTCCCCGCCAGAGATGGCGTAAACGGTCGAGTTGGGGCCGTCCAGTTCAAAGAGGCTGCCAATAGAGATGCGCTCAGGCCTTGCGCCGATCAGACGGCGGAGGCGCAGCAGCACTTCGTCCGTGCTGGCAAGCTTGTCTATGAAATCCACAGGAGCACCCACGCTCAGGCTGGCCGCGACCGCTGTTTCCCGGTACGGCCCCTGAGCGTACTGGGTGAACACAAGGACCGGGAGGCTGCGGTCCATCTCTGAAATGCGTTTCAAGATCGACAGGCCCTTGAAACGGTCGTCCGCATGCTCTCCGAAACGGACATCAAGCAGAACCGCTGACGGCCGAGACTCCTGTATCCGGTACAGGGCTTCGGTCTCAAAGTCATCGCCGGTAACGCGCTGGCCTTTCGGCGCGACGACGACCGGTTCGTAACCCTCGCGCTCAAGACGCAGGAGCACTGAGCGCATGATCGTCGAACCCGATTCGTCGTCCACGACGAGGATCTTCTGTTTTCGCGCTGTGGCTGACTTCTGCATGGTGTCTGTCTGAGAGGCCATCCCCAAGTTGAAGGTGGCACAGCCCCGACTCTACCATCCGCCCGACCGCCTCGGGCGACCGGGTGTGCAGGCACAAGACAGAGGTGTTCCAGAGCATCGTGCGGCCGTCGTTGACCTCGTGTAGTGTACGGGCGATGTCCGCCACGTTCATGTCGCCTTAACCAGACATCCGCGTAACTGACTTTTTGCAGGACGCCTGAGATCACACCGAATTGGACGCACAGTGTGTTAAAAAGCGCAGGCAGAACCGCCCCAGATGAGGGACTAGCGATCCTGCCTGCATGGTGTAATGGTGGAGCTGAGGGGGCTCGAACCCCTGACCCCCTGCTTGCAAAGCAGGTGCTCTCCCAGCTGAGCTACAGCCCCACAGTTTCTCGCCGGTTTGACCGGATCCACTCCGAATTGTATCGCCATCTGCCCAGACCGCCATGCCCCCTGCCCTCACCGGGGAGTAAGATTCGGACTTCCGGCCCAAAATCCCGATAGCCGACACATCCGGGCACATGCCCAGATCCGGCACAGGAGAAACCTCATGAAGCACTCTTCGTACACGGCCCAGTGTGGCGTATGCAAACAGAACGCTGGAGAGGTGGACATCCCCGGCGGCGTCATATGGGAGAACAGCAACTGGCTCGTGCGCCATGGTCCGCCGCCCTCCCCGCTCGTCGGTTGGACGATGTTCCACGCCCAGCGGCACGTCCAGGGCCCGGCCCACTTCAATGACGCCGAAGCCGCGCAGTTTGGCCCTGTCCTCCGCCATGTTTCGAGCGCCATCGAGCAAGTCACGGGCGCACCCAGGGTCTACTTCGTCGCCTTCGGTGAAAGCGTACCCCACATGCACGCGCACCTCATCCCCCGCTACGCTGACATGCCGCAGGCTGATGTCGCCTTCGGCGTCGCAGACATTCTTCGGAGCACTGCCAAGGGCGAACGGGCTGCAGCTGACCCGGCCAAAGCTCTGGACTTCGCAGCAAAGCTCAAAGCGTTCCTCATCAAGAACCCGCCGCCGAAATAACCCTCCCCTGCCGGAAGGCCACAGTTACCCAGATGCAATGATCTGGACAGAATGCCACGTCCGGAGCAAGTAAAGGCCTGCGGGCGCGTGGCTCCCTCAGCGCCTCTACCGTATCCTAGGAACCGTCTCGAAATACCATCTCCCTCAATCAGAGGGGGTCGGGTGAGGGTTGAAAGCGAATTCCTCCACCTGAACTTCGGGACAGACTCCATGACAGTCAGCGCGACGACGGGCGCGGACGCCTTCCCGGGTCGTTCAAAGGTAGGACTGAGGACTTTGAATCCTCTAATCCAGGTTCGAGTCCTGGCCTGGGAGCCACATCCCTAGACGTACAGATCGGAGATTGGCCGGGGGGACGCAGGCCGCCTGCCCACCCGGTGCAGCATGGCGTCCGTTCGGCCGCTCTTCAGGCCACCGGGTACCGCCTCTCGTAACCGCCCGGGAATGTAACGCTGAGTGTGTTTCAACTGACATTCTCAGGCGATCCTCAATGAAAGGAAAAGGCCGCAACGTCCGTTGCGGCCTTTTTAATTTCTTCTGACTGGAATGCGGATCAGCGGTTCAAAGTCGTGGTGCCGCCCGCCGCCACACCCTGCGTCTGACCTTTCCACTTGCCAGGCGCTGAGGATGCGTCATAAAGGTGGCAGGACACATAGTGCTGCGGCTGATGCTGTTCTTCCAGCTCAGGCACCTGCTTCTCGCACACCTCGCCTATCTTCACATAGCAGCGCGGGTTGAAGCTGCACCCGGAGGGCGGGTTCACAGGTGACGGCACCTCACCTGTCAGAATGATCTCGTCGCGTTTGATGTCAGGATGGGACGGCAGCGCGGCCGAGATCAACGCCTTCGTGTACGGGTGGAGCGGGTCTGTGAACACGTCCTCCGTCGGGCCGATCTCCCTGATCTTGCCCAGATACATCACGCCCACCTGGTGGCACATGTAACGCACCGTCGCCAGGTTGTGTGCGATCAACAGGTACGCCAGGCCGTGCTGGTTCTGCAGGTCAACGAGCAGGTTCATGATCTGCGCACGGATGGAAACATCCAGAGCTGACACAGGTTCGTCCAACACCACAACCTGCGGCTTCAGAGCGAGGGCGCGGGCGATGCCTATGCGCTGGCGCTGGCCGCCCGAGAACTCATGCGGGTACAGGTTGCCCTGGTACGGGTTCAGGCCGACCTCTGCCAGAAGTTCGCCGACCCGCGACTTCACCTGAGCCTTCGTCATCGTCGTCGCTATTTCCAGCGGCTCGGCGATGATGGATGTCACGCGCATACGTGGGTTCAACGAAGACCACGGATCCTGGAACACAGCCTGAATGGACGACCGGAATTTCTTCCGCCCGATCTTAGTCAGCTTCGACGTATCCTCGCCCTCAAAGAAGATCGCGCCGGCTGTCGGACTGTCCAGCCCGAGAAGCACCTTTGCTGTCGTCGTCTTTCCGCAGCCGGACTCCCCCACCAAGCCGAAGGTCTTGGCCTTCTCGACATTGAAGGAGATATCGTCTACAGCCTTCAGCATCTTCTTCTTGCCGATGCCCATCAGCCCGCCGCCAATAGGGAACCACTTGCGGAGGTTTTTGATCTCAAGGATCGCCTCGCCAGTGGTGGGGACACCCTTGATCAGGCCTTTGGTCGGTGCAGCAGTCATCGTTTTAGTAGTCATGGACCTCTACTTCTTCACCGGCACAGGGTTCCAGCAATTGTAAGAGTGCGTCTTGACCGCGTCGATCTCAGTCGGCGGGTACTCCTCACGGCAGCGATCCGTCACACGGGTACAGCGAGGGGCGTACGGGCAACCTACGGGCAGGTTGTAAAGCAACGGAGGCTGGCCCTCAATCTGTCGCAGACGGCCCGTCTTCTCCTCCAACTTCGGCACGGATTCGATCAGGGCCTGCGTGTACGGGTGCCTGGGCGTGTTGAATATTGATCTCACATCACCCGTTTCGACGATCCGGCCCGCATACATCACGGCCACCCGGTCGCACATCTTCGCAACGATGCCAAAGTCGTGCGTGATGAAAATGATCGCCACGCCTTCTTCCGCCTGAATCTGCTTCAGCAGGCGGAGATAGGCAGCCTGAATTGTCACGTCAAGAGACGTCGTCGGCTCGTCGGCGATAATCACGCCTGGGTTCGATGAAATGCCTATCGCACCCACGACGCGCTGGCGCATTCCCCCGGATAGCTGGTGCGGATAGTCCTTTGCCCGCTGCTCCGGGGCCGGGATACGCACCTTCTTCAGCGCGTCCACCACCTTCTCCCAAAGGGCCTTGCCCTTAAGGTTCTGGTGGATGGCGATGGCCTCGCCGACCTGGTTCTCTATCGTGAACACAGGGTTTAGTGCCGTCATGGGGTCCTGCAGGATCATCGCGATCTCGCCGCCCCGGACCTTCGTCATATCCTTCTCAGGCAGCTGCAGTATGTCGCGGCCGTTCAACAACACTTCTCCGCCCACGATGTGGCCTGGCGGCGAAGGGATGAGGCGCATGATCGAAAGTGCCGTGACCGATTTGCCCGACCCGGACTCGCCGACTACACCTAGCGTTTCGCCCTTGCGGACGAAGTAGCTCACGCCGTCCACGGCCTTGACCGTGCCCCAGCGCGTGGTGAAGTAAGTGCGCAAGTCCTTGACGTCAAGCACCACTTCTTCGCGGATATTCGTCTTTCCGAACCCGTCATGACCGTTTGTCTGCGTCGCGGCGGGTGGAGTCTTTGTAGCCTGTTGCATTCCCGGCTCCTGGCCTAACTGACCCGGTGTCGGCACACCCGAAGTGCATCGGGCGTTTCCGCGCGTTCCAAAGAATATTCGAGCACGCACGGCAGCCACATTCTAATCACCCTCAAGCACACCTGATTGCAGGCAGGCCCAGGGTCGCGCCGCACTATACCAGATTGTCGCCGTCTGTCTCCACTGCTCCGAAAAGTAGCATGACCGTTCCCTACCCCAAAGTCTCGACCGGCTCGCCTGAGCGCGGATCTCTTTCAGAACATTTTGCCCCTCGAACAAGGGGAATGTCCTCTTTTCCAGACCGCATCTAGGTGACGGCAAGTTCCTTCTGCAACTTCCCGATCGCGTCGTCCAGCGCATCCACTATGAAGTCAACCTCTGACCTATTGATGGAGAGTGGCGGACACATCGCGATGAGGTCCGCGGCTCGGAAAGTAACCAGTTTGCGGTCGTAGAGCATCTTCGGCAGCTTTTTGCCCAAGCCAGCCTCCTTAGGGAACGGCTTCTTGGACGCTCGGTCCTGCACAAGTTCCACCACAGCCAACAGCCCCAGGCCACCGCGCACGTCGCCTACGATCTTGTGCTTCTTCAGGTCCTGCAGCCTCTCGTACAGGTAAGTGCCCATGCGCCTCGAGTTCCCAACGAGGTCTTCTCGTTCGAATATCTTCAGGTTGGCGAGTCCGGCCGCAGCGGCCACCGGGTGTCCGCCGAACGTAATCAGATGCTTGAACGTCTCGCGCTCCCCACCGAGAAACACATCCGCGACCTTCTTCGTCGCGATCACCCCGCCCAGCGGGGCATACCCGCTCGTAAGCGCCTTCGCCACCACCGTCAGGTCCGGCTGCACACCCCAGTTCTCAGGGCCGAAATACGTGCCGAGACGCCCGAACCCCGTGATCACCTCGTCCGCTATGAGGACCACGTCATACTTCGTCGCTATCTCCCGCAGCCTCTGCCAGTACTCGGCCGGCGGCACCTGGATGCCAGAGGCCGTCGAAATCGGTTCTGCGATGATCGCCGCCACCGTGTCCGGCCCCTGGTGCAAGATCACAGCCTCGAACTCGTTGGCACACTTCACGGCCGCGTCCACCGGGTCGCCCGCGTAGGGAAGGCGGTACGAGTTCCAGTTCGTCACCCACATGGCGCCCGGCATATCCGGACCAACGGAGTCGGCATAAGACGCCTTGCCCAGGCTGACAGCCATTGCCGTCGAGCCGTGGTACGAGTTGCGGCGCGAAATCACCTTGTAAGCGCCGCCCTTGCCCTTCAACTGCTGGTGCTTCTTCGCCATCTTCACTGCCGTCTCGACTGCCTCCGACCCCCCCGAGACGAAGAATGTGCGGCAGTGGTGGTCAGGGTAGAGTTCTGCGATCTTGCCTGAAAGCTGGATTGTTGGCACACATGCCCCAGGCGCGGGTGGTGACTCTATGGCCAGTGCCTGCTGATACATCGCGTCCGCTATTTCTTTGCGGCCGTAGCCCGCAGCCTTGTACCACAGGCCGCCCATACCATCCAGCACACGGTTGCCCTGCATGTCCGTGACCCAGCAACCCTCACCCTTCACAAATATCTTCAGGTCACCCTTCCAGTCATTTGTCTGGGAGCCGTGCATGAACATATGCTCGGCCGCGGTGGTCTGAAGTTCTTCGATCTGCTCGCCAGTGAACTGCGGCGGCTTCGTAGCTGTTGCCATCTGCTTCTCCAAGGCCCTTCGGCTGCGAAGGGAACCATCAGGGCGTTAATTGTCCGAATGAGGGGGCCGAGAGTCCGATGCTTGCGGATCCCGCCAATCTTATCGTGCGCCAAACCCATCGGTCTAGCTCGGTGTTGCACCCACGGCACAACCCCTCTGCTATGTCAGGGTGGACATACTCCCGCCATCCACATCCAGCGTCACGCCCGTGATGAATGACGCCTCCGCCGAGGCCAGAAACAACACCGCCGCCGCCACCTCCTCCGCAGATCCCGGACGGCCCAGCGGCAGGCCCTTCGCCCACTCCTGATACACAGCCTGCGGCTCCGCTGGAGAGACCGCCTCCGCCGACCGCCGCAGCATTGGCGTGTCCGTCATCCCCGGCGCAACGCAGTTCACCCTGACCCCGTCCTTCGCATAGTCCCCCGCCGCCGATTGCGTGAGCGCTATCAGCCCGGCCTTCGACACTACATACGCCGTTGACCGCCTCGGCGCCCTCTTTCCCGCAATCGAAGCCACGTTCACTACTGCTCCACCGCCACGCTTCACCATCTCCGGAATCGCCGCTTTCGAGCACAGGAACGCGCCTTTAAGGTTTACGCCAAGCACGCGGTCCCAGTCCGCCTCCGACGTCTCCGCTAGCGGCGAAACCAACTCGACGCCGGCATTGTTCACCAGCAAATCGACGCCACCGAACGCAGCGACGGTCTGGTCCACTATCCGGCTCGCGTGATCCGCCTTTGACACATCAGCCTCGATGAAGATCGCCCTTGCCCCCTGCGCCACGGCATCTGTCAACGCTGCCTCACCCCGCGCACGGTCAACGTCAGTGAGAGTCACCGCCGCACCCTCGCCCGCGAGAGCGAGCGCGACCGCACGACCTATCCCTGACGCCGCACCGGTCACTATCGCCACCTTGCCAGAAAACCTCTGAGCCATTCAGCCTCCAAGCATCTGTAGTACTGAACTTGCGCGTGTCATCTTGAATGTTTTCAGTTCCCTTTGCCTTGACAGTTGATTGCCCATCGTAGTTTCACTCTCTGGTGGTCTAGGCTACACAGAAATTGGGAAGGCACATTCAGATCCCACCCTCTCTCCGGGCATTCCCACCAAATGTTCGGGGGCTGGCCTGAGTGACCCCTAGATCGGGCCAGATGCTAATACAAGACAAGTTCAACCTGGCCTGATCACCGTTGCTCCAGACCCGGAGGGCGAGGGATACCAGAGGGGTGGATTCTGCCCTGTCCTGACCAGACGCCGCCTGTCACCGTATGTGTCACGCCGTCCGGAGGGTACAGGCCGCACACACCCGCCGGGCGGCACGTCCCGGCGAACCCCGGTGCTATACTTTTTGGCTGTATGCGGACTTCACCGTCCAAGTGCCATTGTTGCACTGTGCCCACTACCGGAGAGGTGCAGCCCAGGCACACAACGGACGCCTGAATTCGCCCCCTGCGGCTATGTGCCCTGGGGGCTTTTTTTGTTGAAGGAACAAAGAAACAGGCGCACGAAGGGCAAGTACTGCTCATTTGAAACAGGCAACCCCCGCACCCGCGAGTTCAGACTATCTGGAGGAACCGACACCATGACCTTCACAGCGACACGCATCCCCGACGCCGAACTCGTTCAAATCAACGCCAGGTTCGAAAATACTCCTCCCGGGGATGTGCTCGCCTGGGCTGACAAGCACTTCGGCGCTCGCATCGCCCAGATGTCGTCGTTCGGCCTCGAAGACGTCGCACTTTATGACATGTATTGGCGCGTCAACTCAAAGGCCCGCCTCATGACCCTCGACACTTTGCGCCTGCCCAACGAAACCTACACCGTGATCGACCAGACGAAGCTCCGCTACAAGGCCAATATCGAGGTCTTTCTGCCGGAGATGACGGCCGTCACCAACATGGTCCAGGAAAAGGGCTACAACCTCTTTTATAAAGGGGTCGACAACCGGAAACTGTGCTGCGGTGTCCGCAAGGTCGAGCCCCTGAAGCGTGCTCTTTCCGGACTCGACGCCTGGGTGACAGGCCTCCGCCGCGACCAGGGAATGGATCGAGGCAGGATCGGTATCGTCGAGTGGGACCAGGGTTTTGGCCTCTACAAGATCAACCCTCTCGCCAACTGGTCCTTCGAGCAAGTCCGCAAATATGTGGACCAGCACTCTGTCCCCTTCAACGCCCTCCACGACCAGGGCTACCCCAGCATTGGCTGCGACCCGTGCACCCGCGCCATCAAGCCAGGTGAAGACCTGCGCGCAGGCCGCTGGTGGTGGGAGAGCGACCCTAACGCCAAGGAGTGCGGTCTCCACGTCGTCGAGGCAGCACATCGTTAATTTCATTCTGAACGCAGTCCCCGGCCCCGCGTTCCGAGAGACGCCGAGGAGTCTCACACGCGGGGAACTACGCCCCACGCTCCCGCAATCCTTCAACCACGCTCAGGGCAGGCCCTCTCAGGGCACCCGCGGCGTTCATGGCCTGTCAATGTAGGCAGTGCCCCTGCTCGTCAAACAAAGGTGGAAGCATGTTCGAACCTCACGGCGGAAAACTCATTGACCGCATCATTTCCCACGCCGAGGGAGATGACCTCAAGAAGCGGGCCCACTCACTCCCCTCGCTCACTCTGAACGCTCGTGAGACGTCAGACCTCCGCATGATCTCCATCGGTGCCTTCTCGCCCATCGAAGGCTTCATGAACTCGGCTGACTATCGCGGCGTCGTCGAACGCGCCGCCCTCGCGAATGGCCTGCCATGGACAATCCCGGTCACACTCTCGACAGACAAGGCCACCGCCGACCACCTCAAGCCCGGCGCTGAGGTTGCCTTGAAGACGCAAGAAGGCGCGATCCTCGGCAGCCTGACTGTTGAAGACAAGTTCGGCTATGACAAGGCGAAGGAGGCGCAGAACATCTTCCGCACCACTGACGAAGCCCACCCTGGCGTCGCAGTTGTGATGAAGCAGGGCGAAGTGCTCCTCGGCGGCAAGGTCAAGGCTTTTGCGCAGCAGCCCCTACCCGTCTATGCCGACTCCGACCGCACTCCGGCGCAGACCCGCGCTCTTTTCAAGGAACAGGGGTGGAACACGGTCGTCGGCTTCCAGACCCGCAATCCCATCCACCGTGCGCACGAATACATCATGAAGTGCGCCCTTGAGCTCGTTGATGGCCTCATGGTTCACCCGCTCGTCGGCGAGACGAAGGCAGGGGATACCGACGCCGAGGTGCGGATGCGCTGCTACCACGCCCTCCTTGGAAAGTACTACCCTGCCACCCGCACCTTGCTCTCGACCTTCCCGGCTTCGATGCGCTACGCCGGGCCGAAGGAAGCCATCTTCCACGCCATCTGCCGCAAGAACTACGGCTGCACCAACTTCATTGTGGGTCGGGACCACGCCGGAGTGGGCACGTATTACGGCTCTTATGACGCCCAGAAGATCTTTGGCGAGTTCGACGCTGCGGCCATCGGCATCCGGCCGATGTTCTTCGAGAACTCATTCTTCTGCAAGGCCTGCGGCAACATGGGCACAGCGAAGACCTGCCCGCACCTCGAGACGGACCGCATCAACCTCAGCGGGACGAAGGTGCGCGAGATGCTCGCCGCCGGACAGCGCCCGCCTTCCGAGTTCACCCGCGCCGAAGTGGCAGACATCCTGATCGAAGCGGCAAAGGCTGCGCCAGTGAAGAGCGGGTAGGCATCGGCGCCCCCTCATCTTGAGCGAAGCAGCGGGATCCTGCCCTGATCCGTGTCATGCCCGATCCGCCGATGGCGGAACAGAGAGACACGGCAAAGAGATACGGGACGGCGTGTTAGACACCCTAACCCCCTCCATCGCAATGAGCGGGCACCGCAGGCGCCGTCACGCCCCCGGCGTCCACCCGTCCTCGACTTTTCTGGCGTCTTCCTCACGCACGGCATCCCGGTAACCATCTGCCAGGTTGAACCGGCTTGCGAGTGTGTCAGAATGCTCAGGCCACAGGAATGGCAGCGGCGTACAGCCTGCTTGTTGCCGTTGTTGCGGTGGAAACACACCTGTACGCAGGAAGATCAGATCGCTATATCGCTCGGACGCCCGTTGTTATCCCTTTTGTAGCGCCAGCCCATTGTGTTCGAACCAAATGCAAACTCGGCAAGGATCGCCCTAATGGCCACGCCCAAGACCCGCCCTACGCTGGCCTGACGCGGATCCTGCTGGCGACGGCGTAGCCGACGATGGCGGTGTGGTCGCCAACTTTCAGAGTGGCCACACCGCGGTACGGGGCAACCTCCTCGACGGTGACCTCCACACCCGGCAGGACTCCCCGGTCCGCCAGGTATTGGACCAGGGCCTCATCGTCCTCGGGGATCCGGTCCACGATCATCCTCGCCCCTGCATGTGCCTTATCGAGGGTGATGACACCCTTTGGCTGGACGTAGCCCCCGCCGGGGATGGGCTGGCCGAATGGGTCAGTGGTGGGGTTGCCGAGAACGGCCTTGATGCGCTCCTCCAGACCTTCCGACATGGCGTGTTCAAGCCGGTGCGCCTCGCCGTTGACCATATGGAGAGGCACGCCGAGGAGGTCCACGATCATCCTCGCGGCCAAACGATGGCGGCGGATGATGCTTTCGGCGAGTGTCTTGCCGTGCGCGGTGAGGCCGATGTCCCTATTTTCACCGACCTGGATGAGGCCCTCCCCGTCCATACGCCGCAGCATCCCGGAGACCGATGGCAGCGATGTGCCGAGGTGCTCGGTGGCCGGGACCCGGCGGAGCTGTTCGACGAGCTGCTGGTTCGTGACGCGCTGGCCCTGCTCCTCGACGAGGTAGATCGACAGGAGGTAATTTTCCATGGCCTGAGTCATGTGCGGCTCGGCGGCAGCGCGTGGGCGCTTGCCGGGCTTTGGTGACGAGGCGTGCTCGGCGGATGTACGGCCACCGGCATTGCGCGGCAGGTCTGTGCGATCTTCTGGCATGGGGCCGAGCCTAGCAGTCCTGCAGCGCCGGGGTCAACGCATGTGGCACAACCGCCGTGACGTAAACTGCGCCCACTGGAGGGCTACACATGCCGGCGCAGCGTTGCGAATGGCCTAAGAGCCAGTTGATGATCGAGTACCACGATGGCGAGTGGGGCGTGCCGTCGCACGATGACCGCCACCTCTTCGAGCACCTCGTGCTGGAGGGCGCACAGGCGGGCCTGAGCTGGGAGTTGATCCTTAAGAAGCGGGAGGGCTACCGCCGGGCGTTCGCAAACTATGACCTGAAGAAGATCGCTGCCTTCGACGATGCGAAGGTGGATGCGTTGATCTTGGACGCGGGAATAGTGCGGAACAGGGTGAAGATCAGGTCAGCAGTCACTAATGCTCAGGCCGTACTCAACGTGCAAACGGAGTTCGGTAGCCTGCACACTTACCTGTGGGCGCTCGTGGGAGGCAGCCCGCGTCAGAACGCATGGAAAAAGCCGGCGGAACTACCCGCAATCACACCGGACTCGGAACGCATCAGCAAAGAGCTTATGAAGCGGGGGTTCAAGTTCGTCGGCCCAACCGGCGTGTATGCATTCATGCAGTCCTGCGGGATGGTGAATGACCACGTAGTTTCATGCTTCAGGCACGGCGCGATCAAGACAATGTCAGCCAGCAGTTAGCAGGCAGCATGCCCCTGCGCGCCACCATGACGTTCATGGAAGTCGACAGACGATCCGAGTGCGAAAAGCGAAAGGCCCGAAGGCTAGTAGCCTTCGGGCCTTTCGACGTGTGATTCTGGCTCCCCAGGTAGGATTCGAACCTACGGCCAAGCACTTAACAGGCGCTCGCTCTACCGCTGAGCTACTGGGGAATGTAGTTCCAACACTTGAGAATAACACGCGGTGTGCATCCCGAAACCATCATCATTCGACCAGCTGCACCCACATACTGTCGATGTACTCGATGACTGCGCGGTGGCTCTTGAGTGACTCTTATCCGCCGCTCCCCTCCACGGCCTAGCCTTTGCCCAGCAAACCTCCAAGCGAATGAGACGCCACGTTCCGCGGCTTCCAGCCTGTAAGACTGACCCATCATTTCGGCGCTTCAGGCGGGCATCAAGGTATCCCGTATGTCCGAAACCGAGCCGGCCCTGAAGTTACTGCAAGACGGATTGAAGAAGACCTTTGTGGCCGCATCAGGCGTTCGCTCAAAACGCCCGCCCCACCCTGAATCCCACCAGCACGGCGGCCATGCCAGCGGCACTGCTGAGGACGAGGTTCGCTACCATCCAGGTCCAGTTGCCTCCCCGGGCTAGTTGCACGCTATCGAAGGCGAAGGTCGAAAACGTCGTGAAGGCGCCCATGAACCCGGTCAGGGCAATCAGGCGCATGTTCGGGCCAACGACGCCTCGCTCTTCGCCCATCACCCAGACTGCCCCGAACAAGAACGACCCGGCGACATTAATAGCGAAGACCCCCCAGGGGAATCCGGAGGGGGCGTATCTCAGAAACAGGGTTGTGACCCCGTAGCGGGCAAGGGTTCCAGCAGCGCCCGCCACCGCGAGCCAGAGCACCTTTTCCATGTTGCTCACCCGGTTGACTGGGCCCGTTGGCCGACGAAACAGGCGGATGTAGCTGACGATGCCCTCACCCTATCCCTCTCCCGACCGATACGGGGATCATCTGGCCCTTCACATGATTCCCGCTCATTAGAGAAGACGCCCGGCAGCGGGAGAGGGCCCCGGTCATGCGGGCGAGCGCCATTGACCATGTCCCAATCATCTGCCACCACGTCAGGTTTTCATGTCGAATGAGCGCAGTATGATTGCGCCGGGTGTCCCGCCCTGCCCATGCACGGACGGCAGCAAGTTCTCATCGCTTCAGCCATGTCCAGGTTCGCCCAGCAAAGGAGCGCGAAGAATGCCCGGCACGATGGTCGAGTTCAATAGCAACGGCGGCAAAGCCACCGGCTACCTTTCTCTCCCCACCGCAGGCAGAGGCTCAGGCGTACTCGTCATCCAGGAGTGGTGGGGCCTCGTCCCGCACATCAAGTCCGTGGCGGACCGCTTCGCCGCTGCCGGGTACGTGGCACTGGCGCCCGACCTCTACCATGGCAAAGCCGCGGTGGAGCCGGACGAGGCGCGCAAACTGATGATGGAGCTTCAGATCGCGCAAGCTGGCAAGGACATGGCTGGAGCTGTTGCATTTCTAAAGGCGCACCCAGCCGTCGCCCCGAAAAAGGTCGGATGCGTGGGCTACTGCATGGGAGGTGGCATGGCCCTTTACCTAGCCGCGCAGGGCCTGATTAACGCCTCAGTTCCTTACTACGGCGTCCTTACAAAGGGCGCGCCCGACTGGAATGGCGTGAAGTGCCCCATCTTGGGCCACTATGCGGAGCACGACGGCGCCACGGACGCCGTTCCCAGCCTTAAGGTTGCCCTGGAGAAGGCGGGTAAGAATGCCGAATTTCACATCTACCCGGGTACTTCGCACGCCTTTTTCAATGACGAGCGCCCGCAGGTGTATAACGCCGCCGCGGCGAAGCTGTCATGGGACAGGACGCTCGCGTTTTTCTCAAAGAACCTGAAGTAGGCGAGACCATAGTCACCGGGTTCAATACCGGGCCAGGTCATTGGTCAGAACGTTCAGATGGAGAGCGACATGCGAGAGAAGTTTCCGCCGGGGGTCAGCGACCGGCTCAAGTGGTACGTCTATAGGCTCATCGACCCGCGCAACGGCGAAACCTTCTACGTGGGCAAGGGCAAGGGCGACAGGATCTTTCAGCACGCCAAAGGTGCTTTGGAGAGTACGTCAGACGAGGACGCAGCTGACTTAAAGCTCCTGCGGATCAAGGAGATTGGGAGTGTCGGACTTGATGTCGGACACATAATCCACCGGCACAACATAGACACTGAGGAAATCGCGTTTCAGATTGAAGCAGCCTTGATTGACGCTTACCCCGCCCTCACGAACAAAGTTGGCGGGCATGGCTCAGGCGACTATGGTTGCAGGCACGTTGAAGAGATAGTTCTGGAGTACGAATCGATGGAGTTCGAAGTCAAAGAGCCGCTGATCCTGATCTCTATTGCCCGAAGCTACGAAGAAAGGAGCGACGTGTACGAAGCGGTGCGGTGGGCCTGGCGTATCGATGTAAAGAGGGCCAGGAGGTACAACCTAGTTTTGGCGCATCGTCGAGGTATTGCCGTCGGAGCCTTTCGGCCCGAGGAATGGCTGCCCGCAACTAAGGCGAACATTCCTGCGTTGGCTGATGGCGTCGTCGGTCGTTGAGGGTTCGTTGGGCATCCCGCTTAAAAGGAGATTGCTAGCCAGTACGTGAATAGACGAGTTCCAGACCGCTATAGGGCAAGGGGAGCTGCAAATCCTATCCGCTTCGTGGACCCAGAGTCGCCTTAGTGGCTAGTTCGAAACTGCCACGCGGTAGTAGCGCCTGAACCAGATGAGGGCGGAGGCGAAGCAACCCAAGCCTAAGAAACCATCCTGAAACGAAATCGGTGGTGGTCCAGAGGTTGCTGTCTGAGTTCGATCTTCGACCCCTCGCCCAACCCTCTCCCGTAGGGGGAGAGGGGATGATTTGCAAGGGATGTGGATGCGGGCTAACTCGCTAAGCGGTGAACCTGAGACAGCTCATGGTGCGGGTGACGCCGTCTATCTTGTGAACGCTGTCGCGCACGAGGTCGCCTAGCTTGTCCAGGTCATCCGACTCCAGTACGCAAATCACGTCATAGGGGCCGGTGACACGGTCGGCCTGAACCGTCTCGGGCAACCTGCGGAGGGTGGAAACGATGTTGCCCCCCTTGCCCGCCTGAGCCTCGATAAGCAGATAAGCTCTGATCGGCATTTGTGCCTCCATCTTCCGGCGCCCAGCTTTGGCAGACAGCCGGGCTGGGCAATTCCATCTTTCGGTGTGCAGCCTTGCTGCTAAGTATGCCGTGTCCTCAGCAACTCTGCCCCCCGGCACATGGCAGAAAGTTTCAGGTACGCCTCGTCCAGATCCATGGGGTTCTGCATCCCTGGCGAGAACCCGCAGTCAGGGTTCAGGGTAATCCTTTCCGGCTCGATGAACTTCATTGCCGCCTCTGCACGGGCGGCTACCTGATCAGGAGTTTCGACCTTCCTATCGCAGTGGTCAATGACTCCGAGGCCCAGAATCTTTTCCTTAGGAAAGAGCCGTAGTGACTCCAGGCCCTGCGATTCCGGCGCGGCGAATTCCATGGCGACTCTCTGAACCTTGACCTGCCCGATGGCCTCCATGACGGGACCGTAACCCCCCGCTGATGCCCTGCTCCGGGCAAAGTGCGCGTGGCAAACGTGCAGGCTGACCGGCCTACCTTCGTGCCCTTCGAGCGCTGAGTTGATCATGCGGACGGCGAGGGCCATTTCCCTGCCTGCATCCTTCACGCCGCGGGCAGCTAGGTTTTGCGAGTCCACGAGCATCGCCAGTTCAGGGTCGTCTATCTGCACGTGGTCTATACCCGCTGCGAAAAGACGCCCTATCTCTTCGCGTATCAGCGGGGCGCAAGCCGCCATGAAGTCTTCTCGCTCCGGGTATGCCTTCGATGACAGATCAGCCCGCCACATCCTGACTCCCATGATGTACGGTGACGGCAGCGCGACGATGGATTTTCGGTTCGTGTAGGAGTGCAGGGCGGCCGCGGCATCCAGGGCAATGGACCGCAATTGATTCAGCCTGGACACGACTGCCGGGTTGGGAGGGCTTGGCCTGCCCGGCCTCGGCGCTGCATCTATCTTGAAACCGTCAACGGCCTCGGTGAAGACCTTGACGTAACTCTCACGCCGCCACTCCCCGTCGGAGACGAAGTCCAGCCCGGTGCGCTCCTGCAGGCGCACCGCAAAGGCAATGGCCGGGTCGAGCAGGCGGTCCGCCTCACGGTGAGAAAGCCGCCCGTGCTTGCGCTCATCGATAACGTCCCGCACCCACTGCGGCCGCGGGAGGCTGCCGACGACGAACGTCGGGAAAAGTGTCTGTGTATAGTTCTGTCGCATGTGGACGCCCTCCCGAGACGCCACATTGTGCTACTCCGGCGTCAGTGACGCCACGATACGCCGCCAAAGAGGAAGCGATGCCCGAACCTGACGCACGCCAGCAGTTCGATAGACAGGCCGCAGAGTACGCGTCCAGCGCGCCGCATTCGTCAGGTGAGAGCTTGCAGGTCATCGCGAAGCTCGCCTCGGAAGGCCGTTACGGGGTCGCCATGGACATCGCCACTGGCCCCGGCTTCACAGCATTCGCCGTCGCTCCGTTCTGCGGCCAGGTCATAGCGTCGGACATCTCATCGAACATGCTCGCAGAGGCGCACCGCATCGCGAAGGAACGGCGCCTGACCAATGCCGCATTTGTGCTGGCCGCCGCGGAGGCACTGCCATACACAGACGCCTCGCTGGACCTCGTCACTTGCCGGACGGCGCCCCACCACTTCCCTGACATCGCTGCCACGCTGCGCGAGGTTGCCAGAGTTCTCAGGCCCGGCGGCGTATATCTGCTCGCTGATACGACCACGTCCGAAGACAGAACGGCGCGCGCGTGGCAACAGGACATGGAAAAGCGGCGCGACCCGACACACGTCCGGAGCCTGACGCCTTCGGGGTGGCGTAGCGCCATTTCGGCCACTGGCATGAGCATCGACTTCGAGACTGCCACCAGGGTCAACATGACCTTCAATACATGGACGGGGCGTTCAGGCACGCCGGAAGATGCGCGCGAGAAGATGCGCGCAGAGTGGCATTACACCCCAAAACAAGCCGTCGCCGAATACAGGGTGGAGGCTATCGAGGGCGGAGACTTCGCGTTTTCGTGGCCAGCCTATGTCTGCCGCGCACGCAAGCCTGTCTGACACACCCCGGAACTTACAAGAGGGGGATTCAGCCAGGGCGGGGCCGGTGTAGCCTGATCCCTCATGTCTGCAAACGATACTTCCGCGGCCGCCCCATCTCCGGCGCGCCGACATTACGCCTCGCTGGTCGAGGTCCCATACAGGCGCAAGCTATTCCTTGTCGCTGCGCTCACGGTCACGCTCTTCGTTACGACGATGAATCAGAGCGTGGTTTCGACGGCCGCGCAGAACATTGTGGGCGACCTGGGCCGCTTTGAACTGTTCACGTGGCTCTTCGCCGGGTTTTCGCTGGCCGGGGCGGTGGCCGTCCCGATCATAGGCAAGCTGTCGGACATGGTTGGCCGCAAGCCGGTGATGCTGGCGTCGCTGGCGATATTCCTTGTGGCGTCTGCTGGCGCGGGCATGGCGCAGGACATGCCCCAGCTCATCGCTGCCCGCGTTGTCCAGGGCATCGGGTTCTCCGGCGCGCTCGGGAGCGTCTGGATCATCATGGCTGCGCTGTGGGAGCCGAGGGACCGGGCGAAGTGGATGGGAGTGACGGCCACCGGGTTCACGCTGTCTGGCGTTCTGGGCCCGGTGGTGGGCGGCGTCGTGTCTGAGACTCTGTCGTGGCGCTGGATCTTCTACATGAACCTGCCAATAGGCGGTGCGGCGTTTGCTCTCCTGTTGTTGTGGTTCCCATCAGTGGGGAAGCCGGACAGGAGACCGAAGTTCGACATCGCGGGGGCGGCAACGTTTGCCCTGTTCGCCTCGCTTGGGCTTTTCACACTGTCTGCGGGAGGTGAGATGTACGCATGGGGCTCACCGGTCATCCTGGGAATGATCGCTTTATCGTTCGCTTCTCTCGTCGCCTTCCTCATCATCGAACCGCGGGCGGCTGACCCTGTGGTCCCGCTTGGGATGTTCAAGTCGCGGGTGTTCAGTGGAGCAATGGTCGCCTCCGTCACCATAACGGTCACTTTCGCTGTGATCACCGTCTTCATGCCGCTTTACGTACAGGGTGTGAGGGGCCAATCCGCCACCATCGCTGCGCTGCCGCTCATAGCCAACGCCATCGGCGTGGCTATAGGGTCGAACCTGGGCGGGCAGATCATCTCGCGCTGGGGATACGTGAGAGAGTTGGGGGCTTTGGGTCTTGCCATCGCCACCGTGTCCATCGCCTCTTTCGGACTCCTGCAGCCAGACACTCCAATGGGCCTCATCGTCGGCACAGCCCTCCTGCTGGGCATAGGCGCTTCGTTCGGGTTCACAGCGTTCACCGTGCCGGTGCAAAACGCCATGCCGCAGAAGTCGCTTGGGGTCGTGACGACAAGCCTCCAGTTCGCCCGCGTGCTTGGCATGGCGGTGGCAAGCGCAACACTGGGCGCGCTGCTGCTGGCGCAGCTGAGCCTGGGAGGAGCGGCCTCCGGCGACCCTCGCGAGGAGGTAAAGGACCCGGAGGTGCTGGTATCTTCAACGCGCCTCGCCGAAGTACGTGAGAAGTTCGAGGGAGACCCTGCGCTCGGCCGGGTTGAATTCGAGTCTTCTGTGGCAGCGTCGCGCGCGGATCTGAACTCTGCTATCAGGCTCGTCTTCCGAGTAGCAGCAGTGGTCAGCTCAGTTGGTGTGGCAATGGCGTTTGTGACGTTTGCTGACCAGAAGGGCCGGCGGAGAGAAGTACCCGGCCCCGTGTCCTCGAAGAGCGCCTGACGACGGGCATCTCCCTTTCTTCAAGAAGAAAATGGTTCGCCATCGGCCACGCGTGTCCGCCCTGGTTGCGGGAGAGTATGAAGGTGAAACCCGTACTCTCATGGCAACCTGCAGAACTCCAATATTTCTTCCAGCATCGGTCGCTAAGGGACGTCCACGCGCGGTGGGGGGTTGAGGACAGGGTGGATGGCGAGGAGGGAAGCCTTCTCCCTTGAGCCGTTGAAAATCCCGTGCCGCACGGCCTTCTCGCACATGAACATGTCGCCGGCATGAAGCGGAATGTCGTTCTGCGGCCCGTACACAGCGTTCAAAGAGCCTCGAAGGCAGAACATTGACTCTTCGTGCGACGGGTGGAAGTGGTTCGGGGCGATGGCGCCGGGGTCGAAGACAAGCTCGCCCACGTACGTTGATTTTGCACCGCGAAAGTCACCGATCATGTCATAGCGCATGATTCCGGGCCTGAACTCGTAGGGTTTCATCTGGGATCTGAGCGCCACGAATTGCTCAGGCACGCCGTCAACCAGCTTCGGCTCAGTCTTCTGATCCAGCACCTCGTTCGTGACCGGATTGATCATCGGGAAGACCGTGATCTGGCGGGCGGGCTTCCCCGACCTGTTGATGAACCCGTGCGGTACACCAATTGGGGAGAGGATGGCGTCTCCGGCTCGCGCGGTGAATCGCTTGCCGTCGAACCAGCACTCAAGTTCACCCTCAACCATGAACTGCGTCTCTTCGGCATGGGGGTGTATGTGATAGGGCACGACTGCGCCCGGGGCATAGGTTAGGTCGCCGACGTGCAGCATCGTCGAGCCAGTTGAAGCGCCTGTCATGGCGTGGCGTTTGATGCCGGGGTAGCGGTCAGAAAGGACCTGATCTGATCTGCGGACGATAGACATTCCCTGCTCCCTGAGTGGCCCTGAGAAGATCAAGTTGGCGCGATGTGCAATGTTAGCTCAGATAGAGATAAAGCGGCTTGAGGCGCCTGCAAGGATGGTCGTTCAAATTGAATCCCCACTCTCCCTGATGCCCTGCAGGTAAGAGAGGGCGGATGCCTGTCGTGCCGGGTGATGGGGGTTGATATTTCGAATTGGCCCGCTACCCTGAGCAAGACGGATCACATGCACTCCTTTTTCTGGTGATATTCCTGATTGAAACGAGAGGTGTGTAATTGAAAATATTGCTGTTCACCACTGCCCTGCTGGCCCTCGCCGTTATCTCGGCCGCAGCATGCGGAGGGTCCGGCGGAGGGGCCGCCGCGACAGTTGCGCCGTCCAATGTCCATGTGACCCTGAGCGACCTCAAGTTCGAATCGGATGTGACCACCTTCGAAAAGGGCAAGAAGTACAGGATCATCATCGAAAACAAGGGCAAACTGGCGCATGAGTGGTCAGTGGCTGCACGAGGCGGGACGGGTCACGACGCCATGTTGCAGCACATAGGCCAGGAGCAATTGCCCCCGGGGGCATCAGTCACGGTGGAATACACGTTCCCATCTGGAACATCTGGCCCTCTCGAGTTTGCCTGCCACGTGCCGGGCCACTACGAAGCAGGGATGCGCCTCGACATCAGCTTGAAGTAAGGGCGGACGCGGCCTGACGATCGGGTGTGCACGGGGGCGTCAAGCGCTTCTGGAGTGCCAGGCCTGTTCCCAGAAGGTCAGTTCATGGCGCGTGCCAGCAAGGAACGCGTCCGCCATGCGTGCCTGCTCGGCCGGGGGGGCATCCTTCCCGAGCCGGTCAACGAATATCCGCAGCCAGTCTGTGAGCGCGTGGTACTCGGGCGCGTTATACCCGGCGACCCATCTCGCATGAAACGAGTCGGGGCCAGCTTTCAGGTCCCTTGCCAGGCTGCGCCCGATTTCACCGTATCCCCACTGGCACGGCAAGAGCGCGGCTGAGATGACAGCGATCGAGTCTCGTCGCGCCGTCTCAAATAAGAAGCCGGTATATGCGATGGTCACCTCAGCCGGACGCGTTTGCTCCAGCTGTTTCTCCGTGATTCCGAAATCCACGCAGAAGCTGCGGTGAAGGGCCATTTCGGAGTTCAGGGTTTCATCGAGGAGCTTCGCCCACCAACCCATCGAGTCCAGGTCCGGGCACTTCGATGCGGCGATGGCCAGCACACGGCAGTACCCGATGAGAAACAGATAGTCCTGGCGCATGAAGAACTGGAACTTGCTCAGGGGCAGCGTACCGTCACCGATCGCCCTGACAAACGCGTGATCCTCGTGAGCGGCGCGCCATTCGCCCGCGCATGCTTCCCGCAGCGAGTCAGAAAAACGTTTTGAGGGGTGGCCCTTGAGCGGCATCTCAGTCACGGTGTGATCAAGTCTTGTTCACAGGTTTCGCCTTCGGTGCGCGCCCGCTCGCACCGCCGCGGCCATCGCGTATGCGCTTCCACTCGTCATAGATCTTCTTCGTATCTTCATTGAACGGATAGAACTTCGACGGCGACACCCGATTCTTCATTGTGTAGTCGAGGAGAGCCTCCTCTTCTTGGTCATGTTTCAACGCCTCGGGCAGTATTTCCTGGGCCAGTTGCGAGGGAAGGACGACCACGCCTTCATCGTCGCCCAGAATGATGTCGCCGGGCCAGACTAGTACGCCACCGCACTGGACAGGCTCGTTTACGGAGTACGGGAGAATGTTCGGCTCGCCGACCGTGGGAGTGCTCCCGCCGGCGAAGACGGGGTAGCCGTATTCCGCCACCTTTGCTCCGTCACGCACCGCGCCGTCCGTGACGAGCCCGGCCGCTCCCTTTGTGAGGATGCGGGAAAAGACGACGTTGCCGCCGGTAGACACGCCGCCGAGGCGCATGGCATCTGCAACGAGGACATCACCCGGCCCCAGAGCTTCAAGGGCGCGCCAGCGCGGGGTGTCGTTCATACCGTCACCAGTCTTGCTGAGGGCTATGCGTTTTTGCAGGTCAGGCCGGGATGGCAGGTAGCGCAGGGTCACGGCCCTACCGGTGAGCCTGCGGCCCGGGGCAAGTGTCTTGACGCCCTCCATGTAGACCTTCGCATAGCCGCGCCTGAGCAGCAGGCCCAGCACGGTGGCGTTGGAGACACCCGCCAGTTTCTTCAGCAGGGCGTCTGACACATGCAGTGACGGATCAACCAATTGCGAACCTCCGAATGGCAGGCGGGCAGGAGCGCACGCCCCTTAACCAATCTCGACACGCGTTTGTAGCTGAGACCGGTTTTCAGGTCGCGGAGTATAGCAACGGGACAGCGGCGACACGCACCTCTGCCTGACATCCTGCGCCCTGTGGGCACCCGAGAGGGAGGCGATGTTCTGGGTGCAGGGCCCAGGCTGTATTTCATCCGGTAAGGGGCTTACGCTTGTCCCATGCGAGAAATGCTCACAGGAGTGGTGCTTGCCGGCGGGCACGGGAAAAGGCTGGGCCAGTCCAAGCCCATGCTCATGCTCGGCGGAAAGTTCATGCTGGCACGCGTCGCAGATACGCTCAAGCCTCTGTGCAGCGAACTCATATTGTCGGTGCGTCCCGACCAGGACGATGACATCCCCGACCTCGGCATGGCGCTGGGCATGCACGTAGTCACTGACACGGCACCCGGGCGCGGCCCGCTGGCTGCACTCCATGCCGGACTCGCAGCCTGTACCACGCCGCTGGCGTTTGTCGCCGGGGCCGACTATCCGTTCCTTTCACGCCGATTGATTGCCGCCATGACCGCAGCCGCCATGTCCGGCGGTTCAGGCGCTCCCACGGCTGTGGTACCCAGGGCGGGCGGCGGCCTGCACCCCCTCCACGCCGTCTACCCGGTCGCAGAGTGGTTGCCGCTGTTCGCACGGTCGTTGACCGGAGGCGGCTCGTCGCCGCGGCGCATCATCGAGCAGGCGTCCGAAAGCGGCTACCCGCCCGTTGACATCATGACCGAGGACGAGGTCGAGTCCCACGACCCGCAACTACTGAGCCTGTTCGACATAGACACTCTGGCGCACCTTGCCACAGCGCGACGTATCGTGCAGTCGTGGGGACAGGCAGTAAGGCCGGAGATCAGGCCGGGCGGACTGTAGCCTCCTCTGCCAAACGAAACCGCCTGGGTTCCAGAGGCTGACAGGGTGAGTTAGGGACTCTTCCTCACACTGTCAGCCAGCCGCGCTCATTCATACCTGAGGGCCTCGCTTGGATAGATCTTCGAGGCCTGGTGCGCCGGGGCAAGGCTCATCAGGAGCGAGAATACAAGCGCGATCGTCACGATCACTCCGACCTGCAGCCACGGTATGACGAACTTCAGTCCGTCGACTTCGTCGCTCAAATCCTGAACGATGCTCCAGGAGATGACCGTCCCAAGACCGAGCCCCATCGCCGTACCCAACAGCGCTACGAAGGCCGATTCGATCAGGAACTGCGTCCTGATCATGCTGGCCCGGAAACCCAGCGCTCGCATCATGCCTATCGACTGCCTGCGTTCGACGACCGCCCGGAACGAGATGACTCCCAGAGCGGCGACGCCGACGATGAGGCCCAGGCCCATGAAGCCCTGGAAGAGGCGGTTGAATGCTGCGTTCTGCGCCTGGTTGTCCTTTATGTCCTGCGCAGTGCTGGTCGCCTCCATGCCGTTTTCCATGAACGCAGTTTCAAGGACAGGCCCAATGTCCGCCGCCTTTGACGGATCCCTGAGTTTGAACTTGTAAACGGTGAAGGGGAGCGGTTTTGCGCCGAAATCCACGAGTGCCGTAGGGCCTGTGTAGAGGAGCAGCCCGCCGCCTGGAGGACCGCCGCGGTCACCGCCATCGGCGGATGGCTCCAGGCTCTCGGCAAGAGCGTCCACGACCCCGATCACCGTGCGGTGGAACGTCCTGCCGCCCGAGATCTGGCCAAGAAACGGCCTCAGATCAACGTCGAAGGCCTGCATATCCCCTTTTACTTCCGCTTTCACCCCTTCAGCCTTAAACCCGGACTCGAAGCCGCCGAAACCGCCCTGCTGCTGGGCAATTACGCCCGCTGAAACGACCGCAAGCGACGGGTCTCTGGCAAGAGCGTCCCAGATTTCGCGGTCTGTTTTGCCGTATTTTGGGTCGCGGTGAGTGAGTTCCAGCACGTTCGACTTCAGGAATGCGTCGTCCCCTATGCGCACTCCGAGCGGCCGGAACCGCGTTTCCTTCGCGCCTGGCTGGCGAGCCTCAACCTCTACGTTAGCCTGTGCGGCCATGACGGTGAAATCCGCCGCGTTCAGCAGTCGGCTGGCGGCGATAGCGGCACGCATGTCTGAAACGGGCAGGCGCCTGTTCACAGTGGCGCGTACGTCATAACCGCCTGTCACACGGTCCGGCTCATCCTGCGCGACGTTGCCTAGGTTGTTCAGGATGGCAAATACCATCAGGGTGAATATCACAAGTGCGAACATGGCCACAGTCAAGCCCGTCCGGAAGCGGGCGTTCACCGGGTAGGCGACAGCCATCTTGATGATCGGGCGTAGCTTGCCGAATTGACCGAGCGTCCTGTCAAGCACCCACAACAGCACATCTGCGTTGTGGATCACCAGCCAGGTGGCTGCAGCTACCATCCAGACGCCGGACAGGATGAACATTTCGATGTTGGACTTGAGTTTGCCGGTGATCGGCTCCAATGTGTCGAACGGCAGCGACCAAAACACGAGGAGAGCGGCCCCCATGAACGTGTAGGCAATCCGGTCCTCGACCTCTTGCCGCATCTTCGTCTTTCTCAAGAACCACCGCATGGACAGGCCCATGCCCACGATCATCATGCTCACACCTATGGTGAAAGGCGCAGCCTGCTCCATGTTGATGCCTTTCACAGCCGCAAACAGGCCGGCGACGATGAGCAACCAGCCCTGGCTCAGGGACGGCCCGACAAGCCTGACGAGCGCACCCAGTATCGAGAAGACCCATGGGGCGATCAGCAGTGACGCGGCCAGCCCTTTCAGCCTGCTCCGCCAATCGCCCTTCCGCCGCCATTCGCGCACAAGTTCGAAGGCGTATCTGGCCGGTGAGATGAACGCGAGGGCGAGGTCCTTGAGCATCTTCCTGTACGTGGGCTTGCCGCTGTCTGCAAACTCCTGCGCCAGCCCGCGTATGGCGACCACTATGTTCAGCTTGCTCACCCGGTAGGCGGATATGGCCACAGTGATCGCCGTGAGCAGGAGGCCGAGGGAGAAGGCCGCGATCAGGGAGTACTTCCCTACCGAGTAGTGGATGGAGAAGCCATCTGTATCCGGCTGGACTATCCCCACGAAGACCTGCACGACGGCCATGCTTGTAAGAAGTCCCAGCACGACACCGACGAGGGATCCGCACGCCGCGTATACGAAGCCCTCGAAAGTGAACATCTGCACAAGCTGCCCACGCTTCATGCCAATGGCGCGCGAAATGCCCATCTCGCTCGTGCGCGAGGCAGCTAGAAGCACGAACACGAGGAAGATCAGCAGCAGTCCCACGATGATCGAGAATGAACCCAATACAGTGAAGATGGTGGTGATGAAGCTCCCGATGAGGTTCGCGAGTTCAACCAGATCACTCTTTATCTCGGAGACGGGGTAGGTCTGGAGTGCGGCGTAGGCGGGTATCAAAGCCGGGACCAAGTCTGTCCTGCCGGCCCTGTCTATGGCAACAAAGACCGCGGCAGCCACGCCGCCCCGCCCGATCAATTCCGTGAACTGGTCTGTGGGTCCTGCCTTCTTCAGTTCTGCTGCGATAGTGTTCAGGTCCCGTTGAAGGCCCATTGGCAGACCGCCGTCCGGTTGCGACAGCTTCTCTATCTCTGCCAGCACCGCCGGGTCGCGCAGACTCCCAAAAATCTGGCCTGCCGCGATAGGGCTGGTGAATTTGAGGCGCAGATCCCTGGCGATGGCCTTTGACAGATCCGTCGTTTCTCCTGGCCTGCCCACGGCCGAGACCTCGATAGCGGTGATCTGTCCTGGCCTGCCCATCGCCTCCTGCATGGACTTGAGAGTGACGATGGCCCGCGCCTCATTCGCGGCCAGCCCACCGCGCCGCGCTACAAGCGCCACCGTGAACTTCTGCCGCCCCCTGGGCGTGACAACCTCTATCTCATCCCCAACCTGAGCGCTCAGCCTTTTCGCCAGCTCCGCGCTGATGACCGCCTCGCGTTCCCCCAGGCTGGCGAGGTTGAAGGGCGATCCGTCCAGCTTTGAGACTCCCTCAAACCCCGCGAGGGCCGTCATGTCCACACCCATGACTCGTGTCCGGGCTTCCGTTTTTGAAGTCCGCGGTAACGTGACGGGCAGGAACTCCCTGACCTGCGGCATGATGCCGTCAACCCGGCCATCGCCGGCAAGCGCGGCCCGCACATCGCCTGCGCTGGACTCGGGCATGTAGGCGTCACCACGCTCCCCTTCCGTCGGCGAGGAAACACGGACGTCAACGCTGCCCAGACCCTCGATGACTGCGCCGCGGATCGAACCGCTGACCGTGTCGCCAATGGTGAGTGCGGCTGTGATGATCGTTGTGCTCAGCGTGAGGCCCAGGACGATGAGGATCGTCTGCGCCGGACGACGCGGGATATTGCGCACGGCCATCCTGAACAGGAGGCGGTTGCGCCAACCCAGGAATCCGATGCCGATCGCGATGATCAGGACGATCACCAGAAGAGTGACCGCCAGGTTTTGCATGGGTATGCCGAAGAGTTTTTCCATCCCGCTTCTACCTCGATGACGCAGCTGCAGCCACTGCACTCTTCCCGTTCCCATCGTCCTCAATCCGTCCGTCGCGCATCTTCACGATCCTGTTTGCCCTGCCGCCGATCTCCGCAGAGTGCGTGACTATGACGAACGTCTGGGCATGCTCCCTGTTCAGCTTCACAAGCAGGTCCATGACCTCCTGAGAAGTCTCCGAGTCCAAGTTGCCGGTAGGCTCGTCCGCCCAGACGATCGCAGGATCATTTGCCAGCGACCTCGCGATGGCGACGCGCTGCTGCTGACCGCCTGAGAGTTCTGCGGGCTTGTGGCTCATCCTGTCCGCGAGCCCCACCTGAGCGAGTTTTTCTCCGGCGCGCCTCTTCGCCTCTTTCTGGCTCACCCCTGCAAGGACGAGCGGGAGTTCCACATTTTCAAGCGCGCTGAGCACGGGGAGGAGGTTGTAGGCCTGGAAAACAAATCCCATCATCTTCGCCCGATATTCGCTCAGGGCATCGTCAGACATCTTCTTGATCTCCCGCCCGGAGATGGTGATGTCGCCCGCGTCCACCCCATCCAGCCCTGAAAGACAGTTCAGGAGCGTGGTCTTGCCCGAGCCGCTTGGGCCCATGATGGCTACCATCTCGCCCTTCTGCACCTCAATGTCCGCTCCGCGCAGGGCGTGTACCTCGACATCGCGCGACCTGTAAATCTTCACGATGTTTTTCGCGCTGATTATCGGTTCCACCGGGGTCGTCCTCTCCCCGCCGGACACAGCGGCGGCTCCAGATTGGTTCAGACACGCAATCCGTAATTCTCCCACCGTACACCTTGGAATTGTGAAACCCCCGTGGGTCCGTGGATTGTTGTCCTCGTGTCTCCGCCACGACAGCGGGACCTTCAAGCTCAACAACCCCTCGTTGAGCGGAGGTCCCGCACAGGCCGAAGCCAAAAGACCTGACGCCCGGTTTGCGCTGGGCTGGCCAGAGATGGTGATAGCCCACGTTGCGATTCAGTCCCGTTCCCTTCTTGCCAGAAACAGATGGGAACGCCTCGAGGCGCAACGCTGCCAACCACGGCAATGGGAACCCGGGACTGTTTTCGCCATTGACCGCCTGACGCTCCGCACAATACGATCAACATTCTTTGATTCGGGGTCGCTCTGGAGGACTTCTTCCGATGCCTGTCGAAGAGACAGCCACCGCCAAGCCCGCGCCGAAACGCGTTCGCAAGGGCCTTGTCATCATCAACACGGGGAACGGAAAAGGAAAGAGCACGGCCGCGTTCGGAGTGATGCTGCGCGCCTGGGGTCGCGGCATGAAGGTGTGCGCCGTGCAGTTCATCAAGAGCGAGAAGGTGAAATACGGCGAGCAACTCGCCGCAGAGAAGCTGGGCATCGAAATGGTCCCAGCGGGGCGGGGCTTCACATGGACGTCAAAGGACCTGAGTGAGGACGCGGCCATGGCTCGCCACGGCTGGGACACAGCCCGGGAGCGAGTACTGGGCGGCGAGTATGACGTGGTCGTACTGGATGAGATCACCTATCCCATCCGATACGGCTGGCTGGATGTGAACGAGGTCCTCGACGTCCTGAAACGCCGTCCGCCCATGGTTCACGTCATCCTTACGGGCCGCAACGCCCAACCTGAACTTGTGGAGTTCGCAGACCTCGTGACCGAAATGACGCAGGTGAAACACCCCTACCACGACCAGGGGATCAAGGCGCAGAAGGGCGTGGAGTTTTAACAGCTGTCCCGAACAGTTCGACTCAGAGTGCCGGTGTGTCGCTGAATTAAATCGGCCCGGCTGACATGATCACCGTCATTCCGAACCCGAAGGCTGAGGGATCTGGGGCGGATGCCGCGTTGATCTTCCCTTCCCCAGATCCCTCAGCCTTGCCAGACCTTCGGGATGACGAGTACTGGCAGTCACGCGAAGATGTCAACAGAGCAAAACAAGTTCAGCATGACAACGTTCCCCCCTGACTGACAGCGGAACCACAATGCGCATCGCAGAACTGCAACACCTGTACTACTACAACTACTGGGCCACGTCTCGGATCCTCGACACGGCCTCGAAACTCCCTGCCGGCGTCCTGTCGGCGAGCGGTCCGATGGCCCACGATAGCCTGCTCGGCACTCTCGCACACGCCCTTGCAGGCGAAATAGTGTGGCGAGTCAGGTGCCAGGAGGGGCGCTCTCCCACTGCCCTGCCCGGCGTAAAGGAGTTCCCGGACCTCGGAGCCCTCAGAAAAAGGTGGCCCGCAGAGGAGGCCGCGATGCGGGGATACCTGGCCGGGCTCGACGACTCAGGGCTCGACAGGGTCGTCCGGTACCGCTCCACGCTTGATGCCCGCGACCATGAAACTCCTCTGTGGCAGATACTCCTCCACCTCGTGAACCACGGCACCCAGCACAGAGGCGAGGCAGGCGCGGAACTGACCCGGGTGGGCTTCTCGCCGGGGGACGTGGACTACATGGTTTACATCCGCGCGGTGAAGAGCCCGGAGCCCGGACGGCTGTGGCTCTCTGCGGGCCCGTCACATTGAGAAAGGCCCAACCGGTGCAATCTTGAACGCATCATCCTTCGACCTGCCCCCCCTGGACCTAAAGGCCGAATCTGCAGCCCGCGCCCGGCAGGATTCGCTCACGAAGCCACACGGCAGTCTGGGCGCGCTCGAAGACATCGCCTGCCGCATGGCCGCGATACAGGGCACCCCAAGCCCGGCGGTCAGGCAGAAGTGGGTGGTCGTGGCGGCGGGGGACCACGGTGTCGTCGCCGAGGGCGTCAGCCCATTTCCACAGGAGGTCACCGCGCAGATGGCCGCGAACTTCCTCCGTGGCGGCGCGGCGATAAGCGTGCTGGCCCGTCACACCGGTGCTCATCTCGTCATCGTCAACGCAGGCGTGAAGGCAGACATACCGGGTGACACTTCGAGTGTGATAGCAACATCTGCACAGCGCGGCACGGAAAACATGGCTCTAGGGCCGGCCATGTCGCGCTCCGCTGCGGAGCGCCTCATCCAGGAGGGAGCGGACCTGGCGCGCCAACTCTCGCTCAAAGGTGCAGACGTCATCGCCACCGGGGATATGGGCATAGGCAACACCACGGCCGCGGCAGCGCTCACATCCGTCTTCACGGGCCACCCGCCCGCCGAAGTCACTGGCCGCGGCACGGGCCTTGACGACGCCGGACTGAAGCGCAAGGTGGCCGTGATCGAGCGCGCCATCTCCGTAAATCGGCCCGACAGGCGAGACGCCGTGGGCGTAGCTTCGAAGGTCGGAGGGTGCGAGATCGCCTTCCTGGCCGGGTTGATCCTGGGCGCAGCGGAGGGCAGGGTCGCAATCGCCCTTGACGGGTTCATCTCGACCTCGGCTGCGCTTGTGGCGCACGGAATAAACCCGCGGGTGAGGGACTTCATTTTCGCCTGCCACATGTCAGCCGAGCCGGGGCACAGGGCCGCTCTTGAACGTCTGGGGTTGAAGCCGCTGCTTGATCTGGGCATGCGCCTGGGCGAGGGCACGGGCGCGGCACTGGGGCTGAACCTGATCGAAGCCGCGGTGAAGTTGCACAACGAGATGGCCACCTTCGGCGAGGCGTCCGTTTCCGACAGGCCGGAGCGCGGAAGTGAAAGCGGGAGCAGCACCCCGCTATGAACGCTCTCGCCGCGGCAGTGCGCCTGCTGACGATTCTCCCGTGGCTAGCGCACGGCAGTCCACATGCCCAGGAACGCGGCATGTCGAGGTCGCCTGCGTTCTTCCCGCTCGTAGGCCTGGGGATAGGCGCCGTCGCGGCAGGCGTGTACACCGTCGTTTTGGCGTTCATTCCCCCGCTCGCAGCCGCAGGGCTGGCCATACTCGCAGGGGCTGCGCTGACAGGCGCACTGCATATGGACGGACTCGCAGATACAGCCGACGGACTGTTCGGCGGACGCTCGCCCGAGCGGCGGCTCGAAATCATGCGGGACCCCCGCACTGGCGCTTTCGGCGTGACTGCGATAGGTGTCGCCCTGCTTCTCAAGGCTGGCACGGTATCGTCCTTCACAGCGCCACATGCATGGGTACCCATCCTGCTTGCGCCCATGACAGGGCGGCTCTCCGCCGTCGCTGTAATGTCTGTCTTCCGATACGCCCGGGAGCAGGGCGCCGGGACGCCCTACCGGGCCGGGCAGGAGCGGCATAAGACGGCACTGGTCAACTTTGCCTTCGCCATCTTGTGTTCGGTTGTCGCTTCATACGTGTTCGGAGGCCCGTGGGCGCTCATCGCCCTCGCTGCATCGCTGACGGCGGGTCTGGCGACGGGAGCGTTCGCGGCGGCGCGTCTCGGCGGCGGAGTCACTGGAGACGTATACGGAGCGGCAGTGGAGATTTCCGAAACCACCGCCTTGATAATTTTCACCGGCCTCATAGGCACGGGCGCTGCTATGGCGCCACTCTGGACATGACAGGCATGACCGGCACACAACGCAGTGACATGGAAGAGACGTTGCTCAAGCTAGGTACGCTTGGCCTCGCTTTGGCGTGGGACCAGTACCTGGGCGAACCCCCGGCTGACATCCACCCCGTCGTCTGGATGGGGGAGGCCGCAAAGGAACTCATGGGCAAGCCCACAGGCGACCCGGAGCAGGACTTCGCCCGCGGCCTCATCGCCGCTTTGGCCCTGCCTGCAGCCAGCGCAGCCGCAGGAGCGCTAATCATGCGCGACCTTCGCAAGGATGGTCCGCTCGCCGAACTCATCGGCGGTGCGTTCCTGCTCAAAAGCACCTTCTCCGTCCGCGCCATGGAGGAGCACGCCCGGCGCGTAGAGGACCCATTGAGGCGCGGCGATACGGAGGCCGCACGCAAGGCTGTCGCGATGATCGTCAGCCGCGATGTGTCGGAACTGGACGCGTCAGAAATCGCGAACACTGCTGTCGGATCGGTCACGGAAAACATTACGGACAGCGTCACCGGGCCGCTGCTCGCCTATGCCCTGTTTGGCATTCCGGGCGCGCTGGCGTACAGGGCCATCAACACCATGGACGCCATGTACGGCTACCACGGCGCATATGAGTACCTGGGAAAGGCCGCGGCAAAGCTGGATGATGCCGCGGCTCACATCCCGGCGCGCATAGCGGGCGCCACTGTAGTCGCTGCAGCGGGAGCACTGGGAATGGACGCAGCGGCAGCAGAGAAGACGATGCTGGAGGAGCACTCCCGCACGCCGAGCCCAAACTCTGGTTGGCCGATAGGGGCCTCCGCGGGCGCGCTCGGCATAGAAATCGAAAAGGCCGGGTACTACAAGCTCGGTCCTGCGGGCAGGAAGATGGACGCAGACGACATAGACCGCTCATTGAAACTCTTCGCAGGAGCGGCTGCGCTTACGGCGGTGCTTGTCGCCGCAGTAATAATCGAGAGACACGGCAAGAAGTAACTGCCGGGACACCCGGCCGCGGAGCAGGTCTATCTCACGACTAATCTTGATTCGCCATGGCGAGACTGACTGGAACGTGGAGCGCCGCGCCCAGGGGTGGAATGACCAGCCGATGAACGAACGCGGCCGTCAACAGGCGGTCCTCGCTGGCGCATACGTCCGGCAGAAGTTCAAACCGATGCAGGTCTGGACGAGTGACCTGAAGCGCTGTTCAGAGACGGCTGATGCGATGGGCCTGACCTACCGGGCATCGAAGACGCTGCGCGAGGTGCGCTTCGGGGATTGGGAAGGCAGGCTCTGGGCAGACATCTTCAAAGAGTCACCTGAACTCGCCAGCCGATGGGTGGCCGGAGACCCGGATTTCTCCGCTCCCGGAGGCGAACGCATCAGCGATCTCGTCGCTCGCGCCGGGCAGTTCATCAGCGAGGCCAACCTGCTTTCCGGCGATGGTGACGTCGCTATCGTGTCCCATGGAGGCACGATGCGGGCGCTCATAGTCGCCCTGTTGGACCTGCCCGTTGACGCCACTGTGAAGTTCTACGCGGCCAACTGCAGCGTGTCGGTGATAGCCGCCGTGTCGGGGACCGTGCGGCTGGAGTCGTTGAATGAAACGGCGCACCTGGACGGAGTCGGCCTCGCGCCAGTGAACACCACGCCAGGCATGACCGCCCACCAGAGGCCTGAGCGTTGAGTGATCATCCCTCTCCCTGAAAGCCATAAGCGCGGCGGTGTTGGTCGCGGGCAGCCGCCGCGCTGACTGATCATCCCTCTCCCTGGAAGGGAGAGGGTCTGGGTGTGGGTCGCGCCTCCCGCACCTGAGTCCTCGGCGTACCATCGGGAGCATGACTGCGAAGACCATCATGATCCAGGGAACGGCCTCCTCCGTGGGCAAGAGCATCCTCACGGCGGCCCTGTGTCGCATCCTCAGGCAGGACGGCCTGAGCGTAGCCCCGTTCAAGTCGCAGAACATGTCCAACAATTCGTACGTCACGCTGGGGGGAGGCGAGATAGGCCGGGCGCAAGCCCTTCAGGCCGCCGCCTGCGGCATCGAGCCATCGACGGACATGAACCCCGTCCTGCTCAAACCTGAGGCCGACTCCCGCTCTCAGGTGGTCGTCAACGGCAGGTCGCGCGGCTCCATGCCAGCCCGCGAGTACTACAGTCGCAAGATGGAACTCTGGGGCGAGGTCACCAATGCGCTGGACCGCCTCCGCTCCTTGCACGAGGTGGTGGTGATCGAGGGCGCAGGCAGCCCGGCGGAGGTGAATCTGCGCGCCTCGGACATCGCCAACATGCGCGTCGCCCTTTACGCCCGCTCACCCGTGCTGCTCGTGGGAGACATAGACCGCGGCGGTGTTTTCGCGTCCCTTCTCGGCACCCTTGAACTGCTGGAACCGGCAGAGCGGGCGCTGGTCAAGGGCCTCATCATCAATCGTTTCCGAGGCGACCGCGCCGTGCTCGAACCGCTGCCCGCGATGATCGCCGAGCGCACAGGCGTGCCTGTGCTGGGCGTCGTGCCGTATATCAAGGACCTGCGCCTGTCTGACGAGGATGCTGCAACCCTCGACGTCGGCCTGTCAGGGCCGGGCCCAGTCACAGACAAGTCCCTACGCATCGCAGTCGTGCGTCTGCCGCGCATATCCAATTTCGACGACTTCGACCCTCTCCGCCGCGCCGGGGTAAGGGTTGACATGGTGACCGAGGCCGCGCAGATAGAGGGCGCGCACGCTGTAATCATCCCCGGCACCAAAAGCACAATCGCAGACCTCCGCTGGATGAAGCAGCGCGGCCTTGACACCGCCGTGTTTGCGGCAGCGCAGCGCGGAGCGGCGGTTATAGGCATCTGTGGCGGCTTCCAGATGCTGTGCGGACGCCTGGAAGACCCGCTCGCGGCCGATTCGGGACACCCGGACTCCGAAATGGGGCTGGGGCTCCTGTCCGGCGCAACGGTCTTTGAGCGCGAAAAAACGACGCGGCGGGTTGAAATTGCCCTGCGGCCTGGCCCCGGCCTCCTCGAAGGAACATCGCCCGTTTCAGGCCGCGGGTACGAAATACACACCGGGCAGACTTCGGGACACACCGTTCCAGCGGTGCAGATAACTGACGGGCCTCATGGCATCGAACGGGCAGAAGGCGCGCTCAGCCCTGACGGCCGCGTTTTGGGGACATACGTCCACGGCCTGTTTGACGCCCCGCCCGTGCTCACACGCATCCTCGGGAACATCGCGCGTCTCCACGGCCTGCCTTCGCCGCAAGTCCCAGACTTCTCACAGGACACAGAACTCGACCGGCTTGCATCAGCCATCAGGGATACGATTGACATGCAGGTCGTCTATGCCCTCCTTGGGCTGGCGGTAGGAGGCCGGGACGGATGGGCGCAGCGGTAATCCTGGTCATAGGCGGCGTCAGGTCCGGCAAGAGCCGGTTTGCCCAGCAGGTGGCGACTGACCTGTCGCAGGGCGGCGGCGTGCGCTTCGTCGCCACGGCCAAACTTGACCTCGCCGACCTTTCAATGGCAGCCCGCATCGGTGAGCATCGTAGGAAGCGCCCTTCTCACTGGGAGACCGAAGAGGCGCCATTGGATCTTGGAGCCGCCATCACCGGCCACCATGGCGCTCCAGCGCCCGCCGTCGTCCTGGTGGACTGCCTGACACTCTGGCTTACGAACCTTCTGGAGGCGGCGGGGGACGTCGCAAAGCCGGGTTTTGCGGGGCAGGCACGCGCTGGACTTGAGGCAGGGGCGGAGGCGCTGCTGGCGGCCCTGCGCGATGCGCCGCAACCAGTGGTGATCGTTACCAACGAGGTCGGCTCGGGAGTCGCCCCTGCCACCTCCCTCGGCAACATCTTCGCCGACCTCCAGGGCGAATTGAACCAGGCGGTGGCGAGGGAGGCGGGGGCCGTCTACCACGTCGTCGCCGGGATAAGCACCCGCATCAAGTGATTCCGGCTAACCGGAGCCGCGCGCCAGCGTCCGCAGCACATCCGGCCTCGCGACGCGTCGTCCTTGATGGACGAGCGGCTCGAAGGCCAGCGCTGCGTCACCGCCTGTGTAGTCCAATTCCGAGAAGGGCCTGCCATCAACGATGAGCAGCCTCCTGGCGCCCGCCGCCGCATGCAGGTTCGGCAGGTTGTTCCGACCCACCGCCATGTCACACAGCACGACGAAGTCCGCCGCCTCGACCAGCTTCAAATGCAGGGTGTGTTCGACGTCTGAAACGGCGGAAAACGGCGGAGAAGGGACGAACTCCACCTTCAGGCGTTCCGCCGTCTCCCTGTCAGTGTCACCCTGACCAAGCACACAAGAGGTGACGGTGTATCCGGCGGACACGAGCTGGTGCATGAGGTCCCGCCCTGAACCCGCGCCGCAGATGACGTGGACACGCACACCCTCGCCCATGCGCCGCGGCCCTTCGCCTCCGGCCTGCCCGACCGCAGTGCCGGAGATGCCCGACGCCCCGAGGAGCGTCACCTGTGGCCTGCCAGTCACCGAGTCCGGCTCGATGACCGTCTCCACGCCGAACGCGGCGCGCAGGTTCTCCGGCGTCAGCACCTCATCCGGCGCGCCCGCAGAGATGATGCGCCCGGCATCCATAAGCAGGAGCCTGTCGCAGTAACGTCCGGCGAGCGAAAGGTCATGCATGGCGGCAATGACGGCGACATCTCTGGCTGCGGCCTCCTCGCGCACCGCGTCCATGACCAGAAGCCTGTGCTTCAGGTCAAGTGCGGCGGTAGGCTCGTCCAGGAGCAGCACATCGGCCTGCTGGGCGAGCGCACGCGCCAGCAGGACACGCTGCCTTTCGCCGCCAGAAAGCGTGTCGATCTGCCGTCCGGCGAACTCCTCCACGCCCGCCCGCCGCATGACCTCAAGAGCGATGTCCCGGTCCCTTCGCCCTTCTAATTCAAACCTCCCCAGGTGCGGGTAGCGCCCCATCAAGACGGTTTC
The DNA here is from genome assembly GCA_009693115.1 of Dehalococcoidia bacterium. GTDB lineage: Bacteria > Chloroflexota > Dehalococcoidia > Lucifugimonadales > Lucifugimonadaceae > SHXW01. The sequence continues at coordinate 9,936 of SHXW01000016.1, read as the reverse complement.
GAGCACTGTGAATGGGTGCCGCTCGGCGGACTGCGGCATAAAGGCGATCTGCCGGGCCCGTGCTGAGGGAGCGGTACTCCCAAGGGCCTCGCCGCCCAGCCAGATACCCCCCTCATATGGCTTCTGGAGGCCGGCAAGTGCCCTCAGCAGCGTTGATTTACCGGACCCGTTCGGCCCTGTGAGGCCGACGATCTCGCCGCGCCTTGCCGCCAGCGTGACGCCGCGCAGCACCGGCGTGCCACCGAGCATGACGGACACGCCCTCTGCGCGCAGGAGCGCGTCCTTCATTGGCGCGCCCCCACCCGTCCCCCTCTCACCTTGCGGGAGAGGGTTGGGGTGGGAGGTCACACAAGGCGTCGGTATCAAAGATCCCCTAGCCCCCGACAGGCACGAAATCCTTGAAGATCACGTCTTTGAACAGTTCCGGGTAGAACAACTTCGCAGACTCCTCGATGCCCCTCACGTTCCAGTGAGACAGCGTCGTGTAGTAGCGTGAGTCGCCGATTACGATCCGTTTGTTCTTCACTGCCGGCACGTCCTGAAGCGCAGGCGAGGCATATAGCTCCGCCATGAACTTCAGGCCGCCCTCAACTGGCTGAGTCAGGATGATCACATCGGGCCTCATGGCGGCGATGCTTTCCAACGAAATTGTCTGGTGTCCGTACACACCTACCTCGGCGGCTGCGTTCACCGCGCCGGCGCTCTCGATGATGCCGCCCTCCGTGGATGTGGCCCCGGACGCGTCTATCGTCTCAGCGAACTTCGCGATGGAGAGGGCGCGCACCATGGACGCGGCAGGCACGTCCCGCACTTTCGACCCGACAGCATCTATCCGCTTCCTGATCTCGCCTGCAAGCAGGTTCGCACGCTCCTCTGCGCCAAGCATGTAACCAAGCAGGAGTATGTTCGGGATGTTGCCCAACGACGAGCTTTCCAGGTTCGTGCGCGCCACGGGCACTCCCGCACCCTTGATCCTGTTGAGCAGGTCCTGGTTCGTGAACTTGGACGCGATCACAATGTCCGGGTTAAGTCCGAGTATGGCCTCTGCGTCTCTCTTCACCCTCGGCAGGCCTTTGACATCAGCGGCCACGTTCGAGTAAATCGGGTCAGCGGTGAAGCTGCCTATCCCCGCAAGCCTCTTCGCACCGATCAGGGCCACTATGATTTCATCGTGCCCCAGTGAGACTGTGTGTATGCGCTGCGGCGGTGATTTGAGCGTGACCCTGCCCTGGTCGGTCTCTATTTCGCGCGGCCAGCCGAGGTTTGCCGGGTCAACAATGCCCGGTATCCCCTTCAGTGCCTGCAGGACGGGGTTGGGCGTGGCTGTGGGAACCGTCGTCGGAGCGGGCGGAGTCGGCGGCGTGGCGACAGGAGATGGCAACCGTGTGGACGTGGCCGCCGGAGCAGCCGGGGGCCGGGCAGTCGCAGGTAGTTGTGGCGTCAGCGTCGGTTGCGATACAACCCCTGCCGGAGTCGGCAGGGCCTTCTCATCCTCGCCGCACGCGGCCAGCGCCAGCACCAGCGTCGCTGCGCTCACCGTTATCAGGCCTTTGACCGTCCCTGACCAGCGTCGAAGCATTTCCTGTCTCCTGTTATTAGAAATCATCCGGTCGTCTCTCCAAAGTTCGCATTACGGGCTCCCTCCCAGGCGGGAGAGAGCCAGGTTGTGGGTTGTGCCCTTCTCATCTCATTGGGCGCGGATTAGGGGGAGCGTGCGGACGTCAAAGCGCTCCCGCCCTTGCCTTGTGCCTTATCAGCAACAGCGCGAATAGCGGCGCACCTGCAAGCGCGGTGATGATCCCCACGCGCACCTCCGCTGGCGATGCCGCCGTCCGCGCCACCGTGTCCGCCGCCAGCAGAAACAGCGCTCCGCCAAGCGCGCTCAGGGGCAGCAGCACCCGGTTGTCCGCCCCGACAACCAGCCTCAGCGCATGAGGCACCACAAGCCCCACGAAGGCGATCGTGCCCGAGAATGCCACCGCTGTGCCCGTGACCAGCGCGGCGCATACCAGAAGCACGTTCCGCACCAGTCCCACCCGCACACCGAGGGCGCGGGCGTCTTCCTCGCTAACGAGCAACAGGTTCAGGTCGCGCGCAAAGACGATCATCACCACGACGCCCGCTCCGATAAGCGGTAGCGCTATGCGCACATCCTCCCATCCCGTCGAGTCCAGCCCGCCAGCCAGCCAGAACACCATCTCCCGCTGCGCCTGCTGGCTGTTCGTGAAGATGACTATGGCGGAGACTATTGCACCCAGAAAGGCGCTGACCGCCACGCCGGAAAGCAGCAGCGCGGCAATTGAAAAACGACCACCCGCAGCAGCGATCAGATAAACCAGCAGGAGCGCACCCGCCGCACCGGCAAATGCCATCCCCGGCAGCGCCAGGGACATCGCCGCGGCGGCCCCCGTCGCTATCGCCAGAACAGCGCCCAGCGCTCCGCCCGCGGACACGCCGATGATGCCGGGGTCGGCCATCGGGTTGCGGAACAGCCCCTGCATGGACGCCCCCGCAGTGGCTAGCGCAGCACCGACGCCGAGCGCCAGCACGATGCGCGGAAGCCGGATCGTCTCGATGATCGCCTGCTCCGACCGTGCCGTCGCTCCCTGCCCCATGCCGAGCGCGCCGAGCAGCCCCGCCAGAGTGTGGCTGAACGGGATGTTGTACGGGCCTACAGCGGCCGCCATGACGGCTAGCGCGCAGATGCCTGCCACCAGGACGGCAGTGCCGGCCACGAGCTTCCGCACGACAGGCGAGGCAAACCCTGCCTTCGACCGGCGGATGGCCCTGAATACCGGAGACAGGCGGTTATCCGCCCGGCCCCGTGCTGAAAAGCGCAACACGAAAAAGGCCCCTGACTCTCGCCGTCAGGGGCCTCCAGATGATCAGTGAGTGCAGCAGTCGCCTCGCCCTGTCACAGGGGCCGGGACAACACAGCCGACGGGTGATCGCTGAGGGCTCCCTGAAGCGGGGAGCGGTCATGCAACTTCTCCCGGCAGGTCTCCTGGCTCCCGGGTCAAAGCTGTCCCCGCGCCTTCCCGTCCCGGTCGTGCCGAAACAGTGGCTTTGGTGCGGGCAGCTCGCCGGTCACAGTGGCGCCACCGCAGCGGAATCACACCGCTTTCCCGTTTCAGCGGCCTGAGCCTTTTCGGGCCGTCAGCCGACACCGGGAGATCTTGTTTCCGCGTCCTTCCCAGACGCAGGATCAGATGCTAATTCCCGTTCGCCATGGTGTCAACGCGCGCTCCTCCAGCGAGATCAAGGTCCGGTGCCGCCCATCCTCTCCGGCAGCCGGAACAGACGAAGGTGAGGGGTAGCCCCCGGAAAAACGGGAAGACATTCTTCGCCATGGCTGGTAATGACAGCGCGGAGCGCGTTCGGCCCTGATGCGCCTGGACTCGGGATGAGAGAATCCCCAATGTCAGGGGGACGTTCCGTTTTCTCCAGGTTCAATCTGATATCAATTGTGTGCAAAGCGTTACCTGACAGTTACTGAAAGAAATCCACAAATTCTTTGTGTACAACAGATATGTGCAACAGAATTGCTCCGTACAGGGACATGCCTTCGGGAGGCACGGAATGAGAAAGAAACTTCTACTCGGGCTCGTAATCGGCGCATTGCTGGCAGGAGCCCTGACCGGAGCGGCGTTCGCGCAGGCCGGCGGTACAACCAGCAAAGGCTCGCCGCGAGACACATTTCTGGACAGCCTGGCCCAGAAGCTGGGCATCGAGCGGTCCAGGCTTGACGAAGCCCTCAAGAGCGCAAATACGGAAGTCAAGGCTGGCGAGCTTGATTCACGGCTTGCCAGGCTTGTCACCAGCGGCAAACTGACCCAGGCGCAGGCTGATGAATTCAAGGCCTGGCTCAACGCCCGTCCTGCATCCGCAAACAGCATCCTGCCCGGTGCCGGCTTCAAGGGCGGCCCGCACGGACGCGGCGGTCACGGCAAGGGCATGCCCGAGTTCGGCAACAAGCCGCCGGGTGGCCCGGTCCTCGGCTCTGGCCCCAGGGCGGACCCAGCGAAACTCGACGCCGCCCTGGCGAAGCTTGTCACGGCGGGCAAACTGACGCAGGCGCAGGCCGACGAGATCAAGGCGTGGCTCAATGCCCGTCCGGCGTCTCTTGACTCGCTCGCTCCACAGGTGAAGCCCGGCCAGCGTCCCGGGTTTGTGCCCGGCCGCGGCCGGGGTCACGGGTTGCGTGATGGCGGCGCAGCAAACTTCCGGTTCCTGCCCCACGGCGGCAAAGATGCCCCGGTCCCTCACCCGTCAGTACTCAAGGGCGGCACGAACGGCTGAGCAAACCTGAACAGACATCCTCTTGAAAGGGGCCACGGCATGCCGTGGCCCCTTTTCGTAGTTCAAGATCACCGACCGGGTTGCTTCGTTCACAACGCGCCGGACAACACCTCTCAGAGGCCATCTCACCAATTGCGGTGGTCTCTCTCGCCGGTAGAGGGGTTTCTGAAACGGTCTCTTATCCGCGCCCCGGCCCTGCGGCGGACTTCGCGAAGTCCGCCGTCACGTATTCGCAACAGGACGCCCCATCGGCGATGCAGGACTCGCGCTGCACAGGTGTTCCAAGCAGCCTTGTGATCAAAGTCTGGTCAAACGTGCATACAGACTTGTCAAGCCTCGCAACAGACCTGAACGGGCAGTTGGTGAGCCGTACGCGCAGGCCCAGAGAAGTCTGGGCGACCTCGGGCGCGAAGTCCCGGTCTCTCAAGGCGGCCACTGCGGCGCCAACCGGGTCATTCCCGGCCCTGGCCATGTACTCGGCGCCCGCCCTCCGTCCGAGCGACTCGAAGGTCTCCTTCAGGACCTGCGGGCCGCTCTTGCCGTTCATGTCCCCTGCGCGCCTGGATCCGATCTCCTGCAGGAGTTCTGCGAGCAGCGCGTCATAGCTCCTGGGCATCACTTCGTGCCCGCGCTCCGTCAAAGAAAAGGAGTATTCGGGCCGGCCAGTCTTCTTGCGGACCTCGGAATATGTGACAAGGCCATCACGCTGGAGTATGTCCAGATGGCGCCGGACCGTCGCCGGGGCCAGGCCCAACTGGCGCGATAGCTTATCCACATTGGCTGCGCCTGCCTGCTGGATGATGCGGACTATCCGTTCCCTGGACCCTTCCATGTCAACTCCCGTTTCTTTGCAACCCATGACCCACACATGCATCGCGTACGTCCACCCGAGCATGGTTCAGGGGAATTGGCGCGGACGAAGGGCCGGTCGGCCGGAATGGCCACATCGAAACCGTCCCGCCAGAATCTCAAGAAGAGATCGCGCCACTATAGGTGCGCCGCAGAGATAGTGTCAACGACGCATTATTTCCTATTAAACGCTTTTTAGCGTGATAACTACCTCAATTCCGGCAAACAGTGTAGAATGATTCGTCGGCCTTCAGGGGCCTTCAGGGTCACCACACCCAGTCCATGAGAGGCGGCGCACGCATGAAGACCACTGCTCGTCCTAAAAAGACAGCGCCTCGCCCTCCAGCCGCCCGGACCACCAGCGCCAAGGCTGCCGCCCGGACCACCAGCGCCAGGGCTGCCGCCCGGCCACTGGTCACTCCTCCTCCTGCACCGGCCAGGAAGCCTTCTGCAAAACACACACCAGCCCCAACGCCCGTGGCAGCGGTCGCTGCACCGCGTCGCCCCGCTGCGTCCCGGGCCGCCCCGGCACGCGTCATTGTGAAAACACCTGCGCCCAGGACTGTCGCTGCCATCGTGGAGCCGACTCCTTCCGCCGCAACCGCCCCTGCGCCGCGAACAGCCAACGGAAAGCACCCGGTCGGCAACTCTACGGATCTGCGTGCGCCCGCCAAGCGTTTGGCTGGACGCCCTGTGCCTCCCCGTCTGGCCGGAAGATACCCGGGAGCATCCCGCACGTCTGACGGCAAGCAGGTGAAGCCCGTGGCCGTGGCCGAAAAGACGGGTTGCTCACATCACTGGCTCATAGAGCCGCCAAACGGAGCCGTGAGCGCGGGCAAATGCCGGTTGTGCGGTGAGAGCCGCGAATTCCGCAACTCGTACGAATACTCGTCGTGGTACGGCGCCAAGACCCCGCCGAAGCCCGGCGCCAGCGCCGTTCCCCCGAAGAAGTAACCGGCTTTGGCCCCTCCCCCACTGCCAGCGGGACGGGACGTGCGCGAAAGAGAGCCGCAAAGTGAGAGTATTACGCGGCGTTGACGCATTCGGGCCTTCTCACCGATCACGCTCTCCACTCTCCCATGCTCCGGCACGGCATCGAGTCAACGGAACAGGTCCCGGCTCGCCACCCTGATCAGCGCGCCTGCGCCCTCTTCCGACTCTTCCCACTCCACCCCGCGCACGATCGCGGCTGGCGTGCCATGCACCTCGCCCATGACCAGCTGCGCGGCAGATGCGATCTCGTCCGCGACCGACACCACCGTAACGCGCAGTATGTGGCCATAGCCATCCTCCTCGCCGCGCTGGTCGCGAAGCGGCTTCATGCCTGCAACGCCAATCGCCACGTTGACGCTGCCCTCCCGCCACGGCCTCCCAAAGGAGTCGCTGATTATCACGGCCACCGGCCCGCCTGCGGCCTGCGACAACCCGTCCCTGATCTTGCGCGCTGATGCGTCGCAGTCTTCAGGCAGGAGAGCGACGACATCTGTGCCGGGCACGTTCGACGAATCGACGCCCGCGTTCGCGCAGATCAGCCCGTCATGCGTCTCGACGATCAAGACTCCCCTGCCAACGCGGATGATCCGCTTTGATTGCCCGAGCACCACCTCCACGAGCCTGGGGTCACGGCCCGCCTCCGCCGCCACCCTGCACGCCTCAGCGCCCGGCCGGACGCCTTCCAACCTCACCGTCCTCCCCTCGGACTTAGAGACGATCTTCTGCGCGACGACGGTTATGTCGCCCGGCCGCAACGGCGTCCGGGCCGCCTTCGCTGCCCCGGCGATCATCTCAGCCAGGCGGTCGCCTGCCTTGACTTCAGGGATGCCGGGCACGCCAATGACTTCCAGTCTGCGTGCGCCTGGCGAGGAGTCCGGTGAAAGCAAGGGATGCCCCTTTTGAAATCCCACAGAGACACTGAACCCCCGATACCGCTAGCCGCCAACGGCCACAAGCCCGGTGGCCCTGAACAGGCCGCCGTCCTCCTCAAGCGTGAACCGCGGTGAATAGAACTTGTCATCATGCGTGAGGAATACCGCCGCGCCGCCCTCATTGAATGATGCGATGGCGATGAGCCTGTCCAGGTACGATACCGGCGGCGTCTCGGGCACCCTGTCAGGCGCCTGACGGCGTATGTCCTCCCAGTACCAGTCAAACCGCAGCAGGGAGGTCGAAACTATCAGCACGTCCAGTTCAGGCGCGGCGATATAGGTCTGATACCACAGGCTGAAGAGTTGCGTCCCGTCAGCGAATATCACTCCCCCCTGCCCGGCTGTCTCCAGCGCGTTTGCCGCGTAATCGGCGGCTTCCCTGTCCTGGCTCAGGTCCTGGCTGTGAAAGTGCGCCGGGAGTATCCACGCAGGACCGGCCGCGAAGGCCGCAAGGGCCACTGCTGGGAGGATGAACCTCTCCCTGGCATGGAGCCACACCCTTCGAGTTCCTCTGGCGATCTGGGCCAGCGAAGCGGCCATGCTCGCTGCGCCCACTCCCATCCAGACGGCGAACATCATGAAGGCGGGGATCAGGTAAACGTATGAGTCTCCCGGGCTGTAGCCCACGGCATACACCGTGACGCCCAGCGTCGATGCCGCGGTGGCAATTGCTAGGCCACGCGCCCTTGACCACATCACGCTCAGCCCCGCCGTCCCGAGGACCAGCCCGGCGTACCCGTACTGCCCCGTCAGGAAGTCAAAGACCTTGACGATGCGCTGCAGCACGCGCCCACCCTCGACGCCGAACGCATAGTTCCGGTAGATCGCGCCTGTGATCATCCATTTGAACCCCTCCCATGTGTGCGGCTGCCCCCACTCGAGCACAGGCTCGCGTGCAGACGCGATGGGCGGGTAGGCGTAAACACATAGCCCCGCAACCATGGCCGCGGCCGGCCTGAACACCGGCGCCACGCGCCAGTCACGGGCCCGCAGCGCCGGCCAGTAGACCCACACGATCACCGGGAACGCAGCGAGGGCTATCGTGACGTGGTTGCCTAGCCCGAGGCCCAGCAGCAGGGCTGCCACTGTCATCCAGGCGGCAACACTCTCGGCTCGTTCCAGCCTGACCCGTATCTCTATTGCCAGCCAGAGCAGCACCGACACGAACAGCGCATTCAGCGCATACACCTCGGTTATCGTCGCCTGAGACCAGAAGACGCTCGACACCGAGAACGCGGTCGCGGACACAAGCGCGAGCAGGTACGCCGCCCTGCGGTCTCCTGCTTTCTCGGGCAGGTATCCGAGCACAGCCCTTACGGCCAGGAACACGAACGGGACGGCCAGGGCCGCAGCCACCGCGGAAAACAGGTTGCCCGTGTACGCCTCGTCGCCTATGGGGACGACCCAGCCGAAGAGCCGCAGACCAAGTATGTACGTCGGATACCCGGTCGGGTGCGGGACGCCCCATTTGAAGGCCGCGACAAGGAAATCACCCGCGTCGCCGCCCTCGTTTCGGGCCGTGATGCCCGGCGCCATCGTCAAGACGTACAACGCGAGAGACGCGGCGAACAGGGCCGCGAACGTCAGCACCGCAGAACGGCGCCCTGTGCGCGTAGATTTGGCCTTTGCTGGCATCCCGGTCAGGGTCCTCCTCTGCAATCCCGGTCCTGGCGCCATAAAACAAGAGGGGACCCGGTCAGGGGTCCCCTCTCACCATCAGCCTGTGTTCCCGGCATGGGCTATGAGTCTGTCCTGCGCGTCCTGCGCATGGCGATTACGCCCACAAGTATCAGCGCCACTCCCAACAGCGCCACACCGGCCAGGGCGCCGGAATTCGCTGAGTAGTCACCCGTCGCAGGCGGCACCGCCGTGGCCGTCGGCTGCGGCGTGGGGGTCCTTGTCGGGGTGGCTGTCGGCGTCCTCGTCGGCGTGGCCGTCGGGGTCATGGTCGGAGTGGCCGTGCTACCCGGAGCGATCTCTTCACCAACCACGAAGTACGAGAAGCGGGACGTGTAGGCGCAGATGACTTCCCTAGCCCTGTCAACTTCGCTGACCAGAACTATCCATTGCCCTTTTTCCACGTCATACCTGAATATCGCCGGGTTAAGGTTCAAACGCGCCAAGCCCAGCGCTCCGGCCTGGCTCCATGGGAGACAGACCTTCACCGGCTTGTTAAGCGTGGCGCTGGACAGGGCCACGCCATCTTTGCCGGTGATCTTGATGTCTACCACTGCGCCCCAGGCCACGAAGGTATTACCCAGGTGCGCCTCCGAAGGGGACACTTCCTTGATCTGGACGCCTGCATAGTCGCTCACGGCGCCAGGCGGGAAGGCGACACTGACGCCGGTAATCTTCGTGGACACAAGCGTGCCGCCCTCTGCGGGGGTAATGACCTTCAATTCAACGCCGATGTCTTTCGCGATGATCGTCGGTACTGGGCCCGCAGGGTTCACAGGCGTCGGCGTAGCGGCCGCAGTGGCAGCCGGAGCCCGCACCTCTACAGTCGTGGTCTTGGTGCATTTGGTTACGCCATTCTGCTGGACAACTAGAGTAATAACGAAGTTGCCCGCGCTGGAAGGGGCGGTGTAAGTGTAGCGAGGCTGCCCGCTGCCGGAAGCGGGACTGACCGTCCCGTCCGTGGCGCTGACAGTCCACGTGATGCCCGGCAGGGTGCGGCCTGCAATCCCATACTGGTCTATCAAATGCGATCCAGAGTGTACCTGCTGTCCCGACTGCATCACTAATGACCCGTACGTCAGACAACTTGCCAGGATATCCCCCTCTGGGGTGCCAACAGTGGAGCCGCCAGGGGTGGCTGTGGGCGTGGGCGTGGGCGTGGGCGTGGGCGTGGGCGTGGGCGTGG
>SHXW01000015.1 GCA_009693115.1 Dehalococcoidia bacterium | reverse complement strand
CCATGCCCGGGCCGTCCGGCACGGTCAGGTTTCCCTGCTTGTCTATCGCGTCCAGGTCGTCCGAATAGCCATTCAGGTATATGTGGGGGTGGAAGGGCTTCGCCTGCGGGTGCACCAGCCCGAGTTCGTAGTAATTGGAGTTACGCATGGCCGCCATGCACTGCCTGCGGGAAGGGCCGGGCCCGTGCGGTTCCACGTCCAGTCCGAACCCCTCCGTCGCATGGGCGATCTTCATTACGCCCGTGATGCCACCGTCATAGTCCTGGTCAATCCGTACAAAGTCCGTCCCGTCCGCGACGATGAAGTCCACATGCGGCTCAAGACCACGCAAGTGTTCAAGCTGCAAGATGGGAGTCTTGATCATCTGGCGCAGTTTTCGGTGCGCGAATGCGGAGATACCGCCGTCTTTGAACGGGTCCTCATACCAGTAGTAGTTGTAGGCATCGCATGCCCTGCCCACCTTCACGGCATCAGCAAAAGTCAGGATGGCGCAGAACGGGTCCAGCATCAGGTCCATCTTCCCTCCGACCCGTTTGCCGACCTCTTCCACCAGCCTTACGTGCTCTTCGACCGGTGCATCCTGCCACGGGTGGATCTTGAATGCCTTGTACCCCATCTCAAGACACTCTTCCGCAAAGTCGGCGTAAGCCTCAGGCGTGTTCAGCCCGCCTTTTTCGCGATCACCGCAATACGTAGATGCGTAGGCGGGGAACGACCTCCGCTGCTCGCCTAGGAGCTGGTAGATCGGCACGTCGAACCACTTCCCAGCCAGGTCCCACAGCGCCATGTCCACCTGGGACATGCCCATCCGCGCGTGTTGCCTGAGCGCCTGCTTTGCGTCGTTGTAGATCGTCTCGCGCGCCAGCGCGTTCCGGCCCAGCACGGCCTTGATGAACATCGGGATCGCCGAATACTCGGTCGCCGATCCCCCGAGGTATTCACCCGTCACCCCCTGGTCTGAGAAGATGCGGATCATCCGGGCCTTTGATGTGAGCTTCGAACCCTTCCGGTAGACAGGGATGTTGATGGTGCCCTCTGCCCCTATGTCATTGAGCACGTATTCGAACTCTGTTACGTCTACTTTTGTGATTATCGGCGGTTTCCTTGACATGGTGTTTTCCTCACTCCTGCGTGGCCATGGTTGGGCCGCGGCCGCATCGCTCTTGTCATCGAATAGTCCCGGGTTCCACGGAAAGGACGACTTGATCATATCGCCGTATTCGGCCTGCCGCGGTGTGCCGCCCTCAGCGAGTCACTCGCCTGCTCAGGCGGCGGCTAGGATACGCCCGGCGGCACATGGCGCAAAACAAAACGCCCTCGCGGTCAGAGAGGGCGGTGGTTGACTCCCCTAAAAGGGTCACAGACAGGGACGAACCGGACCTACTTTGTCCATGGGCCCAGGTTGTTCGCCGTCGGCCCGCCTTGCGGCTTCACTCCGTGCTTGAAGGCGGCCTCCGGCGTCTGTGCCGAGGACGTGATGCTTGTGAACGCCTGCCATGTCCCACCGCACTTCGGGCAGTGGTCGGAAACATAGGCATCTGAGATGGCGTGGCACTTCGGGCATTGCACGTGCGGCCTTGCGCCCCGAGAGCGCGGTGACATTTTCGTCCCGCACGATGGGCAGTTCAACGCAGTGGGCGGGGCATACGGCGGTGTGAGAACCCGCTGGCAGTCAGGGCAGTGAAAAGAAACGCGGTGCGAAGCAGATGCGGCTGGCATGAGCAGTCCTCGGATTCCGGCAACGTTCGCTATTCCGGTGAAATTCGGGAATGACTGTTGGCGAGACTTGCGCTGGCTTTAACTCAGAACCCTCAACCGAGAACTCTGGAGTCCCAAAGGTGTTCGTCTGTGTCTGGACTTTGCCTGGTCAACCCCCTCTCCTGCTGGGAGAGGGGGTTGGGCGCGGGCTATGTGCTCAGGATACCCGTTATCCTGCCGCTGTCGGCATCAAGGTCAATGTCCCACGCATTCGGATCTGAGGGCAGCCCCGGCAGCGTCTGTATATCCCCCGCCAGAACCACCACCTGCCTTGCACCCGCCAGCACGCGCAACTCGCGTATCGGCAGAGTGTGTCCCACAGGCGCGCCCCGCAGGGCCGGATCGGCGGACACAGACAGGTGCGTCTTGGCCATACACACGGGAAAGGTCCAGCCGTTCTCCTCGAACCGGCGTGCTGTGGTACGGGTCATCGGCCCCCACTCCACCTTCGCCGCCCGATAAAGTTCCCTGGCCATCTTCTCGACCTTCGCTGTAGTCGGGAGGGAATCTTCGTACAGCAACTTCACATCCGACGGCGACTCACAAGCGGCTACAACCGCCTCCGCAAGCTCCCTCATCCCATCTCCGCCATCGGCAAACCCCTTCGCCTCCGCAACGCCCAGTGCGCCCGCGGCAATAGCCGCTGACTTCACGGCCTGTATTTCTGAAGGCGTGTCATCCGGGAAGCGGTTGATTGCCACCACAGCCGGCAGGCCGTACATCTTCACGATACGCACCGCGTTCGCCAGGTTCTCTGCCCCCCTCTTCACTGCGTCAGGGTCCGCCTTTGTTAGGTCCGCCTGCCCGACGCCCCCGTGCCACTTCAAACCGCGCACCGTTGCCACGATAACCGCGGCGGACGGCTTCGGCCCACCTTGACGGACCTTGATATCCATGAACTTCTGAAAACCCAGGTCAGTGCCGAACCCTGCCTCCGTTACTGTGTAGTCCGTGCATGAGGTCGCAAGCAGGTCCGCCACGATCGAGGAGCACCCGTGCGCTATGTTCCCGAACGGACCTGTATGCACGATGGCCGGCTGGCCTTCGGCCGTTTGCGCCAGGTTCGGCTTCATCGCGTCCCGCAGGAGCGCCATCATCGCCCCCACGGCGCGGACATCCCCGGCGGTAACGGGCTTGTAGTCGTTCGTCCAACCTACGACGACGCTCGCAATGCGCTCCCGCAGATCCTGGTAGTCCTTCGCCAGAGCGAGTATCGCCCCGATCTCTGACGCCGCCGATATGTCGTACCCCGTCTCGCGCAGTGGAGCATTCACGCTCCCACCTATTCCGGTCACCACGCGCCTGAGCGACCGGTCTTCCGCGTCTGTGACCCTGCGCCACGTGGTCCCTTCCGGGTAGAAGCCTGGTATTGCCCTGCGGTAGGTCGAGTTGTCCGTCATGGCCGCCAGCAGGTTGTGGGCAGAGGCTATGGCGTGGAAATCACCAGTGAAATGCAGGTTGATGTCCGTGGCCGGCTGCACAGTGGCCATACCTCCACCGGTCCCGCCGCCCTTGTGCCCGAAAACTGGCCCGAGCGAGGGCTGCCTTATCGTCAGGGCCACGCGTTTTCCGATCTTCGCCATGCCCTGCACAAGTCCCACAGCGGTAGTGGACTTCCCTTCGCCCGCGGGCGTCGGAGTGATCGCCGTCACGACGATCAACTTACCCTGAGCGCGCCCCTGCGGGAACACATCAAGCGGGATCTTCGCTTTGTCGCGGCCGTATGGCTCAAGGTTAGAGAACGAAAGCCCAAGGTCGGCGGCAACATCGGCGATAGGTCGCATTTACGGCTCCGCAGGCGTGGCGTGGTACGGAAGATGACAACGGAAGGCAGGGCGGGCGGACGCCGGACAGTATAAGGTCCGTCCGCGCAGGTTGGAGCGCCGTGGTCGGCTGCCTGAGGTCATCTACTTGGTGAAACGGAACCTTGCGGCTTCACTGATGCAAACCCCAACAAGACACCTCCTCTTATGAGGGGGTGTCTTTCCGGGCGCTCTCTATTCGTCGTCATCCCGCACGGACTTGGCGCCACGGCGGCGATCGCGCTCGTGAGCGTTCAGGATCACCTTCCTGATCCGCACTGCCTTGGGAGTGACTTCAAGACACTCATCGTCCTTGATGAACTCCAGTGCCTCTTCAAGTGACAGCCTGCGGTACGACGACAGCTTCACAGTCAGTTCATGCGTCTCGGAGCGCACGTTTGTCTGCTTCTTTTCCTTAGCAGGATTCACATCCATGTCATTCGGACGGCCGGTCTCGCCGATCACCATCCCCTCATATACGGGGTCGCCCGGGGCAATGAACAGCGTTCCGCGCTCCTGCAGGTTCAACAGGGCGTACCCAGTTGCCGCTCCGCTCCTGTCCGCGAGCATGCTCCGCGTCGGGCGGGTGTGGATGTCACCCTGCCAGGGTGCGTAGTGGTCGAAGTTATGCGAGGCCAGCCCTGTGCCGCGTGTGTCGATCATAAAGGCGTTGTGGAACCCGATCAGTCCGCGGGCAGGCACTATGAACTCCATCCTCACCCGGCCAGACCCGTGGTTAACCATCTGGGTCATCTTGCTCCGGCGGATGCCCAGCATCTGTGTGATCACTCCCATATAGGCCTCTGGGACGTCGATCGAAAGCGTCTCCATGGGCTCCTGCACCTTACCGTCCACCGTACGCGTCACCACCTCCGGCTTGCCCACGGTCAACTCGAACCCTTCCCGGCGCATCATCTCTACAAGCACTGCGAGCTGAAGTTCGCCACGCCCCTGCACAATCCACATGTCCGGCCTGTCTGAAGGTAGTACACGTATGGAAACGTTACCCAGCGTCTCTACGTCCAGCCTGTTCTTAAGGAGGCGAGCCGTCAGCTTTGTGCCACCATCAACCCCTGATAGAGGCGAAGTGTTGATCCCCAGGGTCACAGCCAGGCTAGGCTCGTCAACGTTGATCACAGGCAGGGGCTTGGGGTCCAATTCATCGGCAAGTGTTTCGCCGATGTTGATTTCCGTTATGCCAGCCACAGCTATGATGTCGCCCGCACTCGCCTCCGTGGCAGGCACCCTGTCCAGCGCCTCCGTCACGTAAAGCTCCGTGACCTTCACAGGCTGGATTTTCCCGTCCCGTTTGCACCACGATACGATCTGCCCCTTGCGGATCGTCCCATTGATGATTCGGCAGAGGGCGATCCGGCCTACAAATGGCGTTGCGTCCAGGTTCGTCACGAGAGCCTGAAGGCCATGTCCCTCTTTATAGGCGGGGGGCGGGATGTACTTGATCAACACATCAAAGAGCGGACGCAGGTCCTTGCCTGGGACGGTTGGGTCGAGAGTCGCCGTGCCATCTCGGGCCACTGTGTAAACGATCGGGAAGTCAATCTGCTGATCCGTTGCATCCAGGTCCATGAACAGGCCATAAACCTCGTCCACGACCTCCTTGATGCGAGCGTCCGACCGGTCGATCTTGTTGATTACGACCAGTACGGGCAGGTTGCGCGCCAGCGCCTTTCGCAACACGAACCGCGTTTGAGGGAGTGGCCCTTCCGAAGCGTCCACGAGGAGCAGGACCCCGTCCACCATTGTCAGCCCGCGTTCGACCTCGCCGCCGAAGTCCGCGTGACCAGGGGTATCAATGATGTTGACCTTGAATACATGTGACTGCCCATCTCCGCGCCATGACAGCCCGTCCTCCCCCACTCGCCATCTGACGGAGGTGTTCTTCGCCAGGATGGTGATGCCCTTCTCTCGCTCGAGATCGAGCGAGTCCATAACTCGCTCGGCCACGTTCTGGTTCGCCCGGAAGGCTCCGGACTGTTTGAGCATCGCGTCCACAAGGGTGGTCTTGCCGTGGTCAACGTGCGCGATGATCGCCACATTGCGTATGTCGTCACGAGTTTTGATCATGGGCTTCGCTTCCACAATGGGCATCGTCATTCGTTCGCCACTTTACTCATCGCACCCAATGCACAACCTCTCGCAACAGTCGCGGCGGTGGCTTGAATGAGGGGTGAAAGAACCCCAACTCTTTACCCTACCACCGAAGTCCTGTTCGCGTGCGGGCCGACACACATTAGGCTCGCATGCGACGGCGGCTCCGTCGACTACGGAGCACTGGCCTGAGCCGTTGGCGTAGGGACACCCCGTTTCATCACCTAATAACCGTGCGAGGGCGCGGTTGGCGGTTGTAGGAACGCGCGGCCGCGATCGGGGATGAGGTTGAACGCCATCTGAAGCCAGCCGCCCGGGGTTCCTCGCCCTGCTCGGAATGACTCTATCTTGGGCAAAAACAGGTCGCCGAGCTGCCTGTCACCCCTCTAGCGCCACCACGGATGCAGCGGAGGTGGGCGAGGGGGATGGCTTCACCGGCTCCAAGTTGTCATCAAGTTCATGGACGGCGCCGCACTGCTCACACGAAACCCTGAAGCCGTTCGGCCCGAAACTAGTGGTAATCAGGGCGCTGCCACAGCGTTCGCAGTGCTCTGGATAGCCCATCACCGACTCCTTGGAGTTGGTTCCGTAACAGATGGCGGGACCACGGTTGATGAATACCGGATTGCCGGGACCGGACAGGCGGCGGATCGGGGTGTTGTTGCCGACTGGACACCATGTCGGCCAAATGGTCAACATCTTCCGTCATTCACATCTTCTGGCGGCCTCCATTACTGAAGAGTTCTCGGCGCTCGTTCTCAGTCACAACACTTCGTTACCGCGCTGAATAATGAGACAAGGCGTCTGGGCCGCCGGTGGTCGGTCAATCGAAACCCAGCGTTTGGCAGAAAGGGTCAGTGTGCGGGGTGACGATTCAAACTGGCCCATTGCGTCGCTTGTGATGTCTCTCACCGCCACAGAGGGCCGGGCGTATCCTTGATCAACGCGCTCTGCGCCGCCGGGCGCTTTCGCTCAGGCTGCCTGGCAATCTCGCCCTTTCGGACGCGCTATCACCTACTGAAGGACACCAATGCCCAAGATCAGAGTCGGATTCATCGGCGCGGGCCGCATCGCAGATGTCCATTCCCAGGCGTATCTAGACCCGGAAACTAGCGACCGCACCATTAATCCAACGGGCGAGCTTTACGCCGTGGCAGACTCATCACCCGGCAGGGCAGAGCAGCGCAAGGCGGAGTGGGGCACAACGAAGGCATACACCGACTATCACGACCTTCTGGCCGACAAGACGGTCGACGCCGTCGAGATACTCCTCCCGCACCACCTACACCTCCCTGTCGCCACCGAGGCGCTGCGCGCAGGCAAGCACGTCTCCCTTCAGAAGCCCATGACCAACACACTTGCTGAGGCTGACCAGCTAATAGCTGAAGTCAAGAAACACCCGAAGCAGACCTTCCGCATCGTCGAAAACTTTGAGAGCTTTGAGCAGGTGGTGCTGGCGAAACATCTGATCGAACAAGGTGAGATTGGCGAACCTGTCGCCGTCCGCATAAAGAACGTTGGCGGCGTTTCCCGCTCGGGTTGGGCAGTGGCGGCCGACTCGATGGCCTGGCGTACAGAGATGAAGACAGGCGGGCCTGGCCAGATCTTCGACGGCGGCCACCACTCGGCAGCCCTCGCCATGTTCTTCATGGGGCCTGTCGAGCGCGTGCATGCGTTCGTTCACAAAGCCGAGGATGGCAGAGTGGCATATTCAGGGTCGCCCTCGATGATCTCGTGGGTGCATGCCGGACACGGTGGAAATGGGGCGCCACGCTACGGATCGTGGCAGAGCACCGCTTCGCAAGAAATGATGGTTCGTAGCAAGACCTATTCCGGGTCAGGGACGGTAGAGATCACGGGCTCAAAGGGCATCATCTGGGTGAATAAACTCACTGGCGAGCTTGGTGCAGGCCCATCGGTGACCGTCTACCGGGACGGGGCATTCAAGAACTACAGCGACGTGAACCCCGATGACGGCAATAGCTTCCGCCGTGCCGGCCAGGTCTTCACGAAGGCCGTCGCCGACGGCGAAATGCGGCCTCGCCTGACGCCTGAATATGCCCGCTCTATCATGGCCTTCACGCTTGCCATAATCCGCTCCGGCGAAGAAGGGCGTGAAGTGACCATCAAAGAGATGGGGTAGAGACTTCCAGGAAATACCCGCGGGTGTCCTGATCTGCGAGGGAGGGTCTCTGGGCAAGTGTGTAGGCCGACCTGATATCCCACCCACATCGCATTCAAGAACCAGAGTTATCTGAAAAATCTCGGCAGCTTACCCACGTCCATATCGATCCCAAACCCCGGGGCATCGGAAGGTATCATCCGGCCATTCTTTGGCATCGCCATTCCGGGGAGACGCGGCGCTTCTGATGGAGGAACGCCGGGAGGCGTGGGCACGAAACATTCCGTCCACGGTATGACAGGTAACGCGTAACAGGCGTGCTGGCCATAAGGCGTGTTCCCGCCACCGTGGGGGATGACAGTCATGCTCGTAGCCTCAGCGATGGCGCAGATCTTCACGATCGGTGTCAGGCCGCCCACCCACTGTATGTCCGGCTGCAAGATGTCCACGATGTGGCGCGATGCGGCATGCTGGAACGGGTACGTGGTGAACCAGTGCTCGCCCGTCGCCAGCGTCTGCCATGGAGCCCTCTGCCGCAACTGCGCATGGGCGTCAAAGTCCTCCGAGCGCAGGCACTCCTCCATCCACTTCAGCTTGTACGGTCGCAGTTCCTCCGCCAGGCGCACCGCATACTCAGTGTCGAATGCCATCCAGCAGTCGAGCATCAACTCCACCCCGTCGCCGACCATCTCCCGTGTCTTGGCCACGAGTTCCACATTCTTCTTCAGACCGTCGAGTCCGTCCGCCATAGCGAATGGGCAGGGTAGTTTCGTTGCTTTGAAGCCGAGCTCCATATACCAGTCCGTGTCGCCCCCGGTCGAATAGCAGAAGAGTTCATCCTTCGACGGGCCGCCGAGCAGTTCATAAACCGGCCGGTCCAGCAACTTGCCCTTCAGGTCCCACAGCGCCAGGTCTATGCCAGACACGGCGTATGAGGCGATGCCCGTCGCCCCGAATGGAGCGCACATCCGCACCATCATGTCGTAGCACTTCTCAATCGCCATGGCGTTTTCACCTGCGAGACGGAGGCCGAAGTATTCGTCCACCATCGCCGCCACTGGCTTGCCGTGGTTGGCGAAGGCAAACCCCTTTGTGCCGTCTTCGGCCTCGGCAACAACGATGAAATCGCCCCACGTCGGCGTCCATAACGGCCTGTACGCCGAATAGCGCGGGTAGCGCGTGACCGGGTTCGCCACCGGCCCGCTCTCGATCCATGATGGCCTGCGCGGCTTTGTCTTTGGTTCAACGGGCACTTTGCCGAAGAATCCGCGTGCCTCTGGGGCATCCCATGCGACTGAGTAGATGGACTTGATCTTCATGGTCTGGCTCCCGGGTGTTATCAAGTGTCAGGCAGGGCAGGGCGTCAAATGGATTCTGGGGGAACTGCGCCGCCTACAGTACATCACTTCTTCCTTGCCAGCGGCGTCAGGCTCAATTCAGCCGTGATGGAGTCGAACCATTCCACGACTTCGCGGTGCAGTGGGATCCCGTCACGGCGGCGGACCTGCTCCTCCTCATGCTCAGGAAGGCCTGCGTAGTACACACGGTCTTGTCCCGGCGCAGGCGGAGTCTCGCGGAGATAACGCAGGAACGCGTCCATGTCCTTTTTGAACTTCTTCGTGTCCGTGAACGCCTCGATGCTGTACGCCGCGACGAAATGGCTCATCTGTCCACCGTAATAGTCGCCGAACGCTCCCGTTGCGAGAATGCCTGAAAAGACCTGTGCAATCACTCCCAGACCGTAGCCCTTGTGCGACCCCAGCTCCCGCGTCGCTCCCAGCGGCAACATCCATGTCTCCAGTGGAGGCTGTCGCTGCTGCATTACAGGCGTGCCCGTTTCGTCCGCCACCAGCCCCGGCAGCACTGGCTTGCCCATGCGCCGCAATAAGCCGATCTTGTTTGCGGCCACTGCAGATGACGACATATCCAATACGAATGGTGGCTCCTTGTCCGCAGGCACTGCCCACGCATGGGGGTTGGCGCCCAGCCGTGGGATCGCGCCGAATGTCGGCACGGTGTTCGCGCCGCCGCCCGTGATCGCATAACCGATCATGTCGTGCTTCAATGCCTGCATCGGGTAGTAGGCGATCATGCCCATGTGGCGGCCGTTGCCGATCGTCACGCACCCCACGCCCACCTTCTTCGCTTTTTCGATGGCGATCTCCATCGCTTTCGGACCTACGACGATCCCCAGCCCGCGGTCTGAGTCTATGTTCGCCGTGGCAGGGGTTTCCCTGACGATCTTCCACTTTGGCCGGGGGTTGATGAAGCCGTCGCCGAACCGCTTCACGTAGTTGCGCAGCATGTTCGACACGCCGTGGGTGTCCACGCCACGCACATCCGACATCACCAGCACATCAGCGGCCTGGTCTGCGTCCGCCTTCGACATATTCATCTTCAGGAAGATGTCTGTCACCGTCAGCTTCAGGGCGTCCGGCATGATGAGGATCTGGTCTTCTTTGGCCACATGAAAATGCTCAAGCAAGTGAGGTCTCCAGATGTCGTGAGGGTGATGGAATGAGTGGTGGCAGTCAGGATATTCGCCAGAAGCTGTCGGGCCGGATGATACCGCCGTTGCGAGGCCGGGGATGTACCACCCGTTAAAATCTCAGGGGCCCTGGTTGAACCGGGGCCCCTGAGATTTGCGTGCCTTGTCCCAAATTCTTCCTAAACACTCTCCCGCCATTGGGGAGGCTTTGGGAAGACGTCGAAGCCTGTATCCGCCGTGCCAGCTTCAGGTCGTCTCTTCTCGCTTTGCCTTCCCGTTCGCCCCGCCTGTGGGCATGTCGGTCGGGGTGGTAGATGACGGTTGCTGGGGTGCTTCCAAGCTGAAGTCAGGCAGCCAGTTCAGAAACTTTGGCAGGTACCAGTTCGCCTTGCCCAGTAACTTCATCGTCGAAGGCACCAGAACTGACCGGATGACTGTGGCATCCACGAGCACCGCGATGCCCAGGCCGAAGCCCAACTGCTGGAACATTACAAGGTCGCCCAGGGCGAACCCGGCGAACACCGCCACCATGATCATTGCAGCGCCGGTGATGATGCTTGCCGTGCTCCTCAGGCCATATGCCACCGACTCCTCGTTGTCCCTGGTCTGGTCGTAGCGCTCCTTAATCCTGCTCAGTAGGAAGACCTCGTAGTCCATCGAAAGGCCAAACAGCACCGAAAACAGGAAGAGCGGCAGCCATGCCTCGATTACCTCCACCTGTTCAAAACCGAGCAGGCTGGTGCCGAATCCCTCCTGGAAGACAAGTACGAGCAAGCCGTACGCAGCGCCTACTGAAAGCAGGTTAAGCAGGATCGCCTTGATAGGCACCACGATTGACCTGAATACCACCATGAGCAGCAGGAAACTCAGGGTCAGCACGAACACAACAACCGGCATCTGCCATGTGTCGGTCAGGTTGAAGAAGTCCACGTTGAACGCCGTTTTGCCTGTCACGAGAACTTCGCCCGGGATGGCCGCGGCCGGGATTAGGATCCTCCGCAGATCTCTGACGCCGATGTTCGCCGCCTCGGAGTCTGCCGCCACCTTCAAGTGCACCTGCACCAGACCCACTGTGCCATCTTTGCTTGGTTCAAACGCCTGAACATCACCGAAGATCTCGCTTCCGTTCAACGACCTGGTCAGTCTTGACACCCCGTCCTTCATCTCCTGAGATTTCGCATCGCCAAGGACAACCACATCCACGGACGAGATGTTGCTTCCGAAGGCCCTTGGGAATTCGGCAGCCAGAGTATTGAAGGCGCGCTTGGACTCAAATGAATCTGGCAGAGTCGCCACGCCGTTGAAGCCTTTGTCAATGCCGAAATACGGGATGGTGAGCGCTATCAGCGCGCCGCCAGTGATCACCATGAAGACCACCGGCCGCCCCAGCACCGTCCTGGTCACCCAGTTCCAGAAGCCCGTTTCCTGACTGCCGGAATTGGGGTTGTTGGGCAGAAATGGCAGGCGCAAAGCGTTCACCCTGTCACCCATCAAAGTCAGGATCGCAGGCAGCAAAGTCATTGACAGGATCAGGGCGAAGATCACGACGAGGATCGCCCCGAGTCCAAGTGAAAAGAAAGTGTTGGTCGGAACCAAAAGCATGCCGATCAGCGCGAACACTACCGTCAGCCCGGAGAAAAACACAGCCCGACCCGCCGTCGCTCCTGCCCGGGCCACTGCTTCGATCTTCTCCACGCCCTTTGACCGCTCCTCTCGGAAGCGAGCCACGATAAATAGAGTGTAGTCAATGCCGACCGCCAGGCCGATCATTGTGATCATGTTGATCACGAAGAATGACAGTTTGTACGCCTGGCCAATAAGCGCGCTTGCAGCCACGGCAAAGATAATGGCGCAGACCGCGATTGTGATCGGGATCCAGGCTGAACCCAGAGCCCCGAAGACGATCAGGAGTATCACAAGTGCTGCGCCTATGCCTATCGTCTCTCCCATCCTCAAATCCTTGTCGGATATCACTTGGAAGTCGTGCTGGATGGAGGCAGCGCCCGCCACGCCGACGGTGTAGTCCCCGCCGCGGGCTTCATCTGTGATGGCCAGGACATCCTTGATGTCAATCCGCACCGCGTCCACATCGCCTGCCATGGTCACGAAGATGATCGTGCCCTTTTTCGAAGCAGAAACGAAGTCTGGAGAGTTGGTGTCGTAGTAAGACCAGACACTCTCGACCTTTTCCGGCCCCAAGGCGCGTACCTTGTCGGCGATGGACGTTACCTTTTGACGGAAACCTGCGTCATCAACCGTCACAGATGAGTGAGTGATGACAACGGTCTCCAAGAACCTCTGCCCCCCGCGCAATCCGGAGTCCTCAAGGGCATCTTTGGCACGTTGAGACTCAGGCTTACGAGTGAAAGTCTGGTCTGCAGTGGTGGCCGTAGCGAAAAGGGTGACGGCAATGCCTATTGCAATCACTAATGCCGCCATGGCAAAGCCTACGGTCAGCCACGGACGTTTCGCAGAGGAGCGAGCCAGCCCCTCAGATGTCAGGTTCATCAGACTCTTCCCTTCGGCACTGTGATGCACACAGCCCAGACATATGTGATCTTTTTCACAATCCGTTCCAGACTATCAAATTCGCTGGCCTCGATTTGATTCGCCCGCTAACAGCCGTTGTGCCGTTGGCCTGTTCTTAGGCAGTTGCAAACTAACACGGTCTGTGGTCCGGCCGAAGGGTGCCCGTCGCTTCCTTGAACACAGTGAGTCCACACCAGCGAGCGCGTACATCAGTGGCGGACATATACTCGCAGCGCGCGCACTTGGCCTGACATGGGCGGGCAAAATACGCCACTTCTGAGACAGATAGGGGCAACGTGATAATCGGCGCCACAAATGAGGAAATTTGCGTTCTGGTTCGCGCCATACACGGCACCAGCCACAAGTGTTGTCTGGCGGTCAGCGGCGTTGGTGCGCAGGCCATTGCATGGCTCTTCGCCGAACCCGGAACATCCCGCACCGTGCTTGACGCACAGATCCCTTATTCTCGGGCCGCGCTCGATGAGTACGTCGGCGCGCAGGCAGACCAGCACGTTTCGGCCGAAGAGGCCCTTAAGATCGGCGGCGCCGCGCTCAGGCGGGCGCAAAAACTCGCATCGCTGACCGGCCTGGATCCTGCCTCGCCGCTGATAGGCATTGGCTGTACCGCGGCCATTGCCACCGATCGCGCCAGAAGGGGCGACAACCGCGTCCACGTCGCATGGCTGAGCGGGGGTAGGCAGAAGGCTTACTCCCTTACGTTCATTAAGGGAGCGCGTGACAGAGTAGGCGAAGAACGACTGGGGAGCCTGATTATCCTCAACGCTATCGCTGAAGCATCAGGGCTTCCCAGCAGGCTCGCCCTCGATCTCATCCATGGCGAAACCGTCATCGAATCACTGTGAGCGCAAGCGACCCCTTTGACCGTTTGTCCGCGGGTGAAATCCCCATCATTGTCGTCGAGGCCGATGGAGAAATCCACACCCACCCGCCGAAAAACGCGGTCATCCTCTCGGGATCCTTCAACCCCCTCCATGTCGGCCATGAACGCCTGCTCGCCGCTGCCTACCGGATCACAGGCCGCGAGCCGGTCTATGAACTCTCCATCACCAACGTTGACAAACCCCCCATACCCAAAGAAGTGATCGTAAACCGCCTCGCCCAGTTCAAGGGTAGGGCCACCCTGGTGTTAACCCGCGCTCCCACATTCGTGCAGAAGTCCGAGCTTCTGCCCGGCTCCGGATTCGCCATCGGCTACGACACCGCAATCAGACTTTTTCCTGAACGCTACTACCCGCCCTATGATCCAGCGAAGGATCCCACGCACGCTGGCTCCGCTGTGGCTCTCGCGATGAACACATTGCGCCGTAACAGGTGCAGTTTCATCGTCGCGGGGCGTGTTGACGCAGACGGACGGTTCCGCACGATCGCAGATATCGAAGTCCCGTCCCACTACCGCGATCTGCTCGTCCAGATTCCGGAGGCCGATTTCAGAGCGGACATTTCGTCGACGGACCTGCGGTCGAAGGGCTTCGGCATGTCATCCTGAGCGCGGGAAGGGATCTCGTTCCCTCGCGTCAACCCTCTCTTCGAAGGGAGGAACGGATGCTGAAATGGTCTCCTACTTCGAACTTGGCGTCCTCTTAGGCCTGAACAAGGCGAAGCTGCTGGTATAGCCGTGCAGGAACGTTGTACCGCCCACTGGACCGATCTCCCCGTTGCAGAAAAACCCGGCAACGGGTATCTGTGCCACCATATTCTGGAAGATGTCCGTATCGTGGTCAGGCTGGCCGAACAGGCGTTGCCCGCGTCCAAGGCACTGAAAGAGTAGGGCGGCGGCGGGCTCATTCCCGTCCAACCGCTCCACGCACTTTTCAAGCATGGCCCGCAGGTCTTCGTCCGCCGCGTCAGCATCGCGCACATGGAACTGCACAACCTGGCCTTCGCGCACATGCTCTCCTACCGCCAGGGCACCGTCCTGCTCGTCAGCACCGATGACATTGCGTATCAGGAAATCCCCAGCAGTGAAGTCATCACGCAGCGGGTCCATGACGATGCCGATCTGCAGCGACCGTCTGATCAGTCTTCGGTCACGCTGCTCCGACTTGTCGAAGAGCCCGCGGATTACATCAAGCGGTGTCTGTCCTTCGATCTTGCGGATGATGTTGCGCTCACATTCTGTGATCACCATGGGCTTGCCGATGGGCCTGCACCCTTGAGCGACGACCATCTCTATGGCAAGGTCCCCTGAGAAGGCCACGCCTACCGCGCCAGACCTCTTCACTTTCCCGCCCTCGAATAGCGCGTTTGTCCCCGGCCCGGTACCTCCGCTCACAAGGCCACCCAGCTTCACAGCCTTTGGAAAGGCATAGTCGAGCCCTGCGATCAACTGGCCGGCCTGCATCGTGAAGGGGTCCGGAAGGAGCATGATGGCGTGGCAGTCTTTGGCCTGTATTCCGATCATCTCCTCCCACGCTTCGGGCGGGTCGTCTGGGCCGGGCATCTCATCCTGCTGGAGGATGAACGGGGTTAGCTTCACCCGCGGTAGGATCGCTGCGGAAAGCGCCACGCCCGGCCTGCGCTCGATCTCCCTCCCGCCGCCAATCACGCCTGTTGCCGAGCATCCCACCATCACTCGCGCGCCGAGCCGCTCCGCAAATACATCGGGAGCGCTGTAGTAAGACGGCGCGTGATGTGACGATACAAATGCAAGCGCTAAATCCGGCCGCTTCCCGTCGAGTGAGTCGAGGACCTGGTCGCACACCTGGTTCGCCGCTTCCGTGAAAGAGGCGGCGTCTGAGACAGCAGAACTCCAGCGCAAGGTGAAACCTCCACCAGGAGCATCCCGAATGAATCAGGAAACTCGGTATGCCGAATATGTGAAAGTAACGCTGGGAATAAGCGCCGGTGTCCCTCCGGCAGACCGTCCCAGTCTCCAGTCCACTCTTCGTCGGGTGCCAACCAGGCACGAGAGGGTCGGGGAAGAGCGTTGAGTGCTGTATCCCGTACTCTGGCGTCCCGCCCTGTCCCTTTAGATGGCTCTCAAAGCGTCATGGGCCGCGCTGATGGTCTTCTCGATGTCTTCATCCGTGTGTGCCGATGACATATGCCATCGGCCATTTGTCGCCAGCCGTACGCCACGTTCAAGCATCGCCTGTACAAAACGTCTGTGCTTCGCATCGTCGCAGAACCGGGCATGATCACGGTAGTCCGTGATCTCCTCCTTTGTCGTAAACGACGTTCCGAAGAAGGATCCGATCCCCTGCACGTGGAA
Source organism: Dehalococcoidia bacterium (assembly GCA_009693115.1). GTDB lineage: Bacteria > Chloroflexota > Dehalococcoidia > Lucifugimonadales > Lucifugimonadaceae > SHXW01. Next base: position 43,324 of record SHXW01000015.1, on the reverse strand, counting down.
GTCGCTCTCCGTGCGCCGTGCGGCGTCGCGCAGACCGTCCATCAGGGCCAGTCCCCGGCCGTTCAGGTCCTTATAGAACCTCGCCGGGTCTTCCATGATGTGCGTCAGGGACGCGTGAGCGGCGGAAATGGACATCACGTTCGAATTGAAACTCCCTCCATGGTAGACAGAACCATCCCCCACAAGCTTCATGATTTCTTCGCGTCCTAGGAGCATTGCTATGGGGAACCCGCCCGCCAGCGCCTTCGCGTAAGTCGCCAGATCCGGCACGATCCCCGTCACTTCCTGAGCGCCGCCCAGCGCCACCCGGAACCCGGTGATCACCTCATCGAAGACGAAGAGCGACCCGTACTTCCGGCATAGGGCCTGCACGCCCTCAAGGTAACCCGGCTTCGGCATGATGAAGTTCGTGTTGCCGAGTATCGGCTCCATAAGCACGCAGGCGATCTCCATGCCCTGCTTCTTGAAGATCGCCTCCAGCGCGGACAGGTCGTTCCACGGGGCGATGATGATGTCCTGGAGCGCGCCCGGCGCGACGCCCAGCGACTCCGGCACCGGCGTCGGAGACTTCGCAGGCCCGGCCTTGCCCAACGGCGGGTGCACGCTCACCAGCACCGTGTCCACCCAGCCGTGGTAGTGCCCCTCAAACTTCACATACTTGGGCCGGCCCGTGAACCCGCGAGCGAGTCGCAGGGCAAGTTGATCAATCTCCGTCCCTGACGATGCGAACCGTACTAATCCTTTGAGCGGCACCGCCTCGCGCACCATCTCGGCAACTTCCAGTTCCTTCTGGAACTGGCCGGCGAACGAGTACCCGCTCTTCATGTCCTCCGTCACCGCGTCCGTGATGAACTGCGGGGCATGCCCGAACAGGTTCGGCCCCATAGCCATCACATAGTCAACGTACTTGTTGCCGTCCACGTCCCACATATACGCGCCCTGAGCGCGCTCGAAGAACAGCGGCACTGGCAACTCGCCGCGCCTTATCTGGCTCGATATGCCCCCTGCGACGAGGGAATTCGCCTGTTTGAACAGCTCCCTGCTGCGAGCGAACTTCGCCTCGCCCGCCTTTGGTGCGCCCTTTGCACCCGCAGCAACAGGCTTGGTCGCCCTTGCCTTCGTCGCATTCGAAGGTTTTGCCGTCGAGGCTGTCCGTGTGGCCGCTTTTCGCTTCACTGGCATTGGAGAATCGTCCTGTCTGAGCTATTTGAACGCCGCCCGGTGCCGGGCAGCCAATTGTTCCAGAAACTCATCCACCGCGTAAGCCGGGCATCATGTCAGCCCGAACGCGCCTGCCAGCAACTCATACGAGCGCGAGCGTGCCTCATACGTCGGCGCTATCGTCAGCACGATGACCTCGTCAGTCCCGTACTCAGCGGCAAGCGATTCAATCTGCGACCTGACTCTGTTCGGCCCGCCCTCTATCGCCTTTGACTGCAACCCCTCGATGTAGGCGAGTGCGTGGTCCGATAACCCCTTCACCGCATCCTCGACTTCCTCCATCGACGGCACATGTTCCAGAGGCCGGCCCTCCTCCCGCCGCATCTTCATGTAGTGCCGCACCAGCCCCAGACGCGTCCCCTCCTCGTCCGTGTCCGCGCACGTCGCTGCGATTCCCACATTCACTCGAGGCTCCGGGAACAGCGCCGAAGGTTGATAGTGCTTCCTGTACCACTCCACCGCCTGCGGCCCGCTGCCTTGCGAAATGAAGTGCGCGAACGAAAGCGGCAATCCCAGCGCAGCGGCGTAGTACGTGCTGCCCATCGAGGACGCCAGCAGCCACGGCTCCGGCATCCCCGGCCCGGCGGGCATCGCGGTGATCCCGCGGAATTCATGGCCGGCTGGCAATTCGCCGCGCAGGTAGTTGACCAGGTCCAGCACCTGCTGCGGGTACGCCTCAACGTTCCTCGCCACCGGGCCCGGTTGCAAAGCCTCAGCCGTGCGTCCGTCGCTCCCCGGCGCGCGGCCAAGCCCCATGTCGATGCGGCCCGGATAGAGCGTCTCGATCATCCTGAACTGCTCGGCAACCTTGAGAGCGCTGTAGTGCGACAGCATCACGCCGCCGCTGCCCACCCTGATCCGCTCCGTGTGCGCCGCGACCACCGGGATGAGTATCTCTGGGCTGGCGTCTGCGAGTGTGCCAGAGCTGTGGTGTTCAGCAAGCCAGTAGCGGTGATAGCCCAGCCTGTCCGCCAACTTTGCAAGAGCGATAGTCGCCAGCACCGCGTCCCGAGCCGTGGCGCCGGAGACAATCGGCGACTGGTCAAGCACAGAAAGTTTTATCAATAAACCGTAAGGACCAAGAGGACATTTGCCGCTGCAAACGCGCTGGTTGTGGTGAAGGGATATCGGTCTGGCACCAGCGCGGCGGGTGTCCGGCTCCCACTACGCCAGATACTTTTTGTTCACCTTGCAAATATACGTATAGCTGGGATTCACGAATTGCGTCACGCGCGCCTCAAGACACTGTGCCAGGAACATGAACGCCTCGCCGCGCGGCATCTTGTAGCTGGCCTCCAACCACAAGATCATCTCGCACAGTGCAAGCCTGAACGCATCCTCCGCGGGTTTGCCCTGTGCCACAGTAGCAATGTGCGTGGCGTTCTCAATGCGCGGCCACGTCAGATGCCGCGGCAGCGGGATCACGTCCACTCGCAGCCGTGCCACACCGCCGGTCTCTATCCCACCGCCGCCGGAAATCTCACCGTCCCCCTGACGGGCGTGCATGTCCCCGACATGCAGTAGCGCGCCAGGATGGAATACCGGCAGAGTCACCGATGCTCCTGCGGACACCTCCTGCGCGTCCATGTTCCCGCCCCATTCGCCAGCCCAAGAGTTCGTCCGCGCCTCGCGGTACGGCGCGACACCCACCACACCCAGCATCGGTTCGGTGGGGAAAGAGAGCCTGCTGTTCCAGACGATCTTGTCGCCCTCGATTCTCACCACCTTGAATTGCTGTCCAATGCTGCTGCCGCCGAGATACGCCGGCATTGCCCCAGTGTTGCCCCAGTACCCGTTCCACCCGACCGGGTGGGTCTTGATGTCTTCGATATGCACCACGATGGCCTGCCCTGGGTGTGCGCCTTCAACATATATGCATCCCGAGGCAGCGTTACCCCTGTCCTGTGGTTGCGCATCCGACCTGTATTTGTTGTACAGGTCGCGTATATCTGCTGGCACGATTACAGCGTTCGGCCCGCGGTTCATCTGTGTCTCTACTTCAAACACCTCTCCGGGCTTCACTCGCATCGTGACCGGGTTCAGGGCCGAATGTTCGTAATACAGGGTCTGGGTCGTAGCTCGCTGCACCTGTCACCTCTCACTTCCCGCAGCCGCTGTCTCATCAACGATTGAGGGAGCCGTCGTATCGCGGGCCGGGGTAGGGCCTTGAAAATGTGCCGTGAGTGTACGGCCTGAGAGTCCAGGCACGAAAGGGCCGCCCATCAGAGCGGCCCTTTCTACACTGATCCGGCCCTGTGTGCTGACATGTTTAAGCGGATCCCCTCTCCTTCGGGTTTCCGCCCGGCGGGAAAGGACGCAGTGTGTAGGCCGAAGCGTTCCTCCGCGAAAGAGTCCAGGCGCATTCACAAGCTATTGGTATGCAGAATAAGTGTTTAGTGATCCGACGCAGTATGTCCCGAAGCAGCAGATCCTCTACCCAGCCTTGCGCATCTGCCTCGGGTGCGCAGGTAAACTTGCCCCCAGCGGCTTGTCCGCCGGGCTGTAACGATGACTGGAATCGGTACGGAAACCTGGTGAGGGCAGCTACACACATCCCTCTGGCTGAACGTTTCGACTATCTCGGCGCCTGATTACACATGACAGAGGCTCCCCAAGCGCCTGAACACGTCAAAGACTCGTCCTTCGCTGCCTTGTCAGGCCGCACAGGCGAGATCGTAGGCGCGCAGGTAATCCACTACGTACTCACAGGCTCGACGATGGACGACACGTCTCGCCTGGCGTCGGAAGGAGCGCCTGAGGGCCTGGTCGTTCTCGCAGACTCCCAGGCAGCAGGCCGCGGTCGTCATGGCAGGGCATGGGTGTCATGGCCCGGCGAAGACCTCCTGCTCTCGGTCGTCTTCCGTCCCCGGCCGAGTTACGTTCACCAGCTCTTGATGCTTGCCGCGCTGGCGGCCGCGGATACGGCCGAGAACGTGACTGGCGTACATCCGTCAATAAAATGGCCCAATGATGTGCGCATCGGAGGCCGGAAACTGTGCGGTGTCATAGCCGAGACCCGCCAGGGCACGCTCCTGTCCGGTTCCGTCAGACCGGGCGAGGCGGCAGCTTCATCGAGTGACACGCTGATTACCGTTGTTGGAATCGGCCTCAACGTGAACTTGGATCCTCCGGGCGCAATTTCGTCGGGCAAGCATGAGGCCACTTCAATGGCGACGAGCCTGCGCGCCATTGCCGGCGGTTCCGTTTCGCGCCTCGCCACTTTCACCTTGCTTCTGAAACACATGGATCGGCTTTACGCTCGCCTCGTCCGTGGCGACTCGTTAGTCCCGGAATGGTCATCGAGGCTCGAAACCATCGGTTCGGATGTGTCAGTTACCGTGGGTAGCCCGCCAGGTCCTGACCGCGTTGTACACGGCAGGGCGGAAGGCGTGGATGAAGTCGGGCGCCTACTCGTGCGAGACTCAACCGGCCGCCTCTGGCCCATGTCTGCGGGAGAAGTTACCCTGCAGTCGCCCCTATAAATGACAGGCTGCACTCCCAATTCACGGTGAAGGCTCCATGTCAGAGCGATATTCGCAGTCCCCCATGTTTGACCTCACAGGCAAGGTCGCCGCCATCACAGGCGGCGGCAGCGGCCTGGGTCTTGAGATGGCACTGGGCCTCGCGCGTGCAGGCGCGGACGTCGCCGTGATAGGCCGCCGTCCTAGGCCAATCGAAGAAGCCGTCAGGCGGATCAACGATCTAGGCGGGCGATCCTTCGGCATTTCAGCCGACCTCACCGCCGGCGGGACCGTTGGCGCTGTCTTCGCGCAGATCGAGCGCGAACTCGGCCCGGTGGATGTGCTTGTCAACAACGCCGGACTGGTGGCAGGGCAGGGCGGCCGCGCGATCTGGGACCTGTCTGACGATGACTGGCGCTCCGGTATCTCTGGGATCCTCGACCCCGCCTTTTTCTGCTCACGCGCAGTGTCGAAACAGATGAGTGACCGCGGCCGTGGGAAGATCATCAACATCTCCTCCGGCCTCGGCATGCGTGGAGCGCGGGACAACTACATGTACGGCTGCGCGAAGGGGGCAATCGTCCAGCTCACTCGCTCTCTGGCTGTCAGCCTGGGCAGGTACGGAGTCACAGCCAATTGCGTCGTCCCAGGCTTCTTCCCGACGGAAGGCACTGCTTCCAGTCCCATGGCACTCCCCTCAGCCGAGTTCATTCCTGTGGGACGCGTGGGCCGTCCAGATGAATTGGGACACCTTGTCACCTGGCTGGCATCGGAGGCTTCCAACTACATGACCGGAGAAGTCTTTGTCATAGATGGCGGCGGCCTCGCAGGCGGCTACGCACCGACTGGATATGCGCCGGTGACGCCGCATGTCTGATAGCCCAGTCACGCAACGGGCGAAACCGCTGGACGGCAAAGTCGCCATCCTGCACGTCGGCGCGCCCGGTTGGGCCGCGCCGCTCACACGCGCTCTGCAGTGCGCGGGAGCGAAAGTGGCCCTCGCTGCGGGGTCACATGAGGTCGCCACGCTGGGCGCGGACACGGGCGCTGACTTGTTCCTGGGCGGCCCCCTCAACGACAAACATGCCATATCCAGCGCCGTCAGTCGGGTAGAGGAGCGCTTCGGGAGGCTGGACATACTGGTAAACGCCCCGCAGGCCGAACTATTCCGTCCGATCAGCGAACTCTCGGACTCAGACCTGCTCAACCTCTTCGACCGCAACGCCGCCTCGGCGTTCAGGTGGTGCCAGGGCGCAGGCGCGCATCTGTCCCGACAACCCTCAGGCCGCATCATCAACTTCATATCCGGCCTTGCACGGCGCGGCCTGTCGAACGCCTCTGCCTATTCGATGACGCAGGCCGCGCTCGATGCCATGACACAGTCCCTCGCTCTCGAATGGGCCGGCACGGGCATCAGAGTCAACGGCATCGGTTACGGCTGGACAGAGGCGACCCACCGCCCACTGGAAGCGCAACAGAAGGATCGCCTCGTCCGCTATCTCCCGCTCCGCCGCAAGGGCCACCCTGATGACCTCTCCGGCCTGCTCGTTTATCTGGCCTCAGACGCTTCCAGCTTCATCACCGGGCAGACGGTTTTTGTGGACGGCGGCGCGCTGGCCCACGCGTAGTTGTCCCTCCACTCTCTAAGTAGCGGCTTGGGGTGAGGGCACTGGAGCCAGGCCCTCTGCCGACGCAACGCGGCGATGCCGATCAGAAACGAGAACAGGTTTACCCACATGGCCCGCATAACCATTCGCGTCCAGCCAGGAGCCTCCACAAGTGAAGTCTCGGGCTACGGCGCTGACGGCGTCCTCAAGGTACGTGTGACGGCACCGCCGGCCGAAGGAGCGGCGAACCAGGCGGTCATCAAGGTTCTCTCGAAAATGCTCGGTGTCCCGCGGTCCAGCATCACCATCTTGCGCGGGGACACGGGCAGGCAAAAAGTCGTCAATGTTGCAGGAATGGACGAGGCAGAACTCAGAACCCGGGTGCTTTTAGTACCGCCGCGAGCGCGAAAAGAACCAGCGTCGCGATCATCGGGCTGAGGTCAATCATCCCCAGACGTGGGATTATCCGCTGAAGTGGCACCAGTATCGGGTCAGTCAGCCGGAACACTATTTCGATGAACGGGTTACCACGTGCGTTCGGGAACCATGACAGCAGTGAACGAGCGATGATCAACCACGCCAATAGGTACAGGACAAGCCCGATGAGAGGCAGTATCTTGTCGGCTGTCACTTTGACCCCGCTCCCAGTTCCTCGCCGCGCTGGTATGCCGCCTTCACGGCATTGATGGTTGCGGCCCGGAACCCACCCTCTTCAAGCGCGAGCAGTGCTGCGGCCGTTGTCCCGCCCGGAGACGTCACGCCGTTCCGCAACTCCGCCGGGTGTCTGCCGGACTCCTTGACGAGCGCCGCGCTGCCCATCACCGTCTTCACAGCGAGCCGCCGCGCCACGTCGAGCGGCATCCCAAGCAGCACTCCAGCATCAGTCAACGATTCTATGAACAGGAACACATACGCCGGCCCGCTCGCGCTCAGCGCCGTCGCCATATCAACGTACTTTTCCTCACCCAGCTTTATCTCGTCACCGACCGCGGCCAGCATCTTCTGGGTGAAGTCCATGTGTTCCTGAGGAACCTCAGCCGATGCGGTCCACACGCTCATCCCCTGCCTGATCTGGGCGGGCGTGTTCGGCATCACCCGGATCAGCCTGCGGTGGTTAAGCTTCAGGCCGATGGAGTGCATCTTCACCCCGGCCATGATCGAAAGTACAGTCTGGTCAGGCGTCAGGACGCCCTTAAGCTCAGAAGCGGCATGGTCGAACTGCTGGGGTTTCACGGCCAGCGCCACGATATCTGCGCCTTTCGCCGCCTGAGCATTTTCGGCGACCGCGTCTAAGTTGTACTTAGCAAGCGCGTCCCTGCGCGCCTTTACAGGCTCGCCTATGGCTATTTCGCACGGGAGCTTGGCGTCGCGGACCCCGGCGATGATCGCCTCGGCCATAACGCCGCCACCAATGAACGCAATCTTCATCATCACAACCTGTTGTTTGCCGGACCATCCGAAAAGCCCTCTCCGGCCCGGAGAGGGCAGGGCACTGCTGCTCGAACAGCACTACCGTGCCCCGATTATACGTGCGTCACCTGTTCTCAGTTCCGAGCGGCCCATGATCGCTCGGACAACTCTTGACTGTTAGGGGTAAGCCTCCCTTGGTGCGTGCAGGTCTGGGGCATGGCATGGCTTGAGCCAACTCTGCCAAACCAGGCCGAGCTAACTCTCGCCCTGTCCAAAACTCCCAACCCGCATTTGCCCCAACTGCGCCACTGTGAATCGGACGGGCCGGTTCACGCCATTGAAGCCCCGCTCGCCAGCTGCGACGCAAGCTTCAATGCCTCGAACATGCTTGTAGAGTCCGCCTTGTTCTTTCCGGCGATGTCAAACGCCGTCCCGTGATCAACAGACGTCCTGATGAACGGCAATCCCAAGTTCACACTGATGCTCTCTTCAAGCCCGTGCACCTTGATGGCTATGTGGCCCTGATCGTGGTACATCACCACCACCACGTCATATTTCCCGCCGAACGCCTGGTTGAACACAGAGTCGGCCGGAACTGGACCGGTTGCGTTGATACCCTCAGCGCGGGCGTCATCTACCGCTGGTTTGATCTCGTCAAGCTCCTCGCGGCCAATCAGCCCGTTATCGCTCGCATGAGGGTTTAGAGCCGCCACCGCTATACGGGGCGTCTTGAACCCCCACTGCTTGAAATGGCTATCAGTCAGCCTGACCGCACGAAGCACATTCTTCCGAGTGACATAAAGACAGGCCTCGTGCAGCGGTTTGTGCGTCGAAAGGTGCATACACCGCAGCGTGCCGGACACCAGCATCGTCGCCACGTAGTCCGACCCCGTCAGCCGCTTGAATACCTCCTGGTGGCCGATGTCTCCCCCGGACCCCGCCATTTCCCACGACTGCTTGTTCACAGGCGCTGTCACCATGGCGTCCACTTGTTTTTCGATACACAGCCCCGCCGCCCGCTCCACCCACGAGTGCGATGCCTTGCCAGCTTCGACAGAGTGCCTCCCCACCGGGAACCTCACGTCCTCGTAGCCGTCAACGTTCAAGACCTCGATCACCCCTGGTTGACACTTCGCCTCGCTCGCCGACTCTATCGGACGCACCCGCGCCGTCGACCCCACCTGGCCAACGGCCACCTGCATCTCCTTAACCGTGCCTATGACGAACGGCCGGGCGAACTCGTACACCGCAGGCTTTCCGAGAGCCTTTGCGATCACCTCCGCGCCTATCCCGCTAGGGTCCCCCATTGTCACAGCGAGCAGCGGCTTCCTGGCCTGAGGGCGTCCTAGTCGTGATGTCACTTCTGCCTCCGAATGGTTTTTGAAAACGTAGGAGCTATCCCGCATGTCCGCTCATCCTGGGGGATGGTGTCAGGGTGAGAGGTCGAAGTTCCCAATGGAGTGCCACACCCGGACCCCGGGCAGTATCGCGCTTGTACGGCCGGGTATAACATCGGCCTTCCATCGATTTCATGCTTGGTTCAAGCTAGACGAATCCCACCTGCCCACACTGAGATCACCCACCAACATGCCACTCAAATCCGCCACAAAAACCACCACTTACGAAGCCGTCGCAGGGTGGGCCAAGGTTCCCCACGGCATCTGGCTCAGCGAGTCCACAGCCGTCGCGGTTGACTCCGAAGACAACGTCTTCGTATTCAACCGTGGCAACTGGCCCGTCCTGAAGTTTGACTCCCATGGCAACCTGCTCGATAAGTGGGGCAACGATGACCCCTATTCCGGCTTCCGCTCCATGCAGGACCCATATGGAAACACCATCGACGGCTGGGCTGGTTCTCGATACAAACGCCCCCACGGCGCTTCTGTTGATCATGAAGACAACCTGTGGCTCGTGGACGACGTCGGCTGCCGCATCTATAAGTGCGACCGGACCGGCCGCGTGCTCCTGACCATCGGTTCAGGAGTGCCTGCGCCCAAACAGTCCGGCAACATGTTCAACAAGCCGACGGATGTCGCCATTTCACCCGATACGGGTGACATTTTCATCTCTGACGGGTATGGCAACTCACGCGTCCACCGTCTGGACAAAAAGGGGAAGCACATCCTCTCGTGGGGTGAGCCAGGCACCAGCCCCGGAAAGTTCTCCCTCCCGCACAACCTGGCACTCTTCGACGATAAGGTCATTGTCTGTGACCGCGAGAATCACCGGGTTCAGATTTTCACTCAGACAGGCGAGTTTGTTCAGGAATGGCACGTCCACAAGGCCGTCTCCGTCTTTGCGGGGAAGGGCGCGGACAGGAACCTGTACATCGCAGAACAAGGACCTGCGCCCGTCCAGCGAGACGTGCCCTATATTGGCCATGCCCTTGGCATCTGGACACGCTCTGGTCAGCAAGTCCAACGCCTTGGCAATCCGCTCCCTGGCGAAGATGCCGACCAGTTCCTGTGGCCTCACTCAGTCGCGGTTGACTCTCACGGTGATGTCTACGTAGCCGAAGTCTCCTACGTCGAGGTCGGACGATTTCTGACACCGCCACGTGAGATGGCTTCCCTACGCAAATGGCGTCGCGTCAAAGGATAGGGCAGGACGGGCATCCCTCTCTATCGGCGGTAGACGGATTGATGTGTGAGCATGATCTACAAAGCCGGTAATGGGCGACGTCTTTCTGTCTGAGTCCCGGTGCGCCGATTAGGGATCTGACTCGGCTTTCTGTTCGCTCCAGGCTTGTTTTGGCATCGACTGTGTCATGCCGAGCGCCGAAACCGAACAATCCCGCTCAATGAACATTGTCCCGCCGATTAAATCAGGTTCAACCTCGTCCTTCACCCAACCCGTGACCAAATTGCACCCGGGTGGCCGGCGGTGTTCCGGGGCGGGATTGTCCAATCCGGCTAGCCGGGCCTCCGTTTGTAGGGACACCGAACGCCTCAGGCAAACTCGAAACTACGGCATGGCAAAAAAGAGAGGGCCGGAATCTCTCCGGCCCTCTCTCGTCATCCACTACAGTTGCACCAGTCCCTAGCACTTGCTGTACCCGCAGTTGTGGCATTTCTGGCAGCCCTCTTCGTGCGCCAGCGTCCCTGAGCAGTCTGGGCACAGGTTCGCAAAGCCCATCCCAGCGGCGATCGTCACCTTCTGCGCCGTGCGGCCTGTCACACCTGAAGGCGATTGAATCACCGGCACAGCCGTTGCCGTCGGGCGGCCAAGCTCCTTCGCAGAAGGCCGCTCAAGCATCGCCAACTGTCCGTGCTCGCCTGACTCCATCTTTCCTGCCGGCTTCGTCCGCGCCTCTAGTTGCCTGTCCAGCGCAATGGCGATGGCGTCTGGACCGGAGTTGATCACCGCCCCCTGGTCCCAGTTCGGGTGACAGGTGATGCCCCTCAACTGTCGCACGATGTCCTCGGGGTCTATCCCAGACCGCAGTGACAGCGACATCAGCCTGGTCACTGCTTCGGTGAGCGCAGAGTCGCAAGAACCCGACTTGCCCGCCGTAGCAAACACCTCGAACGGCTGGCCATGCTGGTCGACGTTGATCGTGATGTACATGTTGCCGTGGCCCGTGCGCATCCGCCGCGTGACCCCCTGGATCATCTCGGGCCGATCCTTGGGTGTCACATATTGTGGGACGAATCCTCCGAATCCATCTCCCGCCTCTTCCGTTTCAACGTGCAGGCTGAGCTTGTCGAAGCCCTCAGCTTGCCCAGCCGATCCGGCGTCCGGCGCGCCTGAGACAGTTGTCGTCGCCTCGGCTTTCGTTCCATCAGTGGACTTGCCCTTGGCGTGTCCAGTCGCCAGGACCTCCTTTTCTCGAGACCCTGCGCGGTACACCGTGATCCCCTTGCAACGCGTCTTCCACGCAAGCATGTAAGCGTTCTCAACGTCCTCGACCGTTGCCGAGTTAGGGAAGTTGATCGTCTTCGAGATGCCAGCGTCCGTGCTCTCCTGGAATCCCGCCTGCATCAGAACGTGGTTCTCAGGTGAAATATCGGAGGCAACGTGGAACAGCCGCCGGACATCTTGAGGCACGTCATCCCGATCCAGAAGCGAGCCGCCGTCCGAGAGATACGCCATCAGTTCTTCAGAGTAGAACCCTCGTTCGCGTGCGATCCGCTCGAAGTTGCGGTCAACGTAATACAGCGTCTGGCCTTCCAGGATGTTCTGCTTCCTGAAGGCCAGGGAAAAGATCGGCTCAATGCCCGAAGAGCACCCGGCGATCATCGAGATCGTCCCTGTCGGCGCCACAGTCAGGCGGCAGGCGTTGCGCATGGGCGTCTCGCCCTGCTTCTGCGGCGCCCCGCCTTCCCAGGCCGGGTAGGGGCCGCGCTCCCTCGCCAGGTCCTGCGAGGCTGCATCCGCCTCCTGCTGGATGAAACGCATCAGGTTCCTGCCCGTCTCGATACCCGTCTCAGAGTCGTACGGGATACCAAGCTCGACCAGCATATCCGCGAAGCCCATGACTCCCAGCCCGATTTTCCTGGTGTGGTTCGTCATGTCCTCAATCGCAGGTACGGCGTACTTGTTGGCGTCGATCACGTTGTCCAGGAAATGCACCGTCAGGCGCACCATCCTGCCGAGGCGATCCCAATCAAGCCCCGGCAACGCCGCAGTTGCGGTCGCTGAGGTTTTCGACCTGCCGCCCGCACCAGCCGGCGCAAGCGCTTCACGCTTCACTGCGCTCGTCGCGTAGCCCCCCGTCACGAACTTGGAAAGGTCGATAGATCCCAGATTGCACGACTCGTTCGGTAATAGCGGCTGCTCGCCGCACGGGTTCGTCGCCGTGATGCGGCCAACATGCAGCACTGGGCTGTTACGGTTCACCTCATCCAGGAAGATCATCCCAGGCTCGCCGTTGCGCCATGCCCCCTGCACGATCTTGTTGAACAGATCGCGTGCGTTTTTGCGGCCAATTTCCTTTCCTGACCGCGGCTCCTTCAGCGCAAAGTCAATGCCCGCCGCCACCGCGCTCATGAACTCATCGCTCGCGCCCACAGAGATATTGAAATTATGGATCTGGCCTTCAACCGACTTGCAGCTGATGAACTCCTCAATATCCGGGTGGTGCACATCCATCACCGCCATGTTCGCCCCATCGCGCTTTCCGCCCTGCGTTACGAGCGTTGACACCGACGAAAGGTGCCGTAGCACTGCGATGGGGCCGCACGCCTTCCCGTGCGTGGTCTTGATGGACGCTCCCTTTGGCCTGATCTCTGACAAGGCGAAACCAGTGCCGCCGCCGAACTTTTGCACCATGGCGGCGTCGTGCGCCGCGCCCATGATTCCCTCCATGGAGTCCTTGAGAGGCAGCACGAAGCAGGCCGAAAGGGTCCCGGCGCCCGTTCCAGCGTTCATCAGAGTAGGTGAATTTGGCAGGTATTCGAGTGACGCCATCGCCCGGTAGAACTCATCCGCGACGGACCTCACCTGCGCCGGAGACCTCCCGTACTTCCTGCCGTCGGGTTCTGCGAGAGCGTCCGCCACGCGCCGGAACATCCCCTCAGGCGTCTCGGCGAGGTCGCCCTTGTCGTTCTTTTGCAGGTAGCGCTTCTTGAGGACGACAAGCGAATTGTCGGTGATCTCAGCCGGCTTGAAGGCGTCAGCCGGTTTCGAGCCTGTCGACGATTTGTTCTTCCCGGCGGTCTGCTTCGGGGCGATGCGGCCGTTCTTGTTGCCGCTGCCGTTTACGGAGGATGTCATGGGTCTGGACCTTTCCAATGGTGTCTTTCTATTGTCTCAGGCCGGTGTATGAACGGAGTGTTCTATGTCAACGTGAAGTGCATGAGGGAAACCGCCACCCGGCCCGCGCATAACGCTGCTTCGGGAGGGACAGTCCCCGGTTGCGCCAGGGACGCCTACTTAAGAATCAGCAGAGGCGTCCTTGTGTCTGAACGACGCGGCAAGCCCGGTGTTTGAGCAGGTGATGGCCGGGTCATGAACGCTGTGTTTCGGTAAGAGCCGTGGGACCTTGAGCCCTCGGAGGAGTTCATTTGTTCTATCCGTGCGTGGATGAATTGACGTTGAATGAGTGCAGGGGTTGTCACTGTAAGGTCTCACCCGATGATTTCCAACAGCCATGTCACGGCTTGGAGCCCAGACTTTCTGTGAATTTGTGTGGATATCCGGAGTTAACGCTCCTGGGTCACTCTGGGCCGTCTGGCACGCTTTGCACGGTCGGTCAGCCTTGGTACGTTGTCCGGGATCAGCGCGAGTTGGTTGACGTTGGCTTTGCCCTGGGCGTCTGCGCTCTCAAGCGCCTCCACCTCCTTCGCAAAGCTCCCGGCGTCCTGAAAGGCCCGGTATACAGACGCGAACCGGATGTAAGCCACCCTGTCCAGCAGCCGCAACCGCTCCATTGCCATCTCGCCGATCACACGGCTTTCCACTTCGGCTTTGCCCAGCCGATGAACTTCGTTCTCGACGTCTGCAGCCAGTTTGGAGATCGCACCTATCGTGAGCGGCCGTTTGGCGCACGCCAGTCGCAGCGACCGCTCGAGCTTCTCAGTCGAGAACGGCTCCCGCCTGTCATCACGCTTCACCACCATGAGCGGCATCGCTGCCACACGCTCATACGTCGTGAATCGCAATTCGCAGCGCGTGCACTCCCTGCGGCGGCGGATGCCGTCGGGCGATTCTCTCGAATCGATCACTTTTGACTCGTTATGGCCGCAAAAAGGGCAGTGCATTGGCTGACAGGTGGGCCGGCCCGAATGTCCAGGGTGAGAACGGTGAGATGCGAACCAGCCTTCGGTATTGAGGAACCACGGGCACTTGTGTAGATGCTGGGTTGTAGGTTACGTTTCGGAACCACACCCCAGATTTAGTGGGTGAAGCAAAATCTACTACAAGGGCTGGTATCAGTGTCAAGACGTATCCCGGCGAATTCGAACCCTGTTTCAGTACGTGCTGAGTACGAGCAAACCCAGCCAATAGTCATCCCCGGCCCGGGGCAAAGGCCGTCCATCCCTGTCCCAAAAACATTCCTAACTCGAGCGGGCATGAATGGATAACGTAGCATCAATGGTTCACGAGATATGGGAACCGGCGCAATAGTGCCCGATATGCTGCTTCCCAGCCGAAATCCGCTGTGCCCCAGCCTGGCCATGATGCGCTACTGTTCTGCTCGCCTTAACCCAGTTAAATCGATAGGCCCGCCGGCGGCCGGTGCCGGCGGGCCCGTTGGTGGCCCGGACCGTTTGTGGGCTGGTGAGGGCCCGGGCGGTTAGGCGTTGGGGCGGAACAGTCCTAGCGTCCGTTCATGAGTCCAGCGCCGTTGGCCATCCGCCTTCGAGCGGCAGCCGGGTTGTGCCTCAGGAACGGGGGCAGATCCAGGGTCTCTTCGTTCGTAAGCGCCTCAGATAACGCCGCCTTCATGGCGTCTTCATGCGGCACTGACTGCGCGCTCGGGAAACCGGTCGCGATCAGAGTGATCTTCACCTCGTTCTCCATCTTCGGGTCGTAAGCCTGGCCGAAGATGATGTTCGCCTCGGGATCCGCCTCGCGCCGGATCACTTCTGATGCTTCATTCACTTCCTGTAGCGTCAGGTCCTGACCGCCAGTGATGTTGAAGATGATGCCGCGCGCCCCGCTCATCGAGACTTCGAGCAGAGGGCTGGAGATCGCCGTCTCGGCCGCCATCACAGCCCTATCCGGGCCAGAGCCGCGACCGATGGCCAACCAGGCCGGGCCGGAGTTTTTCATGACCGCCTTCACGTCGGCGAAGTCAAGGTTTATCTCACCAGGGACGGTTATGAGTTCTGCAATAGCCTGAATGGCCTGCCGGAGGACGTCGTCCGCCATCCTGAATGACATCTCCATCGTCAGGCGCTCAGTAGCCATGGCGAGCAGGCGGTCGTTCGGGATCACGATCAGCGTGTCCACGAATTTTTCCAGTTTCGAAATGCCGTCCTGCGCCTGCTTCATGCGCCGGTTGCCCTCGAATGCGAATGGCTTCGTTACCACGCCCACGGTGAGCGCACCCATCTCTCGCGCCACTTCCGCCACAACCGGCGCCGAGCCTGTTCCCGTGCCGCCGCCCATGCCTGCTGCGATGAACACGAGGTCCGCGCCCTGCAGGATGGACTTGACCTCTTCACGGCTCTCCTCGGCGCACTCCCGGCCCCTGTCCGGGTCCCCGCCGACACCCAGCCCGCGCGCCGTCCGGTCGCCAATGCGCAGCCGGGTTGGCACTTCGCTGCGTGTCAGCGCCTGGTGATCCGTGTTCAACGTCACGTACTCAACGTCTTGGATCGGATCCCGGTACATGCGCGTCACCGCGTTCGACCCGCCACCACCGCAACCCACGACTTTGATTGTTACCTGGCCGACTTTGCCGTCGGCCGGGGATGCATACCCGTCAGCCATTCCAAGCCTCCTGTGATTGCTCGCCTGTAAATTCGTCCCCCGGTCGTGGCGCTAAACCTTCGCCGGTGTTTTTTTCGCTACGTCAGACTTCGCATGTGGCAGTAACCCCCGCAGCGTGCCAATGACGCCTGCCGAAGGTTCATACGGTCGCGCCGCATGGCCCTCCGCCGGCAGGTTCCGCATCGCCCACATGGCCATTCCAGCGGCTGCTGCTATTGACGGGTCGCGGTGCGTTTCTGGCAGGCCATCGAGACCCTTGGGTGCTCCGAGCCGGATTTTCTTCTGCAGGCTGTGCTTCGTAAGGGTGATAAAGTCCCGCAGCTGTGCGCCGCCGCCCGTGACGACAATAGTCTCGACTGGCGTCTCTGCCAACGCAGGGATGTCCAGTTTCATCCGCACCAGCTCGATCAGTTCTTCGGCCCTGTCTTTCAAGATCTGGCCAATGTCCCTGTGGGTGATCGTCAAAGGGCCCTGCATGCCGGTGGGACGGATGACCACCTCAGCGGCGGCATGGAAGAAGTCAGGTATGACCGTGCCTTGTTCGACCTTCAACTTCTCAGCGTCGGCATAAGGCAGAGAGAAGGCTATGGAGAGGTCATTCGTAAACTGATAGCCACCTACCGGGAGCATCGCTGTCGCCACCATGATCCCGTCGTGGAACACGGCGATGTCCGTCTTTCCACCTCCGATGTCTACAAGCGCGACCACTCCCTGCTTCTCGGCGGGTTCGAACACTGCGTCTGCTGTCGCCATGGGCTCGACGATCACTCCGGCACAGCGCAGCCCAGCGGCGTTCACAGCCGCCTCCAAGGCCTCGACCTGCTCGGTCGGCCCACTGATCACCTGGCTCTGGACGTGCAACTCCTGGGTGTGCATGCCCTCCGGGTTGTGCACGCCGTGCAGACCGTCCAGTGTGTAAGTGCGCGGGATTACATGCAG
This sequence comes from Dehalococcoidia bacterium, assembly GCA_009693115.1. Lineage (GTDB taxonomy): Bacteria > Chloroflexota > Dehalococcoidia > Lucifugimonadales > Lucifugimonadaceae > SHXW01. Next base: position 26,307 of record SHXW01000015.1, on the reverse strand, counting down.
CACGTGCTGGCCCGGCGCCGGATCGAACTTGGATACGTGTTTGACGGCTTCAACAAGGTCGTCTTGTGTGACAGCCCTGACGCCCGGCCCACGGGGCACAGCGCTCCACCTGTCATCGGAATCGATGTGCGTGCCAGCTATGCCGACGTATGCGGCCGCAAGTACCACGCCCGCCTGCTGCGACGCCTCTTCCGCAGCACGTCGAATAGCATCCGTCACGGCCGCTGTGTCGGCGATCACGCCCTTCCGTAAACCGTCGCACTGCGCAATGCCCAGTCCTGTGATTTCTAGACGCCGGTCCGGCCTGCGCGCCACGAGGATGACACAGACCTTTGTCGTGCCGATGTCTATCACGGCCCTGTAGTCGCCCTGTATGAGAGTCATGCCCTTTTGCATCTGAGTTCCTCCGGCCTGTCTGTGACTTCTTGAGTCCTGACCCCCCCACCTGGCTGGTTCAGCGGTTGCCTGGAGGGGTATGTAGTTGCGTACTTTGTGCCTAGATCCTTTCGGCAACCCGCATCTTTGCGCTCCTGCTGCGCGGGTTGTCCCGTACTTCCTCTTCAGTGGGTGCAAGAGGAGACTTCGTGACAGCGCGCAGAGTCGCCTTGTGATCGCACCGACACACCGGCGTCCCCGGCGGGCACACGCAGTCAGAAGTCTCACGCCTGATGAAGTTCTTCACTATCCGGTCTTCGAGAGAGTGATATGAGATCACCGTGATCCGCCCGCCCTGCCCCAGCACGGAGACTGCCTGCTCCAGAGCAGACTCCAGTGCCCCCAGTTCGTCATTCACAGCGATCCGTAAAGCCTGAAATGTCTTCGTGGCCGGGTTGATGCGGCTCCCCCGCCTGGGCGACACCCGCTCGATGAGGTTCGCCAGTTCCAGGGACGTCTTGACGGGGCGTGAACGGACGATGGCGGCGGCTATACGGCGGGAAGCCCTTTCCTCGCCTAGCCTGTAGATCACGTCTGCCAGGTCGTATTCCGAAAACCTGTTCACGATGTCAGCCGCGCTTACCTTTTGATCAAGGCTGAAACGCATGTCCAGTGGGTCCGGTCTGCGAAATGAAAACCCCCGTGCCTCTATGTCCAGTTGGAGCGAAGAGACCCCCAGGTCAAACAACACCCCGTGCACAGGCACGAAGTCGTGTTTCAACGCCGTCGCCCGCAGGGTGCGGAAGTTGGCATTCACGGCAACGAAGGACTCCTTCCAGCGAGCCAGGCGGCCCGCCGCCACCTGTACAGCCTCGTGGTCCGCATCCATGCCAAGCACCTGCCCGCCCGGCTCAGCCCGCTGCAGGACGGAGTCCGTGTGCCCGCCCTCGCCCAGCGTGGCGTCGATGTACCGACCACCCGGCTGGACGTTTAGGGCGTCGAGCACCTCTGGCACCATGACGGGTGTGTGATGGAGTTCCATGCCCAACAAGATCACCTCGCAGCCTCCCCACCGACGGTATCTCCTGCCCGTTCGGCGATCTCGGCTGCATCTTCGTCAAGCGACGCTCGTTCTTCGAGCCACGATTTCCGTGACCAGATTTCAATAAACCTGCCGGTGCCCACGATCACAACGTCCTGTTTGAACCCCGCATACTCGCGGAGCGGTTGTGGGATAAGCACCCGGCCGTGCCTGTCGAGCTCTAGTTCATATGCTCCTGCGAAGGTCAACCGCGCCAGCCTCCGGGCGTCCGCCCTGGTGGCGGGTTGCTTCTTGATTTCCCCGGCCACTTCTGCGAACTCTTCTGGTGTGTACCCCATCAGACAGCGGTCATAAGCACGGCTCAGCACAATCCCCTTTTCGAAGGCCGGACGGAAACGAGCGGGGACTGACATCCGGCCCTGGGGGTCCAGCCTGTGCTCGTATTCACCGGCGAAGATCAACCTGCGAAACCGTTCGTGTGGCACCCTGTCCCGCAGGAGCAGAGTGGTTATGGGATCGAAAGGGACGTATCTAGGTCAGACCCGTGGGATCAGGAAAGAGGGACGTGGGAAGCTTGCCCGCCCGGTCGGTCATCCCATTCCATCCCAGACTGTGACTTTTTTTACCAGACCCCCACTAAATCCCGCAATGCCCATGCGCTACCGTTTAAGCCGGTTTCCAGCATTTCCTGCACCCACTCTCCCTTAAGGGGAGGTACAGACTGAGATCGACGGCCCATCAGCCAGCGGCGGTGTGAATGGGACGACAGGGCCCCGGCCAGCCAGCCGGAGATTCCGCAGGGAAAGACTCAGGGAACCAGGAGGATCGCCATCGCCACGTATGCAGTCCTCACATCCAGCGACCGCGGTTCGCGAGGCGAGGCCAGTTGGACGGACCTGGGCGGAGATGCCATCGTTGAGGCGATGTCATCCTGCGGGCACACACTCTCGGGCCGAAATGTCTTGCCTGACGAGCTTGACCAGCTGGTTCAGGCCGTCGAGGGTTGGTGCGATTCCGGTCACATTGACATTGTCCTAACGACCGGCGGTACAGGCCTCGGACCACGTGACGTCATGCCAGAAGTCATGGCACGCGCCATGGATTTCGATGTCCCTGGGATCGGTGAGGCCATACGTGGGCAGACGCTATCCATAACGCCAATGGCCATGCTAAGCAGGGCTCGCGCTGGCGTGCGTGGGCGCACGTTAGTCATTAACCTCCCTGGCAGCCCCAAAGGCGTCCGGGAGGGTTTGGCCGTGGTCCTACCTGTTCTTGCCCATGCCGTCGACATCCTCCGTGAGCGTCATTCAGGCCCGCATCCACGCTGACAGACAAAGAGATGCTGGAACAAGTTGGGTATGACGCTTTCAAGTGGTGCTATATGGGGATTCCCTGCCCCTCGGGAGGGAGAAGGTCTGTGTGAGGTTCTAAGGTCAAAGAGAGTCACGGCACAATTCCTCTATAACTTTCAGTGCCATAGCCCGATGTCAACCTGGCCCTGTTTCAATAACTCTCCAGGGATCCCCTCCCCATTTGGGGAACGATCTGGCCTCCTCCAAAGGCTCGCATCCAATGGAGCCGCTTCGTTCTGATGCCCAGTCATAACGTCAAATACTCGCGCTCCGGCCCTTGTCTCCCGCTATCGTGGTGCCACAATGGATTGCCATGCGCATCCGCATCCTGACACTGTTCCCTGAAATGTTCGAAGGGCCATTCAAGGCCAGTATCGTCGGGCGCGCCGCTGAACGCGGGCTCGTCGAAATCACCGTCCACAATGTCCGTGACTACGCCCACGACCGCCACCGGACTGTTGATGACACACCCTACGGCGGTGGTCCAGGGATGGTGATGATGGCCCAACCTCTCTTTGAAGCCGTGGAGGATCTGGTTGCCAGGGAGCTATCGCAGGCCGGCGAGCGCCCGAAGGTCATCCTCACAACTCCACAGGGACGTCTCTTGGACCAGGGCATGGTCAGGGAGTTCACATCACACAAGGCACTGATCATCGTCTGTGGCCACTACGAGGGCGTTGACGAACGATTCATCAAGTCCTGCGTTGACCACGAAGTTTCCATTGGTGACTACGTCCTGACCGGCGGAGAACTTCCCGCCATGGTTCTCGTGGACGCCTTGGCCCGACTTGTTCCCGGAGTACTGGGTGACGCTGCGTCGGCCACGCGCGAGTCGTTTGGGCCTGGACTCGACGGACTACTGCAAGGCCCGGTCTATACCCGTCCTGCCGAATTCCGCGGCATGAAACCGCCGGACGTTCTTTTCTCCGGCGACCATGCGAAAGTTACGGAGTGGCGGCGCAAAACTGCCGTTGATCGCACAGGCCAACGACGCCCTGACCTCCTCAAGGGCTGGCCCTCAACCTGAGCCACCCGGCACGCAGTGACCAGAACGGCGAACAATGTAAATGGGGCAGGAGAGCGTCCGGGGATTGTCGACTGTCGCCAGCCTCCGTTTTGCAAACTCGTGTTGAATCGTCGGGCCCACTTGGATAGAATGAGCGGACGGCCCTTTACCAAATCTGTTGCGTGACGCCTTCGGGCGTCATTTCGCGCAGATGGGAAGCCTCCCCGCTTGCAAGGACACTGTCACATGGACGCACGAGAACTTATCGCCATAAAGCCGGCCAGCACCATCGATGCCTTCCGTCCGGGCGACACAGTCATAGTCAACGTCAAGATCCGAGAGGGTGAGCGGGAACGCCTGCAGGCATTCCAGGGCGCCGTCATCATCGGGTCATACACGAAAGAGTCAAACCCGGCCCCGGGTGTGACATTTACCGTCCGCCGCGTCTCCTACGGCATCGGTGTAGAACGCATCTTCCCTGTCTGCTCGCCGATGATCGAGTCAGTGAAAGTAACGCGCAAGGGCAATGTCCGGCGCGCCCGCCTCGTTTACCTGCGCGGCCTCACCGGCAAGGCGGCACGTATCAAGGAACAGCGCTATGCACCTAGCCTTCCAGTGGCAGAGGGTGCAACGGCCGGAGCTTCAGTCCAGGCTGTCGCCGAGGTGCCTGTTGCTGCAGTTATTGAACCAGTCGCTGTGGTGGAAACTCCGACACAGCCAGCTGCAGGCCAGAAGCCCGCGTAGCGGCCCGGGAATCAAGACCACCAAAGTCTGACAGGAGCCCCGATCACATCGGGGCTCCTTTATTTTTGTGGCGCACGACACGGCCCCCGCCGCTCTCTCTGCGGCGGCTTATCATCGCCGCAACACTTCGCGATATCGCCAATGCCTGACGGTGCCTTTCTTTGAGATCTGCTGAAATAGCGGTTGATTTCCCTGACAGCCGCTCCCGCACGTTCACCTATCTGGTGCCGGACGGCATGCCGGTCGATGTGGGCTGCTTGGTGAATGTCCCATTCGGGGCGCAGAAATTGCAGGGCGTCGTCTTTTCCCTTGGCGATGTGGTGCCTGCGGAGATTGCGACGTTACGGCCGATCATCAGGCTGCTCGAAGACGGTCCATTTCTCTCTCCCGAACGGCTTGAACTTGCCCGATGGCTGGCTGGCCACTATCGGACAACCCTGTACGCCGCCTCGGCCCTGATGCTGCCGCCCGGGGCGGTCGTTCGCCAGCGCACATGGCTGACCAGAGTGGAGCCTCCTCCATCGAGGTTGGAAGACCTGCGGCCTGGCGAGCAACGGGCGTGGGGGCTCGCCCCTGAATCAGGACGTATGCGCAAAGACAGGCTGGTAAGGCGGTTGGGCACCGGCGGCGATGCCACAGTTGATCGTCTGATAAAACGCGGGTTCTTCAATGCCATACCGGAAATGGAGCGCGCCGCCGCGCCGAAATATGAAGACCGCCTTGTCCTGGCTGCGCCCACGGACGCAGCCATTGTCGAGGCCGCCAGATTGAAAGACGGGAGGAGCGCGCGGCGCGGAGGCCTGCTTGAATTGCTGGTGTCGGACAACCCGCCTCTAAACAGGGCCGCGCTTACCCGCATGTTCGGCGCGCCCGCAGTCAAAGGCGTCCTCGAAACTGGTTTCGCCCGCATTGAAAGAACCCCTGTCCAGCGCGACCCCTTGTTCAGGCACGTCTTCCAGCAGGAGTTCCAGCCAGAGCCAACTCCCGAGCAAGCCGGAGCCATTTCGGCCATCGTGCAGGCCATCAACGCCGCAGGGAAACAGGGCACGCCAGAGAGGTTTCTCCTCTTCGGAGTGACAGGTTCGGGAAAGACCGAGGTCTACCTGCGCGTTGTGGATGCGTGCTTGAAGAGTGGCAAACGCGCAATTGTTCTGGTGCCCGAAATAGCCCTTACGGTCCAGACCCTGCGCCGCTTTGCCTCGCGCTTCCCTGGCAAGATCGCCCTCCAGCACTCCGGCCTGTCCGATGGCCAGCGCTACGATCAGTGGCAACAGATCAGGCGTGGGGGGTATCAGATCATCCTCGGCTCACGCAGTGCCATATTCGCCCCTGTGGATAACCTGGGCCTCGTAGTCATGGATGAGGAACACGAGTGGACATATAAACAGACCGACCAGTCGCCCAGATATCACGCCCGCGCGGTCGCTGAACGCCTGTGCGATCTGACAGGCGCCGTACTCGTCTGCGGCTCCGCCACTCCAGCGCTGGAAACCTTCCGCCGCTCTGAGCGAGGCGAATTCAAGTTATTGCGTCTCCCCCGTCGTCTGGCAGGTGGGGAAATCGCAGGCCCGGCGGCGACTGCCCGCGTCGAAATCGTCGACATGCGGGAGGAGTTGCGTGCCGGACACGCAGAAGTACTCAGCCGCGCCCTCATCGAGTCCCTGCGGAGCGCCCTCGCCACTGGCGGGCGCGCCATCCTATTCATCAACCGTCGCGGCGTCGCCTCCTTCGTCCAGTGCCGCAGCTGTGGGACTGTCAGGAAATGCCGCCAATGCGATACATCGCTTGTTTACCACCGCCCGGGTAGCCGGGACGCGCAGGGTCGGCTCATCTGCCATTACTGTGGGTACACAATCCGCTCGACACTGGCTTGTCCCGCCTGCGGTGGCGATCAGATGCTCAGGCTCGGCCCGGGCACCCAGGCTGTGGCAGAAGCCGTCCACTCCTATTTTCCGAAGGCAGGCGTCGTACGCTGGGACAGTGATTCCGCCCGCACAGCGATGGAGCACGAGAACATCCTCCGCCGCTTCGAGAGCGGGAATTCTCGAGTCCTGGTCGGCACACAACTCGTCGCAAAGGGCCTGGACATACCGGAAGTCACCCTTGTCGGCGTCGTGTCCGCGGACATCGGCCTCGCAATCCCTGACTTCCGCGCCGCTGAACGCACATTCCAGCTCCTTGCTCAGTCAGCTGGAAGAGCGGGGCGTGGCGCCCGTGTTGGCAAGGCGCTTTTCCAGACCCTCCAGCCGGAGCACTATGCAGTGCGTGCTGCTGTTACTGAAGACTATGAGACCTTCTACAAGGTAGAGATGGCTTTGCGGGCGCAGTATGCGTACCCTCCCTTCACCCGCCTCGTCCGCCTGCTCTTCTCAGACCCGGACCCTCAACAGGCGGAAGCTTCGGCACAGAAGCTCGCAGATCTCTTGAAACATGAACGCTCGGTGTCTGGCGACTCCCGCACCGATATCTTGGGTCCCACCCCTGTCTACCCTCAACACGTGCGTGGCCGGCACCGCTGGCAGATTGTCCTGCGCGGCCCCTCGCCAGGAGATCTCCTTGACCGCGTCACCCCTGGCCGCGGTTGGGCCATAGACGTGGATCCAGCATCCAGCGGTTAGAGAGGCCGTTCCAGTGTGGCGTCCCCTGATGTCACAATAGACGCATGACCCTGCTCACCATACGCGTCGTGCCAGACCCGATATTGCGCAAACGGGCCCGCGAAATTCGCGTCATTGATGACGCGATACGCAAGCTTGCGCGCGACATGATAGAGACGATGCAGGAATCGTATGGAGTGGGACTCGCTGCGAATCAGGTCGGTGTACTTAAGCGGATCATCACGCTTCAACTGCCAGGCGAAGAGCCACGCATCATGGTCAACCCGGAGATCACTTTCCGTGAGGGTGAACGACAGATAGACGAGGGCTGCCTAAGCGTCCCCGGCTACGTAGGCGTTGTCACGCGCAGCATCAAGATCAAAGCTCGCGCTCTTGATGAGAAAGGCGGAAAACTCCGCCTCACCGCTGAGCTTCTGCTCGCGCAGGCCATTGAGCATGAGGTTGACCACCTGAACGGAATACTCTACCTCGACCACCTTGTCGCGCACGATCAACTCCGAAAGACCGAATCACCCAGGCGCGACAGCGATGAAGGACGCAGCGGTGCAGACGCCAGCCCATCCCACGGTCATGAGGACGCGGCGGCTCCGAAAACCCACTCGGATCCTTCAAGGCCGCACGTGCACGATGTGACTTACGATCTCACGGTTGACCACGGCGACGGCGATACTCAGGGGAGGACAGAACATCTCAGCGCCTCCGCGAAGCTCTCCGGTCTTACAACAGACGCCTCTTTGAGCGAACTCGCGTATGACATTTCGTCCTCCCCAAAAGGACGACAAGACGAAAATGATGCAAAGGTTGTTCAGAGCAGGGTGACCCAGCGCAAGCGCGTCAATTCGAGCAATCCTGCTCTGCAAGGTGGTGTCCTGCTCGATCCTCCTGCTCGTCGCAGCACGTCCAGGCCAATATCCAGAACCTGACCTGACCGGCAAGTCGGGTCGTCTTTGCTTAGCGGATGAGCGTTGCCAAAACAATCTGCTCCCAAATGGATAGCGGTTGGGTTGGGCGCATTACAAGTTGAGTGATGCTGACGCCGCGGTTCGTCGCCTTGTCCGGATTGTTGGAACGATCCTTCCCCTATGCCATCCTTCTTCAATGAAGCCATTGCGGCCCTCAGGGTGAGGGGCATTCCGGCGCACGTAGTCGGCGGAGCCGTCCGAGATCTCCTGCTGGGCCGCAAACCCGCAGACTTGGACGTGACCATATCTGGCCCTTCGCGGCCTGTTGCAGTTGAGCTTGCTGCCGCCCTGAACGCCCACCTGGTCCCGATGGACGAAGAGCGCGGACACTACCGCCTCATGCAACGGACCGGCAGCGGATGGGTGGATATCAGCAGTGACAACGGCGATCTGGAAGCAGACTTGTCCCGCCGTGACTTCTCGATTGGGGCTCTCGCCATCCCCGTCGAACGGTGGCCGGGCGACGCCCACGTTCACTCCAGCGATCCGGCGCTCCTGGGCGTGATTGATCCCTGCGGTGGTCTGCGGGACCTCAGGCAGAGAATCGTGCGAGTCGTTTCAGAGAAGAACCTTCAGGATGACCCCGTTCGTCTCATACGCGCCGTCCGCATCGCGACCCAGTTGAAATTCAGGATCGACGACGCCACGCGCTTGATCATCCGTCGCAATGCGACGTCCCTGGGCCGCTCCGCCCCGGAACGAGTCCGGGATGAGGTTTATGCCATTTTCTCCGGTCCGTCAACGGAGACAGGCATCCGCGTCTTGGATGCGTTGGGACTGCTCGACCTTGTGTTTCCCGAGATCGCCGAGACACGCGGTATCACCCAGCCAAACTCCCACCACTACTGGGATGTATTTGAACATCTGGTCCACACCGTTGGCAGGGCGGAGGCCGTCCTGGATAGACGCCTCAGGATCTTCGACCCGTTCATACGCCTGGTCCCATGGGGGCCAGAACTGGATGGTTACTTCGACGAGGTTGTGGCAGACGGGCAGACCCGGACGACCTTCCTCCGCATGTCCGCCCTACTGCATGACATCGCCAAGCCGCGTTGCAGCAGCTTCGACCAGGATGGGCGGATTCGTTTCTTGGGCCATCAAGAAATGGGGGAGGAAATGTCCCGCCATGCGCTGGAACGACTCAGGTGTAGTCGGAAAGCGGTCTGGCACATTTCTACAATGGTCCGGCACCATCTGCGTCCATCACAGATGGTGCCGGTGGAGAGCGCAGGCTGGCCGTCAAAGCGCGCCGTTTACCGTTTCTGGCGTGACCTGGAGGGCGTCGCCACGGACACCCTTTTCCTCAGCATGGCGGATCACCTTGGTGCACGCGGGCCTAAACTGGACCTCAGGGACTGGACACGGGTCGCAGGCATAGCCGGTGCTATACTTGCCGCTGGCTTCGTTACGCCGGGTGCGTCGAAGCCGTTTTTGCTGTTAGATGGCAACGAAATCATGGCAGAATTTGGTCTGACGCCCGGTCCTGAAGTGGGCCTCCTGCTAAATATGCTGAGGGAAGCCGAGGCGACGGGGCAGGTACAGGATCACGAGCAGGCTCTCGTTTACCTCCGCCACTTGGCGCAGGAAACAAAACATCAATAGCGGCCGCACCGCTCGCTCTTTTTACAGCAGGCGGCACGGTCCACGGGGCCCGGTTGGACGGCCCGGAGAGAAATATTGGCCAGGCAGATCCGCAGCCTGATTTTCATCGCAATCTTGATCGCCATAGCTGCGGTCATGATCGCCATTCCAAAGATCAAGATTGGCGGCTTCGAGCGCGGTAATGAGGACGCGTTTCTCGGCCTCACGCTTGGACTGGACCTGCAGGGCGGCACGCACCTTGTGTATAGGGCGGTGCCGGAGGAAGGGCAGGAGATCACCAAGCAAGACCTCGAAGGGGTCCGGGCGATCATCGAAAAGCGCGTCAACGCGTTCGGAATCAGTGAGCCTACTGTCCAGTTGCTCGGCAACCCGCCTGACCGTGTTGTCATCCAACTGCCGGGCCTGCGCGGGGCGTCGATAACCTCCGAAGTGACTGGCGGCCAGATTAGCGTTGCCAGTCTGCAGTCCCTGCTCCGCGATGCATTGGGCCACCCCGAGGCGACAGTCGAAGTCACTGGCGATGTCAGCAACGCGGGCACTGGCGTCACGCGCTTCGTCATGCGTTTCAATGAATTGCGTGGCGAAGACAGGGACATAGCCGGAAACCTCCTCACTCCGTCGGAAGGCGAACGGATCCGGAAGACAGTTGAGGGAAAGTTCCCGACGGTCATCACGGTCCAGTACCTCCTGCCCTCTATTGCGCCCACGCCTGAGGCTACCGTCCCAGCGGAGGCAACTGGCACTCCCGCCGCCGGTGTTACGGCCGCACCTTCTGCAACTCCCGCAGTTCCTGCGAAGCTGCCCACGATAGACGACATCAGGCAGGTCATGGCCGCGATTGGACGGAGCGATGCCGCGGTTGCCGAGGTCTCTCCTGGCCGGTACACCATAACCATCGCCGGTCTCAAGGACCGTTCACGCGATGCAGATGGCAAGGTCCTCCCATCGGACGATGAGAACCTGCGTGATGGCTTGCGGCCCCTCGGCGAGATCCAGGTTTTGGGCGCCGAAGACCGCATAGTCACATGGACGGTCGGCGGAGGTGTGCAGGAAGCCAAGAAGCTCATTGGCTCTACCGCGCAGCTTGAATTTCTGGAACGCATCTGCGGCAATGCCGCCGCGATTCCTGCTGGTATCGACCAGTTCGAGTGGGAAACCTTCCGCTGCTCAGATCCCCGGTACTACACCGAGCAGTCCACGGCCATAGCTGGAAGCGACCTCACAGACGCCTTCGCCGGTACCCAACCCAACATCGCGCGACCTGTTGTCAACATTGTGTTCAATGAAAAGGGCGCGGACGAGTTCTTCAAAGTCACAGACCGCATCTCCCGCACTGGTGACCTCCTTGCAATCTACCTGGACGGGCAGGAACTTGTGGCGCCGCGTGCAGCGACTGGCATCTCCGGAGGCCGCGCCTTCATCCAGGGCCCGGACTTCACTGCAGAACGCGCCCGCACAATTGCGATCCAACTCCGGTCCGGCGCGCTGCCTGTAAAACTTGAACTCATCCAAGAGCGTAACGTGGACGCCACTCTAGGCTCGGACTCCCTCAGGAAAACGCTCATCGCAGGCGCGGCCGGCATGGTCATACTGTTCTTTTTCATGAGTTTCTATTACAAGATCCCGGGAATAGTCGCATCGCTTGCTCTCGTCATATTCACGGTCTTCCTGATTGCCATCTTCAAATCGTTGCCGGTGACCATGACCCTGGCAGGCGCCGCGGCATTCATCCTTTCGCTCGGTATGGCTGTTGACGCGAACGTCTTGATAGCAGAACGCACCAAGGAAGAGTTACGTGCCGGCCGCCCACTGTTTGCCGCACTGTCAGAAGGTTTCAACAGGTCGTGGCCGTCCATCCGTGATGGCAACATAGCCACTATCATCATCGCCGCCGTGCTCTTCTGGTTCGGAGACAGATTCGGCACGAGTCTTATGCAGGGCTTCGCCCTAACACTGGGCGTCGGCACACTGCTTTCCATGCTCACATCCATCACTGTCAGCCGTGTACTCCTGCGGGCCGTCGCCTCCACGCCGCTGGGCAAGCATCCCAACCTGTTTGTGCCAGTCAGAGACATGCAGCCATCAGACGGCCAGGCCGCTGGGACGAGAGGTTCCTGAAATGATCGACATCATCGGCAAACGGAAGTACTTCGTGGGCTTCTCCCTGATCTTGGTTCTGGCCAGCATCGTCGCCCTGGTGTACCCCGGGCTCAGGCTAGGGGTGGACTTCACATCCGGCACCAGCATCAACATCTTGTTTACCGGGACGGACCCCGGTACTGAAAACACTCGCCTCGCCTTTGCGGATGCCGGGTACGATGAGGCTGTCGTTCAGCGTTCGGGCGATAAGGAATACTTCGTTCGTACAAGGGACCTGAGCGAAACCGGTCGCGACAAGGTTGAGGCTGCCCTCAAGGCCAGGACCGGACCTGAGTACCGCATCTTGGAGGTTTCAACCGTAGGGGCGGCTGTGGCGCGTGAGACGATCCGGACGGCCATACTCGCCACTCTGGTAGGCACCGGCTTTGTGATGGCTTACATCATGTATTCGTTTCGGGCGGTCCCGTCCTCGTACAGGTTTGCCATCGCCTCTGTAATTCCCCTCGTACACGACGTGGTAATTACGATGGGTGTATTTGCCATCCTCGGCAGGGTGATAGGCGCCGAGGTCAACGCGATATTCATAGTTGGCATCCTGACCCTGATCGGATATACGGTAAACAACACAATCGTCGTCTTTGACCGTGTGCGGGAAAATGTCCGAGTTGCCCCTGCACGTCCTTTCCGCCAGACAGTCAACCTTGCAATCAACGAGACGCTGGTCCGCAATCTGAACGTCTCAATTACCACGCTGATCGCCATCCTTGCCATGATCCTGCTCGGGGGAGACTCCCTGCGAGACTTGCTGCTTGTCCTCTTCCTCGGCCTGCTTGTTGGCACATACAGCTCCACGGTTATTGCCGCACAGATCCTGGTAGCGTGGGAATCAGGTGAACTTGGCCGTATCGTTCGTCTGCGCTTCCTGCGGCGCCGTAAGGCACCGATACAGGCCCAGCCTCAGCCCCAGAGCCAGCAAGCGTAGAGGCGGCTCCCGAAATCTCCTCCCGCGGGATAGCGTGCGGGGTGAGGAGATAGTTTCGACTGAGTGAGCTTGCCCAGATCAATCTGGCCCGCTGAACTGTCAAGGCCTACGCTTGCCCTTTCACCGGCCCGGAACGCATCCGCAAGTGTGCGTCTCTGGTGGCCTTGCCTTACCATCCGCTCGCACGGCCGGATTCCGGCTGAGGACAAGCCGACGGGAGCAAATCCGATGTTGATAGGAGCGCATGTATCGACCGCAGGCGGCGTAGAGAAGGCAGTTGACCGCGCTGCCGGGATAGGCGCTGAGTGCATGCAGATATTCGCCTCGTCGCCCCGCGGGTGGGCCTTCAAGCCGGTTTCTGATGCATCGGCGAAGGCGTTCCGCGCCGGCGCGAAGAAGGCGAATCTAGGGCCCACGCTCCTCCATGCCATCTACCTGGTCGGTATTGGCGCCCCTGACGAAGCCATGCTTGGCAAGAGCGTTGAATCCCTGACCGCTCATCTGCGCACGGCGGAACAGCTCGGAGCGCTCGGTTTGTGCTTCCATCCCGCCAGTCACCGCGGGCTTGGACTGGACGCTGTGTTCGACCAGTTCGTCGGCGCTGCACGTCAGGTGTTGAAAGACGCTCCCGGCGAGGCGCTGTTGATGATCGAAAACAGCGCTGGCAGCGGCGATCACATCGGGTCGAAGTTCGAAGACATCGGCCGCATCATCAAGGCCATCAAGAGCCCGCGGGTCGCCGTCACTCTGGACACACAGCACACATGGGCCGCTGGTTACAACCTGGCGGATAGTTCAGGCCTGGCGACAGCGCTTGCAGATTTCGACAAGCACATCGGACTAAAACTTCTCCGGGCCGTCCATGCCAATGATTCCACGAAGGAACTCGGTTCAGCAGTTGATCGCCACGACAACATAGGGGAAGGACTGATAGGACGTGCTGGGTTCCTGAACATCATGCGCCACAAGGCCTTTCACGATGTGCCCTTCTACTTGGAAGTTCCCGGCTTTGAAGGTGAAGGCCCTGACAGGAAGAACGTGGACATCCTGAAGGCCATTCGTACAGAAGCGGGCGTCAAGGTGTGACTCCTCCCGCCACGCCTGCCCCCATGGGTGCGTCATCACTGATGGCGGCGAGACCGTGCACGTGCGCCGTGTCATGTTTCCACTTGCGCACAGTGCTGGCAGCATGAGACCCCTTTCGCATGATGATTTCGAAGTCCTTGTCCGCGAGGCAATAGCCACACTCCCACAGGAGTTCCTTTCCCGCCTCGATAACGTGGATATCGCCGTCGAGGACGAGCCGACGCAGGAGCAACTCGAAATTAACGGCGTCGATCCGGAAGATATGTTGTACGGTTTGTATGTCGGCATCCCTCTGACACAGCGTCATGACTATTCGATGGTCATGCCGGACCGCATCTTCATCTTCAAGGGGCCGCTCGAAGAGGTCTCAGACACGCTGGAAGACCTCTCGGACAACGTGCAGACCACTGTCATACATGAAATAGCACATTTCTTCGGCATCAGCGATGAGAAGCTGGAGGAAATGGGCCTCGCTTGATGAAGGAATCCTGCCGTTGGGACATGGTTTGCGAAGAGGGTGAGGGAAGAGTCAGGCACGCATGGTGAAAATCTTTATCGCCGCTGGTCCATGCTTGAGGCGCGACACCATCTTCCGGGTTTTGACAGGCCAGCCAGACCTTCAGTCCACCGTCATGGTCCTCCTCTGACTGCCTGTCCCCAATGATCGTGCGGGACGCACTGTCAGCGAGATGCTCACGAGTGGCCCCGCACCGAGAGATGTCCGCGTCATCCCGAAGGCGGGTCGCCGGCGGATCAGGCTGAGGGGTGGTCTTCCCTCTTCCGCCTGGAGAGGGGGATCCAGGACACCCTAGTCTTCTACAGCCTCAGCACGTCCCCCGGACACTGTGATCTTCCTGCCTCCTGCCGAAACGGTCACATCGCCAAGTCGCACGAAGTCGTCAAGGAATAGGCGCAGACGTTCGTTCTCCGGGGCTGACCTTACGAGAGGTCGCACAGGCGTACCCCAAAGCGTCCGTTGGGGCGTGATCTTCAACGCCGCAGCGAGCTCGGACATGAACCCGCCAAAGGCGGCGGCATTCAGTTCGTCCAGCACGGCGAGGTCCGGGCCGGTGAATGAGAACGACAGCGTCATCCCTGCGCCCGCGGGCTCCACTCGCACCTCAAGTACCGGCGGCGGCTGGGCTGCGAGCAGGCGCTTGCCTGTCTCGGTCGTTGATCCGACGTCCCGTACTGCTGCCTGGAACGTGCGCAGCAGTGAAGAGAACGCCGACACATACAGGCGTGGCGACCCTGTCTGCAAAACCAGTCTTGAATCGCTCCCGGTCACGGTACCCCACCTTGCTGCGCGTCGGCGCCGGGTCATTCTAAGAGTTCGTCTATCTAAGCACCCGCGCCTCGCCATTGCGGCGGGTCAACTGCTGGCGGTCCATGTGCTCAAGAAAAGCAAGAGTGTACTTCCGGCTCGTCCCGAACATGTCCCGCACATCCTGGATTGTGATCTGTCCTGACTTGCGTGCGTGCTCGATGGCCCGGCCCGCCATCTCGTCGAAGGCAGACTTCAGGAACACCACCTCATCCGTCGCCTTCACCACCTTCCCCTGAATCACCAGGGCCTGAAGCAAATCGGCCTCAAGTGGGGCGTCCGTCGGAGGTGAATACGGGCTGATTGCCAGCCGCTTGAGAAAAGCGTCTGCCAGCTTCTGCTGATCTTGGGAAAGTCTCGCCTGGTGTCCCGGCAGGCGTACGGTGGACTCATCGCCCGCGACGGTGCCATGTTCCAGCATGGCGTTCAAAGTCCGTGTGAACGCCGGGGCCCCCATGCCCAGGCGGCTGCGCAACTCCTCCTTTGGCATCCCCGAGCGTAGCGGTAGCGTCCTGTGGTAGTCAGTCAGGGCTGCCTTCGTCTGAGACTCCACCCCGGTCCATCCTCCTGCAGAGAAGTGCAGGGCGGAAGCTCCGACGCCCAGCCGCACCGCCTGGTGTGACGCGACCATGCTCTCAAGTAGGCTAATCACATCTCCTGACGGCAGGTTGGCTGCACGTGCCACCGTCCCAGCATCCGCAGGCTCATGGTGCATCAGCGCCCCCAGCACAGCCTCTTCGGGCGATCCCGCTTCCAGCATTTTCAGCCGCTCTACGATGTCCTCGTTAAACCGCCTGTGCCGTACTGCCAACGGCTCAAGGACCACCCCTCCTCCCAGCGTGTCCTCCGTGTCGCGGATGATGAACCTGTCGCCCTTCACCACGGCGAGGGGTGAATCAACCCTGATCTGCGCCGGCCCCCTCTCGCCTGGCTTCAAGATGTCGGAGTTCAGCAAACGCACCGTCGCCTCGGACTCCATAGTCATGAGGTGAACGCTCACCCGGTGGTTGTGCCGAAGGGGGCGTCTTGCCCCGGCGATGACTCGTATGGACGCATCGAAGGCTTCCGCCGCCTTGAGCCATCCGGGGGTCGTCACCACATCTCCGCGGGTCACCTCGTGGTGCTCAACGCCGCTTAGATTCACTGCGACGCGGGTCCCCGGCAGTGCCGCCTCAACGGGCTTGTGGTGCGTCTGCACGCCGCGCACACGCGCCTTGAGGCCCTTCGGTAGTATCTCCACTTCATCTCCGGGTCGCAGGCGTCCGTCTATCAATGTGCCCGTCACGACGGCTCCGAACCCGGACATCGCGAAAGACCTGTCTACCGGCAGCCGCGGCCGGCCCATGTCCGGCTTGGACGGCACATCGGTCAACGCCTTCTCGATAGCGCGCTTCAACTCGTCCAGCCCTGTTCCTTTCAACGCCGACACCGCCGCAACCAATGCGCCTTCCAGCGAGGTCCCCTTCAATACCTGCTTCACGTCGGCCTCGACCAGCGCTGCCCAGTCATCGTCAACCATGTCCCGCTTGGTCATCACGATGATGCCTCGACGCACGTCAAGCAGGTCGAGTATCGCCAGGTGCTCGCGCGTCTGCGGCATTACGCCTTCGTCTGCGGCCACGATCAAAAGTGCCAGGTCAACACCCCCCACTCCCATGAGCATGTTCTTTATGAACCGCTCGTGGCCGGGCACGTCAACGATGGACACTTCCGTGCCGCCCGGCAGCTTCATCCAGGCGAAACCGAGCTCGATCGTCATTCCGCGCGCCTTCTCCTCTTGAAGGCGATCCGGGTCAATTCCGGTCAGGGCGTGTACGAGCGTGGACTTACCGTGGTCCACGTGTCCCGCTGTGCCTATGACGAACAACTCAACCCGCTCTCAAAGATTCCTTCTCCCTTGCAGGGAAAGGGTAAGGGTGTGGGTCGCGAATCCCCTCTCTCGCCGGGAGAGGGCTGGGCGCAGGAGAAGCTCGAGCTACAATAACCGCCCCTGAACTCTAACGACCTGGTTCCGTCATTGTCTCCTGGCGACTTTCTCACATACCCACCCCTCGGGGTGCCCTGCCAGCGGGGAGATGGCCAGGATGGGGGTGAAGTCTCCACTTCAGATCCTGGCGTCCGTGGGAGGAGCGGCTTCTGCGGCCTCGACGAAACGCCTGAATGCCTCGTTCCCGAGCAGCCTGCCCCGAGGCGTGAGCCTGATGCCCTGTTGATCAGACTTGAGCAGGCCATCGTCCGTCAGGCCGGAGATCACACCGGCGAACGACTCATTCAGGCCCGCGCCGAAACGCGTCCGGAAGTCAGACTCCTGGATCCCTTCGGCCAGCCGCAACCCCATCATCAGGAACTCGGCGCGGGCCATCGGCTCCGTAGTCTCCTCAATGAAATCCACTGGGCCGTGCGCCTTCATCTCAAACACTATGTCCCGCCCAGTCAGCGGCGGCCCTGACTCCGGCCTGGCTCCGGCCATGCCCCTCACCGCCGCCACATACCCACGGGGCGACTTAATGTCCGCGAACCTCACCCCGAACATGGAAGAGTGCGCTCCCGGACCCAGGCCCAGATAAGATTCGCACCTCCAATACATCAGGTTGTGCCTGCTCTCCAGCCCCGGCTTCGCCCAGTTGGAAATCTCGTAGCCCAGGTATCCGGCAGCGGCCAGGCGCTCCACGGCGAACTGGTACATGTCGGCGGCCAGATCCTGGTCCGGTTCCGGCAGCCTGCCTGTCCGTACAGCCGCTTCGAGCGGCGTCCCGTGTTCCAGCTGCAGTCCATAGAGCGACAGGTGCTCAGACCCGAGGCTCACGACCCTTTCCACGGACTCCTGCCACTGAGCCAGCGTTTGCTCCGGCAGCCCGAACATCAGGTCCAGGCTCATGTTTGTGAACCCGGCCTCTCGCGCCATCCCGTACGCAATCTCGGCCTGTTGGGCCGTGTGCCTTCGGCCAAGCATTTTCAACAGCGCGTCGTCGAAGCTCTGCACGCCCATGCTCAGGCGGTTTACGCCCGCCTTGAGCCACGTCGCCAGTTTCTCAACAGTCACATCACCGGGGTTTGCTTCGAGGGTGACCTCGGCGTCCTGCATGACGTCGAAGGCGGACTGATAGGCGGCGATGATCGCCGTCATTTCAGCGCCCGGCACGTAAGAAGGCGTGCCGCCGCCGAAAAACACCGTCCTAACGCGTGGATGCCCGAGCAGATCGCCCCACCGGGCCGTCTCGGCCCGCAGCGCCGCCATGTAAGTCGGGATCAGAGCCTCTATGCCCGAATAGGTGTTGAAGTCGCAGTACGGGCACTTTGTCTCGCAGAACGGGATGTGTACGTACAGACCGATGCCGCGCTCCGTCCCCGGCGCCCACGGCCAGGTCCGGGAAGGTTTCGGGTGCGCGAGCGGCATAGAGAACCCTGTGGCCCGCAATCGCCACCACGCATGCGCTTGATCAGCACAGAGCGGGCTGCTTCGTCGGATTAAACCATTCTAGGGGTGATCCGGAAATGGCCTCAGGCAATAGAACTTGCGATGCATAAAGCTGAAACAAGTTCAGCGTGACATGTTCCGCAAACCCGCCGCTTATCGTTGCTGCCCTGGAGTCCAGAGCCCCCCGGCGCGCTGCTGAGGCGGAGGGGGAGGTCCCTGACGCGGTGCCTGCTGCCGGGCCGGGCCATGTCCCATGCCAGTGGCCACGGGCCCGTGCGCATGTCCAGCGTGTGGGTCCGGGGCTCCCTGCTCTCTCATCATCTGCGCCTCTTCCTCTTCCATGGCCTTCATGATCGCCTCGTTGGCTTGCCTGACCCACCTGTCCAACTCATCGAGTTCAGGCGGTGAAACCATGAAACGCTCAACATCAGCCGGGGGCATCACAGAGTCGAACCTTGTGGCCAGCAACAGGCCAGCCTCCATCAGTTTCAGGCCGTCATTGAGCTTCATCTGGAGGGATTTCAACCGCTCTTCGGTCGCCTTCTTGAAGGCATCGCTTACTGTTTGCGCCGCCTTGCGTGAGGCGAAACCCACCTGGAGGCAGCGGCCCCAGTCCAGAACTTCTGCAAACAGCAGCTCATCTTCGAACGCCTCAAGCGTCGCCCCGCTCTTTACGCGCGTCGCCACGATCTCATACGCAGCGGGGTTGGACCTTTCGAGCATATTCAGCCCGGCCTGTCCTCCGCGAGCGACGCCCTCAACGAATATGCGTTTGACCAGGCCTGCACGTGACTCAAGCTGCGAGATGTTTTTGTCGGCGGCTTTCCAGTACGCGTTGTAGCGCTCATCGAACCCCTCTGGTGCGCCGGGGGAAAGCGGGACCATCAGCGTCACGTACAGCTTGCGCTTCCCGGCGATATCCGCAGCGATGGGCGTGTTCATTCGTCCGAGTTCCTGAGGTTGCATGATTCCTTCTCATTTCAGCGCAAGAGCGCCTGCGTCAAACACACTCCCCCACATTGGGGGGTTGAGAGATGGGACTCCTAAACCGAGAACAGGAAATTAACCACGTCTCCGTCCTTTATCACATACTCCCGCCCTTCCTGGCGGAGCGTGCCGCGTTTCCGGGCTTCGGCGAGGCTCCCTGCGGCAACCAGGTCATCGTAGCTCACAACCTCGGCCCTGATAAAGCCGCGCTCGATGTCGGAGTGGACTCGACCAGCCGCCCTGGGCGCCGAAAAACCGGCAGGGACCGGCCATGCCCGCACTTCATCTTCACCCACCGTCAGGAAAGAGATCAGACCGATCACCTGATAAGACAGCTTGATCATCCGGTTCAGTCCGGACTCACCTGCTCCCAGCCCGGCCCGCATCTCCGCCTCCTCTTCTGGCGGCATCTGCGCCAGTTCCGCCTCGAGCTTCCCGCAGATCGCCGCTGCGCCAGTCTTGGGGCCTTTCAAAAGCGTGAACGCCTCTTGTTCAATAGCCGCCGCCAGCGCCAGGCCATCCTCACCTGTGTTCACAGCAACCAGCAGCGGCAGCGCGCTCAGCAAGAACACATCCTGCAGCGCTCTGCGGTCGGAGTCAGTCTGTTCGCGGGCGCGGACTGGTGTCCCCGCCTCCAGGTCTGCCTGTAACTTGCGCAGCGTGTCGATCTGCTTCTGCGTCTGCTCGCGCTCAGCGGCCTTGAGAGGCTTCATCCCTGCATTCAGCCGTTCAATGCGCCGGTCTATGAGGGAGATGTCAGCGAACTGAACGTCAAAACAGGCCTTCTCGATGTCCCTTGTCCAGTCGATTGACCCCAGCACGTGGGGCAGGGCGTCATCCTTGAACGAGCGGACCACCAGCAGCAGCGCGTCCATCTTCTGGAGCTGGCTCACGGCCTCGCCAGCCAGCCAGTCCCCCTCGTTCTTGCCGCGCACTACTGGCACGTCAACGTACGTCACCTCTGCATGCGTCGTCTTGCGCGGGTTGTACAGGCTGGTCAGCGCGTCAAGGCGTTCGTCTGGCACATGAGCCACGCCCACATTCGCTGACTTGGCTGCGCTGTACCCGCCCGGTTGCGCCTTGCCTCGGGTCAGGGCGTTGAAAATGGTCGTTTTGCCGCTCCCCGGCAGGCCAATTATCCCTATTCGCATTACACAGTCTCGCCCGAGGGATCCGCAACGGGTCCCGCACTCTGATGTTGTCCTGAAAAGGTCCGGCGCTATTCCGGCTCGACGTCCCGGGAACTGCCTTCAATCACGGGGCCGTCCTTGCCCCCGCGGGCTGCCACGCTCTCGTCAATCACAGCCAGCGCCGCTGCTCCCAGGCGCATGAACAGGTATAGCAACGCGGCCGCCACAATCAAGTCGTCCAGCCGGCCTATGATTGCTACGATGTCCGGTACGGTGTCCCGCGGCAACAGTACGTAGACGGCAGCCAGAAACAGCAGAGCCTTGATCCATAGTGGGACGCGCCTTTCCCACAATATCCTGCCGAACAGGGCGAACGCCGCGGTCAGGCCGAAGAGGTTCTTGAGCCTTGCTTTCACGTCTCGTTCCCTCCTGTCCGCCTGAGCCACCCCGGCAAGAACTCCGTCGGTTTGATTATAGGCCCGTCGTTCTCACCTCACAGATGAAACCGTACCCGCATGCGTCATTCTGCCACGCCCATCTCAAGCATTTGCCTTTTGCCGGGCGCCCATTGGGCGCGGGCCGGTGTGAGGGTGATGGACTGCTCTAGTGAGCACAGAGCTTTTTCACCATTGTCCGCTTCGACCGGGAGAAGATGAAGGTCCCGGCAGCCGAATCAAGCGCACGATCTTCGATGAAACCGGGATTGCAAGGCACCAATGATCAGAGTCCTTCATGGATATGACGAGTTTTCCGCCTCCGAGGCCTATGCCCGGATCGTGGAGACAATAGGCCCGCCAGAGGTGCGTGGCCCGAACACCAGCGTGTTCGACGGCCGGGCGATCAAGCTCGGAGAGGTTGTCGCCGCTGCTAGCGCAGGCCCATTTCTTGCCGACCGCCGCCTGGTGACGGTGCGCGGGCTGCTGGGGCGCCTGCAAGCGGGCGACAAGTCGCTCGGCGATGAGTGGGACAAGCTCGCGTCTCGGCTTGAAGGTATCCCGCCGACGACGGAGCTGGTTTTCTTCGACATACCTGAAAAGAAGGAGCAGGAACTCAAGCGCGGAGGCCGCGCCCTGAAGGCGGTGGGCCCGCTGGCGGAGATCAGGGAGTTCCAATCGCCGCGTGGCCCTGCGCTGGAAAACTGGATACGGGAACGCTTCGCCTCTAATCGGGCACAGGCCCAGGGCGATGCTGTAGCCAGGCTGGCATGGCTCTCCGGCGGCAACCTGCGACTGCTTGACCAGGAGGTGCGCAAACTCGTCACCCACGCCTCCGGCCGCCCGGTTTCCAGGCAGGACGTGGATCTTCTCGTCACCGCGTCGCGCGAGGAAAGCATCTTCGCCGCCGTGGACGCCATCCTCGAACACAGGCCGGGCGTGGCCATGAAGCTCCTGTACAGCCTCCTCGCGGGCGGCGAAACCCCCGCCAACCTTTTGCACATGCTCGCCCGTCAGGTGCGGCTCGCGCTCCTTGCAAGGGACATGTGGGAGCGTTCAGTACCGCGGGACGAAATAGGCAAGAGGGCGGGCATCAAGGCCGGCTTCCCACTCGAAAAGACGATGCGACAGGCGGAGAGGTTTGACACAGGCTACCTGTCCGCGGTCCACCATCGTCTCCTCGACGCCGACCTTGCGATCAAGACGGGGGAACTGGACGAGAGGCTGGCCGTTGAAATACTGGTCGCCCGCCTGTCCACCGTGTGACACCTTGAACCGGCTCGTCGCCAAACACGTATCCTGAATGTTGGCGTCCCGTATCAATCCCGAACGCCTCTCTGTCACGACAGGAGCGCGCGCTGATACCCGCCTGCAGTGGGTGTTGTGCCTGCGAAATGACCTTTCCGTAGGGATTTCTGTACAGATCCCAGTCCCTCTATCAGACGCGCATTTGAAGAAGCATCATGAAACCTGAATACAAGCCGTTACATAGGGGCTGGGCCTTCATGGTCTCAGCAGCCGCGGCGACGTTCCTCACCGCCGCCTGCAGTTCCGCTGTGCCGACCCCGACGCCTCTGCCTCCGGAACCTATTCCATCTCCCGCCCCTGTCCCGACTACGACCCCCGCGCCGCGCCTCCCCACCGTCTCTCCCACTCCCAGCACAGAGAGCGTCATCCAGTACACCACTGGCTACGCCTACCTGAGCCGCGGGGAGTTCGCAGAAGCCGAACGCTACTTCACCACCGTCATCGAGCTTGAACCGGCGTTCGCCCGTGGCTGGGACGGCCGCGGTCAGGCCCGCCTCTTCAAAGGTGACTACGAAGAGGCCATGCTCGATTTTGACCAGGCGATATCACTCAAACCCTCCCTCGCGCAGGCATACGCCCACCGCGCATTCGCCCGCATGGCCACACGGGATCTGGCGGGGGCGCGCCGGGACGCCGAGAAGGCGCTGTCGTTCAAGGAGGACCTGATAGACGCCCACATTGTGCTCGGACGTGTTTATGCCGCCGTTGGGCAGGCCCAAGAAGCCCTCAACTCTTTCGATCGCGCTGTCGCCCTTGCGCCGGAGGAAGGCGGAGTCTACTGGTGGCGTGGCCGCTTCTACCGGGACGCCCTGGGCGACCACGCGCGGGCCCTGGCCGACTTTGACCGCGCCATCAAATTCGCCCCTGCGCAGGCGACCCTGTACCTGGACAGGGCCGTGCTGCTCATGACTGTCCATGCCCCTCTAAACCTGATCAAAAAAGACCTTGAAGAGGCCATTTCCCTGGCTCAGGACCCAAAGCTCCCTGTTCTTCTGGACCAGGCCGAGCCCCTCCTGGCACTCGTGGACGAAGCCATCCGCACCGGCAGTGCCCTTGTCCCCCGCTGAAGTCCCGCCCATCACGGCCTGAGGTCAGCGACAGACTTCCTGATCTGGGTCCCCGGTTTGAAGACCACCCACGCAAACCAGAAATGGTTCCCGTGCAGGGCGGTCTCAAGGTTTGCCCCTGCCAACGGGCCGGACACAGCGGCGCCAGACCGCGTCCACACAGATCTCGTCTCCGTGTCCCTCATCCCTTCGCCATCCACTTCAAATGTCAGCGTTCTCCCTGCAGTGCTCCTGCTGAACGCGACTGCCCCGCCTGAAACCTGCTGTCTGCCGCCGGCATCCAGGAACGCTGATCTCACCCCGCCGTCATAGACCACTACGATGTCATGGCCTCCGACGCTGTCATTGGCCACAAGCTGCGCCTTGAGGAAATCGAACGGGTAGGCCACATGGTCGCCACCAGACTCAACCGTTAACACTCTCGCCGTCGCAGGCAGGCGTTTGTCAGAGTCCCCGCGAAATGCAAACGGCGGGACGTTCACATCGTCATACCCTGCATAGGGTGGCTCGTCATAAGGCCTCAGCGGCGTCCCGTCCCGCTGCTCGGCGCGCCTCAAGACCTTCCCAGAAGGGTTGGCATCTGCAAACGCCTTCCATGAAGTGATGGATGACGGCAGTACGTTCAGTTTGGTCCCTGTCAGGTCACCCGCTATGGCCTCGCCCGTAATCTGCTGCCACCAGGTCTGTGTCTCCCTGTCCCACATCACCAGATCGCTGTGCCGGAGCGCGCCGGACGTACCGAAAGTCAGAGTGACGCCCCTGACCGTCCGGTCGAACACGATGGCGCTGTTGCAGAGGGGGCAGAACGTTACGGAGACTGGCCGGCCACCGATTACGTCGTTGACGATCTCATGCCACATCAATATCGCGAGCGGGTAGGCCTTTGCCTCCGTCCCCACCCTCACGGCTATGACGGGTTCCTCCTGGCGCATGTACCCAGGCGGCTTGGAAACGAGCGAGAAATCCGGTGCGTCAATAGGCGGTATGCGATCACGGGCCAGTAACGTCTCCACCTCGTTCAGATCCACAGACCGTTTCCTGAAGTTCGTCGCCCATCCGCCGAGCAAAGCAAACCTCTCGGCTGCCAATGCCTGCGCACGGTCCTGTATTTCCATGAACGGGGTAGCGGTAACGGTCGGTGGAGGGGCGGGCGCGCTCGTGGCCGTCTGCTTCGGCTCTCCGACGAGCATCTTTGGAGTCGCCCGCGTCGGGCCGTCGAGCCAGGGCAGGGTTGATGTCGGGGACACTGCCAGAGCCGGAGTCAAGGCACTCGCCGCAGGACTCGCAGCAAGGCTCTCAGGTTGCCGTGACTCCGTGTCAGAGAGGCCATGCGAGCCGCCGCACCCGGCAGTGACAACAGCCACCGCCACCGCTGCTGATAGAGCGGAGTAGAAGAGGTGCCTGTGTCGTGATGGGGTTGGGATGCTGGTGTCTCCGCTTGGTCTGCTTTCGGTGTTTGCGCTGGCCGGTTTCGATTGCCGGATGTCCACATGCCGCCAGACGTCCGCATTCGCCCGGAGCGTTTTCAGCGCATCGTATTACGTCCAAGGCTGCCTTTGTGACCTCAACGCACTTTCTGGAGGCTATCTCAAGATTTTGTTTCCCTTGCTGGAATAGGTTGGGGCTTGGGGCGGCAACAACGGGTTCTTCTGCCCATGGGGCATTGGTGCTCTTGGTGGACTTAAAAGAAGCCACACGGCTTCTGAGGATTGATCTCAAGGCTGGAATGCCAGAGGTCCGAGCGCTGTTGCCTGAGGTTGACGCACTTCCTGACCCACGCCCAACGGGACCCGCAAAGCGGGTGCGGAGGAGGTTCGGGGTGGTTGCCTAGGCCGTTGGTCTGGCGGAGCGGGACCCTCTCATCAGGAGCAGGCCCAGGCCCGCACCCAGCAGCCCCAGCCCGGCGAGCAACCCCAGCGCACGGTTGTCCAACCCCGGCCCGCCCGTGTGCGGCAGGATGGGGGTTGGCGTGGGCGTCAGCGTGGGAGTGGCCGTGGGCGGGACCTGAGTGGCCGTTGGTGTGGGTGCAGGCGTGCGCGTGGGTGTCGGAGTAACCGTCGGAGTAGCCGTTGGCGGCACAGGAGTGGCTGTTGCCGTCGGCGTGGCTGTTGGAGTAGGTGTGGGCGTAGGCGTCGGGGTGGCTGTGGCAGTGTGCATGACGAACATGTACGCGGAACCCTTGCTGGAATCATCGCTACGCGCCCCGACCACGGCGGTGTCGCCCGAGACGGCGACGCTCCAACCGAAGAAGTCGTTCGCGGCCCCGTCGGATGCCGTCAGTTTCTGCTGCTGCGTCCATGTGCTCCCGGACCGCGTGAACACGTAGGCGGAGCCCTTTTCGGAATCATCGCCATACGCCCCGACCACGGCGGTGTCGCCCGAGACGGCGACGCTGCCACCGAAGTAGTCGTTCGCGGCCCCGTCGGATGCCGTCAGTTTCTGCTGCTGCGTCCAAGTGCTCCCGGACCTCGTGAACACGTAGGCGGAGCCCTTGTAGGAATCATCGCCATACGCCCCGACCACGGCGGTGTCGCCCGAGACGGCGACGCTGTAACCGAAGTAGTCGATCGCGGCCCCGTCGGATGCCGTCAGTTTCTGCTGCTGCGTCCATGTGCTCCCGGACCTCGTGAACACGTAGGCGGAGCCCTTGGCTGAATCATCGCCCCACGCCCCGACCACGGCGGTGTCGCCCGAGACGGCGACGCTGTAACCGAAGAAGTCGTTCGCGGCCCCGTCGGATGCCGTCAGTTTCTGCTGCTGCGTCCAAGTG
>SHXW01000014.1 GCA_009693115.1 Dehalococcoidia bacterium | reverse complement strand
GGATGCTTGCCAGGCCCAGCACGCCTACTGTGAGGCCCTCGGCGTCAAGGAGAAACATCGTGTTCACGGCCCTGGAAGTTGCGGCGTCCCCCGCCGGTATACCGACGCCCCGCACGCTCATGCCGCCGAACTCGTACTCGCCGGGCCGGGACTGCTGGGCGCGGGCATGGGCCTGCTCCTGATGAGAGGGCCCCGCTCCGCCAGGCCAACCGCCTAGGCAACCACCCCGAACCCCCCTCCCGGCAAGGAGATGGACTATTGCCCCGCCGCCGCAGGCGGCGCGTTTCCTTTCGGCTCCCCACCGTGGGCACCCGGCCCGCTGCTCTTGGCCAGAGGGATCTCCTTCAGGAAGAGCGTAGCCACAAGCGCAATCAGTACGACCGCGAAGCCGATCTTAAACACATTGGAAATCGCACCCGCCAGTGACGAACGCATCCCCGCTATCGTCGCGTCGTAGGCGACCTGAGAGTTTTCACCAAGTTTGCTGTAAGCCTGTTTCAACTGCGCCTGACCCTGCCCGCTGACAAGGGCGTTGGGGTTGTGAGAAAGCTTTTCGATCTGAGCCGGCGGCAGCGCCTCACGCGCCGCCGGGGGGAGAGAGGCCGCAAACCCGCTGCTGAACTGGCTAACCATGAACGCGCCCAGCAATGCCAGACCCAGGCTGCCGCCGACCGACCTGAAGAACTGCGTCGCAGAGGTCGCGACGCCCATGTATTTGAAGTTGACTACGTTCTGCACGGCTATGGTGTACGTGGGGAACGAGGTCCCCAGGCCGAACCCCAGGATGACGGCGTAAGTGATCGCAGCGCCTCTGGTCGTATCGGCAGATAACGTCGTGAGCAGCCCGGCGCCAACCGCCATGATCGCGAGGCCGATCACACCCTGTATCCGGTAGTGTCCCCCGGCACGCGACAGCAGCTGGCCAGAGAGAGTCGCCCCGCTGACAATGCCCAGGCTCATCGGCACCGTGAAACCGCCGCTTGAAGTCGCAGACAGGCCCAGCACTCCCTGGAAATACAGGGGCATGAATATGACCGCCCCGAACATGGCGAACCCGGTCAGGAAGATCGCAAGCATCGAAATGGCGACTATCCGGTCTTGGAACAGTTGGAACGGCAGGATGGGATTCGCAATACGGAGTTCGACCATGACGAACAGGGCGGCCATCACCGTGCCGAACCCCAGCGCTCCCAGCACCTGGGCTGAACTCCATGGGTACTGCACGCCGCCCCATGACAGGCCCAACAGCAGAGGCACAAGCGCCAGGACCATCAACACCGCTCCAACGTAGTCAACCTTCCCCGCGCCTTCCGCCTTCTTCGGCTTCGGGAAGAACCTGAGGAAGCCGAGGACCACAGGGATCCCGATCGGGATGTTCACGAAGAACACCCAGTGCCATGACAGTGAGTCGGTCAGGAACCCGCCCAGCGCCGGGCCTATGACGGACGATATGCCAAACATGGCCGCTATCAGGCCCTGGTACTTGCCGCGCTCGGCAGGCGGGAAGAGGTCAGCCATTGTGGTGAAGGACAGGCCCATGATGCCGCCCGCGCCGATGCCCTGAACAGCGCGGGAGATGATGAGCTGGTTCATGCTTTGCGAAATGCCTGAAAGGGCTGACCCGCACAGGAAAATGGCAAAGCACGTTATGAACAGCCACTTGCGGCCGTAGATGTCACTCAGCCGCCCTATCAGCAGGACCACGGATGTGGAGGCGACTATGTACGCCGTGGTGACCCATGTGTAACGGTCAAACCCACCCAGGTCGCCAATAATGCGGGGCATCGCCGTGCCGACGATCGTCTGGTCGAGCGCGGCGAGAAACATCCCGAGCATCACGCCGGCCAGGGTGAGCATTACATCACGCCGGCTCAGGCCAGGCCCGGCCCAGGCAGCGCTCTGCGCGGCCGCACCCCCATCCGGAGTCCGGGCGCCACTAGCAGGTGTCGAAGTGCTTTCTGCCATCGGTTGCACCCTCCTGAGATTAGCCGGGAGGCGCCTTCAACTCCGCAGAGTCCACTCTCCCGGTCCCGGCCTGCCTGGAGGTGCTGGAGAGGCCTCCGCCGCTATTTACGAGAAACCTGTTTTTGCCGAACACCGCCGACGCCACTTGCCAACCGTTTGACTGGCAAACAATACCGCATGTCCAGCGGCAGAGGAGGCTTTCCGCCACAGTGCCGGAAAATTCACTCTCCCCTGACGGGAGACACCGTGCAGAGAACTTCCTCTTCCCGCTCGGGACGGTACGGAGGGGCCTGACCTTCTGGTAAAAGGCAACCCGCCGCAGCTCTAGGCGAGCGCCAGATCCCTGAGCTACGGCCGGGATGAGGGTGGCTCCTGACTGCTGCATACGTTGGACATGCCCCCACCCTGTCACACAGCGTTGCCGGACACCCGTCCCAATGGACGAGGGGAGTTCCATCTGGCCCCTATCGCCCACCTTCGCGTTTCGCCTTCATCGCCCAAAACACCCGTTCCGGCGAAATGGGGAGGCTCGTGACGCGCGCCCCGGTCGCGTCGTGCACGGCGTTTGCTATCGCTCCCGCCGGGGGGATGATCGGCGGTTCGCCCACGCCTCGGATTCCGAACGGCCCATCATCCGCGGGCGTCTCAAGGATCACCGTATCTATCATCGGCAAATCCAGCGCGGTGGGCATGCGGTAGTCAAGGAGCGACGCGTTCCGCATCACGCCTTTGTCGTCGTACACATATTCCTCGTTCATCGCCCAGCCAATGCCCTGCGACGCGCCGCCCTGCATCTGCCCTTCCACCTGAGTCGGGTTCACACAGCGGCCCACATCCTGGAACGCCGTGAACTTCAGCAGCTGCACCTTGCCAGTATCAGGGTCAACCTCAACGTCCGCGATGTTCAGCGCATATCCGTTCGCGGCGCGCATCGCAGTGTTGTTCGACGCCGTGGCGACGACGTTCGACCCGTGCTGCGTCACGAGTTTGCCCGCCTGCTTGAACGACAACTTCTTGTCCGGGTTGTCGCGGGCGGTGAAGACACCGTCGTGATATTCGACATGGTCCGCGGGTACAGTCCACTTCTGCGCGACCTTTTCTCTCATCTGGCGCAGGACATCATTCCCCGCTTTGAAAATGGCGTCCGACTGGGCCCGGGTCACACGCGAGCCTGCGCTTGACCCGGTATACGGGATCTGGTCTGTGTTGCCGACAGTGACATGTACCTCATCCGGCGTGATGCCCAGAGTTTCAGCGGCGATCTGCGCGTACCCGGTGCGCGTCCCTGAAAGGTCAACGTTGCCCGACACGAGTTCGACAGACCCGTCAATGTTCACCATCATCCTGCAGGCCGATACCTCCACGCCGCAGGGCCACCAGCCAATGCCCACGCCCCGGCCCGTCGGCCAGCCGCGCGGTGACTTCGCCACCGGCGTCGTGTAGGCCGGGTGAACCTTTGCCGCCTCCAGCATCTCGACGATGCCCAGACGCGTATAAGTCTGCTCGTCAACGCTCTTGTCGCCGGTCCTGGTGGCGTTCCTGATGCGGAAGTCCAGCGGGTCCATGCCGATCTTCCGGGCGATCTCGTCCATCACGCTCTCCGTGCAGAATGACGTCACCGTCGCCCCCGGAGCGCGGTATGCCGCCACCCGCGGTGTATTCGTCACGACGTCATAGGCGTCAACACGCATCGTCTCGGGCTGGTAGCAAGCGAATACGGTCTGGAGACCACGGATCACTGGAGCGCCGGGGAACGCACCGGCTGCGAAAACGATGCGCGCCTGTCCGGCCTTGAGCTTGCCGTCGTTCGTCGCGCCCACCTTGAGAGTGATGACAGCCGCCGCGCCGGGGCCTGTGGCCTGGAGCACCTCGGTGCGGTTCAGGACAATCTTGACCGGGCGGCCCGCTTTCTTTGACAGCAGGGCCGCAATGGGAGCAACGCGCGGCACGAGTTTGCCGCCGAAGGCACCGCCGACCTCAAGCGGGATGACCGTGATTCGACCGGCGTCAATGCCCAGCAACGGCGCCATGTTGCCGCGCAACGCGAACGATCCCTGCGTGTTTCCCCAGACGGTGATGCGGCCATCGCCGCCCCAGCTCACAGTCTCGGCCTCGGGCTCTATGTACCCCTGGTGGACGATGCTCGTCTTGAACGTGCGCTCAACAATGATGTCCGACTCGCTGAACCCCTTCTCGACGTCGCCGCGCTGGGCTTCAAGGTGCGTAGAGATGTTGCTGGGTGTCTTGCCCGCGCCAGAGAGCGATCGAGCGACAAGTCCCTCGTGGAGCAGCGGCGCCGACGGGGACATGGCCTCGATGGGGTCCGTCACCGGAGGCAACACCTCGTACTCGACCCTGATGAGGCGCGCAGCCTCCTCGGCGATGTGCGGGTCGGTCGCGGCAATGGCGGCGAGGGGGTGTCCCTGAAAAAGGACCTTACGGCGGGCCATCACCAAGTTTGCAAGGTACTGGATACCGATCTCTACTTCGCCTGTGTCCAGGTCTCCCGATACGGCGGGAGGGAAGTCCGCAGCAGTGACGACAGACATGACGCCGGGCAGCTTCTCGGCTGCTGAGGTATCAATGTTTACGATGCGGGCATGGGCGTGCGGGCTGCGGACGATCTTACCGTAGAGCGTGCCCTGAGCCGTGAAATCTGCGCCGAACTGGGATACGCCCAGGACCTTTTCGAGGCCGTCAACCTTGACGTAACGCTGACCGAAGTTCTTGAAATGTGCGCGCTCGGGAGTTGCGACCATGGGTTGCCTCCGGGCTGTCCATCGTATGCACTAGTGTGCGAAATACCGTACCAGAGCGCAGATAGGGAGGGATATGACGAAGTGGGAGATGTCCAGCGCAGCGGCCCCTCGCCCCCCAGCCAGGCCCATGGCGGGCTGGCTCAGCCCGCGAGTCCAAGTTTGAACGCCCGGAGCGTCGTCCACCTGCCTCCGTGGGCAGGACCGATGCGCCCGACGAGGGCCACTTCCGCAGCCGTGAAGCCTTCGCCCAGCTTGATCTCGCGGCCCAGCCTTGCCGCCAGGGCAGCGTTCTCCGGCGGGCACTCCTGCCACAAGGTCAGATGCGGCGCGTAGCCCTGAGTGTCGTAACCGTAGGCGTCAGTGCCTACGGAGCCGAGGGTGGTGCGGAGCTCGTCGTATATTCGGACGAGCTGCGGCGCCTTGACAACGTCTAGCACGGAGGCGTCTTTGATTACGTTGACGTGCGTGCTTTCAAACCGCACGGTCAGGGGCGAGTGCCTGGCGGCGACCACTGCAAAGAGCCGCTCAACCTCGTCAAGCGAGGAGATATCGCAGAACGTGCCCTTCACGGTTACATGTGCGGGGAGAATGGCGCGCCCCGGCTTGATCTTTTCGCGCAGTTCCTGGACGGCGCGCTGCTGTGCAGGCGAAGCGAGCAGCACCCCCGCATACACCGAATAACCGAAGCGGTCGTTGGGGTGATCAGATGCATCAACAGTCATGGCGGGGGAGTATATCGGGCAGGAAACGAGGCTCGCGATTTACAAAGTTCATCCAGAAGTCATCTCTGGCATGCCCGGCATATGACGCGGAGATGTTGAAACCAGTCCAGCAGACATCTCTGGATGCCCATTAGCTGAAGAAAAACAACCTCACAGCATTCAGGACCCCTGCGCCCAACAGCCCCGCCGCAAGGTCATCCGCCATGATGCCGTAGGCGCCCGGAAGCTTTTCCAACCGGCGTATGCCGAATGGCTTCAGTATGTCCAGCGCCCTGAACATCAGAAACGCGGCGAGCAGCCAGGCCCAAGTCGTTGGAAGGAACAGACAAGTCGCCCACACGCCCACGAACTCGTCTATCACGCACCGCTTCGGGTCGCTCTCATCTTTGCTCCGGCCAGCCGCGCCCGATCGCCCCTGTTCGCCCTGCCTTGCTTCCACACCGGAAGACCGGCGTGACGGCGCAATGATCACCGCCGCCGCGACAGTGCCTGCGACGAGCGTCCCGGCGATCATCAGGAAAAACGCCGGTGAATCGCCTGCGCCCGGGAACGGCAGTACCCAGTAAATCAAGAGTGCAAGCGCGCTCCCAGCCGTCGCTGGCGCGACAGGGAAGTACCCGGAGCCGAGCCCGGTGGCTATTAGTTCTGCGAAACGGCGCTTGCTGTCGTTAATGCCCACACCCTGAACCCTCTCCCGCAGTCTGAAATTAATGCCCACACCCTGAACCTCTCCCGCAGGGACAGGGATGACCCGCCCTACCGCTGCACGCGGCCCCCGCCTCCGCCCGCGGCCAGTGCCTCGACTTCAGCGACAGATGCGATCTGGAAATCACCGTGGACCGTGTGCTTGATCGCCCCTGATGCCACGGCGAACTCGAGCGTCTTTTCAGAGTCCCAACCCTGCAGGTTGCCGAAGATCATGCCCGCGGCGAAGGCGTCACCGCCGCCCACGCGGTCCACCATCCCCTTGAGCTGGATGCGACGGCCGTTGATTACCTTCACGCCGTCAAAGCAGACCGCGGACACCTCGTTTTCATCCGCCGAGTCCCCCGCCCGCATCGTCAGCGCAACCTTGCTGAAATTGAACTCGTCGCGCAGCTTCAACGCCAGTTCGCCTGTGGACTTGTAATCAAGCCCGGAGACACCCGACGTCGGAGGCAGCGTCACGCCCAGCATCTTGTCTGCGTCGTCCCTGCCGCCCAGCAGAAAATCAACATTCTTCATCAGGGGCCGCATGACCTCGCGCGCCCTCTCCGGCTGCCACAACGCAGAGCGGTAGTTCAGATCGCAAGTCACGGTCAACCCCTGCGCCTGCGCCGCGGCCGCCGCCTCCTGGCACACTGCCGCCGCGCCGTCCGAGACCGCGGCCGAGATGCCAGTGAAGTGGAACCAGCTCTTGCCCTGGAAGATCTCGCGCCAGTTAAATATGCCCGGCTGGAGTTCGGAGAAGGAGCTGCGGGCGCGGTCGTACACCACCTTCGACGCCCTCACGCTCGCGCCCGTCTCGAGGTAGTACAGGCCCTGCCGACCAGGCCGCTTCTGCGAGAGCGAGGTGTCCACGCCGAACTGCCGGATGTAGGCGAGGCATGCCTGCCCCATGTCGTTGTCCGGCACCGCAGTGACATGGTGCGCCCCGATGCCCCACTGGGCGAGGGCGACCGCCACATTGCACTCGGCCCCGCCGTAAATGACATCGAATTGGCGCGCCTGCACGAAACGCTCGTGCTTAGGAGTCGTCAGGCGCAGGAGCACTTCACCGAATGTCACGATCTGCCTGGGCATGGGTTCCTTCCAATTGGGCGGGGGTGCGGAACGGTGTCATTTTGAACCTGCAACGCCCAAGACTCCTCGCTACGCTCGGAATGACGCTGACCAGGGCAACGCGAGTCCCTCTGTGCCAGGGTCTTCGCTTCGCCAAGGATGACATGGTACGCGGGGAGCGCCTCACATGGCGGCGCGACTTCGCCCTCGCCCACTGCCGCAGGCACCCGGATGGGAGAGGGGAGTTCACTTCGCAGAGCGCATCTCCCGGATCAGGGCAGTCACATCCCGGCAGCGGCGCGTCAGGCCGTCCCAGTCTCGCGCTTTTATCAGGTCGGGCGAGATGAGTTTCGACCCGATGCCGACAGACACGACGCCCGCCTTGAACCACGGCTCCAGGGACTCTCTTGTCACGTCCAACCCGCCTGTTGGCATGATCGACGACCACGGCATGGGCGCAAGGACTTCCCGTACGAAGTCCGGCCCGCCCGCCGCTTTGGCCGGGAATACCTTCACCACCTCGCACCCCATCTCCTCGGCGTTGGAAACCTCCGATGGAGTCGCACAGCCCGGTATGTACGCCACCTTGCGGCGGTTGGACAGCCTGGCCACGTCCGGGTTTGTCACAGGCCCGACAATGAAATTCGCCCCCGAGGCGATGTACAGCGCGGCCGTCGGCGCGTCCAGAACGGATCCTGCACCAGGAATAGCATCAGGCAATTCCTTCGCGCAGAACTTCTCCAGTCCGGCGAAGACCTCCCATGCGAAGTCGCCCCGGTTTGTGAACTCCAGCACGCGCACGCCACCCGCGACGCACGCCCGGGCGATCGCCTTCACCGTTTCAAGGTCGCTGTGGTAGAAGACCGGCGCGACGCCGGTCTGGACAAGAGCGTTCAGGACATCAAGGCGTTTGTGTCGAGGCAATATGCCCTCCGGGTTCTCAGAGCCAGCGAGCCATTTTCGAGTCCGGCCAGTCTAGCCTGAAACCCCGCGTGCAAGCATAATCGCAGGTGCGAGCCGCGTGTCCATTTCTCCACATGCCGGCACTCAAAGGCCATCACCCATGAACTCAAACCCTGTCCGCGAAAAACTGGCCCGGGGCGAAGCTACGATCGGCACTTGGAGCACCACGGGCGACCCCAGCGTCATCGAGATACTCTCCCGGTCCGGTCTCGACTGGGTGACGCTTGACATGGAACACAATCCCATAGACGCGTCCGGCGCGGTCAACTGCCTGCGGGCCATGCTGGGCACTGAGTGCGCCTCCTTCGCCCGCATCCCCTGGAACGACCTCACCTGGATCAAACGGGTGCTGGACATGGGTTTTCTTGGCGTTGTCGTGCCGGACGTCCGCAGCCCGGAAGAGGTGGCCAAGATCGTCCGCGACGCCAAGTATCGCCCGCTCGGGGAGCGCGGCATAGGTTCAACGCGCGGGATGCTTGTCTATGGCTCGGACTACGTTGCCAAGGCCAACAGCCTGACGATGACCGTGTGCATGATCGAGCACCCGGACGCCGTCCGCCGCATAGACGACATCATGCGCGTGCCAGGTCTCGATATCGTTTTCGTTGGCCCGAACGATCTTGCGAGTTCGATGGGCCTCCCACTTGGCCTGGACAACCGACACCCGGATCACATGGCCGCCGTGGCAAAGGTCCTTGAAGCCGGAAAGCGCCACGGGATGCCAGTCGGGATCCACTGCGTAGACGGCGCGGAGGTGGAGCGTCGCATCGAGCAGGGGTTCCAGTGGATGCCCATCGCTTCAGAAGCCCGCCTCCTACGCTGGGCCTTTGAAGAACACCTGAAAGTCGCCCGCGCGAAGGGTGTCAAGGCGGGCGGCGTCACGGCGAGGACAGGTGGAGCGGCCGGCGCAGACGGCAAGAAGGACCCAAGCGGCAAGACCTTCTATTAGGAATCCACGGGAAAGGATCCTTTGCAACCATCATCCCGACCGGCGGCTTGTGAGGGCCGTAGTGGAGGGGTCTGACCGTTCGCTATTGACCGGGGTTGCTCGCGATCAGGCAGGCCGTGAACCATGTGCAAGGTTCATCGCCCATGACCTTCTGCCGCAGGCGGAGGGGGGAAGCTAGATCCCCTTCAGATTCTCCAGCAGTTCTGCGCTTTGCGGTATGGTGCCCGGCTCGTAGGTCTTCGACCAGCGCACGGTGTGGCTGGCATCCAGCAAGAAGACCGACCGCCTGTCCATGCCGCGCTCCTCGTTGAAGATTCCGAACATCTTGCCGACTGCGCCGTGAGGCCAGAAGTCAGACAGGATCGGGAACGGGACATCCTTGAGCTGCTCGGCCCAGGTCTTTTGCGCGTGGACGCTGTCAACGCTGATCTCAAGGACTTCAGCGTTCAGCTTTTTGAACTCTTCGTAGTTCTCACGGAACTCGTTGACCTGGTTCTTTCAGCCGCCCGTGAACGTGGCCGGATGGAACGCCACCACCACCCTGCGGCCCAAATAGGCGCTGAGTTGCACTTCCACGCCCGTGTGGGCGGGAAGCTTGAAGTCCGGGGCCTTGTCGCCCGGCTGTAGTGCTGGCATATGGGATCTCCGGTCAGGCCGCAACGAACAGATGGATCAACTCAAGCCGGAGGGGCCGGCAGCGCAGACCCGCCAGGCGGGTAGTGTATGCCCCTGCTTGTTCACGGGAAGGATAAGCCATTACCGCTCCCGGTGCGCGTGGGCTAACATTCTCCCTTTTCGTGTCATCCCGCTCCACCACGCCCCCGGTACGGGTTGCCATCGTGCCCGCCGGAAGCAGCTTGAAAGAGTTCACACATGCGCTTCGCGATCCTCGGCATCTCCCATGAGACCAATACCTTCTCGCAGACCCCTGCGGATTACGACCAGTTCGCAAAACGCGGAACGATCGCCCGCGGCGCAGAGATCGCCCAGCGCTTCGGGCAGTCAAACTCGACGATCGCGGGGTACGTCGAAGCCTGCAGTGAGCTGGGCATCGAAGGCGTGCCTCTGATGTTCGCCGTCACCGGCCCTTGCGGCACGATCACATCCGACGCCTACAAACGTCTCACGACTGAAATGTTCGACATGCTCCGCAAGCAGGGGCCGTGGGACGCCGTGCTGATCGCCAACCACGGCGCGGCGGTATCGGCGGATCACCCTGACATGGACGGCGCGTTTGCGAAGGCCGTCCGGGAGATCGTCGGCCCGAAAATGCCCGTCGGAATCACGTTGGACATGCACGGCAACCTGTCTCAGGAAATCGTCCGCAACACGACCGTCTGCGTCGTCTGGCGCACGAACCCGCACCTCGACTGCAAGCTGCGCGGCAAGAAGACCGTTGACCTCATCCGCCGCACGGTCAAGGGGGAAATTAAACCCGTGCAGTGGCTTGAGATGCCCCCGCTCATCGTAAATATCGTCCGCCAGTTCACGGGCGAACTGCCCATGAAGGCCCTCGTTGATGACGCCGTCGAGGCGAACAGACGCCCGAAAATACTCGACACATCCGTCGCCGAAGGCTTCCCGTACTCGGACATCGAAAAGATAGGGATGGGATTCCTGGCCATCGCTGACGGCGACCAGGACGCCGCGAAGCAGGCGGCGCGCTGGATGGCGGAGCGGGCATGGGCGCGACGCGAGGAGTTGAACAACCCTATTCCGTCCATTCGCGAGGCTCTAAAGACGGCACAGGCGCACTACATCGGCCCGCGCCCGCGTGGCGAGGAGGACCTTGCCCCCACAGACGGGTCCGCGCTCACCGCGCCATCGAACAAGGTCAAGCACGGCCCGATCGTCCTCATGGACGTGGGTGACAACGTGGGCGGCGGTTCGCCTGCGGACTCCACCTTCATCCTCCACGAGGCCCGCGTCATGGGCGTAAAAAGCATTCTCCAGTCGATCTACGACCCCGCGGCGGTGCAGGCCTGTGTCAAGGCTGGCGCCGGTGCCACGGTGACCGTCGAAGCAGGCGGCAGGACGGACGGGCTGCACGGCAAACCCATCAGGCTGACCGGCACGGTGCGCGTCATTTCTGACGGCAAGTTCGAAGAGACGCTGCCCAACCACGGCGGCGGCAGGTACTTTGACCAGGGCCTCTGCGCCCGTCTGGACACGACGGACGGCTGGACGATTGTGCTGTGCTCAGGGCGTATGGGGAACACTGCCCGTCACCAGTACTACTCCCTAGGTATCCGGCCAGAGGATTTTCAGATAGTCGTGGCGAAGGGCGTCGTGTCGCCCCGGCCTGCCTTCCAGCCCATAGCCGGCGAGATCATCCTCGCGAACACCCCCGGCGTGACGACGGCTGACCTGTCCACGTTTACCTACAACCACCGCCGCCGGCCGCTCTTCCCGTTCGAAAAAGACACGCGCTACGGATAGTCGACGGCAGATCCCCTCCCCCATCGAGGGGGAGGGTGCAGTGTGAAGGCAACATTGGCGAGGCCAATAGCCTGCTGCCACCCTCATTCTCAGCGTAGCCGGGGGATCTGACGCCACCATTCCGTTGGCAACGCCTCCAGTAACATGACATTGCGTCTCGCATGGACGCGCGGGCAAGCGGCATTTGCGCCGAGTTGGAAGTGAGTGCACAGGGCCGGATGAGAGGCGTCAAGAAACTGCTGGCACTGGCGGTTATTCTGCCGGCAGTGTTCGTCGCGACACGCTGCTCTACGCCCGCGGCCATCCCTTCGCCAACTCCGGACATCCCTGCGACGGTCGCCGCGATTGTGGCAGCCATAATCCCCACTCCGACTCCCATTCCCACGCCTGACCTGCCCGCGACGATTGCAGCAGCAGTGATGGCGACGGAAGCTGCACGGCCAACCCCTACCTGGACTCCCTCACCCACTCCAACGCCCAACATCGCCGGAACCGTCGAGGCGGCAGTGAGGGCGACGGAAGCAGCGCGTCCAACCCCTAAATGGACTCCCTCACCCACTCCGACGGCGACTCCTACACCAGCTCCAACCGCAACGCCATCGCCAATCCCTACTCCCTCGCCCACACCTCTTCCTACCGTCGCCCCCGCCCACAGCGTGGCAGATGTGCTCAAACGAGTTCTGCCAGCTGTAGTGCAGATCAAGACAAACCGCGCGTCCGGGTCTGGCGTCATCATCCTGTACACATCAGCAACGACATCTGCAGAAGTGTTGACCAACGCCCATGTCATCGCCGGGGCCTCTTCCATCAAGGTCGTCACCTCCAGCGGACTTGAATATACGGCCACGCTTGTAGGTTCAGACCCGGCGGCGGACCTGGCCCTGGTCAGGTTCTGCTGCGTAGGCACGCTGACCCCCTTGACTGTAGGCGCCTCTGCTGGCCTGCCTGCGGGCACACCGGCCATCGCCATAGGCTACCCGCTGGGGATCTCTGGCCCGCCCACTGTCACCCAGGGGATCGTGTCCGCTAGCAGATATGACGCCGTAGGTCAGCGCTGGCTCCTGCAGACCGACGCCGCCATCAACCCCGGCAACAGCGGTGGCGCGCTTATCACGTCTGACGGTTCTCTTGTTGGCATAAACACTTCGGTGGTTCGGTCAACCGGAGGCGGCATCAGCGTAGAGGGCTTCGGCTTTGCCGTAGCGTCGCAGACATTCAGCCCGGCGCTGGTTTCGCTTCGGGCGGGGAAGGCGTTCGTTTCCGCCACAGCCACGCCGACCGTCCCCGGCTCATTCGGGCCGGTCAACGGCGAGATGAAGCACACCCCTGACGACAAGTCCATTGACTACTACGACACAGATATTGAGGCGGCGGAGTTCATGGCCTCTGCCTGGTTCTTCAACCCGTACGCCGCGAACACTAATCCGTGGAGCTACGGGTTCATATTCCGGCATACGGGCACAAATACCTTCCAGACTGTGTTCCTGAGGAGCGACGGATCGTACTACCACATCATCCGAACCGGAACCGCCGAGTCCAGCAAGGTCGTTCGCCAGGGAACGCTGCCCAAGCTAAATCTCGCGGCCGGCGGCAAGAACCACCTGCGCCTGCTCGTGACGGGCAACACCGCCCACCTGTTCGTCACAGGTGAATACATAGCTTCCCTTGATCTGGGTGCCAGCAGCACGAGCCAGACCGGCGACATATGGGCAACCAGCGGCTACTACACCGGCGAAAGTGTGGCGGGCGCGACGACCCGGTTTGAAGACTTCACCGTTTCACAGGTCACAGTTGAATCTGGCCCTTCGGCAGGCAACCTGACTTCAAAGGCAGGGTTCATAGCCTCCCAGCGTACCGGAGTTGACATCCACGATACGGCGCTCGAGGTCACATTCACAAACCCAGAACTGGCGAGCGGCCAAGGTTGGGACTATGGCATCTACTTCCGGCGGTACGCAACCAATGCCTTCCACTCCTTTGTTGTCCACAGCACAGGAAAATGGTTTCACCACCAGCGAAATGAGACGTTTACCAACGACCGTGAAATCGCGACCGGCGTGGTTGCATCCGGCACCGGTTTCAACACCAGACCGGGCGAAATCAACACCTTGCGCGTGATCGTTATCGAGGCAGCCGCGTTCCTATTCATCAACGGCAACCTTGTCGGCGCCACAACAGCGCCTGGCTCACCCGCTCAGGGTGATGTGGCGCCGCTGGCCGGGTTCTTCTCAACTTCTCAGCCCGCAGGCACAGTCACCACCTTCTCAGAACTAAGAGTCTGGTCCATCACCACTCCCTGATCGCGACGCTCGCCGTTTCCCCCTGCGAAGCTGTTTTCCGGCATTGGCACGGTGCAAGTCCCGCCCGGCGTGACGAAGTTGCACCGGTCACGGGCTATTAGTGCCTGTCCGCTGGTTATTGGAACGGGCTCTCAGGAATCTGGCTTTCCCCGCCAGAGGACTATCATCCTCTGCTGTGACACAGGTTTCCGGGTTTCAACGCTCTTCTTCGCCTTTGCCGCGCCCCGATTCGCCGCGGGGCGCCCGCCCCACGGCAGGAGAGCGGTTTACAGCGCGGCTACACGCATGAATGGACGCTGACACGACCGGCGCTCGCTCTGCGCCGACCAGTCCTGTCGCTGCCGTGCAACCGCCGGCGGATACCAGCGCGTCGGCTTCTGATGCCACGGTGGACACTCTGCATGGCCAGAGCGAAGCCGTGTACGCGGGGGACGCGCAAGCCGGTCCACCACCTGCGGCACGCAAGAAGCGCAACATCTTCTACGGCTGGTGGATAGTCGGCGCGTCGAGCGCGATGAACGGCACAGGCGGCAGCGTCCACTGGCAGGGATTCCAGGTCTTCTTCCTGCCCGTCGCCGCCAGCCTGAACCTGAGCCACGCGATGACCGCCCTGCCCTTCTCCCTCGCCCGCGCCGAAAACGGCGTGATGGGACCACTGACCGGGTGGCTGATCGACCGCTTCGGCGTGCGGCCGCTGATGATCGGCGGAACGATCATGACCGGGGTGGGCTACATCCTGCTCTCATTCACGAACTCGTACACCTCGTTCCTACTGGTCTATCTGACCTTCATCAGCATCGGCGGCTCGACGACGTTCATGCAGGCCAGCACGACCGCGATCAATTCGTGGTTTATACGACGCCGGGGCATCGCCATGGCGATCAACAGCGCGGCGTTCAGGATGGGCGGCGCGGTGACGGTCCCTCTTCTTTCCGCTTTCGTGTTGAAGTACGACTGGCAGACTGCGTCGCTGTGGGTCGGCGTGTGCATTATCGTGTTCGTAACCCCGCTTGGCCTCTTCTTCAAGCGGTCGCCCGAGTCCATCGGGCAGAGGCCGGATGGAGATGCGGCGCGGCCGCCTGTCAGCCTGAACCCAGATCCCAGCGGGACGAAGAATCCCGTGTCCGGGCCAGAGCCAGACCAGGGCCCCAACCCTAACCCTCTCCCTCACAGGGAGAGGGTATCTCCTCCCGCCGCGGACGACGAAGACTGGGGCGTAATGGAGGCGCTGAAGACCAGTTCGTTCTGGGTTCTGGCGCTCGGCACCGTCCTGCGGATGTCAGCGCACGGCGCGATCTTCGTCCACCTCATCGCCATCCTTGTGTCCAAGGGCCAGGGTCAGCAGGTGTCGGCAAACATGGTCGGCCTGATGGCGCTGATATCTGTGCCGCTGATCCTCCTGGCAGGCTGGGCTTCCGACCGCCTCAGCCGGCAGAAGCTCCTCGCCGTGTGCTACGCGACCTCCGCGGCCAGCCTGTTGTTGCTCGCGTTTGCTGACGGGATGGTGCCCTTGATGATCGCCCTGTTCCTTTTCACAGGCACCGAGGCCGGCGCTTCGCTGAACTGGGCCCTTGTAGGCGACCTGTTCGGCCGCAAGAAGTACGCCACCATCCGCGGTCTGCTCGCGCCGATCTACAACGCAGCGCTGGTGGTCACGCCAGTGGCTGCAGGTGTCATCTACGACAGGACGGGCTCGTACACGTACGCGCTGCTCGGCGGCGCGGTCCTGTTCCTGGGTGGAGCGGTCACATTCCTGCTGCTGAAGCGCCCCGTGAGGAAGGCAGTTGCAGGCGTCGCGGTGTGAGCCTCCCCGTTTGCACCTGCACTCGAAAGACTGCAAGGGTGCCCGGGCCAAAGCATGGCGAGGCGATATCGCAGGACGCCGGTGACGGCAACTTCCAGCGCCAGACTCAGCTGATCATGGGCACACTCGAAAAGAACACACTGAATTACCTGCCTGGCCCGTTGCGGATCTCCCGGGCGTGTATTCGCCCGGCGGTTGAATCAAACAGCGCGTCCACCTCCATGCCCGCGTCCAGAATGTTGTCAGCCTTCTCCTGACGACAATGCCCACCCGGAGACCGTGTCTGCGATGTGCTGGACATGCCTCTGTGAAAGATTCTGGTGCACCGGCAGCACAAGCGTCTCACCCGCCAGCATCAACGCTTCGGGGAAACCTCCCTGAGTCACCTCCTCGGGCAGGTCAGGCCACTTCCACGCGCCGATGCCCTCGTGGAGCAGTACCAGGAGAAGTTCATCTCTGGCTGCGCCGCCGCCAGCCACCTTCAAAGGCAGGCCCCATGGGACTGCGCCGTTAGGCAGATTCGCAAAAAGCGGAGCCAGCCTCGGAAGGTCGTGGAACTCGCCCTCAAGCCGCTTGTAGTTCGCCCGTCTCTTCACTGCGATTTCGCCAGACCGCGAGGCCAGCTTTGCGACAATGCGGCGCGCGAATAGATCGATGCCCTGTGCGCGGTCAGGCGGCGTCCCGATCCTCATGGATTCGTCCGAGAGCGACGGCGCAAGCCAGCGCCGCAACCTCCCTGAGCCCGAAGAGAACACCGCCCATGCTGCGACTTCCCGCACGGCCGGGACAGGGCAGACGCCAGACCGCCCCGATCGCAGCCGCATTGTCGAAGAACCCGAATGAGCATTTATGACAAGCGCCGCGCCACCCGACACGGGCAACTGTTTGCGGAAGGAGAAGACAGCGAAGTCCCCTTCCGACCCCACCGGTCTGCCACCCACCGCGCTCAGGAACGAATGCGCGCAGTCCTCTATGAGGGTAATGCCGCGTTCGTCGCACCACCGCCGCGCCCTGGCAGCATCGGCAGGCACCCCGAAGTAGTGGACGAGGACCATGGCGGCTGCGGGAGACGTGCGACTGCGGGCCCCGCGCTTGTCTGAGGGCCCCGTTGCGATCCCGGCCACCGGTACCCTGCCCTCAGGGGAAGCATCAATGCTCGCCCAGACAGGGTTCATATCTGGCCCGAGCGAGTAGAACCTCACATCTCTGCCAGCGGCGCGGATGCCACCGACAGCCTCGCGGCAAATGAAGGCGGGGACAAGCACCGGGCCGGGAGGCAGCGACTCTACTGCTGCCGCCAGCGCATGCCGGCCCAGATTAAACAGGCGGACATTTGAATGCGGGAGCGCCAGAGACGCGCTCCTCCACGGCGGGAGAAGTGACGACACCAGCAGCGCAGGAGAAAGGAGGGGTTCGCCCGAAACGTTCACAGCGTCAGTCCGACATGGAAGCCCGCGGCTTTGCTGATGCTCCGTTCATGTCACGCGCCCGGCCAGAAGGTCTCCCATCTGCTTCGTGCCCATGACGCGTTCGCCCTGCTTCGCGATGTCGCGGGTCCGGTAACCTTCGGCCAGCACGCCCTCGACGGCTTTTTCGATTTCGTCCGCCTCTTCGTGCAGTCCGAACGACCAGCGCATGAGCATCGCCGCGCTGAGAATGGCTGCGATGGGGTTGGCGATGCCCTTTCCGGCGATGTCCGGCGCGGACCCGTGGATGGGTTCGTAGAGCGCAGGTTTGCCGCCGCGCCGCGGCCGTTTACCGTTCGCCGGAGGCAGACTGGACAGGCTCGCTGATGGCAGCATGCCCATGGAGCCGCCTATCACCGCCGCCTCGTCCGAGAGGATGTCGCCGAAGGTGTTCTCAGTCACGATCACGTCAAACACGCCGGGATTGTTCACTATCTGCATGGCAGCGTTATCGGCGAGCATGTGCACAAGCTGAACGTCCGGGTACTCTTGGCCGACCTCCGTCGCCACCTCGCGCCAGAGGCGTGACGTCTCCATGACGTTCATCTTGTCTAGCGAATGCAGTTTCTTGCGGCGGGCGCGGGCCAGCTCGAAGCCGACGCGCACGACTCGGGATATCTCCTGCTCCGTGTAGAGCAGTGTGTCCACGGCGCGGCGGCCGCGCGTGGTGGTCCAGCGTTTCTTGGGCTTGCCAAAGTAGAGGCCGCCCGTTAGCTCGCGGATGATGATGAAGTCCACGCCCTTGAGCCGTTCCGGCTTGATTGGGCTGGAGTCCACGAGCTGAGGGTAGACCTTCACGGGGCGCAGGTTGGCAAAGAGGCCCAGCTCCCTGCGGAGGCGCAATATGCCCTGCTCGGGCCGCACTTTGGCCTTCGGGTCGTCCCACTTTGGCCCGCCCACCGCGCCGAACAGGACGGCATCACTCCCGAGGACGAGGTTCATGGCATCGTCATTAAGGGCGGTGCCGAACTTGTCTATGGAGTTGCCGCCGACGGGCGCGGTGACGTATTTGAAATCGTGTCCGTGGCGGCGGGCGATGGCGTCCATCACCTTGACCGCCTCGACCGTGACTTCAGGGCCAATGCCGTCGCCGCCGAGGACCGCTATCCGTGCATGCATGTGTTTCCCTTGAAGGTCCTGTACCCGCAAGCCGGAACGCCCGGAACCCGCAGGGGTGGAACAAGAGTTCAGACAGGCCGTGGCAGCGCCGTCGCGCCAGTCGTGCACCCGCGGGCGCGGCCTTTCGTTGGAGGTGTGCGTTACTTCTCGTTTGCCGCCAAGTGTCTTGGTGGACACCGGCAAATCGTGGGTAGTTTAGCGCGAGAGGGACCGCAAAGGAAAAACGGATTGTTACAAGGGGAGCGTACGCAGTGTGCCGCCGTGCGACTACCAGCGCGCCGGGTGGGTCTTTTCGAACTTTGCGACTGTCGCCTCGTGCAGGAGTGTACGGCCTATATCGTCGAGGCCTTTCAGCAGGGACTCCTTGCGGTACGGGTCCACATCGAACTTCGCTGAAAAGCCATCGGCGTCCGAT
This sequence comes from Dehalococcoidia bacterium, assembly GCA_009693115.1. Lineage (GTDB taxonomy): Bacteria > Chloroflexota > Dehalococcoidia > Lucifugimonadales > Lucifugimonadaceae > SHXW01. The sequence continues at coordinate 41,851 of SHXW01000014.1, read as the reverse complement.
ACGGCCTGCGCCTCAAGGTCCACCGTCACGGCATAGCCCCTGCGCGTCAACGCCTTCGCCATGACCGTATCCACTTCATGTTCGGTCAGGACCATTGGCAGCATCCCATTCTGAAGGCAGTTGCTGCGGAAGATGTCAGCGAAGCTGGGAGCGATGATGGCCCGGAAGCCGTACTCGCCCAGCGCCCACGGCGCATGTTCACGCGATGATCCGGACCCGAAGTTCCGTCCGGCGACGAGGATGCTCGCGCCTTGATATTGCGGCTTGTTCAGGATGAAGTCCGGGTTCGGTACGCCGTCCTCCAGGTAGCGCCAGTCGAAGAACGCGTACTTACCGAAGCCAGTGCGCTCAATGCGCTTAAGGAACTGCTTCGGGATGATCTGGTCGGTGTCCACGTTGGCGCGGTCCATGGGGGCGACGGCGCCTGTGAATTTCTTGAACGGTTGCATGGTTATTGATCCCTCAACACCCGCAGCGACGGGTACCCACCTTCTCCCGCAAGGGGAGAGGGGACGCTTACTTTTCTTTGGCCTGGTCGCGCTCCTCGCGCATCCTGATCCGTTTCTCCAGTTCAGCTTCAATCGGGTCCTGCGGCCTCGGCGGCGTCACTTCGATATCGCCAACCACCGCGTGCCGAGCCTCCTGCCGCTGGTGAAGATCGCGCAGCATCAAGATGCCGGCTACGGCCGGTAGCAACAATAAGAGGTCCGACCACACGAGCCTGTTTACGACTCCGATCAAGTCCGCCATGTCGTTTCTGGGGGAAAGCCGCGCGACCGTGATCGGGTTGAAGAATAAGACTACCGCTATCGAGGCCATCCACAGATATGCCACCGGCGGCACACTGCCCAGTCGTTTCCATGCCGTGTCATCCTCCGAGCCCGGCTTGGGGTCGCTGCCCTTGAACACTTCTGAAAAGGACGGCAACACCTTCCAGACCAGCACGATCAGCCCTATAGCGGCGCCTACGCCAACGGCCCGCCCGAACGGGGCCATGAGCAGGAACACCGCGGTGCCGACGACGACCCACAACACGATCCAGTCCGGCTGAAACTTCTGCTGTGCTGACCTGAGAGTCAGCAAGTTCCGGCTGGCCCGCTGCGTCATCGTGCCCCATGGGAACGCCGTCGTTATCAGGATGACCGCCAGCAATGCGAACATAACGTTTCCGCGTTCCTGCGTGCCGGAGAACTCTTTTTTGATCTCAAATACAGTGGGGCAGTCGCTCTTATCGCCAAGGATTTCCGCCACGGTGGCGCACTTGAAACCCTCCTCTTTTGCGAAGGCGACGAGGTCCCCGAAACCAACACCCGTCGGCGGGATGGAACTGATGCCACGGGCCTCAAGTTCCTTCAGTGTGCGCAGGGTCTGCCTGTCACTCCATGTGAGGGCCAGAACTGCGAGTATCCACACAGCGAGACCGGCCACCACCCATCTCAACGTCGTTGAGTTGGACTCGAAACGGTACGGCTGGAGCCGCTGCCGCATGGCGGCTTCAAGTTGAGGTCGGCCAGTGGCACGCCGCCATAGAGAATCTCGCTCCTCCTGCTGCACCTTCTTGCGCGTGGCGGTGGGGAACCGAACCGGGCCCGGCGCCTTGCCCGTGGTCCCTGGCGGCGGCGTTGGGGCCTTCTCCCCCACCGGCTTTGGAGGTGGAGGGATGCGCATCCTTATGCCCTGTTTGTTGTCGCCCATGTCGAGGTTGGCCTTTCGCCGGCGCCCGTCCCTCACCCTGAGAGAGAAGGGGATCAATTTACGCGTCTAAGTCCCAGTCGCGGATGTCCACAAAGTGCCCAGCGATCGCGGCAGCGGCCGCCATCTGCGGGCTCACAAGGTGAGTGCGCCCGCCCTTGCCCTGACGGCCCTCGAAGTTACGGTTCGACGTCGAGGCGCAGCGTTCTCCGGGCTTCAGGATGTCCGGATTCATGCCCAGACACATGGAGCAGCCCGACTCCCGCCATTCGAACCCGGCGTCCTTGAACGTCTTGTCCAGGCCCTCTTTTTCGGCCTGAAGCTTCACCAGCGTCGAGCCGGGTACGACCATGGCGCGCACGCTCTGGGCTACGTGACGGCCCTTGATGACCTGTGATGCGAGGCGCAGGTCTTCAAGGCGCGCGTTTGTGCAGGAGCCGATAAACACGCGGTCTATCTTGATGTCTTGAATAGGAGTCCTGGCCTTCAGGCCCATGTATTGCAACGCGTTCGCCGCGCCCTGCTGGTCCGCAGGGTCGGAAAAGTCCGCCGGGTCAGGCACCCTGTCCGAGACTCTGGCCACCTGCCCTGGGTTCGTGCCCCAGCTCACGTGAGGCTCCAGCACGGCGGCGTCTATCTCGACGAGACGGTCGTACTGCGCGCTTTTGTCCGTGGGCAGTTCCTTCCAACGTTCCACAGCCTCGTGGAACGCCTTGCCCTTCGGCACGAATGGCCGGCCCTCCAACCACTCGAACGTCTTGTCATCAGGGGCGACCATGCCGGCCCTGGCTCCTCCTTCGATGGACATGTTGCAGACCGTCATGCGGCCTTCCATTGAAAGCGAACTCACAGCCTCACCGGTGTATTCAAATACGTAGCCCGTGCCACCCGCGACTCCCAACTTGCCAATGATGCTCAGCACCAGGTCCTTGCCCGTCACGCCGTGGGGCAGCTTGCCCACAGACCTGACCTCCATCGTCTTCGGCCTGCGCTGGCGCAACGTCTGGGTCGCAAGGACGTGCTCGACTTCAGTTGTGCCGATACCGAAGGCGAGCGCTCCGAACGCACCGTGCGTCGAGGTGTGACTGTCGCCGCAGACGATCGTCATGCCTGGCTGCGTATAGCCCTGCTCAGGGCCGATGACGTGGACGATGCCCTGTTCGCTCGAGCCAACATCGTAGAGCTTGACCTTGAAGTCCTTGCAGTTCTTCCGGAGGGCCTCGACCTGGGTTCGGGCGACTTCGTCCTTGATGACCTGCATGCGCGTGTGATCCGTGGGGATGTTGTGGTCCACGGTTGAGACGGTCAGTTCAGGGCGGCGCACCGTGCGTCCTGCGAGACGCAGGCCCTCAAAGGCCTGCGGGCTGGTCACTTCGTGGACAAGGTGCAGGTCTATGTACAGCACCGCCGGTTCGCCTTCCGGTTGCTCGACGACGTGCTGCTCCCAGATTTTTTCAAACAGGGTCTTGGCCAACTGTCAGATCTCCAATCAGAGTTTCTTGCCGAAACCATTCTTTACCGGACCGTTCCCGCCTTCGCGGTCTTGTCCTCAAAGCGAATGGTACGCGCCCGGTTGATGGCGTTGACGTATGCCCTCGCAGAGGCGACGACTATGTCCGTGTCTGAGCCGCGGCCGGAATAGACCGAACCATTGTGCTGCACCCGGATCATCACCTGACCCTGGGCGTCTATGCCTTCCGTCACTGCGTTCACGCTAAACTCGGTGAGTTTTACCGGGAAGGCTACGATGGCATCTATGGCCTTGCACGTGGCGTCCACAGGACCGGTGCCCTCTGTGCGCATCGTCTTCAACGTGCCGTCTGGGCATTCGAGCGTGACCGTGGCCTCCGGTTTCAGGCCTGTACCGCAGATCACCCGCAGGTCTGACACGCGGTAGCCCTTCTGCGACTCCTCAATGCGTAGCTGTTCTGACATGAGCGCTGCCAGATCGGCATCGGTAACCTCGCGCTTGCGGTCAGCCAGCGTCTTGAAGGCGGCGAAGACGTCATTCAACTCGTCCTCGGACAGGATGTAGCCGATCTGTTTGAGCTTGGCGCGCAGACCAGCGCGCCCAGAAACCTTGGTCAGGACGATGGCCTCACCCCGCCAGCCGACCCGCTCAGGATCCATGATCTCGAATGTCGTGCGCTCCTTCAGGTAGGCGTCCTGGTGGATGCCAGAGGAGTGGCGGAAGGCGTTCTGTCCCACGATGGCCTTGTTGTATTGGACAGGGAAGTTGAAGATGTCCGAGACGAGACGGCTTGACGGCCCAAGTTCCTTTGTATTCACGCCTGTCGTGACCCTGTAGTGGTCCTTGCGGGTCTCGATGCCCATGACGACCTCTTCGATAGACGCGTTGCCTGCACGCTCGCCCAGACCATTGATGCAGCCCTCCACCTGGCGTGCCCCCGCCTCGACCGCGGCGAGGCTGTTCGCAGCGGCCATGCCCAGGTCATTGTGGCAATGGACGCTCACAGTGGCCTTGTTGATATTGGGGACGTTCTTGAAGACACCGCGGATCAAGTCCCCGAACTCAGTTGGGTTCGAGTAGCCGACGGTGTCAGGGATGTTCACAGTTGTTGCGCCCGCGTCTATGACCGCCTTGAGCATGGCGTAAAGGTACTCGGGCGCTGTACGGGAGGCGTCCATCGGCGAGAACTCGACGTCATCGCAGTGTGACTTCGCCCGCTTCACCGCCTCGACGGCCATGTTCATGATCGTCTCTCGGTCCTTCCGCATCTGGTGCATCAGGTGGATGTCCGACGATGACAGGAAGACGTGGATGCGCGGTTTCGCGGCGTGTTTCACCGCCTCTCCGGCGCGGTCTATATCGCCGGGGACGGCGCGGGCGAGCGAGCAGATGGTGGGAGCGTCCGGTCCGGCGCCTACCTCCCTCGCGATGCGCGTTACGGCCTCGAAATCGCCGGGAGATGAAGCTGCGAAACCCGCCTCGATCACATCCACACCCAGGCGCCGGAGTTGGTGGGCGATGAGAACCTTTTCTTCAACCGTCAGGCCGGCGCCGGCAGACTGCTCGCCGTCGCGCAGCGTGGTGTCGAAGATCGTGACCCTGTCCTTCGCGCCGCTCTTGGCCGTGGGTGTCATGTGAGTCTCCTGTCGCCATCATGATCCCTCTCCCTGTTAGGGAGAGGGTGTTAGGTCGTAGCTTCGAGCCATGGCATCATGTCCCGAAGCTCCTTGCCCACCTTCTCGATCGGGTGCTGGGTGTTCTCCTTGCGCATCTGCTTGAAGTGGTGCAGGCCCTCCTCGTTCTCGGCTATCCATTCCTTCGCGAAGGCGCCGGACTGGATCTCCTTGAGGACCTTGCGCATGTTGTCCTTGACCTTTTCGTCAATGATGCGCGGGCCCCGGGTGTAGTCGCCGTATTCGGCGGTGTCCGATATGGAATCCCGCATCCACGTCAGGCCACCCTGGTAGATGAGGTCCACGATGAGCTTCACCTCATGCAGGACCTCGAAGTACGCCGACTCCGGCTGGTACCCGGCCTCGATTAGGACTTCGTAGCCAGACTTGATCAGTTGGGACACTCCACCGCAAAGCACGGCCTGCTCGCCGAAGAGGTCCGTCTCGGTCTCCTCTTTGAACGTCGTCTCAAGGATGCCGGCGCGCCCGCCGCCGATCCCCTTGCCGTAAGCCAGGGCGAGCTCGTGTGACTTGCCGCTTGCGTCCTGGTGGACAGCGATCAAGCAGGGCACGCCCAGCCCGCGCTCGAACACGGCGCGGACGCGGTGGCCAGGCGCCTTCGGGGCGATCATCACCGTGTCAACATCCTTCGGCGGCACGATTTGCTTGTAGTGGATCGTGAACCCGTGCGAGAAGAGCAGGACCTTGCCCTTCTTCAGGTTTGGCTTGATCTCCGCCTCGTACACGGCCTTCTGCTTTGTGTCTGGCAGGAGCATGACAATCACGTCAGCGCGGCGGGCGGCCTCGGCGTTACTCAACACCTCGAAGCCTGCCTTCTCGGCTACAGGCTTGCTGCGGCTGCCGTCATACAGGCCGATGACGACCTTGTGCCCGTTGTCCTTCAGATTCAGCGCGTGAGCGTGACCCTGCGAGCCGTATCCGATGACTGCTATGGTCTTGCCCTTGAGGGGAGCGTCCGAGATGTCCTTGTCGTAGTACAGAGTTGCGGCCAATTCTGTTGTCCTCCCTGGTTGCAGTGTTGCGCTGTATTGAAAGTTACAAAGGTTGCTGATTGAGTTGGGGCGTTTCCCTGATCTCCGGCCAAGCCGGGACTAGGGGGGACTTATACACTCCCGGAGTCGTCTCCGGCCAGTTCGGCGGCTGCAATCTTCGGTGCCACGTCCTTCGAGAAGAAGGAGCCATCCACTTCGCCGACCACAAGAGAGCCGCGCAGGACGGCTACCTTGCCTGTGCGCATGACCTCCCGCACACCGTACTGGCGCATGAGTTCAATGAGCGCGTCGATCTTCGATTCATCGCCGGTCACCTCGAACGTCAGGCTTTCCACCCCCACGTCCACCACGCTCACGCGGAAGATAGAGGCAAGTTGCAGCACTTCCGTGCGTGTTACCGCCGTGGCGCTGACCTTGATCAGCGCCAACTCGCGCCAGACCGTGTTTTTTTCCGTGATATCCAGCACTTCCAGCACGTCGATCAGTCGGTCAAGCTGGGCGGCGATCTGCCGCACAATGTTTTCCTGGCCTTCGACAACGAACGTCATGCGGGACACTCCCGGCTTCTCCGAGTGCCCGACTGTCAGGCTGGCTATGTTCAACCCGCGCCTGCGGAACAGGCTGGATATGCGCGCCAGCACGCCCGGCTTGTCATACACGAGCGCAGTGATGACCCGCGAGCGCAGCGCATTGGAGGTTGACGCGGTCAGCGCCGGGCCGGGGATCTGAGCGGGAGTGATCACAGTTTCTCCTCCATCAGTTCGGCAACACTTTGCCCCGACGGGATCATCGGGTAAACGTGGTCAACCTTCGCGATGACGAAATCAACGATCACCGGGCCGGGGTGGCGGTTCGCCTCCTCGATGGCCGGTATCACATCTTCCTGCCTCGTCACGCGCATCCCCTTGATCCGGTACGCCTCGGCCAGTTTCACGAAGTCAGGGTTGCCGGTGTAGGTCTCGGCCTGGTGGTCGCCCCGGTAGAACAAGTCCTGCCACTGCGTGATCATTCCGAGATGGTTGTTGTTCAGGATGGCGTACTTCACCGGGAGGCGGTTTTCAAACACGGTCGCAAGCTCCGAGAGCGTCATCTGGAAACCGCCGTCGCCGCAGACGGACCAGACGAGCTTCCCAGGGCACCCGGCCTGCGCGCCCATCGCCGCAGGAACCTCATAACCCATCGTGCCTAGCCCGCCCGACGATAGCCATGAGTTGGGCTGCGTGAACTGGTAGTGCTGCGCCGCCCACATCTGGTGCTGGCCCACGCCCGTCACGATGATGGCGTTGCCCCGGGTCACTCTCGACAGGCCTTGAATCACGTGCTGGCCCAGCAACTGATCCGTCTCGCGTATCTTGAGCGAGGGGTGCTCCGCTTTCAAGTGCTCCACGTGCCTCACCCAATCGGTGTGGGTTGTCTTGTGGACGAGGGGGTTCAACTGGTCCAGGACATGCTTCACGTCGCCAATGACGGGCGCGTCCACCTGCACCGTCTTATTGATTTCGGCGCGGTCTATGTCTATGTGGATCTTCTTCGACGATCGGGCAAACCGCTTCGCGTCGCCTACGATGCGGTCGTCGAAGCGCGAACCTATGGCTATGATCAAATCCGCCTGGTCCAGCGCCAGGCTGGCGTACGCCATCCCGTGCATACCGGGGAACCCCACGCTAAGCACGTGGTCCTCCGGGAAGCCTGAAATGCCCAGCAGCGTGGTGACGACTGGTATCTGCGCCTTCTCTGCCAGTTCGCGTAGTTCTTTGAATGCGCGCGAGATCACGACCCCGTGCCCGGCGAGGATGACAGGCTTCTTCGACTCGTTGATCAACTTCGCCGCCGCCTCTACCTGTGCGACGGGAGCGTTGGAAGGGAACCTGTAGCCGGGGATGTCCGTCTGCACGGCAGCATAGTCATCAAACATCGCCTTTTCCTGGAAGACGTCCCTGGGGATGTCTATCAGCACCGGACCCGGCCGGCCTGTACGGGCGATGTGGAAAGCTTCCTTGATAACGCGCGCTATGTCAGAGGCACGCATGACCAGGTAGTTATGCTTGGTCACAGGCAGCGTCGCGCCCGTGATGTCAGTCTCTTGGAACGCGTCCGTGCCAATGGCTCCCCGGCCCACCTGGCCTGTGATCGCGACGATCGGCACCGAGTCCATCATCGCCGTTGCGAGGCCGGTGATCAGGTTGGTCGCGCCAGGGCCGGACGTCGCGAATGCCACCCCCACCTTGCCCGTGGCACGCGCATAACCATCTGCAGCATGCCCTGCGCCCTGCTCGTGCCGAACCAGGATGTGGCGCAGCTTCGGGTACTGCGACAGTGACCCGTAGAGAGGCAGGATCGCTCCGCCGGGGATACCGAATATGACATCCACCCCCTCGGCAATGAGGCTTTCGCACACTATCTGTCCGCCAGTGAGCTGTCTTGGCGCCATCTGTGTCACCTCGTCCTGTCGTGCGCCCGGGTCGCCCATACGCCTAAGCGCGCATTGCGTCCCGGAGCGCCCGGATACTGTCGCATCGCCGCAGGTTGGCGGTTCGGGCAAAAAAGAAAAGGCCCCGTCCTATGAGAAGGACGGGGCCTTTCGGCTTACCGCGGTACCACCTTCATTGTCTTGCTCATCGGCCCTGAGGTTCTCGCAAGGCCGGCGGGCGAAGACCACTCTAAAGCCTTAACGTGGCCTTCCGTCACATCCCTAACAGCCCCTCGCTCCACCCTTCAACCCCTCAGTTGTTCAGGGGTGGGTTTGTTGCTCAGGCCGCTCAGGATGGCCGCTCCCAGGTGAGTTCCCGTCGGGTTTGCTGCCGGTTCGCACCAACCACCGGCTCTCTCAAGCATTCCCTAGCCTGTGCTTCAGGCAGCTATGCCGCCCAGAACACGGGTTTCCGTCCTTCACACAAAGACGTACGGTACTGATCCCGTTCGACGCGTTTGATAGTACGTGAGGATAACAGCCCGCTACGAATTCGGTCAATCAGCGTAGATGCGTGATACACCCGCGCAGCACGCCCTCTTGCAGGACGCAGCCAAGGGACCTGACACTCGTGCCGCATCGTGCCTGATTGCCAGCATCCCAGATCGATGGTGATTTGCCGCCTCACTCCGCTCAGTCCCTCGCATAGTTCGGGCCCGCATATCCAGCGAAACTGGTTAAGGGTTCAACGCTCAACGCCCACCCTCTCCGGAAGAACAGAGATTGTCTAGAGGAAGGTTCTCTCAGCGAGCGAAGGTTGACGGCCCGAACCAGGTGACACGTTTCGCACGTACAAACCTATGGCTGGGCTGGGAGGGGCACCCTTAGACAGTCCCAGGCTGCCCGGCCTTACCCGATAGAGGTCAGGCACGGTTCTTCAGGAGCGACGGGGTGCCGGTACATACCGGACGCGACCGCCCTCGCCACGGCACTGTTGAAGGCATCGAGCAGCCTGTCCGCCGTCGCGTCCCACGTCAGCGTCTGTGCGTGCTCCCGCGCCGCCGCTCCCATGCCGCGGCGCATACGGTCATTCGTTAAGAGCAGGTCGAGCCGTTCTACAAACGGGCCCGGGCATCGCCAGGCGATCAGATACCCCGTGCGCCCATCGAGCACCACAGAAGGCAGGCCGCCAACCCGCGATGCGACGACCGGCTTACCGCAAGCTGCAGCCTCAAGCGCGGCCAGCCCGAAGCTTTCGTAATACGAGGGCAGCACGCATACATCAGCTGCGTTGTAATAGACCGGCAGATCAGTATGCGGCACGGACCCCAGGAACTGCACCTTCTTTTCTATGTCCAGGTCTCTGGCTATACCCTTGAGCCGCGTCATCTCAGGGCTACCCATGTTGCCGCCCAAGATGAGCAACTTCAAGCCCGAGGGGTGCTCAAGCTGCTGCATTGCCTTTAGCAGGATGTCCACGCCTTTAAGTCGCTCGAGCCGACCCACGTAGAGCAGGACGCGCTCGTCGCCGATGCCCAATTTCCTGCGGCACTCGGCCTGATCCATGGGCCGGAAGCGGTTAGTGTCCACGCCCGGCGGGATGATGGCCACGTTGTCCGCTGCCGCGCCGTAGTAATTGACGATGGCTTCCTTTTCATGGGTTGTCCAGGCAACAACCATGTCTGAAACCGTCGCCACCTCGCGTTCCCGGTCGGCCCGTTGCGGAACGTCTTTCTCCCCCGGACGGGCGCGACGCTTTATCTCAGCCATGGTGTGGAAACTTGTGACGTGCGGCACCCCCCAAACGCGCTGCAGGTGCAGTCCGACGAGGCCCGAAAGCCAGTAATGGCTGGAAACGGCGTCGTACCGGATGCCCTCTTCGCTCGTGAAGGCCGACAGCCTCTGGCAGAACTCAGGCAGGAGGTCGTACACGCCCTCCTTTGCCGGCGAGGCCGGGCCGGCGTCAAGGTGGACGACGCGAGCACCGGGCGCAAGTTGAGTCACCTGTTCGTCTTTCGGATCGTGCCGCCGGGTGAACACATCAACCTGGAGGCCGCGTGCGGCAAGGCGCTTCGCAGTCTCAAGGACGTATATGTTCATGCCGCCCGCGTCCTTCTCTCCCGCCTGTACATACGGGCAACCGTGGACGCTTATGATCGCAAGACGTTGCATTATTTAAGCCCTGTCTGCACCCTCTCCCGTTGGGACAGGGTGGTTATCTCCGGGCAATCATCTTGAAGACGGGCCAGTCATGCCCGCCAAGGTGATACTTGTACGCCTCGTTCCCGCGCATGAAGTCGTACACTTTCAGCCCTTCGTCGATAGATGCGCGGATACTGTAGGCGTGGTTCATCAGACCAACGGACAGATCCCGGTGCTCTTGATCGTAGCCGCTGTTGTACAGATAGCGGGTGCCTCCCACGACCCATGAGAGCGACGTGGCGACGCGCTTGCCGTTGAATTCCAGGAACCGCAATCGCGTAATACCCTCATGAGCAAGCTGCCCAGCCACCCGCCTGAAGAACCGCTCACGCTCCGGCGTCATGAACACAGCCTTCTCAGGCGTGCTCTTCCGATGCAGGCCCATGAAGTCATCGAACCCGGCAGCTATTTCCTCCGGCCCATGCAGTTCGTATTCACGTACATCACCCGCCTCCTCTATGCGGCGCATCTTCCGGCGGAGTTCGTGCCTATCGTGCTTGGGCAGGGCTTCGACATAGGCATCCCACGTCGCGGGCAGGTTCATGCGCGGCGCCACGTCCTCCTGTGCCGTCTCCACCTGCCAGCCCATGGCACTAGCGCAGTCAGGGAAGGCGTCAAGACAGGGCGACCCGCCGCGGACCGAGAGCAGCTCAATGACGCGGCAGTCGGGGTCGTCCGTCAAGGCTTTGACGATTGCCTCGATATGTCCCGCGGCCTGTCCGTCCGTCGCAAGGAAATCGTGGTAGTCAACGAGGTCTGTGCCACCAAGAAATGAAACCTTGCCCTCGCACATGACCATCGGGGCGATCAGCAGCGTCCTAGCGCCAACGTCGCAGACACTGATCAGTCGCAGCGCCGACCCCTGGCCGAACTCGTCCCACCAGGTGCGCTGCCACAGCGGCGTATCGAACACGGTGAAACCGCTGCGGCTGGCAATGAGACTGGTCCATTCCGGCCAGAGATTTTCAAATGTCTCTTCCCGGACGCAGACGGTACCTGGCAAAGGCGACACCTCGGGGCTTGCAATCGGAATAGGCAGCATCAGGTGGAATACCCCGGGGGCCCGTGAGTTTCACGTTCACACCGCACCTCTCCGCCCGGAACATGTTGCTGATGCAACCATGCAGGTTATAGCCTGCCGGGGCAGTATGCCGCGGCTATTTCCGCCGGGGCGCTCCGATCAGCGCCATTACGGACTCCATGTCCGGCTCGACAAGTTCCATCTTTACGAAGGCCCGCTTTTCCGCCGTGCCGGGATCTTTAAGGCCTGTACCGGTCAAAATGCACACGATCGTCTTTCCGGTCAGGTCCACTCCCAGTTCGGGCAGGCGCATCAGCCCGGCGACTGATGCCGCAGACGCCGGCTCGAAGAATAGCCCCTCTTCCCGCGCCAGTTTCAAGTAAGCGGCGATTATCTGTTCATCGGTCACAGCCTCTATCCGCCCGCCGGACTCATCCCGCGCCGCCACAGCCCGTTTCCAGCTGGCAGGATTACCGATGCGAATGGCCGTGGCGACCGTCTCCGGGCGCTCGATGATCCGGTCCTGCACTATGGGTGAGGCCCCTGCAGCCTGAAAGCCCATCATGTGGGGCAGCTTCTTTGATCTGCCAGCCGCTTTGTATTCCTTGAAGCCCATCCAGTACGCCGTAATGTTCCCGGCGTTGCCGACGGGTATGCTCAGGATGTCCGGGGCATCGCCCAGCTCGTCAACGATCTCGAATGCGCCCGTCTTCTGTCCCTGTATCCGGAACGGGTTAACAGAGTTCACCAGCTCGATGTCCAGGATTTCCACAAGCCCGCGTACCGTCGTCAACGCATCGTCGAACGATCCATTGACCGCCAGGATGCGCGCACCATAAGCCATGGCCTGCGCGATCTTGCCCAGGGCTATTTCCCCCGCAGGAACGAGTACAAACGTCTGCAGGCCGTACTTCGCGCCATACGCAGCGGCGGATGCCGAGGTGTTCCCCGTAGAGGCGCAGATGATGCGTTCCCGCCCGGCTTCGATCGCCTTGGCGACCGCCATGCACATGCCACGGTCCTTGAAGGAGCCGGTCGGGTTGCAGCCCTCCAGTTTGAAATACAGGGCCTTACACCCTAGAGCGGGACCGATCTGCCGGGACTTGACCAGCGGCGTGTCGCCTTCTCCGAGAGTGACAATTGGCGTGTTCTCACTGACCGGGAGGAAGTCCCGATAGTGTTCTATGACTCCGCTGGGTCTGGGCAAAGTGTGACCACGTTCACGAATTAGAGGAGTGAGATAACGCAGGGATCCGCCGTAGCCTTCCCCGGATGGTGAGAGAGACGCCATGCGATCCCATGTTGCCGACCATGGCCCACGTCAACGCCTTCACCCTGGCCATATCCCCGGAAGCCGGGCATGGCGTTCAGTACGCGATATCCGGGTAGCTTTCGACCCTGATTAGATTGTCGAGGGATGCCACCACGTCCAAATCGCGTATACGGGCCACAGCCTTCTGCATGTTAGCTTCCCGCGCCGGATGAGTCATTATCACGAGCCCCGCGACTCTGTGCTTTTCGTCCGTGTCCATCTGGAGGACGGACCGGATACTGATATTCATCTCTCCGAGCGCACCGGCGATCTTCGCCAACACCCCCGCGCGGTCATGGACGGTCAGGCGCAAGTAGTAGCGGCACTGGTGCTCGCCCATTTGCAGAAGGCGCAGGCCCTCGACAGGCTGACGTACCGTCGAGACACCGCTGCCGGATTCAATTTCTCTGGCGATGCGCAACACGTCACCCATCACCGCGCTTGCGGTCGGAGATGGCCCTGCCCCGCGCCCCTGGAACCAGAGAGGGCCAACCATGTCGCCCTCTATCTCAACGGCGTTCAGTACACCGTTGACGTTAGCCATGGGCACTCCGACAGGCACGAAGGCAGGGTGGACGCGCACCAGCAGGCCGTCCTCCTCCCGTTGGGCAGCGGCTATTAGCTTTATCGCGAACCCCAGGTCTTTTGCATACCTGAAGTCCTTTGCATCCATGTTGCGGATGCCTTCCCTGTAAACGGCTTCGAGGGGCACATGCGTCCTGTACGCGAGCCGGGACAACACAGTGATCTTGAATGCTGCATCAAACCCATCAACGTCGTTTGTGGGGTCCGCCTCGGCATATCCCAGGCCCTGCGCCTCCTTGAGCGCAACGTCGAACCCCGCGCCGCCAGCCGCCATCTTCGTCAAGATGTAGTTTGTCGTGCCGTTGATGATCGCCCGGAGGCCCAGGATGCGATTCGCGGAAAGATCCGTCGTGAGTGGGCCGATTATGGGTATGCCCCCACCAACACTCGCCTCGTACAACAGTCGCACACCGTGCTCCGCCGCGATCTCCTCCAGCTCTGCACCACGCTTGCAGAGAACCTCTTTGTTCGCCGTGACAACGTGCTTGCCTGCGCGCAAGGCGCGAGAGATGTAGTCGAAAGCAGGCATCTCGCCGCCCATGACTTCGACGACGATGCTCACGTCAGGGTTGTCCAAGATTGTGGCTGCGTCTGTGGACAAGAGGCCCTCTGGCAACCTGACCAACCGAGGCTTCCTGATGTCGCGCACCACCGCACCCAGCAGCTTCAACGAAGGCTGGGTATGCCCTGTATGTTCTCGTTCAAGAATTGCTCTGGCGACGGCAGACCCGACGACGCCCAGACCCAGCACGCCAACACCGGCCGCCCCATGCACCCCCGGCCCGGCCTTCCCTATTGCCGCGCTCATCGCTTACCCGGCCTTACTGTAGTCCGAACTGCGAAAGAGCCGACCCCGGAGTGGGCGTGGCTCCGAGTGAGGCCAGTTTGACCTGCTTGTTCACCCATGCATAGATCTTATCGTCCAAGGCCATGTACAACTGCTTCCTCTCACCCAGTTCGCGCCGCCGTTCGGAGAGGAAATCCTGAAGGGCCGCGTCGGCAAGCTTCGTAAACGACGCTTCGCTCAATTCGCGCGCCTCCGCGTACTCAGTTACGACGTAGATGTTGTAGGACTTGGCCTCGGAGTTGTATTGGGGATCGCTAGGCAGCCCGAACGGAAGCACACGAGAGCCGTCCTTCTTCGTCCCCCAAAATATCGGATCCAACTGGGGCACCACCCCCTTCGGGAACCATCCTGCTTCGCCGTTGTTGCGCTTCGCGTTGGGGTCCTGGGAGTAGCGCACGGCGACATCAGCGGGGGAATCACCCGAACGCAGGTCCCGTTCGATCCGCTGGATGATCTGCTGGGTCGGTTCCATCAGCACAATTTCATACACATGAACCTGTGGAAGTACGCGCGGGACATCCTTGCTCACGGCGTCGCGCACCTTTTCCTTGAACAGGGCCTTACGGACAATCTCCCTGTACACATCTTCCGTCAGACCGATCTTGTTCAGGAGCTGCCGGTTTGCCTCAGCCAGATTCTGTTTTGTCCTTGGGTTTTCGCGCTCTGCCTGGGTCAGACCGGGGAACCCGACAAGGTTCTCCAGGCGGGCTTCCAACTCTTCAGGACTAAGGCTAACTCCAAGACTGGGCGCGGCTCTTACGGAAAGTTCATTGTCCTGAATGACCTGCAACGCATCAAAGAGGGAGTTGCCAATTGGGAACTCCACCCCCCGATCTTCAGCCAGACGTTGATTAAACCGGATGAAGTCAACCACGTCACCGCGGGTGTATTCCGCATCTGCCACGCGCACAGCTATCTGCCGTGGGGGGTTGACGAACCTTTCGAAGTAACCATACGCGACGTAGGCGAGCACACCAAGAAGAATCACCCCCGCGCCAGCAAGGTAAGGGCGAGATCTGCGGACTTCCGCCTTTTTCGCCTTTACCATCTCTCGCCTGGCAGGAGCGCGTGGAACCACTACCGAGCGCTCTCCGGCTGGCGGATCTGCTGCTGGGCCCCCCTGGCCTGCGCTATCAGTCGTCATCTGTATTTACCGCGCCCGTTCGAACTGTTAGAGGTGGTTGCTGACGCCTGTGTGAACAAATCAGGCGGCATCCATAACGCCGCCTGACTAAACATGAGCGCTCATATTTGCCCGGCCAGCCTATGCGGTACGTTCTTCTTCCCCGCCATCCTCATCCTGCGCAACGTCTTCTTCGGCAAAGCCGGAATCCACTTCCGCACCGATGGCTTCAACCTCAGCCTGTTCGGCTGCGGCAGCTGCAGGCCCAGTTCCGCGCGGCCCACCGGTAGACACCGGGCCAGTCACGCGCAAGTGATCCGGCGAAAAGGGGAGCATACCCATGATGCGAGCCCGCTTGATCGCGGTGCGAACCATTCGCTGGTGGCGGGCGCACGTGCCCGTCCGTTTCCCAGACTCCATCCGCGCCCTGTCTGACATGAAACGCCGCAGACGATTGACAGACTTGTAGTCCACCGTGTCGATGTGCTCAACGCAGAAGGTGCACGCCTTCCGCCCTCGGAAGAACTTGCGCGGCCCAGTGCCACCAGCGCCGCCAGCGCCCCCGCTACGAGGGCCGCTGCCGCCACGTGATCCGCCCGATGATTGATGTCCTGAGTACGACGTCATTTTCTGGTCCAACCCCTTGTTGCCAGCGGCCCGTCAAGGCCGCAAATCTAATTGCGTTCAGTTGTCTGGATTACTACCACGGAAGTTCTTCCACGTCGCCGCCCTGTCCAGCGCGGCGTTCACCGCCTTGCGGGTTGCCCGGCCTCCTGGCGCGTGTCTGTGCTGGAGCGCCTGTCGGATCACCCGCCTGGTCACCAGCATGGGTGTCCGGGGCGGCTGCGCCTTCGGCCGACTGGGGTGCGCCAGCGCGGTCGAGGAACAGCACACGGGCATCCGCCACTTCATTTACATGGCGGGGAGAGCCATCCTGCGCCGTGTACTGGCGGCTACGGAACCTGCCCTCCACAAAAACTTTTTTCCCTTTGGTCAGGTACTGGTTGACGGCCTCCGCCTGCCTGTCCCAGCACTCCACCGTGAACCATTCCGTTTCTTCTCGCGGTTCGGCACCCTCGCCGCCGCCGAACCTGCGAGTCACAGCCATGCGGAAGCTTGTTACAGCCTTCCCATTCGGCGTATAGCGCATCTCCGGGTCGGTACCCGAGTTGCCGATCAGAAGGATTTTGTTCAGTGTCATATCAGCGGCTCAAACCCAAGTACGGGCTATAAGACGTGAAACGTTCAGGACGACCTGTCGGACGGCGAGCCTGCCACCGCAGCCTCTTTGGTCTCACCCTTCGGCTCTGAAGGTTGCACTTCCTCGGCCTTCACGAGCATGTGACGGATGACCGTCTGTTCGGTCAACAGGGCTCTCTCGAAATCCGGGACCTGTTTGCCATCCATCGAGAAACGGGCGATGAAGTAGGCACCCTCTTTGTTGCCCTTGATGGCGAAGGCAAGAGTGCGGCGCGCCCAGAACTCGGCGGACAGCGCCTGACCGCCGCGGGCGGTGATGAGCGTCTTGATGCGCTCAATTGAGGCTGCGCCGTCGCCCTCAGACACGCTGCCGGGGATGATCCAAAGCAACTCGTAGTTACGAACCATTATGTGCGTTCCGCTTCCGTGTATCCCCCTGCGTTTTGCAGGCGCAGGACTGTTTGTGGGCACAATGCTTCCGAACCGAATTATGTTACCACGCTGAGACCGAGTCGCGACCAGCCCAGATCATCGCACAGGTCGCGCAAGACCTCCCAGAGCGATTGTCAGCTCGTGACGCCTGGGGCTGGGAATGCGCTTGCGAAATTCCTCACGCGCCCTTTCACGATTCCGAGCCTCCCAGCGTCGCCTGCCGCTCTGAGTCCCTCAAGGATGAACCCGGCAACCGTCTCCATGTCTGACGCTGCCATGCCACGCGTTGTAATCGCAGGCGTGCCGAGCCTGATGCCGCTCGTGACCATCGGGGGTTCAGGGTCATTGGGGATGGAGTTTTTGTTCACCACAATACCCGCTGCGACAAGGGCCTCTTCAGCCTGTTTGCCGGTCATTTTCAAGGGCCGCACGTCCACAAGCATGAGGTGGTTGTCCGTCCCACCAGAGACAATCCGCAACCCGCCCGCCGCTAGCGCCGCGGCAAGAGCGCTCGCGTTGGAAACTACAGCCCGGGCGTACGCCGCGAACTCCGGCTTCTGCGCCTCGCCGAACGCCACCGCCTTGGCCGCTATGACGTGCTCCATCGGCCCGCCCTGCATGTTGGGGAACACGGCGTTGTCGAGCTTCCTGGCATGCTCTGTCCGGCAAAGGGCCATCGCCCCACGCGGCCCGCGGAGTGTCTTGTGCGTGGTCGTGGTCACAATGTCCGCGTACGGCACAGGCGAAGGGTGCGCGCCGCCCGCGATCAGCCCCGCAATGTGCGCCATATCCACCATCAAGCGCGCGCCAACCTCATCCGCTATCTGCCTGAACCGCGGGAAATCAATGGTCCTGGGATACGCCGTGGCCCCGGCGACGATCAGGTCCGGCTTGAACTCACGGGCTATACGCGCTACATCGCCGTAGTCGATCATTTCCGTCTCCGGGTCCACACCATAGTGGCTGAACTCATAGATCTTCCCGGAGAAGTTGATCTTCGCTCCGTGCGTCAGGTGCCCTCCCTGATCGAGCCTCATGCCCATGATGCGGTCGCCCGGCTTCAGGAGAGCGAAGTACGCTGCCATGTTCGCCTGCGAGCCGCTATGCGGTTGCACGTTGGCGTGTTCCGCACCGAACAATTGCTTCGCCCGCTCGATGGCCAGCCTCTCCACAATGTCCACGTTTTCGCAGCCGGCGTAGTAGCGGCGGCCGGGGTAGCCTTCCGCGTACTTGTTCGTCATGACTGAACCGGTCGCCTCCATCACCGCTGTGCTGGCATAGTTCTCAGAGGCGATCAGGACTATCTCATCTACAAGACGGCGCCGTTCGGCGGCAATGGCGCGCGCCACTTCAGGGTCTTGAGCGGCGAGGGCGAACATGGACGTCCTTCATGGCTGGCGGTCGGGGCACAACTCCGACAAGGGAGAGGACTCCCAGGGAGTAGGGCGAACTAATATCGTACTCGCCGCGTCCCTGCCGCGCCCAGCAGATACTTGAGCCGCCTCTAAAGCGAGCAGCGGCAGTGACGTTCCCAGCGTTCGGCCGCGCCCAGCAGATACTTGAGCCGCCTCTAAAGCTGATGCAGTGTCCGGGCAAGCAGGGCCGTACGCCAGATCAGCCCCTCGGCCACTATGTTCTCACCCTCGGCATGCGGGTTCTCGCCTATCGCTCCCATGCCGTCCACGGTCGGCACACCCAGAGCAGCGGTCAGGTTGGCGTCGCTGCCGCCGCCGGTCGGCTCTTCCGGCAACTCCATGCCCAGCTCGCGACCCAGGCCCTGCACCTGTTCTATGAGTGCCGCAATGGCAGGCGTACGCTCCATCGGAGGCCTGTGGAAACTACCCTCGACCGCGATCTTCGCACCCTTGAGCACGGGCTGGAGGGACCGGAGTTCGGCTTCGAGCAATTTACAGCGGGCTGCGTCCGGCGCCCTCATGTCCACAATGACTTCGGCATGGGCCGGCACTGTATTCCGCGCCGATCCTCCTGACACCAGCCCCACGTTGACGCTGATCCCGTCCCCGCTTTTGGCGAACGACTGTATGCGCAGTATCTGATGGGCCAGTTCGTGGATGGCAGAGACGCCCTTCTCGGGCGACACACCTGCATGGGCGGCGCGACCGGTGACCGTGACCCTGAACTCGCCGAGCCCCTTGCGACGTGTCTTTAGTGCGCCCTTCGGCCCCTGACCGGGTTCCATGACGATCGCGTAGGCCGCGCCTTTCACTTCAGATTCGATCAGCGGCCGCGACGACGGGCTCCCACGCTCTTCATCCGCATTGATCAAGATCTTCAACGGCCGCGTCGGCCATAGACCGGCCTCCTTGAGTGCGCCCAGAGCCGTCACCGTCGCCGCGATGCCGCCCTTCATGTCCAGCACGCCGGGGCCGAAAATACGGCCGCCATTGTGCGTGTAACCCATGCGGGCAAGCGTCCCCACCGGCCAGACGGTGTCTATGTGGCCGATGACGAACCCCGGCGCCCCTTCACCCGGCCAGGAGACGATGACGTGGTCTCCGAACTCGGCCTGCCTGTCAACGATGACACTCCCACCCAGCGCTGCGAGCTTTTCCGTGACAAAACCGCTCGCCCGGTCGTTCCCCGCCTTGTCTGAAGTTGGGGACTCTATGCGGACCATCTGTTCAAGCACGGCAAACAGTTCGTCGCGGCGAGCTTGTGCAAGAGAAAGCCAGTCAGTCAACGGTGCGGCCTCGGAGTGGAGCAGAGGGTGAAGGTTCCGCCGGACTCCGGCATTGTATGTCCGCGCCCCGTCAGCACAAAGCCCGTTAGTGCCCAGCGCTCTAGCGTGGAGGCACACCCGCTGCCAGCGCGGCCTCCAGCGCGTCCTTGATCTCTTTACGCGGAGCGAAGTTTTCAAACCTCGCCGTGATCTTGCCGTCCCGGCCGATGACATATGTCCACTCCTGCGAGGTCAGGCCCCACGCCGCAAGGTGTTTAGATGGGACGGCTTTCGTCAGGTCGCCCTGGATCTCATGCGGGTTCTCGTAATAGTCGATGTGGACGTAGTTGGCCCTTGCGCCGAACTCCTCCCTGATCTCGCTCAACACCTCAACTTGCGGCCCGCATACTGCGTTAGTGCAGAACGCCGGGCTGGCGAACACGACGATCGTCGGCTTCATCGTCATGAGGGCATCCGCGATGGTGGTCTGGTAGAGGCCGGGGTCCCGGTGCGAGCCTGTGGTCAGATAACCGATCGAGGGCACGTCCTTCAGAGTCCGGTTCACGCTCGCGTCAGCAACGGCGCCAACGGGCAGTGAGTAGGTTCGGTGGCCGATGCTGAACCGGACAGCCGCCTTGAGCACTGAACCGTCCGAGCGCGGCACATCAGCTTCGACCTCCCAATCACCCAGTTCGTTGAAGTCCAGGCTTGTGGCGTATAAGCCGCGCGTACCCAGCGGGAACTCGTGAAAACGCGCGGTTACGGTCTCTGCGGGGCCTTCTCGTTTGCCAGACTCGAAACCTTCGCGGTAGTAATACGTCCGCATCTGGACGACAGGCAGGTTGACCAGTCCGGTTTCGTCTGTCAGGACGACAGCGAAGCGCTGCGGGCCGCGAGCGAGGTCAGTGGTGGCCAGGATGGCGTACCCTCCGCGGTCGCTGGAGTCAGCCCAGCGTTGGATTTCGAGTCCACCGACCTGCCCCGGGGTGGGCTGCGGCGCAGCAAAGGCTGGCAACGGTGTAGCCGTGGAGGGCGGCGACGATACTGGTCCACGGCCTGGCACGCACGCGGCCGCCAGAACAATAGTCAGGAGAACAGCGGCGCGGCCAACAAAGGAGAGTGGTAAAAGCCTCGCAGCGCGGTCAGATGCCCGACTCATAAACACCGAATGTGAAGGCAAATACCGCGAAATTCTTCGACGCTGACTTGAGCTTCAGGTCGCCTACGGCGAACGAGGGCAGACGGACTACGGAGTAGAGTCGCGCATCGGTGACCGTGAAGAAGCTGCGGCCCTCTGCGTCAAACTTCACGTCCGAGCCAGCCTGCTCCTTCGTCAGCGGCGCGCCGTCCATCTCGACCAGCACGTCGAACGGTTCTGGCCCGCGCGGCTCAATGACCACGTTCACGCTTGTCGCCGCGAATTTCAGCGCGATGTAGTCCTCAGCAGTTGCGGTTTGCCGCGCATGTACGACGGCCTCCTCCTCATTCTTCCAGAGCCCGTGCAGATAGAACTTATCGTGTTTGTAGGTGGCGGCGTCGACATATTCGGTCACGCGATCCGGGCCCAGGTAATAAGCGTCCTGGCCTGCGTTGAACTCGCCGACGGAAAAGTTCCGTCCGTACCCGCCATACAACTCGCGGGTCACCATCGTCGCCTTCTCGTCGCTCTCAAGGTTCTCCACAGACCCAAGCGGGATGTCATCAACCTTGTATCCGGCGGCCTTTAGCGCAGCACGGATCTCCTTTTCGGTCTCTATGTACGAACCCTCGCCGAAGTGAGAAAACACCAGGTTGCCACCCGCGTCGATCAGGTATTTCGCCGGCCAGTAGCGGTTCCCAAAGGCGCGCCATGTGTGAAAGTCATTGTCCTGGGCAACAGGCCACACGATGCCGTACTGGCCCGTCGCCCTTTCGACGTTCGCCCTGACCTTCTCGAACTCAAACTCCGGCGTATGCACACCGAGGATCACCAGGCCCCTGTCCGCATATTTGGCGTTCCACTCTCTCAGGAACGGAAACGTCCGGATGCAGTTGACGCAGGTGTAAGTCCAGAAGTCCACAAGAACGACCTTGTTGGCACTGGTCAACCCTTTGATGGTCAGCGGCTCCGAGTTGATCCAGCTGGACACGCCTATAGCCTCAAACGCGGGGGCGGCGTCCCGGTTGAAAGCAGGCCGCGCCGTCGCCGTTGGCACAGGGGTCGTGCCGGGCGCAGCGGGCGTGGCTTGCGACGCAGGCTTTGCACCAGAACCACACGCGGTAACCACGAGCACGACGGCCGCGACCACGGCTGCCAATGAGAAACGCTTAAAGAGTCCAGACATGCACGCCTCTGTTCTCCCTGACCCTCTCTCGGAGTGACAGGTGTTCGCCTTTTGCCTGCGGTTATACGGTCGTCACACTAATCTGGTTCTGCATTCCATCTCAAGAGGTAGGCGATAACGCCACGCTCAGACCTCCACCGGACAGGAAGGTTCATTGAGCCATTCGCGCATCGAGCCATCATAGTCGCGGACGTGCGGGTAACCCAGCATCTTGAGCACCCAAAATCCGTGCGCCGCACGGATGCCACCCTGTCAATAGGTAATGATCTTCTTATCCGGTGTCACGCCGTGCGCGAGGAGAATCTCCTTCAGGTCCTCCGCTGGCAGGACGGTTGGTACATCTCCCCTTGTAAGGAAGTTCTTGTATTCAAGGTGCACAGCGCCGGGCACGCGCCCACCGCGGACGTTATCCCGTTTATTCGAGCCGTCCCACTCATCATCGGTCCGCACATCCAGAATGACGGTGTCCTTTCTGCCGATGCCCGCCATCACGTCTTCCTTCCCCGCCCAGATGGACTTGTCGGGGCGGGCTGTGAATCTGCCGGGGGCGACCGAAGGCTTCGTTCTGGAAAGAGGCCGTCCCTCTGCAAGCCATTTCGGAAAGCCGCCGTCCAGCACTTTCACCTGCTTGTGACCGTAGTAGCGCAGGGACCAGGCGAGCCGGAACGAATATAGACAACCAGCGCTGTCGTATCCGATGACCAGCGTGTCGTCGCTTATGCCCAGAGCTGACATGGTCTTGGCGAACTCGTCCGGTCCCTGAATGAATGTACGACCCTTCTCCGCCGCCTTGTAGTAATGGTCAAGCACGGGCAGCGAATTCGGTATGTGCGCCCGTTCCCACTGGGGGGCACCGTCCGTGTCCAGGATGCGGACCTTGGGATCATCCACATGCCTCTCCAGCCACTCCGTCGTAACAAAAATGCTGGAGTCCGTGTAACCGCGCTTGTCCGGAGACAATGTGTCAAGGTCGATGGGCATGGCACTCCTACTCGGAACTGTCGCAAAATCCCCTCTACCGATGGGCAAGCAGTTCCTCAACCGGCAGTTTACGGCAGGCGACCCTCCAGCATCGCTGTGTGACGTCGCCCCATCTTTTGTGAAACAATTCACAGGTGTAAACTTGGACTCGTCGCACACCGCACACTAGGGGGAACCTGGCCGAGATGCAGTTCGTCCTTGTCGGGGTCAACATATCTTCAGCGCCTGTCGAAGTACTTGAGAGCGTGGCTGTTGGCCGCCATGCCATGCCTCTCTGGCTGCCACGCTTGGCGTCCCATGCCGGCGGCGGCGTCTTCATTTCAACATGCAACCGGGCCGAGGTTTATGCCGATGCCGCAGACCCGGAGGCAGGCATCGCCCGGCTCACCGAGTTCCTGAACGAGATCGCCGTACAGTCAGGCCGTGCAGCGATTCTCCCTCCGCACTTGCACTCGCTGCGCGGGGATGACGTGGTCCGCCACCTGTTCCGCGTCACGAGCGGGCTGGACTCACTTGCCCTCGGCGAGGCCCAGATAGCCGGGCAGGTCTCAGACGCGCTTAAAGCTGCGGGTGAGGCCGGCGTAATCCCTCACCGGATATCCCGCCTTTTTCACTCTGCTCTACGGACCAGCCGCAGGGTGCGTCAGAAGACGGGGCTGGGTCGCGATCGCGTCTCCGTGCCGTCAATCGGCGTGCAGCTGATTGAACGCAGCCTGGGCGACCTGAAGACGAAAAGCGCCCTCCTCATTGGCGCTGGGGAAACTGGAGAACTCGTCGCACGCGCCCTCCGCACAGCTGGCATAGGCAAGCTTGTCGTCTCCAGCCGCCGCATGGAGCGAGCCGTGGGCATAGCCCGCGAACTTGGCGGAGAGGCCGTCCCCTTTGAAAGGCGGTACGCCGCGCTCGCCGAGTCAGACATTGCTGTCACTTGCACGGCTGCGACCGAACATGTCATCACCGCGCATGCGCTCTCGGAAATCATGCGGTCCCGCCCTGACAGGCCAGTGTTCGTACTGGACGTGGGCATGCCACGCGACGTCGAGCCGGCGGCGTCAGCCGTCGCGGGCGTCAGTCTGCACACGTTGCACTCGCTCGAGCAGATAGCCGCCGAGCACCGGGAGAGCCGAAAAGACGCTGCGGAACAAGCCGCCATATTGATCGAACGTGAAGTCTCCCGTTTCGGAGAAAGGTTAACCGGCCTTGAGACCGAGCCTGTCATACGGACGCTCGGAGCGAGAGCGGAAGCCTTGCGCCGTGCCGAACTTGAACGGGCGTTACGTCGCCTGCCCGACATCACGGATGGGCAACGGGCGGTGCTGGAAGCGATGTCGAGATCGCTTGTCAGCAGGCTGCTCGCAGAGCCTATTGACTACCTGAGGTCCACTGAAGACCCGGATGCCCCAGGCGAAATCGCCCACGCATTCGGCCTTGACTCGGATGGATGAAATCGTTTCCACACCCTCGATGGAGGAGTGCCTGGGGAGAGCATGAAAGCCGTGCCAGTGAGATCAACCCTTCGCCAACACCGAGTCCCAACTCCGGCTGTGAAGGGGGACACGGCCCTTCAACCGGCGATCGAATCCAGGATGGCGGGCATTTCCGCGGACACACAAGTGAAGACTGGTGTGTCACGCAGCGTATAGGAGGATTGCTGGGACTCGCGCAGGGCCATTACAAGGTCAACGAAGTCGGACGGCGATTCCGTCTCGAAAGACACCATGTGTTCCTGATCGTCCAGCCCGTATGAATAGCCGGTGTTGATCCTGACCGAGGGGTACTTGGCGCCGATTCCTATGTGTTCAAGCATCATCGCCTTGCGCCAGTGCTGGGGCAGCGCATACCAGGCCCGGGTCTTCACAAAGGGATAGACGAACAGGTACCTGGCCTTCTCGAACTGAGCCTCCTTCGGCCGCTCGCGCGCCGAAGATAGATAAGGCGATGGCCGGGTGATAGCCAGATAGGAATAAGGGAGCGAACTATAACGGCCCAGGTGCGTGGCGTTCAGCCTCTCGCCCGCCCGTTTCAAGTCATCGAGGCTGGGACTCCTCATCCAGAGCATGAAATCAACGTCCCCCCGGATCCCGGCAAGCGAAAAGGGCCTTGTCGAAACGGCCTCGGAGACGAGGGCGACGACCGAGGCGAACTCTCTCTTGCTCTCACCACGTTCTGATGCCTCCAAGCGACGCCATTCAGCCGACACCTTATAGAAGGCATAGCGCATGAACTCACGCTGCCCTCCGGCTTGTTCCGGGCGTTCATCCGAACGCGGTGGGTGCTCCTGTTCCTGCATATTGCTTTATACCCTGATAAACAAACCGGCGGCGGAGCGTCGCCGGACTGACTGAAACCTGCGGCCATGATACCCAGTTGCCCGTCTGGGCCGGTGCGCGGAGCAGGACTCTGAACAGCAAACCGGTACAGGCAGGGGCCTGCCCGGCCACGAGGGGGAAAGATGTCTTCGGAGATGACCGGACGAGAGAGGATGCTCGCCGCCTGCCACAGGCAGCCCGTGGACGCAACGCCCGTCTGGTACATGCGCCAGGCCGGTCGCGCTCTGCCTGAGTATCGGAAATTGCGAGAAAAGTACGGCATCCTGGAGATCGCCAAAACCCCTGACCTCGCAACGGAGGTCTCCCTGATGCCGGTCAGGCGGCTCGGCGTCGATGCCGCTGTGCTCTACGCAGACATCATGCTCGTCCTTGAAAGCATGGGCCTCCCGTACCGGATAGACCCGGACGTCGGCCCCATCGTACCTTCGCCGGTGCGCACAGATGATGACGTTGCCGCCCTGCTGGCCATCCCTGCGGAAGAGGCCACCCCATACGTCTTCAAAGCCATCCGCCAACTCCGTGGTGAACTGGGCGGCAAGACGGCAGTCGTCGGCTTCGCCGGCGGGCCGTTCACCCTTGCCAGCTACATGATTGAAGGCCGACCCACGAAGGAGTTCGGCTACTCAAAAGGCCTGATGTTCTCCCGGCCCGACCTCTGGCGCCGCCTCATGGAGACGATCACCGTGGTCACGGTGGACTACCTGCGCGAGCAGGTCCGGGCCGGGGTCGACATAGTGCAGATATTTGAAAGCTGGGTCGGAGCGCTCGGCCCAACGCACTACGAGCGGTATGTACTGCCCTACACACAGCAAATCTTTGCTGAAATCCGTTCGCTCGGCGTTCCGACCATTTACTTCGGCACCGCAGCAGGAGGCCTGCTTGAACTCATGTCCACGGCCGGTAGCGACGTAATGAGCGTTGACTGGCGCTTGCCGCTCGACAAGGCATGGGCGCGCGTTGGCCACGACAGAGGCATCCAGGGCAACCTGGATCCGACTATCCTCGCCGCTCCAGATGAAGTCGTGAGACAGGAAGCCGCCGACGTCTTGCGACGCGCAGGCGGGAGGCCTGGCCACATCTTCAACCTGGGCCACGGCGTCATGCCCAACACAAACCCAGACAGCCTTGCCCGTCTGACAGAGTTTGTACACTCACACTCGTCCGCAAGAGTACCAGCCTGATGACGGTCACCAAGACTGGCGTCCTGTTGATGAGCTTCGGATCCGCCGCAAACGCTGGAGAAGTGAGTGGCTATCTGGCGCGGGTCCGGGGCGGGCGCCCCGCCCCGGACGACCTTGTCACAGAGTTCCAGAGGCGGTACGAGGTCGTGGGCGGCTCTCCGCTGAGGAAGATAACCGCGGACCAGGCCGCGGCCCTCGAAGCGCTCCTTAACAGCCGCGCCAGCGCCGGGGAGGCGTACCGCGTCACCTCTGGCATGCGCTACTCCGAACCGGGAATAGCAGACGGCCTGTGCAGCCTTGCCGATTGGGGCGCGACGAGGATCGCCGCGATCATCATGTCGCCCCAGTATTCGCCATATTTCATGGGCGGCTACCAACGAGCAGTCGATGCCGCCAGGCCGCGCCTCCCCGCGGGCGTCAGCGTCGCCTTGTCCGGGTCGTGGCATACGGAACCACTGTTCACCGCTGCCATGGCAAAGCTCGTGCACGAAGGGCGGGCGAAGTTCGGCATGGCCGAACGCGTCAAGACCATCATGACCGTCCACAGCCTGCCGAAGCCGATGGTCGAAAAAGAACCCGAATACCTCAACCAGCTCCGCGAGACCACCAGTCTTGTCGCAGCCAGGGCGGCGCTCAACGAGGGCGAGTGGGAGCAGGCCTACCAGAGCGCAGGGCACACGCCCGAAGAGTGGCTGAAGCCGGACTTCAAGGACCGCCTACCCGACCTGAAATCGCAGGGGTACACGGCGGTGCTCGTGGTGCCCGTGCAGTTCCTGGCGGACCACCTTGAGACCCTGTATGACGTGGACACAGCGGGCGGTACTGAAGCCGGAGAGGCAGGCATGAAGTTTGCCCGGTCGCCGGCCCCCAACACTCTGCCGCTGTTCATCGAGGCCCTCGCTGCCGTCGCCGGGCGTACCCTGAAGCAACTCTGAGGCGGCCTAATCCGCGTCCGCCGTCTCTGCAGGGGAGAGAATTGGGGCGCGGTGATACGTTCACCTCAACAAAGGCCCCTTTAACTCGATGGAGAAAAAGGTTGAACACGGCCCGGTCAGCAGAACTCTACGCACAGGCTCAAAAACTCATCCCCGGCGGCGTCAACAGCCCGGCGCGGTCGTGGCGCAGCGTCGGAGGCAAGCCCCTCTTTTTCGCACGCGGGAGTGGATCGCGCCTGTGGGACGTGGACGGCAATGAGTTCATAGACTATGTCGGCTCGTGGGGGCCGCTCATTCTCGGCCACGCCCACCCGCGCGTCCTTGCAGCTGTGCAGGAGGCGGCATCGCGCGGTACAAGCTACGGCGCTCCGACTGAGTCAGAAGTCCGCATGGCGGCGCTTGTGCATGAGTTCATGCCTGGCATCGAGATGGTGCGCTTCGTCAACTCCGGGACCGAAGCCACGATGTCCGCCCTGCGCCTTGCCCGCGCACACACAGGCCGCCACATGATCGTCAAGTTTGACGGCGGTTACCACGGCCATGACGACGCGTTGCTCGTCAAGGCCGGCTCCGGCGCTGCAGCGCACGGCATCCCGGACTCAGCAGGCATTCATCCCGGATATGCAGCGAGCACGCTGGTGGCGCCCTACAACAACCTGAACGCGGTAGAGCGCCTCTTCGCCGAAAACCGCGGCAAGATCGCTGCAGTCATCGTCGAGCCGGTTGCCGGGAACATGGGCGTCGTGCAACCCGAGAAGGGGTTCCTCAACGGCCTGCGGGACATCACACGCAAAGACGGAGCGCTCCTTGTCTTCGACGAGGTGATGACCGGGTTCCGCGTCCACCCCGGCGGTGCGCAGGCTCTTTACAGCATCAAGCCAGATGTCACCTGCCTGGGCAAGATCGTTGGCGGAGGCTTCCCAGTCGGGGCATACGGCGCGAGCCGGGAGATCATGCAGAACGTTGCCCCTCTGGGCGCCATGTACCAGGCCGGCACCCTTTCCGGCAACCCGGTGGCCATGGCGGCTGGCATCGCCACTCTTGAGGCCCTGAAAGACCCGGGCGTCCACACGAGGCTCGCGCATGTCACAGACAGACTGGCGGACGGCCTTGCGAAGGCTTTCAGTGATGCCGGAGCAACGGTGACCGTCAACCGCGTTTGCGGCATGTTCACCGTGTTCTTCACGGCCGGCCCCGTCACGGATATGGAGACTGCCGGCAGATCTGACAGGCAGCGATTCTCAGAGTTCTTCCACGCCATGGTCGGTGAAGGGGTGTACCCGCCGCCATCGCAGTTTGAGGCGTGGTTCCCGTCCCTCGCCCACACAGACGCGGACATTGACACCACCGTCGCTGCCGCCCGACGCGCTCTAAGGAAGTAGCGCTGCCGGTCGCAGGTGAATTTCAGGAACTGTCCCGGCGGCGGTGTTAAGTGACTCCATGCCCGCATCAAAACGTTCAGGCCAGCCTCACGTCGTCCGCTGGAGCCGTGCCACATCCCAGTCAGTTCAATGGCGTCGGCCTCGCCGCTGGAACTACGAACACCGGATGGCGCTTCGAGTGGATAACTCGTTCGGTGACAGAGCCGAGGACCAGTTTCGTACGGCCCGTCATACCGCGCGTAGACAGCACAATTAGCGATCCGGGCCAGGAGTCGGCTGCGGCCAGTATCTCCTGATCGGCTAGCCGGTGTCCTGTGCGCGTCGCCACCTTGAACCCGCGCAGTCTCAACGCCTCAGCGACGCCGGCGAGGTGACGCTCGGCGAACTCGTCAACCGCGCCGTAGTAGCGCGCCGCGCCGGAAAGCGCATCTGATGCCAGCACAGCCCGCACAAGTACGATTTCTGAGTTGAACATGTTCGCGAGGGCCTCGGCATGGGGCAGCGCAGTGGCCGAGGGCGCCGACCCGTCAAGGCCCACAACGACAGCGCTCGGCGGCGTCCAGCGCTCACTGGCCAGCCTGCCGTCTTCATCCCGCAAGACCAGCACAGGCTCGACCCTTGAAGTCAGGACCTCGCGTATCACAGTGCCAAGCAGGTCGTGCTTGCCCGTAGGGTCTGCGTCTATGGCGATGGCAATAATGTCTGTGTCGTACGACAGACTGGTCTGTACGATGCCCTGACCCGGTTCCGCTTCTCTTACTGTGGTGGCAACACCAAGTCCGCGCTTGCGGATCGGAATAGCCAGGCGCTCAAGGTACTG
This sequence comes from Dehalococcoidia bacterium, assembly GCA_009693115.1. GTDB lineage: Bacteria > Chloroflexota > Dehalococcoidia > Lucifugimonadales > Lucifugimonadaceae > SHXW01. The sequence goes on along the minus strand of SHXW01000014.1, from coordinate 12,237 downwards.
CCGCTCAGGAACACCGCTCTTCAGCCCTTCCGGTACACAAGTCAGGAACACGAGGTTCGCATTGAGGTGCGCGGCCATGCCCTCGATGTACGGCAGCACGGCCTCCGACGCGGACGTGCCGTCAAGCGGGACGAGGATGCTCCTTATCAGTCTCGGCTTAAGGGCGGGCATCTCAGGCAATGAAGTGGCCCTCTCTGTCTCTCCCCGAACACAACACTCGACGTGGCCTCATGCATTCATGGGGGAGGATACGTCATCCAGGACGTCTTATTGCCGGGTCAGGATGAGGAAGCCGTGTAGGCGCCTCTAAGGAGAGCAGTGTGACGCCGTGAGCGACGCTGTACCATCAGCCCTCGCCTGCCGTCGAACACTTCCTGGCCAAAGGCACATTTGAAGCGCCAGACGGCAATATATGAATGGGACTTCTCCTTCATCGCCTACCTGCGGTGCGGAGCCGCCCTCTCCCCTGAGAGAAGGGAACTGGAGACAGACAGACCATGAAACCCGCCCGCGAATATGACATCCGCTTCGGCCACGGCCTGCTAAAAGCGACTTCCGCGAGCTGGCCGGACTACGTCGTGGTGACGACTCCTACGGCATGGAAAACAGCCCAACCTTTTCTGGCCAGACAGCCCATCGGCATCGGCTATAACAAGTGGCTCGACAAGACGCACCTTGAAGAGGTCGCCGCCGCGCTGCCGAATCAGGCAAGGCTCGTCGTCGGAGTGGGCGCCGGGCGAGCCCTCGACCATGCGAAGCTAGTCGCAAAACGCAAGGGCCTGCCTCTGGTGCAGGTCCCCACGGTCGTCTCGACAGGAGCGATCATCCACGGCTTCGTCGGTGATTGGACAGGGCGGGTGATTACAGGGTCGCTCGCCGAGGTGGACTGCGAGTACGTCGTCGTTGACCATGACCTCGTTCTAAAGGCTCCGGAACACCTGAACACCGCAGGGCTCGGTGACGTCCTCTGCGGTTATGCCGGAATCTCCGAATGGAAATACAACGCAGCGCACGGCCGCGGCCCAGCGTTCGACCAGCCGACCGTCGCCGGGACCGAGGCGCACCACAGGGAGATCTACGAAGGGTTTCCGAAAACGCTCGGTGTGGATAAGGGACTGACTCCGGATTCGGTGCGTTTCATAATGAAAGCGGTGCAGGACCGGGATGACCGCATGCTGCGCCACACCGCCGCTCCGGGCGCGGACCACAACTTCTGCTTCGCCATCGAGAAGGCGAATGACAGGTACTGGATACACGGTGAGGCCTGCGCTTTGGGGGCCGTGCTGGTCGCCTGGCACACATCGCAAGAGCCGGAGGTCCTGATTGACCGCCTGGACAGGTGCAAGGTGCGCTTCCGGCCCGCTGATATGGCAATCTCGAAGGAAGAGCTTCGCAAGGGCCTCGATGAAACTGCGCGCTGGATGGGTGACAAGTCGGCGGGTCGGGACGTCGACTCGATCATGCGGCGCGAGCCTGTCGTGGGCAAACGCTTCGAGGACTGCTGGAACTGGCTCAGCAAGGTTTAGGCAGTGTCCTGAAATGAGGTTCGCGGTTCCGGGTGGGCTGCAAGCAAAACCTGAGAGATAGACAACAAAGGCGAGGCTGAGCAGCAAGCGTTGTTGCTGGCGGTGCTTGAGCTCTGGCATCTGGTGAAAAGCAGGCGCCAGGGCGGGGGCAGGGCCTTAAGCACATGAGCAAGGACTTGGGGGAAGGGACTATATCGTGTACGCACTCACCATCGCGGGCGGCAGGGGCGAGCGCCTGAAGCCCCTCACCGACGACTTGCCCAAGCCCATGGTCCCCATCAACGGGCGGCCCCTGATCTCTTATCAGACTGACTGGCTTGTCAGAGAAGGCGTGACGGACATCGTCTTTCTGTGCGGGTGGAAGGCGGAGAAGATCCGGGGCTATTTCGGCGACGGCCTCCGCTTCGGCTTCCACGCGCACTACTCGCTAGAGGAGACCCCGCTCGGCCGCGGCGGCGCGGTACGTAAGGGCATGGGCCTAGTCCCGAAGTCCGAGGAGCAGGTGATTGTCCTGAATGGCGACAACATCACAAACCAGAGCCTCGCCATGATGATCGCCCTGCAGCTGCGCAAACGGGCCATGGCCACCGCCATGCTCGTGCCCTACCCCAGCCAGTATGGCGTCGTGCAGACGGGCGAGGATTACCTTGTCACAGAGTTCATCGAAAAGGGCCGCCTGCCGTTCTGGATAAATGCCGGTGTTTATGTGTTCGACCGCAGCATTGAGACGCTCCTGCCAGAGATCGGCGACCACGAGACATCGACCTTCCCTCAGCTTGTGAAGGAACGGCGCATGGCCGCTCTCAAATCAGAAGCCGTCTGGTTGACAGTGGACAGCCCCAAGGACGTGCGTGAAGTCGGAGATAAGCTCCAGTCCGGCGTATTGGCAAAGGCTGTCCTCTAGATGTACGGCCAGGGCACATTCATTTCCGGGTCGAGCCGGGGATGTAAGCCGGAAGCGACCATGCGCTCAGCGCGTTGCTGGATGAGGCCCAACTCGTCGGGCCGGAGCAGCCCCGCCAGTTCATCGCCCAGCGCATGGCCCTGTTCCAGTTCAGGCATGAGGGCCTTTACCGCTTCGACAGTCCCTTCCAGATAAGGCTGCTGCGAGAACTCGAACATCACCGTGCGCCGGCGGGCGTAGGGGTTGAAGGTGAGAGCGTTGTCTATCGCCCACAGACGCCCGTCCCTTCCTTTGAGCACGGCGCCGCCCTTGCGGTCCGCGTTATGGACCAGGACATCGAACGCTGCCACCGGTGCGAACATCTGCAGACACTCCTTCCGCATCGTGAAGTAGTTCTGATCCGTCTCGTGGTCAATGAACAGTTGGACCGACCCCGGGCCGTGCGGACCATCTCGCACGACGATGGGCGGGAGGAGCGGCCAGCCCAGCGCCTCGCTAATCAGAAAACACGCCCGCTCGCGCAGGTGAAGCGTGCCGTGAGGGAAGTCGTGGAGCGGACGTTCGCCTGCGGCTGGCTTATAGATCGTGTAGAGCGGGCCCGCCCCGGCGTCTTCCGGGCGTGTCTTTTCCGGCCCGGGGGGTTTCAGACGCAACACGAAGACGTAGTTCGAACCGCCGGGATGCATGCCCATGCCGTCCACGCTCCACTCTTGCATTCGGCGGAGGACGGTAGTCTTTTCGTCGGGTGTCCGTGGGTCAGGCATGTGTATTCGCCCGGTGCGGTTGCGGGGGTGTCGTGGCCTGAGCATATCCCGAAGCGGGGGACGGGCCGCCGGCAGGAGCGGGACGCATGACGGGGTGCGAGCGGCCGTCTCCAAAGTGCAGGTTCAGGTAATTCCCGCACTCCGACCACTCCAGCCGGGAGATGGAATTACAGCACTGTGTCAGGAGCGCAGACCGTGGCATGCGCGGTCAGTCCTGCTGCTTGTGGTGCCCGTTCCTGCGCACACAGAAGTGCTCGCTTGCATCGATTGGCGCTCCGCAGAGCGGACAGGGCTTGCGTCCTGATGCCACCACCTCAAGCGCCGTGTCCGCCAGTCTGTCCGCCTCAGCGCGGGAGAAGTTCACCAACACCTCAACGGCCTGCTCCTCCCTGTACTGTCCCTCCTGCACGCCTGCCGCCTGATCATCATCGGAGACGTTGGATGCGGCGAGGGTAAAGGTGTCAGAGGCGGGGTCATGGCGGAGGGACATGTCTCCCGCCTTGAACTCAACCTCGATTGGCCTTCCCACAGCAGGTTCGGTCACGAACGGCGCGGGGGTGCTGATGGGCGGGCGCTCTGCAACGAACTGCTTGATGGAGATGCCGACCTGATAAAGCTGCTCCTTCTCCATCCAGACCGTGGCATGACCGCGTGGACTCCTTGCCACGATCTTGAAGGTGCGCTCGCCCGGCCTGCCATGGGACTGCGCGGTGACAGAGTCCACAAGACCAAGGTCGTAAATGACTGCGTCGCTCAACACATCCCCCTGAAACCTGTCTGTCGAATCTCCGGTAACGGCCTGCAGGCAATTCTATGTTCGGTCGCAAGCCGCCACAATCCGCAGCGGCTACTTCACACCCTCGGGCTTGCTTGACGGTACTGGCTCGCCGCAGTCGCGGAGAAAATAGTAAACAGTGTTCGGTCCGACACACGCGAAACGCTTCGCCATCACCTTTGACCGCTCTGCGTACTTCAGCCCATCAAGCGACCTCACGTAATTCCAGAACGACCCGTGCTCTTCCGCTATCCGCAACACCTCCTGCGCGTTCCTGACCGTCGCCCGGATCTTCACGCGGTTTCGGATAATGCCCGCATCCTGAGAGACGTGTTCAATGAGAGGCTCCGGCATGTCCGCCGCCATCCCCGGGTCGAAGTTGTAGAACACCTCGCGAAAGCGCGGCCATTTCTTCTCAACCGGCCCCCAGGAAAAGCCCGATACGAAAACCTTTTTCGTCAGGTTTTCCAGGTATCCGGCGTCAGACAAGTGTTTCCTGGCGGACCGGGCGGACGGCATGCGTGCCCTCTAGTAGTGGCCCGCCCTCTGGCCCGAAAAGATCGGGCGTTCCCTCATGAGGGCGCGAGCCTGGCTCACAGTGGTATTGTCGGGGTAATACAGCCTACCAATGGCGCCGGGGTTTCACGATGTGCCCCGTGTCGTCCTGAAGTATCGCTGGATTCACGATGACACAGTTGTGGACAGGTGTGGCTGGCCATTGAAAAGGCGTGACGCAGGATATGTGTAAACGCGAGAGGATACGACCGGCATGGACAGACAGGTGGAGCTTTATGACACGACTCTCCGCGACGGCACGCAGCAGGAGGGTATCTCGCTTTCCGTGGAGGACAAGCTAGCCATCACACAGCGGCTGGACGAACTCGGCGTGCAGTACATCGAAGGTGGCTACGCAGGCGCGAACCCGAAGGACGATGAGTATTTCCGTCGTGTCCGCACCCTGAAGTTAAGGAACGCGCAGGTGGCTGCGTTCGGCAACACGCGCCGGGCCGGTGCGAAAGTCGCAGAAGACCCCTCGATCAAGGCGCTGCTGGATTCTGGCGCGCCTGTCGTCACAATTGTCGGCAAGGCATCCGAATTTCAGGTCAAAAAGGTGCTGGGAACTTCACTCGAAGAGAACCTGGCGATGATCGCCGACTCTGTCACCCACCTGAAAGCACAGGGGCGCAGAGTTTTCTTCGACGCCGAGCATTTCTTTGATGGTTACAAGTCCAACCCGGACTACGCCCTGCAGGCCCTCCGCGTGGCCGCAGATGCAGGCGCAGAACGGCTGGTGCTATGCGACACGAACGGCGGCACGCTGCCTGATGAGGTCGGGCGCATCACGGCGGAGGTGGGGAAGGCCCTGGGGCTGCCAGGGGGCGCCGCAGAGCGATCGGCATCACCCTCGCCAGCGCCAGACGGGCACCCGTCTCCCCGTGGAACAGGGGCCAAGCCGGCGCTCGGCATCCACACCCACAATGACACGGACACAGCGGTCGCAGCGGCCCTCGCCGGATGGCAGGCCGGCGCGCTCCAGATACAGGGCACGGTCAACGGATACGGCGAACGCACAGGCAACGCCAACCTGATCAGCATCATCGCCAACCTGCAGCTAAAGCTCGGAGCCACGTGTGTGACCGACGCCCAGCTTGCCTCGCTGACCGGCGTGTCCCGCTACGTGGCCGAGGTCGTTAACCGCCGTCCGTTCCCATTCCAGCCATTCGTCGGCCGGAGCGCCTTCGCACACAAGGGTGGCCTGCACGCAGCGGCCATCGAGAAGTCCGCCCAGACATATCAGCACATCCCGCCTGAACAGGTGGGAAACGTGAACGCGGTTCTGGTGTCCGAACTGGCCGGCAGAGGCAGTGTGGCCCGGCTCGTGCGTGAACTCGGCCTCGGCATGGAACTGACTGACGCCGACCACCGCCGCATCCTGAAGCATGTCAAGGACCACGAGGCTCGCGGTTTTTCCTATGAAGACGCGGATGCCTCGTTCGAGCTTGTCGTGCGGAGGTCACTCCCGAACTACGAGCCGCCGTTCGAACTTGTTGATTTCATGGTAGTTGTCCAGGACAGGATTGGCCGGCGGGGCGCAGTCTCAAGGGGCGCTGAGCAACCCGGAGGCGGCTCCGCGCTGCTTTCCGAGGCAACGATCAAGGTGCGCGTCGGTGAGCAGGAGCTTCATACCGCAGCAGAAGGCAACGGCCCAGTGAGCGCGCTGGACGCCGCGCTGCGGAAGGCGCTGAGGCAGTTCTATCCAAATCTTAAGGACGTGCGCCTCACTGACTACAAGGTGCGTGTCGTGAACGAGGGGTCGGGCACAGGCGCGTCGGTGCGGGTCACAATCGAGTCAGCAGACGGGGGCAGCATCTGGCGCACCGTGGGCGCCTCGGAAAACATCATTGAGGCCAGCTGGCTGGCGCTGGCGGACTCGCTCGAATGGTGGCTGGTGCACAACGCAAGGGAACGGTGAAACAGTGTGGCGCCCGGGAACCCTTGCGGGCCATGCGATGCCACTATCTAACTAAGGCCCGTCACTTCCCGCTGCCGCGGTAGGCCTGACCGTCTGAAGCAATCGCAACTTCGTTGACCGAACCATCGTCGCCGATGCGGTACGCCCGGACGATGGGCCGCGTCTTCTCGACGAGTGATACCAACACGTAAAACGGGTCGGTCCAGCCGGACTCAACGGCGTTATTCACGTCCGTCTCTGATGGATAGGCCTGGGTGTATGTATGCGAGTGGTAGATGGCGACGAACTGCTGGCCATTCCTGTCGGCCTCGTTCTGTGCCTGCATCAGCTCCAGCGGCTCCATCGTGTAGCGGCTGACCTTGTTCTGGTGGGCATTCTGCATCCGCCGACTGGTTTCGGCCACGCCGTCTTTGCCGAACAACACCCCGCAGCACTCCTCGGGGTCCTGTTCAAGGGCGTGGGCGATCATCTCAGCGATGAGCTTGCGTGGGATCATTAGGCGCAATTGTTGGGCCTTTCGTTCTGCCCTAAGTAATCCCTCTCCCGCCGTGAGAGGGTGTGGTTGAGGGGCGTCTCTCCAGCGCTTGTGAGAATGCGCTACGCCGACAGAGCGGATTGTACGGCGGCGGGCCGGCAGGCGGTCGCCCCTGTACCATGCGGGCCGCCGCGCCGATCAGCGTGGAGCGCTCTGGAGCCCCGGCTGAATCCTGGTGCGGGGCGAAACGAATCACTCGAAACCCACGCCGTCACCCGGCCATAAACTGGGAGGCCCTCGCCGTCATGAAGATCACAAACATCAAGGCTCACAAATGGAACCCCGGCTCAGGCAAGAACATGATCTACGTCAAGGTCGAGACAGACGCAGGCATATACGGCTGGGGCGAGGCGTACACACAGACCGATCGCGACACGCAGGTTGAGGCGCACATCCTCCAGATGGCGCGCTACATGGAGGGCCGCAACCCCCTCCACATCCGCCAGTTCACGCATATCGCATACGAGGACTTCGCGACCAAGCGCGGGGGAATGGACTTCCACTGCGCCGTCAGCGGCATCGAGATCGCCCTCTGGGACATCGCGGGCAAGGCGATGGGTCAGCCCGTCTACAACCTTCTTGGCGGCCCGGTTCGCCCGCGCATCCGCGTTTACGCCAACGGCCCCCGCGGCGGCACGCCGGACGAGGCGGCGAAGGACTCCATACGCCTGGTCAATGAGGGCTTTACGGCCCTCAAGTTCGACCCCTTCCCCGGCCCGTGGCGGCTATATGTTGACCACGAGGAACTGGAGCGCGCCGCGAGCATCGTAGGCGCTGTGCGCGAAGCTGTGGGGCCGCGCGTGGAGATACTCGTCGAGGCCCACAGGCGCTTTGCTCCCGCCAACGCCATCCGCATGGCGAAGTTGATCGAAAAGTACCGCTGCTACTGGTTCGAGGAGCCGTGCCCATCAGAAAACCTTGACGCCATCAAAGAGGTCAAGGACGCGACGACCATCCCCATCGTTACTGGCGAGGCGCTTTATACACGTGCTGAATTCAGGGAGGTGTTTGAAAAGCGCGCCGCGAGCATCATCAACCCTGACATCTGCAACACAGGTGGCATCCTGGAACTCACCCACATCGCGGCCATGGCCGAGCCGTACTACATCGGCGTGTCGCCGCACGGGTGGAACAGCACCGGCGTGGGCTGCGCGGCGGCGGTGCACGCATCAGCGGTCATGCCAAACTTCCTGATTTACGAATACGCTGTTTCGGTCGAGAAAGCTTCCCGCGCCGTATGCTCGAAATACCTGCCAGTCGAGGGCGGGTACATCGAGCTGCCCAGGGAACCGGGGCTTGGCATAGACGTTGACGAAAAGAAACTGGCCGAATACCCCTACAAACCCTTCCCGAAGCGCGCCGTCCGCACCGTAGAGGACGAACGCAAGTACGACCGATACGGGTGAAACATTCCCTGTCCTTCTGGTGCCGTTCTGGCGCGAGGGGGTCGGGGCGCGAAGGTGTAAAACGGCTTCGCGGCGTTGCCGTCCCGCGGCCACGGTTGACGGACGAACTTCGAGCGTCGAAACTTCAATTCAAGTGATTTGTTCAGACCAGCGCGTCCTGGAAGACCGTCAGCAGATCAAGGAGCACCCATGCCTCAACTGGTAGACCCGCACGGCGTAGTCCTCACTGGAGAGAACTCGTTCATCCGCCTCAGCAATGATGGTGGCAAGACAGTCGTTGACCGCCTCAGCCACTGGCGCATCCTGTGGTCACCCGCAGGCGCGGGGCACGCGCTGTTCGTCGAAAGCCCCTTGACCGGCACGAAGCCCTGCATCTATTCAGACAACTTTGGCATGGCCCGTTTCCTCCAGCGCACCATCGAGTCTCTCCTCTACAAGCCATTCGCCGATGAGTCCATCCCCGTCATCGACGCCGACTTCGAACGCGAAGGTGACTCCCTGAGCACACTTGTCGAAAGCGTAGTCTCAGCCCACGATGAGATCATCCTCGCATGGTGGGACTTCCTCGCCCCGTTTGTACTGACCGTCCCGCCGGGGCACAACGGGCGCGCGCTGGGCGTTTACAGCACCTTCCTGCCTGCGAAGGGCGTGCAGTTCTCCGTGGATGGGCAGGCATCGAGCGCGAAGCCATGGCTGGAAGACCGCTCGGGCAAGCCGTCATCAAGCTCATGCCTGGCATGGTCGGAGACGTGGACGCAGCCATAGGCCCAGTCACTGCCCGGCCCTGAATGTGTTCATCCGCCCGGTGTCCTCTCTTCTCCGGAATCCTTATGGACGCGGGAGGGTGGGGGTTGGAGAAGTACGGCCTACCCGATTCCGATACTGCCCGTCATCTCACGGCGAGTCCGTGCCTGAACGGAACGCGGGTCCCCGTCCGGGAAACGACATAGAACCGTCCGAGGGCGGGCGGCCCTGGCGGCCTGCCAAAACTGGCCCTTCCCGCGCTCGCGGCGCGAGTTGCGGCGGGAGAGTGGGGGAGCGTAGTGTGGTGAGGATGGCCTCAATGTGGGACATAGCCGCGGAAACACCCCGGCGCTAAGTCTTCCGGTCCCGGCGGGCCTCTTCTGGAGACAGGCTGAATGGTCACACCGAATTCTGAGATCGGGACAGTACGTCTGCGCCCAATAGAGGAGGAGATGAGCATCTCCTACCTCGACTACGCCATGAGCACGATCGTCGCCCGCGCGCTCCCTGACGTGCGCGACGGCCTCAAGCCAGTGCAGCGCCGCATCCTCTACGCCATGCACGACCTTGGCATGCGCCCCAACTCCGCATACAAGAAAAGCGCGCGTCTCGTCGGTGAGGTGCTTGGCAAGTACCACCCCCACGGTGACTCCTCCGTCTATGAAGCCCAGGTCCGCATGGCCCAGCCCTTCTCACTGCGCTACATGCTCGTGGACGGACAGGGCAACTTCGGCTCCGTCGACGGGGACCCGGCCGCCGCGATGCGTTATACGGAATGCCGCCTGGCCCAGGTAAGCGACACCCTCCTGGAAGATATAGACCGGGAGACCGTTGACTGGACGGACAACTTTGACGCCTCCCTCAAGGAGCCGTCAATCCTCCCGGCGCGCCTGCCCAACCTGCTCGCCAACGGAGCCTCCGGCATCGCCGTGGGCATGGCGACCAACACCCCGCCGCACAACCTGTCCGAACTGTGCGACGGCATTGTCCTGATGCTTGAGCACCCGGAATGCACCCTCGAAGACCTGATGGAGAAGATCAAGGGCCCTGACTTTCCGACGGGCGGCCACATCATGGGCCGCGAAGGGATCCGCAGCGCCTTCGCCACCGGCCGCGGCCGCATCATCGTCCAGGCCACGCATGAAATAGAAGAGATGGGGAAGCTCGATCGAAAACGCATCGTCTTCACCGAAATCCCGTTCCAGGTCAACAAGGCCGTGACGGTGGCCCGCATCGCCGAACTGATCAAGACCCGCAAGGTGGATGGCATATCGGAGGTCAGGGACGAATCTGACCGCAAGGGCATGCGGGTCGTCATCGAACTCAAGCGGGGCACGCAGCCTGAAGTCGTGCTGAACAACCTCTACAAGCACACCGCGCTGCGGTCATCGTTCTCTGTGAACATGCTCGCCCTGGTGCACGGCTCGCCGCGCACCCTGAGCTTGAAGGACGCCCTCAAGCTCTACATCGAGTTCCGGGAGGAGATCGTCCGTCGTCGGGCCGAGTTTGACCTGAAAAAGGCACGCGCCCGCGTCCACATCCTTGAAGGCCTGCGCATCGCCCTCAACAACCTGGACCGCGTCATAGAAATCATCCGCGCTTCCAGAGACGTGGAAACCGCCCGTATCAACCTGATGAGCGAGTTCGCCCTTTCGGAGATACAGGCCCAGGCCATCCTGGACATGCAGCTCCGCAGGCTGGCTGCGCTGGAACGGGAAAAGATTGAAAACGAATACAGGGAGTTGATCGCCCTCATCGCCGAGCTTGAGGCCCTGCTGGCCAGCCCCGAGAAGGTGCGCCGGGTGATCCGCCAGGAGACGCTCGAACTCAAACGCCGCTTCGGTGACGAGCGCCGCACCGTGATCCACGACGAAGAACTGGGCGAGTTCCGGCTCAAAGACCTGATCCCGCACCAGGAAGTCGTGATCACCCTTTCGAAGAACGGCTACCTCAAGCGCGTATCCTCCGTCACCTACCGTGCCCAGCACAGGGGCGGCAAGGGCGTGAAAGGCCAGAGCATGACCAAGGAGGACGACGTTACGCCGTACCTCCAGGTGGCTGACACGCACGACCTCCTGCTTATGTTCACCAACCGGGGCCGGGTCTTCTTTTCCGACGTCCATGAACTTGACGAGCAGTCCCGCAACGCACGCGGTACGCCTGTGCAGAACATCGTCCATCTGGAGCCGAGGGAGTCGGTTCACGCCATCCTGGCTGTAAAGGATCTGCTCGAGGACGTTTACCTCGTGCTGGCGACAAAGCGCGGCAAGATCAAGCGCATGCACCTGCCCCTGCTCCGCAACATCCGCGCCTCCGGTCTCAAGGCCATCAGGCTGGACTCCGGTGACGAGCTTGTCGCGGTGGGCCTCGCCCGGGACGACCAGGACATCGTCATGGTCTCTGAACAGGGCATGGCCATCAGGTTCCCATCCGTGAATGAGGTTGATGAGGACGGCAAGGTCAAGAAACAGGGTGTCACCGCACATGGCCGTGCGGCAGGCGGGATGCGGGGCATGAGGATTGACGAGAAGGGCCGTGTGGTCGCCATGGACGTCGTCCCGTCGGATGGCTCAGGCTCGCTCCTGATCGTGAGTCGGCACGGCTTCGGCAAAATCTCCGCACTGGACGCATACCGCCGTCAGAGCCGCGGCGGCAAGGGCCTCATCACACTGAGAGTCACGCCAAAAAACGGTGTCATAGCCGCCGCCGCAGTCATTAGCGACGAGATAAGGATGGACTCGGAGGGCAATGTCTTCCTGCTGACTGACAAGGCGCAGGTACTCCGTACCAAACTGAACGAGATTCGCTCCACAGGGCGCATCACGCAGGGCGTGATATTGGTCACGCCTGAAGGGGGCGACGCCATCAGCGCCATCCGCGTCATCGGCCCTGTCCGCACCGCGGGCGAAATCATTGACCCGGCGAAGCTCGCCGCAGCCGAGGCCGCAGAGGCCGCCGGCGAAGCCGCTCCCGACGTGGAAGGCGAGATCGAGGAAATCGAGGACATCGAGACCGAAGCCGAAGAGGAGCAGGTCGAGGAAGACGAGGACGCGCCCAAGAAGCCCGCTGCCCGTAAACCCGCCCCGAAGGCCAAGAAGGGCCGGTAGACA
>SHXW01000002.1 GCA_009693115.1 Dehalococcoidia bacterium | reverse complement strand
ACGGGGCGCGGCACGGGGGAGGCGTGGCAGGGTAGAATCGCCGGGTTGAGTTTTGAGTTGAGGTCTGAGCGGTCGTTGATCTTCATGCCCTCACCGCAGCCCTCTCTGCTCAGGCAAGCTCAGGCCGACGCCGGAGCCGCCGAGGGGATAAGCGACCCACAACCTGCGACCTGCTATCACGTGTACCCCGTCCCTTGCAGAGAGAGGGAAGCGGGCAGCCTCGTTGGAGTAACCAAATGAACATCCGTCCCAACCGCATCAAGCACAAACTCGCCGAAGGCAAGGTCTCTTTCGTGCTCGGCGGCGTCGCAGACCCGGACATGATTGACCAGCTCGGCCCTTACGGCGCGGATGGGTTCTGGCTTGAGGGCGAACACGGCCCTGTTGACTTTGAGAACGTCTCGAACATGACGCGGGCTTGCGACCTTTGGGGCGTGACGTCCCTCGCCCGCATCCATTTCAACGAGTACGGGACGATATACCGCATGCTGGACCGCGGCGCGCAGGGCCTGGTCATGCCGCATGTGAACACCCGGGAAGAGGCGGAAGCCTTCGTCCAGGCGGCGAAGTTTGCGCCCATCGGCAAGCGCGGCATGTTCACCTCCCGCCAGGGCTACGACGTGCCGGACTATTTCAAGCAGGCCAATGACGAGACTCTGCTCGTAATCCTGATCGAGGACATCGCTGCGGTCCGCCAGCTCGACGACATCCTGAAGGTGGACAACATAGACGTCTTCTTCGTGGCCCCGTCCGACCTCGCGACATCCATGGGCCACATAGGGAACGCCGGCCACCCGGAGGTACAGCGGATCCTCGACGGCGCCCTCACGAGGATCGTCAAATCCGGCCGCAACGCTGGCGCGCTCACGGGCGCCGAGGGAGTGGAGCGCATGGCGAACATGGGAGTGAAACTCTTTTTGACGAACGTGAACCCGTGGATCGAGGCGGGCGTGAAACAGTTCGCTGCGAACGCGGCAAAGGGCGCGAAGCTCAACAAGCCTGCGCCCACCAGGGCCCGGCGCGGAGGCCGCAATTGAAACTGGCACACATCTTCCGGCTCACCAGCAGCACCGGCCAGAGAACAGGTGATGCAAGGCACCACCGGGCAGGCGCGAAGTGGCTGCGCCGCGCGTTCACCGTCATCGCCATCTCAGCGGCGCTCGCGGTTGTTGCGGCTTGCCGTGGCGGAGGTGCCGCGCCAAAAGGCACGGTCACCATCCCCACGATCATCCCCACCGTCCCCGCCCGCCACTGCCAGAACTCCTACTACCCAGAAACCGCGCCGCAATTTGGCGACAACGCCTCGTTCGCCTACAAGACAATGGACGTCCCGGGGAGCGCGGGCAGGATCGCGAAGCTCAAATACTTCGACCATGCCGAGGGTGCCGGCTCAACGCCCGCGGCAGACTCGGTCCTCCTGGTCAACTACACAGGCTGGCTGACCAGGGCCTGCATCTTCGACTCCAGCTTCATCGGCGGCGAGCCAGCGGAACTTTCCATCACTAAGCTAATCCCGGGCTGGAGCGCGGGCCTCGGCACGATGAAGGTGGGCGGTAAGCGACGGCTGGAAATCCCTCCGGACCTCGCCTACGGCACAATAGGCATCCCGCCTGTGATCCCCGGCAACTCCACACTCATCTTCGAAGTGGAACTCGTCGGCCTGCTGACCCCGCTCGATGCGACGGCCACCGTGTCCGCCCTGATCACCGCTACTACACAGTCGCTCAACGCCACAGCGACGGCTCAGGCCGCCACAGCCACAGCACGGGCGACCCCGGTGACGGTGACTCCCGCTCCGAAGAAGTAGGCGCGGGCACGCCCGCTGGCATCGCCGGCCTCCTGTCAGCGTCGCCTTCTGACCCTCAGGCGGCCCGGTCGGGCGCGACGTAAAAGCGGGACGACCACACGGCCGTCACCGCGTCCGCAAGGGCGTCCGCCCCCGGCCTCTCCACCGGTACGCGCCACGGCAGGATGCGGGCGTTAAGACCGCCAGGAGGGTCGCACCTTTTCAGAAAACCGGAGAGGACGATGCGGTCACCACCCAGGGCGAGCCACTCGATGGTCCGCCCCGAGCCCGTTCCCGCCCTCGCAGGGACGCCACTTCCCCGACCCGCCCTGTCCGGCTGCGCAAACTCTCTGAAGCGCGTGGTTGCGACCTCACACACCTCGTCGTAAAGCTCTCGTATCCATCCTTCGCGGTTGTGCTCGTACCTGTGCTGCGACTGTCCGCCGGCCTTGTGCCGCCCGTGCACGTACCTGTGCCCGGCCTTGGGAGAGACCGCCGTTTCGTCATCTCCCACGCACACGGCGTAGTGCCCCAGCCTGAGCAGGATTATCCCCACGGTGCGCCTGCGGATCATGTGCTCACGGAGGGGCTGTGTGCCGCGTCCGGCGGACTCAATGGGGAACGGCGGCGCAATGGCGGCCCGCATGCCGCCCGGGTGCGAAACCAGCGCGAGCCCGGTGCCTGATTCTCTCGCTGATTCCGGCAGCCACTCCCACTCGGCCCCGGCGGCGGCTCCTGGCGGCAGGCACACAGCCTCTGCAGCGCCGCCAGGCTGACGCTCCCACTCATCCAACAGGTTGAGCAGGCGCGCCCGCGGGATGAGCTGGGGCCGCACCTGGACAGCGGGCGCCTTCACGCTGAAGCCGGCTCCGGAGGCTTCTTACATCCCCCGCCCGTGACCGGCCCGGATTCATATCCTGGCGCCGACCGGCATCCAGATGCGCTGCTGTCCCGTGCATGGATCGTGGGAACCAGCACATCCGTCGTCTGGAGGCGACCGTCCCCAACGGGGATGTTCACGGCTCCCACCTGCGGCCGTGCGCGAGGACGGCCGAATAGTCGAGGCTCGCGCCCAGTCCCGGGCCGCCGGGAAGCACCAGAGAGCCGCCCTCGATTCGTTCCGCAGGCCCGAGCACGTCCCTCCGCCATGCGACTTCGTACACCGCATGTTCTAGAGGCAGCGGGCCGCCTCCGCCCCAGTTCATGGCTTGCGAAAAGGCGTGCGTGACGTGCGCGCTTGTCAGCAGCGACACCGGCCCGGACGGGCAGTGCATCGAGACGCACCCGGACGCGATGCGGAGCCAGCCTGAGCCGGTCGAAAGTTCCATCGCCCTGTTCCGTTCCATCTCGACGCCCGTCCTGTACGCCTCGGCCGCTCCCCCGCAATGCTTTACATCCGGCATGACGATGTCCACCACGCCGTCTCCGAGCAGCCGGGCGAATGTGTCCAGACCGAATCCGTGTTCACCGCCCGCGATGGGGAGATGGGCCTTCTCATGCACACGTCGCATATTGTCAGGGTCAGCCAGAGGGTCGAGCGGCTCTTCGTACCACGCCGCGCCGGCCGCCCGCAGTTCCGGCTCCAGGGCGAGGGCGGAGGCGAGGTCAAACCTGCTGTGACAGTCAACGTACAGCTTGCGCTCAGGGCCTATCGCCGCCTTCGCCGCCTGCACCCGTTCGAGGCCCTTTTCGGCCTCTCTGGGCACGCCCGCGGCGCGGAAGGGCGCCCGGCATTCGTCGAACGGGGCGCACTTGATGGTCTTGAACCCGGCATCCATGGCCCTCTTCGCCATCGCAGCAAAGCCGCGCGCCGACCTGTCTGAGGGTTCCGGCGGCATCAGGATCTTCTCAGGGAACTCAGGCAGGAGGGATCTGTTGATGTTGGCGTACAGTTCAACACGGGGGGCGGCGGAAGGAGGCGCAGGGTGCGCCGGGGCGGCCAGCAGACCACCCGCACCAGCGGGCTTCGAGCGCGCCTCTCCAAGCGACAGGAAGTCCGAAAGCGGCAGCGCAGCCCGCCTTGCTAGCGCGTCCGCCAGCGCAGACCTGATACCGCTCACAGCGGTTGCCAGCACGATGTCCTTCGCCACATCGGCGGGACTGAGCCCCAGCCTTGACATGACGTCCGAGTCCGACCGCAGCCTTTCACCGCGCAGCCTCCCCGCGAGCCGTCCCAGCATTGAGATGACCCTGTCCTGGCCCTGCCCGTACGTGATTTCGGCCAGCCCGGCCAGGCCTGCGTCATCCCGCAGTTCAATGAACGTCCACGTCGTCATGGGACGCGCCTTGACCTCGTAGCAGGTGAGGCTGCGAGGGGCGAACCATGCGTCTGTGAGCACCGTCACTTCAACTCAACCCCGGGCCGGAAGGCCAGCGCACCCGCCCATACCTCTGGATTTCAGATATCTGGAACCAGAAGTACCCGTTCATGAAAGAGAGGGCGGCTGCGAACGTCGACAGCAGCCAGATGCCTCTGGTCTTCTCGATCGGGTCTGTGTTCCACCAGAGCCATGCCGTGGGCACGATGATACATACGATGGTGAAGAACGTCAGAAGCGAGACGAGAACGAAAGTGGCCCTTGAGACGAGGTCGGCCTGGAGCCTCTGAATGGCTGCGCTGATCTGGTCGAACGAGGCGGCATCGGTCTTAAGGGCTTCTGCCAGTTGGGGTTCCACAGTTTCCGCCAGAAACAGCGCCCGCTCCGAGAAGCTGAGGAACCACTCGACCGATACACGTTGAGGCAGTGGTTCATAGACCTCGCGCACGGATCCGAGCACGCTCAGCTTTTGGCGCAGGGCGGAATCAAGTTCAACGATGCCCGATTCGCCGGCCTGCTCCCCTGGCTTGCCAGCCCTGGCGCCACGGGAACGCGGGTTTGCCCAGTCCAGCGTGGCGGTAGGCCTGCGAGTGATTTCGCGCCGTTCCGTGGCCTGCTGGCCCAGGGCAAGCTCCGCCGCCCAAAAGTCCTCGAGGTCCTGCCAGTGGCCAGTGCGCCGCCGGTAGGCTTCCATGACCTTCACCAGCTGGCTGTCGAGAGAAGACCTGTCGCGCCTGAGGCGCGTCGCATGATCTGCAAGCCGGGTTATCTGGAGCGCGCCGAGCAGGCCCACGATTGTTGACGCGGACTGAGCCACGGACGAGTAGAACCATGCGGGTTCGGCCTGGGCCATGAGTGGTAATGCTCTGCAAGCCCAACCAACACCTGGCGCCATTCCGGAACAAGGGTTGGAGGCTGGCGCTTGCAGTGTCGCTGTTTGCCATCGGCGCCGTCTATGCCCCGCGGCCAAATATCGGCGCGGCAACCCCGGGATCGCCTCGCCCATCAAGGGGGAAGGGCAGGACAGCAGGTGAAGACCGCGCTACGCCATCCCGGCCGGCCGGCGACGGTAACGGGCGTACTCCTCCGACCCCGTGAAGCGGTCCAGGTCTATGCGCTCTCCTCCGCGCTCGTGCGAAACGTTCGCTGCCAGCACCGCGGCCAGCGAGTTCAGGCCCGACCGGAACGTCGCCCTCGACATGCCCGGCTTCTTCATCGTCACAGACTCGGCAAACGCCTTCCCCAGAGCCTTCGTGTTGTGGTCGCCCATGGCGTCGGCGTGCGGTCCCCGGGCGAGGACCTTGCGGAGCGAACCCACATCCGGCCTCTGTGCAGGCGGGTACTCCCTGCCCTCGTACGCGTAGGCCACCAGGTCATCCTCGAACTTCACGAGCGCGTGCAGTGACAGCACATAGTCGAACCGGCCCGAGTAGTAGACGCGTGCAGGCCGTGTGAAGATGATGTTGCCCACGCCGCCCTTCCTGAACCCGTAGGTGACGGTGTAGGCGACCGGGTTGTCGCCCTCTGCGGCCCACAGGTTTTCGGGCCGCTCTACATACGCCGCCTGCACCCATTTCACGTCATCGTCCGTCCAGTAGCGCATCAGGTCCGTCTGGTGGATGCCCGCCTCCACCATGGTCGTGCCCGACCAGGCGCGGTTCGCCGTCCAGACGCGGTTCGCAGGGCCGCCCTTCTCCTCCGTGTGGGTGTGTTTGCGGCCATGTGAGGCGACGTCGCTTTCCACCAGCATGGTCATCGAGGCCGTCCACTTGTCGGCCAGATACTCCCGCAGCTTGATGTACCAGGGGTCGTAGCGCATCTGGAAACCGACGGTGCTGGGTACGCCCGCGGCGTCGATGGCGTCCGCCATCTCCTTCGCCTCGTCGAAAAAGAGCGTCTGCGGCTTCTCGGCCATGACCGCCAGTCCCGCCTTCGCGGCGCGGATGATCTCACCCTTGTGCTGGTTGGGCGGCATTACGAACCACACGGCGTCAACGGCCCTGCTCGCAATCAGGTCATCAACGCTGCTGAACAGCTTCACGCCGAGCGGGGAATAGAGCGGTGCGCCCTTTTTGATCTTGTCCTCGGCCAGGTTGTCGGACCACGGGTCGCAGAGCGCGGCGAGTTGAACGACCTCGTCCTGCTGCAACTCCGTCAGCGCCTTGACATGGTTCAGCCCGCGCTGCCCGACCCCTACGACGCCTACTCTCAACGCTCCCGGCATTTGTTGTTCCTTGCTTGGGACAATCACACCCTCTCCCGGTGGGAAAGGGCGGGTACCCGTCATGGACGGGTGATGAGGGCGTTCCCGCTGGCAACACCCATCTCAAATTGAACGAAGGTTGAGTTTAGCACCCGGCCCGGCTTTCAAAGTCTCACGAACCGGGGACGCCCGGTTGACGTGCCATTCTCGCCGGCGTTGAATACCGCAGGCTCCCGTCATCACTGACCGGCTTTCAAAGTCTCACGAACCGGGGACGCCCGGTTGACGCGCCGCCCGCGCGGGCGTTGAATACCGCAGGCTCCCTGTCATCCCGAACCCCGAACGAAGCGAGCGGGTGAGGGATCCGTGGCGGCGCGATGTCACTCTGAGCGAAGCGAAGAGTCCCAACCGGGATTCTTCGTCCACGGCTTCGCCGCGACTCAGAATGACATCGAAGAGTGTCCTCTGTGAACCGCTCCTCGTCATCTCCGAAAGGCCAACTACAGATGAAAGTCACGAAGGTCCAGACGCTGCGGGCGGACCGCTTCATGTATGTCAAGGTCAGCACCGACGCCGGTATCACGGGCATCGGAGAGCTTCACCCCGGCTCGGGCACCGGCGGCACGCCGTTCCTGCCCATCGCGGGCGTCGAATACTGCGCCGAATATCTCACCGGCAAGGACCCGCTCCAGATCGAGCGGCACTGGCAGCACATGTTCCGGCGCTGTCTCTTCCGCGGCGGCGCGGACGTGATGGCCGCCATCGGCGCGATAGACCAGGCGTTATGGGACATCAAAGGCAAGGAGGCTGGCAAGCCGGTTTATGAACTCCTCGGCGGCCCGACGCGCGAAAAGGTCCGGCTCTACACCCACCTGGGCGGCAAGACGACGGACGACCTTGCGGCAGAGGCGAAGGCCAGGGTGAAGGAGGGCTTCACCGCGCTCCGGCTCTACCCGTTCGGCGACTTCGGCGGCGGGCACTCCTTCGAAGAGGGCATGGGCCTCGAAACCATGTCCTTCACCGCCATGCAGCGCAACGCCGTGGAGCGCGTCGCTGCTGTCCGCCAGGCCGTCGGCCCGGACGTGGACCTGATGATAGACACCGTGAACCGCCTCACGCCCGCAGAGGCCATAGCCGTCGGGCGCGCCCTCGAGCCGTACAACCTGTACTTCTTCGAAGACCCCATCGAGCCGGAGAACATGGACGCCTGGGGCGACGTGGCGGCGAACGTGCCGATGCCGGTGGCGATGGGCGAACGGCTTTACACGATCTACCAGTTCCAGGACCTGATCAACCACAAGGGCGCGAAGTACGTCCGGCCCGACCTGTCACTCGCGGGCGGCATCACCAACATCAAGAAGATCGCCGCCATTGCCGAGGCGAACTACATCGGCGTCGCGCCGCACAACCCTCTATCAGCAGTGCTTACTGCGGCCTGCGTGCACCTGTGCGCAGCGGTGCACAACATCGCCGTGCAGGAGTACCCGCACGATGACGACTCGGGCGTGAAGCGGGACCTTGTGAACGCTCCGATGAAGCGCGAGGGCGGGTATTTGATAGTGCCGAAGACGCCGGGCCTGGGCATTGAACTGAACGAGGATGCCTTCAGGAAGTATCCGCCGAAGCCGTACACCCGCCCGCCTCTGATCAACCCTGACGGGAGCCTGCGGGAGTATTAGGACGGCGCAAGCATGTCATTCTGAGCGAAGTCACGGATGGTTCGGGACGAAGTGAAGAATCTAGCGCAAAGAGCCACGCGCCATCGACTGAGATGGATTCTTCGTTCCGTGCTTCGCGCCCCACTCAGAATTACAGTGCTTCACCACTCCCCGGCCTGCTGCGCGATCGACAGGCGACGATAGGCGTCCTGCAGGGCTTCGCGGACGCGGCCAGGGGCCGTGCCCCCGGGCGTGTCCCGTGCGGCGACGGCTGAGTCCACGGTGATCTTCATGACGTCTTTCGCGAACTTCGGCGAGGCCTTTTGATAGTCCTTCAGCGAAAGCTCGCCAAAGCCCTTCCCGGCGGACTTCGCCTGCTTCGAAAGCGCAGCGACGGTGATATACGCCTCGCGGAAGGGCACGCCCTTGCGGACAAGATAGTCGGCTATGTCCGTGGCCAGGACGTAGGACTTCTCGGCCGCGGCCCGCATCCGCGCAGTGTCGAACCTCGCGCCACGCACCATGCCGGCTGCGGCTTCCAGCGACGCCAGCACCGTGTCAGCGGCGTCGAACAGGGCCTCCTTGTCCTCCTGAAGGTCCCGGTTGTAGGTGAGAGGCAGGCCCTTGAGCGTGGTCAGCAGGCCCACATAGTGGCCGAGTATGCGTCCGGTCTTGCCGCGCACCAACTCGGCGAAGTCCGGGTTACGCTTCTGCGGCATGATGCTCGACCCGGTGGTGTATTCGTCCGGGAGCCGCACGAAGCCGAACTCCTCCGATGACCAGATGACAAGCTCCTCGCCCAACCGCGACAGGTGCACCTGGCAAACGGCGGCAGCGTGTATGAATTCGAGCATGTAGTCGCGGTCTGACACGGCGTCCATGGAGTTCGCGCTGACGTGCGAGAAACCGAGTTCTGCGGCGACGGACGCGCGGTCGAGCGGGTAGGGCAGGCCAGCCATCGCTCCCGAGCCGAGGGGCATCACGTCCGCGGCGGCCCGCGCCGCTGCGAAGCGCGCTGCGTCCCGCCCGAACATCTCGAAATAGGCCAGCATGTGGTGGCCGAGCGTGACGGGCTGGCCGCGCTGCATGTGCGTGTAGCCGGGCAGGACGGCATCGACGTTCCACACCCCCTCTCCCTTCGATGGAGACGGGTGCCCTCCAGGGGCGGGCGCGGGTGTGGGTGAAACCTGCGTGCCAGCCAGCCCGCCGTGACCGTCAGCCACATCTACGAAGGCGCGCTGGAGCAAACGCAGGCGGGTGACGGCCTCGGTCGCCTGCTTCTTGACCCACAGCCGGGTGTCAGTGGCGACCTGGTCATTGCGCGAACGGGCTGTGTGCAGTCGGCCTGCGGCATCGCCAATTACTTCGTATAGGCGGGACTCGATGTTCATGTGTATGTCTTCGAGTTCCGGCCTCCATTTGAACGCGCCAGCCTCGATTTCCTTCTCGATCTGCCCCAGACCACTCACAATCTTCTCTGCGTCCTGCTTCGAGATGATGCCCTGCCTGCCGAGCATCCTGGCGTGCGCTGCCGACCCGGCTATGTCCTCTTTGAACAGCCGCCGGTCGTAGTGCAGTGACTCCGTGAACTGGGACGCCAGTCCCGCGCCGCGCGGCGCGGCCGCGGGATCCTGCTGTTTTGCCTGTCTAGTGGAAGTTCTGGCGGGCATATGTGCTCCGTGCGTGGGCTGAACAAGCGTCCTGTGCCTGTCGAAGGACTGAGAGGAGCGAAGAGTCCGGCTCAGACGGCCAACACTGCACTTTCGGACGGCATCCTTCGTCCACGGGTGCACCGGAACTCAGGATGACATACCGCAGGCTAGCCGATTCCCTTTACAAACTCCGCAACGCGCTCGCCGATCATGATGGCCGTGGCGTTGGTGTTGGCCCGGATGCAGTCCGGCATGACGGAGCAGTCCGCCACCCGCAGGCCCTCAGTGCCTCGCACCCGCAACTGCTGGTCCAGGACGGCCAGAGGGTCGGAGTCCGGCCCCATCTTAGCGGTGCCCGATATGTGCTGCATGGTCTGAACGTTGCGGAGCAGCCATGTGTCGAGGGAGGCGTCATTGGCAAGGTCTGCTGGTTTGGGGTCAACAAGTTCGCCCAGGATGTCCCGATACGCAGGGTGCCCGCCAAGTCTGATGTTCAGACGCACACCCTCCCGCAAACGCTCGCGGTCGTAGGGATGGTCGAGCAGGTTGTAGTCAATGTCCGGCTGCGCGTGCGGGTCCGTCGACACCAGCCTGATCGTGCCCGAAGACTTCGCAAGCTCTATCGCCGCCGTGATCAGGAACATGCGCGTGGGCGTCCACCAGCGCATGACAGTCATCATGTCGTTTCTCAGGGACGACCCCGGCGCGGTGTAGCGCAGCGCGACTTTTTGCGGGCCGACCTTGACGTCAGGCATCGGGTAGCCGTCTTTCGCGGCATAGCGGACGTGGAGGGTCGGGTGGTCGCGCAGGTTCCGGCCCACGCCGGGCGCATCCGTCACGACCGCGATGCCCTGCTGCTTGAGGTGGCCAGCAGGCCCGATGCCGGAGAGCATGAGCAGTTGCGGGGAACCTATCGGCCCGGAGGAAAGGACGATTTCGTCCGCATACACGCGGAAGGTCTCCCCGCGGGTTGGCAGGACGCCCGCTGCGCGAGTCGGCGAGGCCGAACCGTCCGGTTCGGTCCGGAGACCGCCCGCCTTGGCGCCTGCGTGCGGCCCTTCGGGAGCCCCAGATGCAGGGTTGTCGCCCCACCTGCGGTACGGCGACTCGACTTCGACGCCGATCGCACGCGGCGCGCCCCGTCCCTCCGGACGGTCGAACAGGATGCGGTGGACGAGACTGTTGCCGCGGATGGTGAGGTTGAGCCTGTGCCGGGCCGGGCCGAGGTAGCCGAGCGACGTTGACCACCTGATGCCGTTGGGGTTGTTCAGGGGCAGCGGGCCGACGCCCGTGGAGGAAGGGTCGTTGTGGTCTGGCGAGTCCGTGAACCCTGCGGTGTGGCATGCCTCGATGAACGCCGTCTGGTCAGGCATCAACTCGTCCGGCTGGTAGCGCCGCACAAGTATCGGCCCGTCCGTGCCGTGGAAGTCGCCGCCGGGATAGTTGAGGTCCGTCTCCAGCTTCCGGTAGTAAGGCAGCACATTCCGCCATGACCAGTCCGTGTTGCCATATGCGGCCCACTGGTCAAAGTCCTCGGGCAGGCCGCGCAGGAACACCTGCCCGTTGATCGCGCTCGTGCCGCCCATGACGTAGCCACGCGGGACGGGCATGTTCGGGTTAAGGTCGGTGGCCCGGGCCGTCATCTGCCAGTCGTGCTGGCCGCCGATGACGTTGTCCGCGCCTGTGGCGTGGCCTTGCTTGATATCTTCGGGCAGCTGGTCGAAGTCCGGGTAGTCCGGCCCAGCCTCCAGAAGCAACACCGACCGGCGCGGGTCTTCCGAGAGGCGCGCCGCGGCCGTGGCTCCGGCCGACCCTGCGCCGATCACGATCACGTCATAGTGCGAACGAGCATCCACGGTTTGCTACTCCGCCCGTCACGGCACGCGGGTGTCAGGCCACACGGTCTTGAGCGTTGTGGCGCGGGCGAACTTCGCCCCGGTGATATCTGCGCCACGCAGGTTCGTGCGGTACATCATTGCGCCCGTGAAGTCCGCGTCGCGTGCATCTGCATCTACCAGCACGGTGCGGAATAGTATCGCCCGCTTCAGGTTCGCACCCCTTAGCTTCGCCCTCAGCATGTTCGCCTGCGTAAACTCCGTCTCTTCGAGGTCCGCCCCCGTCAGATCTACGTTTTCCAAGTGAGACTGCGCCAGGTTCAGTCCTGAAAGGTTGGCCCCGGCGAGTTTTGCGCCGCTGAGGTCGAGTCTGACCTCAGGGTTGGCCGAACGCCAGCGGTCGAGCTTTTCTGCGCCAGCCTGCACAATTTCGAGGTGTCGTGGGTTCATGGTGTGAAACGGATCTTCCAGAGCCGCGGGCAGGTCGCGGTGACACAGGCTGCCACGAGATACAAACCGCTGTGCAGGTTATCGCCTTCGTCCCGCGCCCGCGTGACGCCCGAACGGCCGGGAGGGCAGGGGCGCTGGCGGGACATTGTCGCAGCCCGGAGCCGCTGCTGCCTTTGGGCATGACACCGCGGCGGCTTCCCATGTTTGACGGGGCGCGCCCTCGCACGTAATCTCGGGCTCGCTTGGCGTACCCCGTCACTGTTCATGGCGCCGCGCCATGATCCTGGAGAGCAGGACGAGGCGATGGAAATCAACCACAATGCCCCGGTCAGGGTCAGGGGCGAAATCGAACTCTTCGCCCCGCCCGAAATGGTCTGGGACTGGCTCAGCAGGGTTGATCTCTGGCAGGACTGGCACCCCGAGATCACAAACTCCCGCTGGCTCAACCGGCCCGGTATGAACGCAGAGTTCAAGTGGCGGCTGCGGGCTGTCCTTGACATCACATCTCGAATAGAGTCGTGGGAAGAACGGCGCGAGCTGGGCTTCAGCGGGCAGGTCTGGTCCACGACGCTGCGCCATGTGTTCAGGTTGGACGGTGATTTCCGCAGAACCCGCGTCCTGTCGGAGGCATCCGTCGAAGGTTCCGGATGCGGGTTCGCACCCCTGCGGGCTCTTATCAGCGGGCAGGTGGCCCGGACGAACGATCTATGGCTTGGCGCACTAAAGACCAGGCTGGAGTCGGAGAAGTTCAAGGGGCGGGACCGCTCTTAGGACATGGTGGAAAGGCCGCCTGCGTAAGGGCCGTGCCAATGGACGGCCCGCTCTCTTGCCGGAGGTGGTTTCAGGCTCGCCGGGGAACTTCAGGGCGAACCTGACTGCGCTGCCCGGTGCGAAAGGTGGCAGAGGCCGCGCTGGGCAGGCAAGATGTAACAGGCGCCGCGGGCGACGCCCGCGGGAGAATGTTGGCGGGCGCTCTGACTTCAACCTCTCGCCGTTGGGAGAGGACACAACAAACAGGGACTCGGGAGGGTCGGCACCAGCATGTTTCTAGGCGTTGCAGGTTTCAATTCAGAGATCAAGCAGATAAGCGGGCCCACGGCGAAGCAGGTCAGGGAGACTGGCTTCTCCGTCTGGCAGATCCGAGTCAACGACCCTCTCGCCATCTCAGACAAGGACGTGACCCGCATCAAGAACCTGTTCACAGAGACGGGCTTGATAGTCGGGCAGACGGTCGGCAACTACGGCGGCGGGCTGTGTTCCGCAGACGCAGACGAACGCGCCTCGGCGATCAAGTTTGTAAAGCGCATGGTCAACGTCACGAAACGGCTCGGCGGGCCAAACACCTACTTCCGGCCGGGCAGCATGAACCCCAGGGGCGCCTGGCTGCCGCACTCCGCCAACCGCTCTCAGGCCGTGTTCGACCGTCTGGTGGACAGCGCGAAGCAGATCTGCAAGGTGGCGGAGAACGAGGGCGTACCGCTGGCTGTCGAAGGCGGCGTCGTCTGCCCCCTCTACTCTCCGGAACGGGTCAGGGACTTCCTCGATGCCGTGGGGTCGAAGATGATCGGCCTCAACATGGACCCGGTGAACTTCGTGGGGAGCATCGAGGACGCGTACAACACAACGGGCCTCCTCGAACGTTTCTACAGGCTGCTCGACGGGCGCATCCTCGGCGCGCACGCCAAGGACTTCACACTCGTTGACGCGCTCCTGCCGCATTTTGAGGAAGAGGTGATCGGCGCGCCGAGGGCGATGCTGGACGAGGTCGCCTTCCTGAAGGGGATGGAGAAGGCCTGTCCGAAGGGGCACGTCCTCGTCGAACACTACCCGGCTGAAAAGCTCGGGGTGGCCGCGGACGGCCTGCGGAAGTTCGCGCAAACGGCCGGCATCAAGTGGGACACGGTCTGACCCTCCCCTCCCCCTCGATGAGGGCGAAGTCCGCATCCAAAAGACAGCCTCTGGATCACCAGCGTTTTCGCTTCGACATAGTGCTTTAATCAGGAGTTGACAAGCCAATGCCAGCAGACCTCAAGGGCAAACGGATCATAGTCACAGGCGCAGCCACAGGCATAGGCCGGGCCACCGCGCTGCGCGTCAGCGCGTACGGCGCACGCGTCGCCGCCTTCGACGTGAACGATGCCGAGGGCATCAACACCGTCAACGACCTCAACGAGGCCGCAGGCGACGCCCGCTACTGGCACGTTGACGTCGCGGACGAGGTCCAGGTCAACGGCGCCGTGTCCGCGGCGGCAGGGTGGCTCGGCGGCGTGGACGTGCTCCTGCACTTCGCCGGTGTCCTCAAGGGCGCAAACGTCGAACTGGACGAGTTCCCCGAGGCGACCTGGGACAGCGTGGTGGACATCAACATGAAGGGCTCGTTCCTCATCGCCAAGCACGTCTCCGGCGTGATGAAGAAGCAGAAGAAGGGCGTGATCATCCTCACCGCCTCCGGCGCAGGCGTCATCGGCGGGTCGTCGTCGTACGCCTATGGCTCAAGCAAGGGCGGCGTTCACGGCCTCGCGCTCGTCATGCAGGGTTATCTGACCAAGCACGGGATCAGGGTTAACGACGTCGCGCCCGGCGCGGTGGACACGCCCCTTAAGACCGGCCAGATCAAGCAGACCTACGCCCTGACCGGGGACAAGACGGCCTATGACGCGGCAATGGCCTCGCTTGTGACTCCGGACGGCGTCTCGAAGGTGTACGCGTGGCTGGCGAGCGACGAGGCGGACTATGTGCGCGGGACCGTGTTTACGCGATGACATGGGGAGCGCGGCAATGGTTATTCACCTGCTGGAGTGACGGTGCCGAACTCGATTGTGGCGTCTGATCGGGTTCTTGCCCGTGAAGCATGAGACAGGGGACAGCGAGCCAGGCCACGAATCTTTCACCTGCTAACTCTTTGCCTTCTCGCGCCGTTCCCAGCCCGGCTCGAAGAGACGCATGAAATTCTTGGGCGAGTAGGGGTGCTTCTTCGCTTCCTTCTCGTCAAGCTCCACGCCGATGCCGGGCGCAGTCGGCATCTCAAGGTGCCCGTCCTTGACACGCATGTAGCCCTTCAGCACCCTTGAGGTCCACGGCTCCAGAAAGTCGTCGAAGCACTCCTGGATGAAGATGTTCGGCGTCACGGCGCAGATGTGCAGCGCGACCATCGTCTTGAACGGCGACTCTGCGTTGTGCAACGCAAGGTCGCAGTCGTGCGCACGGGCTATCGCCGCCACTTCCAGGGTCCGCCAGATGCCGCCGACGCCGAGCGGCTCCGGGTTCACGATGTCCGTCACGTCCTCGGCAAGGAACCGCGCGAACAGGCGCGGGTCTTTCCACCGTTCGCCGGTGATGATCCGCACGGGCGATGCCCTCGCCACCGCGACCGTCGCCTCAAGGTCGTTCGAGTTCACAGGCGTCTCGAACCATGTCGGCTCGTACTCCGCCAGCCAGTTCGCGATCTCTATCGCCGCCGACACGCTGAAGCGGTCGTGACCCTCGATCAGTACGTCCACATCCGGGCCGACGGCCTTTCGCACCGCAGCGACGATGGCACGGCACTGGCGTGTCTCCGGGCGGGACAGCTTCATGTACGCGCCGCCGAAGGGGTCGAACTTCAAAGCGGTGTAGCCCTTCGCCACCACTTCCTTTGCCTTGGCGGCGAAGCCCTCCGGCGTGTGCGGGCCGGTGTACCAACCGTTGGCATAGACGCGCACGCGGTCGCGAACCCTGCCGCCGAGCAACCGCCACACCGGTTGCCCGAGTGACTTGCCCAGGATGTCCCAGCACGCCATTTCTATGCCGCTCGTGGCGGACGAATGGTTCAGGAACTGCGACAGGTAAAGGTGGTTCCAGATGGCGTGGACGTCCCGCGGGTCCCTGCCAATGATGAGATGTTTGACCTCTTCGACCGCAGCGACCTGGGGCTGTGTGGATAGCCCACCAGTGGCCTCTCCGACACCCTTGATACCTTCGTCCGTATCCACGATGACGAAGACCCAGTTCTTCCACGGGTTGCCCACGACGACGGTGCGCACGTCTGTGATTTTCATCGATCCTCCGATTCCGTTATGGCGGAAGCAGAGCGTAGCACTTCGCCCCGTCGTGTCCTCGCTACAATCGGCGAACCAAATCCCAAAGAGACAGTCCGCGAGAACACTCATGCCACTACCCATCGGACCCGACTATCACATCCATATCAAACTCGTCTCGGACCCTGCGCTCAGCGCAGACGGCGCCCGCGTGGCCTTCAGCCTGCGGTGGTTTGATCCGGACACGGTCAAGCCGCGATCAGAGATATTTGTCATTGACCTCGGTCCCGGCCTGCCGGGACCAACTGGCGCCAAGCCCAGGCAACTTACGCACGAGTCGGACTCGGAGATGCCGGCCTGGTCACCCGATGGCCACGCCATCGCCATGCTCCGCCCGGACAACCAGGGCCGGAGGCAGGTCTGGACAATAAACGCAACCGGAGGCGAGGCGAAGCAGCTGACAGACGAGCCCGGCGGCGTGGACGCGCTGGCATGGTCACCGGACGGCACACGCATCGCCTTCAGGGCGGACGTCGCGCCCGATCTGCCGGAACCGGACAGGGACCTTGAAAGGGAACCCCTGATCTCCGTCGCCCGCCGCCTCCGCTACCGGGAGGACGGCTATGGCTGGCGGGGCGACCGCTTCCGCCATATCTTCATCGCGGACGTCCGCAGCCGCGCAATCAGGCAGGTCACCTTCGGTGAGGGCAACGACGGCGCGCCCGTCTGGTCGCCCGACGGCCACAGCATCGCCTTCATCTCGGACTTCAACCCGTTCCGCGAAACCACTGCCCGCACGGATGTGAACGTCATCCCCGCGGCTGGTGGCCCGCCGGACAGACGCTCCGGCGGACTATTCATGTCAGGCAGCATCGCATGGTCACCCGACGGCGAGAAGCTCGCAGTGACAGGAGCAGAACGGGCGGAAGAGGTCGGCGGTTACGGACTGTTGTGCCAGAACTGGGTCTATGCTCTCGAGCCCGGCTCGTATCCGGCAAGGCTCACCGACGACTCACTGCGCCCTGCCTCGACGGCGTCCGGGTTCCCCGTCAGCGCAGACTACCCCGCCCTCACGTGGACGCGAGACGGCCGCATCGTCTTCCTCGCCGATTCGCGCGGCCAGTCGTATGTGTGCGAGGTCCCGGCAACGGGAGGGCTGGCGCGACGCATCACGGAAGGCGGCTGCCAGATCACGGGCTGGTCGTGCGACGGCGCGGGCAAGACCGCCGTCATCGCAGCGGCGACCCCGTCATCGCCGGGCGACCTCTACGCCGTGGACCTGACGATAGGCGCGCAGAGGCGGCTGACCTGGTTCAATGATGCTTATTTCTCGGAGCACCCGCCGGCGAAGCTCGAAAAGTTCACCTTCAAGCAGGACGGGTTTGACATCGAGTGCCGACTCTGGCTCCCGCCGGACTTCGACCCCGCCCGGAAGTACCCGCTCATGCTCGACGTGCACGGCGGACCGCACAGCGTCTTTTACGATGCCTTTTACCCGATCCACCAGGTGGGAGCGACAAACGGTTACGTGGTCCTCGCGCCCAACCCGCGCGGCTCATGTACTTACGGGATGGACTTCGCCGCGGCGGTACATGGCGACTGGGGCGGGGGTGACTACGGAGACGTGATGTCGGCGGTCACGGAGGCCGTGAAGCGGCAATACATAGACGAGTCGCGTGTGGTCATCCACGGCTCCAGCTACGGCGGATACATGGCGAGCTGGGCCGTCGGCCACACCGAGCGGTTCAAGGCGGCCGTGATCGCCGCGCCCGTGACGTACCTGCCGAGCTTTTACGGCACCTCCGACATAGGCGTGCTGTTCAGTGAAATCCAGTTCGGAGGCAGGATGTCCGACGAGTTGGCCTGGTACATACGCCACTCGCCCCTCACATACGCCGGCAATGTGTCCACGCCCGTCCTGCTCATGCATGGCGAGGACGACATGCGGGTCTCTATCGAGCAGTCAGAACAGTACTTCACAGCCCTGATGCGGGCCGGCAAGACCGTCGAGTTCGTGCGCCTGCCAAAGACCAGCCACGGCATATTCCGAGCCAAAAACCCGGCGATCAGACGCGAATATTTCCAGCGGATGCTCGACTGGTTCGACCGGTGGTTGGCCGATCCGCCAGTACCCCGTTCCTCGACACGCGACCCCAGACGCATCAAGTAGAGATCACCCGAACAGTCCCACCCGCTCGACCAGAAAGCGTGTGGGAGAGTATGCAGAAACCCGGTTCTCACAATGTCTGGCTGGTTCTTGGTGAAACCCTGAACGAAAGGAACGCCGACGTGAACGACAACAAGTACAAGTCCAGAGCGGCCAGGGGCGAAGTCCAGATCGGCACCTGGGTCAACATGATCCGCAGCCCCGGCATCCTGACCCTTCTAAAGGCCGCCGGGCTGGACTTCGTGCGCGTCGATATGGAGCACTCGCCATTCTCGATGGAGACCATCGCTGACATGGCGGCCCTATCCCGCGCGCTCGATTTCCCCATGGTCGTCCGCCCGCCCGCGGGCAGCAGGGAGTGGATCGCCCGGCTTCTGGACACCGGCGTCTGGAACCTCCACGTGCCCCAGGTGGACACACCGGAACAGGCGCACGAAGTGGCGAAACACGCCCGCTACGCTCCGGCAGGGCTGCGCGGCATGAGCGGATTCGGGCCGAACACCGATTACGAATCAAGGCCCGTTGTCGAGCACACCGCTCACGCCAACTCTCAGGTCCACATCACCATCATGCTCGAAAGCAAACAGGCATTCGACCATCTGGACGAGATCGCGTCAGTGCAGGGCATAGACGCATTGACGCTCGGCCCGTCAGACCTCGCGCAGGATCTTGGCGTACTCGGCAGACCTGATCAGCAAAAGGTGGTCAACGAATATCGGGAGAGGCTGGTTGAAGCGGCTCGCCGGCACGGCAAACAGGTGGCATTCCTTGCGGACAGCATCGATGCATCGCGCCGGATGATCGAACTGGGAGCGACCATCGTCACCTACTCCGCGGAAGTGGCGGTGCTCAAGAACGCCTACGCAGCGGCCGTGACGGAGATCAGACGGAAGTGAACCCGCCTACCCCTTCTTCCTGACCACCATCAGGCCGTCCCGCACCGTCAGCAGCACGTTTTCAACACGCACGTCTGCCTGGACGATGTCCGCGAGTTCGGCGATCACCCTGTCGCTTGCCGTTTTAGGGTGCAGCACACCGCCTCCCCAGAGGACGTTGTCAACGACGATCACACCGCGCTCGTCCAACAGGTCAACAGCCCGGCGGTAATAGCCGGGATAGTTCTCCTTGTCGGCGTCGATGAAGATGAGGCCGAACGGGCCTTTAAGCGCCTTCAACGTGTCCAGCGCCGGGCCCAGCTTCAATTCAATCTTGTACCCATGCGGAGAACGCGCCCAGAACGACTTCGCTATTCCTGTCGCCTCCGGGTCAACGTCGCAGGTGACAAGCCTGCCATCCTCGGGCAGGGCCGACGCCATCATGAGAGCGCTGTAGCCGGTGAACGTGCCGATCTCAAGGACGCGCTTTGTCCCTGTGGCGAAAACGAGCATGTTCAACAGCCAGCCCACAGTGGGGCCGGACATCATCCCGGCCGACCCCGTCATCTCCCGCGTGGCTTTCACCAGCTCTTCAAAGAGCTGTCCGGGCGATTTCGTATGTTCAAGGGCGTACTTTTCGATGGCCCCGGAAACGATGTCAGGCATCCAGCAAAGGCTCCAGCATCCACAGGGGGGTCAACAGACGCTGCTCAACAGTTGAGGGTCAACTCGAAGGTTCAACCCTCACCACACTGCGTTGACGTGTCCCCGCCCCGCCGCATAGACTGAACGATAACTGAATATCAAAGGCAGCGACCGGGACTAGTACGTTCTGGCACGGGATCGAGAGAGCCGGGGGTTGGTGTGACCCGGTTCCACGGCCGGGACTGAATGGACCCGTGAGCCGCAGGGCGAAAGCAGTGCCCTCTCTCAGGAGAGGGCGCAGGGTGTGGGAGAAGTCCCGCCCTGTCTGCCGCAACTAGCCCTTGCCGGAACGGGCACCGTTATCAGAGCCCATGGCCTTCACGGCTTGCCGTGAGCGCCTGATACAGAGATGCCCGCGGCCAGCCGTGGGTAATCAGGGTGGCACCGCGACGAACCTCGCCCCTGCACAGGGAGCGAGGTTTTTTGTTGCCCCGAAAACCCCTCAGTCCCGCCGCGCCCACAGGGCGCCTGATGGAAGGGGAGGGGCCGACAGGAAGGATAGGCGATGACCCGCATGATGACGACCCAGCCTAACCCAGCAACAGTTCCGGCCCGCCCGGACGCCAGGCCGCGCATCCTCACTGGTATACGGCCGACAGGCGCCCTGCATGTGGGCCACTATGTCGGCGCTCTGGACAACTGGCTCAAACTCCAGGACAGGTACGAGTGCTACTTCCTCATCGCCGACTACCAGGCGTTGGGCGACCACTTTCACGAAATTGACCTGATACGCCAGTCCGTGCTCGAAGTCACGCTCGACTGGCTGGCAGTTGGCCTTGACCCGGAGAAGTCAGCGTTCGTCATCCAGAGTTATGTGCCGGAGCATGCCGAACTAACCATGCTCCTGAGCTTCATAACGCCCCTCGGGATCCTCGAACGCAACCCCACACTCAAGGCGGAGCTGGACGCACTGCCCGTGGAGAGGCGGAGCGTGGGCTTTTACAACTACCCGATGTCACAGGTGGCCGACATCCTCCTGCCCCGCGCTCACCTGGTGCCCGTGGGCGAGGACCAGGCTCCCCACATCGAAATGACGCGCGAGGTCGCCCGCAAGTTCAACCGCATGTTCGGCGAGGTCTTTCCGGAACCGGCAACCCTCATCGGCAAGGTGGGCCGCCTGGCTGGCACTGACGGCCAGGGCAAAATGTCCAAGTCGCGGGGCAACGTGATCATGCTTTCGGACGATGAAAAGTCGGTCAACGAAAAGGTCCGCAACATGTATACGGACCCGGCGCGAGTGCGCGCTGACATACCCGGCAAGGTCGAGGGCAACCCCGTCTTCCAGTACCACGACGCCTTCAACCCGGACACAGCGCAAGTTGAGGACTTCAAGGCCCGTTACCGGGCAGGCAAGATCGGCGACGTTGAGGTGAAACGCGCCCTAGCCAAGGCGCTGAACGACTTTCTCGGCCCCATCAGAGAACGCCGCGCCCACTATCAGCAGCACATGGGTGAGGTAGAGGACGCGCTGATGGAGGGCACGCGTCGCGCCCGCGTCATCGCGGCAGAGACCATGACGATGGTGCGGGACGCCATGCGCATAAGCACCTATACAAAGACATGGAAGTGACCACACCTATGACGACAACCGGATACGCAACCGCTCTCTTCCGCTGGCGAAGCTGGTGAAGCCAACGCCTGACAGGCGCGACCCTCACCCGGGCCCCCTCCCTGTGGGAGCGGACTTGCAGCCTTCCTTCAAGGAGCCGGCCATGTACACGCCAGACCTGCAAACATTCAAGAAGCTCGCACAGGGCGCCAACCTGATTCCAGTGTGTCGCGAGATCAGCGCCGACCTCGAAACCCCCGTCTCCGCCTACCTGAAGATCGCCCGGCCCGGCCCCGGCAGGCAGAGCTACTCATTCCTGCTGGAGTCCGTCGAAGGCGGCGAGAACCTCGCCCGGTACAGTTTCATCGGCGCGCACCCCTCGCTTGTCATCCGCACCGGCCCCGGCCAGAAAGACGGCGAGACAGACCCCCTGACACTCCTCCGGGACCGGTTTGCCCACATCCGGCACGCCTCGCTGCCCGGCCTGCCAAAGTTCCACGGCGGCGCAGTCGGCTACATCTCATACGACGCCATCCGTTACTTCGAGCCGCGCGTCCCGCCGCTGCAGGGCAAGGGCGTCGGCGTGCCTGAGGCAATCTTCCTGTTCACAGACGCCCTGCTCATCTTCGACCACGTCCGTCACACCATCACCGTGCTGTCGCACGCCCGCATTGAGGGCGACGCCGAGGCCGCCTACAGGCAGGCCACGGAAACCATCGAGGATCTGGTCCGCCGCCTTGACGGCCCGCTGCCACCCGGGGCGCAACGCCGTGCCCCCACCAGAGAGGCGGCGGTAGTAGCAACGCAGGCAGCCATGGATTATGCCGGCCAGCCGGAGGCAGGCGCCCGGAATCCACGCCTGCCGGGGCTGAAGGGGCAACCCATCGTCCCGAACATGCGCAAAGAGCAGTTCGTGGACATGATCGAGAAGGCCAAGAGGGACATATTCGAAGGCGAGGTTATTCAAGTCGTGCTTTCGCACCGCCTGTCCCGACGGACAGACGTACGCCCCTTCGATTTATACCGGTCGCTCCGGGCGATCAACCCCTCGCCGTACATGTTCTTTCTGGACCTAGAGGACTTTCAGATCGTCGGCGCATCGCCGGAACTCCTCGTGCAGGTCATAGACGGTCAGGTGGCCGTCCACCCCATAGCGGGGACGCGCCCACGCGGCGCCACGCCGGGTGAGGACGCCGAAATGGCGAAGGAACTGGCATCAGATGAGAAGGAGCGCGCCGAACACGTGATGCTCCTCGATCTGGGCCGCAACGATGTTGGCCGCGTGTCCGTGCCCGGCACGGTGAAGGTCACACAGCAAATGGACATCGAACGCTATTCACACGTCATGCACCTGGTATCGCACGTCACCGGCGCTCTCCGGCCCGGCCTGGACGCCTTTGATGTACTGCGCGCCGGGTTCCCCGCTGGCACAGTCTCGGGAGCGCCCAAGGTGCGGGCGATGGAGATCATCGCCGGGCTGGAACCTGACAAGCGCGGCGTCTATTCAGGCGCAGTTGGCTATTTTGCGTACCCGCCCGCAGAACCTGCCTCCCGCCACGTGAACACCGGAAACATGGACACCGCCATCGCCATCCGTACGATCGTCCTGAAAGATGGCGTCGCACACTTGCAGGCGGGCGGCGGCGTCGTAATGGACTCCACGCCTGAAGGCGAATATCAGGAGTCGCTCCAGAAGATGCGCGCGCTCGTCCGCGCCATAGACCACGCCGAGGAGAACATGGGGTGACCGCCTACGTCTCCATGATCGCTCGCGGCGCCGCGGCTACATCAGTGAGCCTCACTGGCGTTGGAAGCGCTCGGACCTTTCCGACCATGGCCGAATTCGACCGCCTTGCATCGGAGCACACCGTCGTACCTGTGTGGGCGGAGTACCCCGCCCACGGCCTGACGCCAGCGGACGCCTACGAGCGCGTCTCAGAGCCCGGGAGGCGTTTCCTGCTTGAAGGCGTGTCGCAGGAGCCGGGAGCGTCGAGGTACTCGTACGTCAGCGCGGGTGTGCGGGAGGTCATCTTCACTGGAAATGGACAACGGGACGGCGATACGGACCCGATTACGCTCCTGAGGCGTCGCATTTATTCCGAGCGCGTCGCCAGGCCGGAAGGAGCGCCAGAGTTCTGCGCGGGCGCGGCTGGGTACGTGGCATATGAAGCGGCACGGTGGATTGAACCGTCCATCGCTCCCCTGGCGCCTGACCCCACCGGCGTGGCGGAATCGGCTTTCATAGTGCCGGACAGCCTGGTTGTGTTCGATAGCGCCCGCGACGTTGTGTCTGTGGTCGCTCTCGCCGACACGCTTTGCACCGGCGGATGGGCAGTAGCGCGGCAGGATGCCGAAGGACGCTTGCGGAACGTGGCGACGAGGCTCTTCAACGCCCCGCCTCAACCAGAAGCGGAGACAGGCACACGGGGCGCGCCGGGACAGGCCGCGGCGCGGTACGTCACATCGCGGGATGAATACGAGGAGATGGTGCGGAAAGCGCAACAGGCGGTCTTGGAAGGCGAACTCATTCAGGTCGTGGTCTCGCAGCGCATCGAACGCCAGACGCGCGCGCGGCCACTCGATATTTACCGCTCCCTGAGAGGCCTGAACCCGTCGCCATATATGTTCCTGTTCGATTTCGAGGCTCCGGGGACGACTGGCGGCTTCCAGATCATTGGCGCATCACCCGAACTGATGGTCAGAGTGAAGGACGGCTCAGCGTCGATACACCCCATCGCCGGCACACGGAAGCGTGGGCCTACTCCTGACGCGGACGCCATGCTGGAGCGTCAACTGAGGGCCAGTGAGAAGGAGCGAGCTGAGCACATCATGCTCGTGGACCTCGCGCGAAACGACCTGGGCCGGGTGTGCGACCCCGGCAGCGTGACCGTCCCGTCACTGATGGGTGTAGAGCGTTATTCGCACGTGATGCACCTAGTCTCGCGTGTGACTGGCAGGTTGAGGAAGGGCTGCGATGCTCTCGACGCGTTCCGTGCGGGCTTCCCGGCAGGCACGTTGACGGGAGCCCCGAAGGTGAGGGCGATGAAACTGGTCAGCGAGCTCGAAAGGGAGGGCCGAGGCCCCTACTGCGGCGCGGCCGGGTGGTTTTCGGCCAACGGAGATATGGACACGGGGACGGTCATAAGATCCGTAGTGTTGAAAGACGGCCTGGCACATCTGCAGGCGGGCGGTGGCATCGTCATGGAATCCACGCCTGAAGACGAATATCAGGAGTCGCTTCAGAAGATGAGCGCCCTCATCCGCGCCATTGAACACGCCGAAGAGGACATGGGATGATTCGCCTTTTCACTGTGCGTGGAGGCCCCCGTCTCTTAGTCCCGGTGCATCAGGACGGAAGTAGCGAAGGGATGACACGGAGCGAAGAATCCCGCTAACAAGGACGGGAGTTTTCTCCCACCCTCACCCTTCTCCAGCCGGGAGAGGGGATTCTCAGAAAGCCTCGCAACGCTGAAGGACACAGTCATGCTCTTGCTGATAGACAACTACGATAGCTTCACATACAACCTTTACCAGTACCTGTCCGAACTGGGCGAGGAGGTTAAGGTCGTACGCAACGATCAGGCATCCGTCGAGGACCTGGACCTGATGCGGCCTGCCCGTGTCGTCATATCGCCCGGCCCTTCGCGCCCGGCCAAAGCCGGAATCTCCATGGACGCGATCAGGCACTTTGCAGGCAGGGTTCCCGTCCTGGGCGTGTGTCTGGGCCATCAGTGCATAGGCGAGGTTTACGGCGGGACCGTGGCGGGCGCAGGCGAAATCAAGCACGGCAAGACCTCGATGATCACCCACGACAGCAAGGGTGTATTCGCCGGGCTGCCGAACCCGTTCGAGGCAGTGCGCTATCACTCGCTGGCGATCCTGCCGGACACGGTGCCTGACGTATTGGAAGTCACGGCGAGGTCGGAAAGCGGCGTCATCATGGGCGTCAGGCACAAGACATTGCTCGTTGAAGGCGTCCAGTTCCACCCGGAGAGCATCCTCACCGGCCCCGGCAAACAACTGCTTCAGAACTTCCTCAACATGAAGATGACGCGATGACCTTGCACTGCGCCGGGGGAGCGCCGGTTTTCTGGTGATTCCGGTGACCGCTGGTCGGCAGACCTGTGCCAAGACGCAAGCGCGATGGTGCTCCCATTCCCTTTCTCTCGGGGAGGGAGGGAACATCTGCCGGTACTCCAACGTCGAAGTTTGCCCGGGCCTCACGTATCAACGGGAGAAGGAATTACGATAACCAACATGAACATCCAGCAAGGCATACAGGCCATCGTTGAGGGCAAGAGCCTCGACCTTGACGGCGCAGCATCGGTCATGAGTCAGATCATGGACGGCCAGGCCACCCCCGCGCAGACCGCCGCGTTCATCACCGCCCTCCGCATGAAGGGTGAGACACCGGAGGAGATCGCCGGGATGGCCCGCGCCATGCGAGAAAAGTCACTCCACGTCGAAGTAAACGTCCCCGTCGTGGACACATGCGGCACCGGCGGCGACGGCAAGAAGTGGTTCAACATTTCAACCTGCGCGGCGTTCGTCGTGGCAGGCGCGGGTGTCGCCGTCGCCAAGCATGGAAACCGCGCCATGTCCGGGTCCTCTGGAAGCGCCGACGCCCTGGAAAAGCTCGGTGTCAAAATCACGCTTTCGCCCGAGGGCGTGAAGCGGTGCATCGAAGAGGCGGGCGTCGGCTTCATGTTCGCCCAGGCCTTCCACCCGGCCATGAAACACGCCGGCCCGGTGCGGCGCGAGATCGGCATCCGCACCGTATTCAACGTCCTCGGCCCACTCACCAACCCGGCCGGAGCGAAACGGCAGATAATCGGCATCGCGGACGAGGCGATGGCGGAGAAAGTCGCGAAGGCGCTGGCCCTGCTCGGAACCGACTACGCCATGATCGTGCACGCCATGTCCGGCGCGGACGAGATAGACGTCGAGGGCGAAACGCTGATCTATCAGGTCACGCCCGACGCCCTGAAGCGCCGTCGCACACGCCCGGCGGATTTCGGCCTGCCCGAAGGGTCGCGCGACCACCTCGTCGTGCCGTCCGTTGATCAGAGCGTGACCGTCATCCGCGGCGTGCTCGCAGGCAAGGGCGGGCAGCACAACATGCCGCCATCGGTAGAACGGTCCGCCCGCAACGTGGTCGTGATGAACGCCGCAGCCGCGCTTGTCGCTGCGGGCAGAGCCAACAGCTTTAATGACGGCGCTGAAATGGCGCAGGAGTCGATAGACTCCGGCAAGGCGCGACAGAAGTTGGAACAGTTGACTGCGCTGAGCCAGTCGCAAACGTAATGCCATCACCCACACCACAACAGACGGGCACCGTCCTGGA
This sequence comes from Dehalococcoidia bacterium, assembly GCA_009693115.1. Lineage (GTDB taxonomy): Bacteria > Chloroflexota > Dehalococcoidia > Lucifugimonadales > Lucifugimonadaceae > SHXW01. Next base: position 102,255 of record SHXW01000002.1, on the reverse strand, counting down.
TGACATCGCCGCCGCCAAGCGGAAACGCCTAGACGCGGCGAAGGGGCGCGTACCCCTCAAAGCCGCCCGCGAGATGGCCGAGGCCATGCCAGAGCCGCTCTCGCTGGAAGCCGCGCTGCGGGCAAAGCCAGGCATCGCGGTCATCGCCGAAATGAAACGCGCCTCAGCGTCAGCCGGGTCTCTGGCCGAAGACATGAATCCGGAGCGCCAGGCGATCTCGTACTGCAAGTCCGGCGCCGCTGCCATCTCTGTCCTGACAGAGCAGGACTACTTCTTTGGCACCGTGGCTGACCTCGCCGCGGTCCACGCCGTCGCCCGCCCGGAGGACGTCCCGGTACTGGAAAAGGACTTCGTATTCGACGAGTACCAGGTCTATGAAGCCCGCGCCCACGGGGCCGATGCCATTCTGCTCATCATCGCGATGCTCGACGCCGAACTCTACCGCGGGCTGCTCGCGCTCACACACGAACTCGGCATGCAGGCGCTTGTGGAGGTGTTCGACGAGCGGGAGCTGGACAAAGCGCTCGTTGAGGACGCACGCATCGTCGGCGTGAACAACCGCAACCTCAAGACGCTCGTCACTTCCCTCGACGTGTTCGAGCGCGTAGGGAAGCGCATCCCAGGCAATAGACTGGCCGTTGCCGAAAGCGGCATGAAGTCCATTGATGACGTGAAGCGCATGGCCGCAGCCGGGGCGAAGTCTGTCCTGGTAGGGGAGTGGCTCATGCGTTCCGGAAGTGAGGCCGGAAGGCTGGTCAACGAGATGTCCAAGATTCAGGCGCGATGACCGTGTCATTCTGAGCGCAGACCGAAGGCAGAAGCGAAGAATCCAGCTCAAAGAGCCACGCGTTGACGTCCGAGCTAGATTCATCCCTCCGCCCCGATGCGATCGGGGCTTCGCTCAGAATGACAGGGCGGGAGCCCACCTAAACAAATGACCTCCGAATACACACCAAAAGTCAAAGTCTGCGGGCTCCGTGACGCCGAGAACGCCATGGTTGCCGCCCGCGCAGGCGCAGATTTACTCGGGTTCGTCTTCGTCGAAGGCGTCCGCCGCCAACTCGCGCCCGACAAGGGCGTGATGATCGTCCGCGACCTCCGGGTCCGAGGCATCCCGCGCAGCAGGCGTGCGCCCGGAATGGTCGGCCTCTTCCGTAACCAGCGTGCTGAATTTGTCAACGATGTGGCCCGCGCCGCGGACCTCGACTACGTGCAGCTTTGCGGCGACGAGGACGAGGCGTACATCCGCCGCATGTGGAAGCCCGTCTTCCGGCAGGTGCGCGTCAAGGCCGGGACGACGCCTGCCGCACTGGACGCCATCGTGCGGCCCCACATCGCGTCCGGGCGAACCGTCGTGCTCGACCGCTACGACGAAACCACCCCCGGCGGGGCGGGCCTGACGTTCGACTGGGCCGCTGCGGAGGGCGTCGCCTCGACCGAGCGCGTGCTTCTGGCGGGTGGCCTGACACCGGACAACGTGCGCTCCGCCATCGACCGGCTTCACCCCTGGGGTGTGGACGTGTCCAGCGGCGTCGAGACGGACGGCGTAAAGGACGCAGCCAGGATTATGGCGTTTGTCGTTGCGGCGAAGGGCGTCGCAAACACTGGAGAAAACCGATAACCATGCAGAAGATAAAGATGGCCCAGTACGGCACGAAACACGGCCACGCCGAGGGTGTGCTGGCCGTAATGTTCGCCAACCCGGACGTTGAGGTCGCTGGTGTATACGAGCCGGACCGGGAGCGGCGCAGGGAGCTTGAAAAGAGCGGCCAGAAGACCTGGTCGAAGGTCCGCTGGTACGGCTCTCCAAAAGAGTTTCTTGACGATCCCTCAATTGTCGCCGTCTCGTCAGAGGGCCGGAACATCGAAAGCCTCGCCCAGACGGAAGAGATAATCGAGGCTGGCAAGCACGTCTTCTATGACAAACCCGCGGGCGACAACTGGCCGCAGTGGGCGCGAGTCATCGAGAAGGCGCGCACGAAAGGTCTGCTCATCCAACTCGGCTACATGTTCCGCCACCACGACGGTTTTTGCCGCATCGCCGACTGGTCACGTTCCGGATTTTTGGGCGACGTTTTCTCCGTCCGCGCCCATATGTCCACGTACATCACCGAGGAGCAGCGGACGGTCATCGCTGATCATGACGGCGGCATTTTTTACGACCTCGCCGGGCATATGCTCGACCAGGTTGTCTGGATCCTGGGCCGCCCGCGCAAGGTGACGAGCTTTTTCCAGAACGTGAACACCCGCAGCCCCAATTTCCGGGACAACACCCTCGCAGTGTTCGAATACGAGAACGCGCTGGCGTTCGTTGACATCGCTGCGATGGAGGCCCGCCCGATGGCCCGCCGCTTCGAGGTCTATGGCACCCGCGGCTCGGCGATCATGGAGCCGTTTGAACCGGCCGGCACGCTGCGCCTGTGCCTTGACGAGGCCCGCGGCGGTTACGGGGCCGGGGAGAATGTCATCAAGATCGAGGACCGGCCGCGCTATGTGGCGTCACTCGCCGCCTTTGTAAGAGATCTTCGAGGCGACAAACAGCCCGACCGTACGCTGGATCACGAACTGCTTGTCCAGGAAACGCTGCTCAGGGCCACCAGCAAGCTGCCCGCGTAGGGCCAACGCTCTCATCGGGCGCTCACGTCCCTCCCCCCAGTGGGAGAGGGACAATCGGTCCATCATTCGGCCGAAAAGTCTCCACTCTTGCCGCCCACCTTCTTGACGAGCCGCACGCCCTCGATGCGCATCCCCCGGTCCACGGCCTTGCACATGTCATAGACGGTGAGTGCTGCCACAGTCACGGCCGTCAGCGCCTCCATCTCCACACCCGTTTTCCATGACGCGCGTGCCGTCGCGGTGATCACAACGCAATCGTCCGTAGGACCTGAATCAATCTCCACGACGATTTGAGTTAGCGGGATCTGGTGGCAGAGTGGGATGAGTTCGTGCGTCTTCTTCGCAGCCATGACCCCCGCGACGCGGGCGATGCCCAGCACATCGCCCTTCTCGAAGGCGTTGGCTCTGATCATCGCGAGGGTCTCCGGCTGCATCATGACCGCGCCCTTCGCCACCGCCTCTCGCTCCGTCACATCCTTTGCTCCCACGCCTACCATGCGGGCCTTGCCCGACCCGTCTATGTGAGTCAGACCGGAGGGTGGCGCCTTCGCAACAGCGGCGCGGCGGCGCGGTGCAGGGGCCGCTGTCCCTTCCTGCGACGCAGCGCGAACGGGCGGGGCGGCAGGCCGCTCTCCCTCATGCGGTTTGGTGTCCTGACTGATCCCATCCGAAACCGGGGCGATCGTGGGTTGGGCCCCACGTGCTGCGCCGTCTTTCGCCGCACCGGTCGCCAGCCTGTCAGCCAGTTCATTGAACGGGTGGCCGCTGTGCCCCTTGACCCACTCCCATCTGACACGCCTGTCAGCCACAACGGCGTCGAGCCTCGCCCAGAGATCCCGGTTCGCGTTGCGCTGCCAGCCGCTGGACATCGTCTTGACCACATACTGGCTGTCCGAGATGACTTTGATCTGCGAGCCCGGCGGCGTCTGCTCCAATCCCTTGATGGCAGCGAGAACCTCCATGCGCTGGTTCGTGGTACCCGGCTCGTAGCCCGAGAACTCTTGCTGCCGGCTGTCTTCGACTACGACCGCGCCCCAGCCTCCCGGCCCCCCCGGGTTCCCAAGGCACGCGCCATCTGTGTAGATTTCGATCATCCCGTCACCTCGTCTTACCCTCTCAAAGTACGCGTTCGAGCCATCCCGTGGCAACAGCCATTAGTGCGAATACGCTCCAACCGGCCAGAGAGAGCGCAATTCCAGTTATCGCAACGACTGGCCGGCGGTCCTTAACCCGCATGCCCCGGCACCACAGCCAGCCAGCAGCCAGAAGGATAACTGCCCAGAGCAATTGGGCGAACGGCAGGAGAGTGTTCGACAGATTGGCGCGCAGCCAGATGTCGCTTAGGTCGCCACCGGCCCGCGTGCCCCGAAACACCATCTCGACCGTCTCGAACATCCGCAATGGCATCAACACGACCCCCAGCGCAGCTGCCAGCGCAAGGGTGACGCGGTAGCCGGCGCCTCCAGTGCGGCCCCGGATCACAAGAACGACCATCACGATGATCGCGAGGCATATCTCAAACACCACACCCGCCATCTTGTAACCGACCGCATCACCCAACCCGGGCACAGGGGCATGCCCACCACGCAGAAACCCCAGTGGGATGGTCCGAATGGGAAGTGGGACAGCAACCTCGCCAGTCAGAAGGACATAGATCACGGCGTGAGAGACCTCATGCAGCCACACCACCAACGCAAACAACGCCACTGACAGCAAGACGTCTCGCCGGGCCGTTCTTGTTGCCGCACCTGTTATCCCGTCTCGCTCACCAGCACTGTCCGGAACCTGGCGCGCACCTCCTGAGATCACTTCCGCTCGACCCGGCGATGGCACATTTGCCAAGCGTCTCACCCACCCAATTGGTACATCTCGAGCTTGCGGCGGGGGAGCTTCACGGAGCCGTCCGCGCCCGTGTTGGCGGCGCGTTGTTCCGAGTAGCGGTCGGAGCGCTTTGACCACACTCCGGTAATCATGTCGCTCAGGTCGCCGTCAGTCGCCCCGGCTCGCAGCGGGGTCTTCAAATCCTTGCCGCCTGCTGCGAACAGACAGGTCACAAGGCGGCCGTCAGTGGTCAGGCGGGCGCGGGTGCAGTCGCCGCAGAAGGGGTTGGACACCGAGGCGATGATGCCAATCTCGCCGGACCCGTCCTTGTAGCGATACCGTTCCGCCACCTCGCCGCGATACTCCCGGTCAGCCGGTTCAATCGGAAACTCGGCGTTGATCTTTTCGAAGATCTCCTTCGCCGGCACGACCTGCTTCATGTTCCAGGCGTTCCGGGTGCCTACATCCATGAACTCGATGAAGCGCAGAACGTGACCCGTGCCCTTGAATCGGCGCGCCATGTCCACCAGTTGGCCGTCGTTCATGCCGCGCTGCACAACGCAGTTGACCTTGACCGGCGTCAGTCCGGCGCGCGCCGCGGCCTCGATTCCCTCGAGCGTCTTCTGCGGGCCGTAGGGCCTGCCGGACATTTTCTTGAAGGTCTCTTCCTCCAGGCTGTCGAGGTGGACGGTCACGCGGTTCAGGCCGGCGCCCTTGAGCGAGTTCGCCATGCCCCCCAGTAGATACCCGTTGGTCGTCAGGGCCACGTCCTCGATGGCAGGTATGCGCGCCAGCAATTCAATCAGGCGAGGCAGTTGCGTGCGGACGAGGGGCTCCCCGCCTGTGATGCGGAGTTTTCGTACGCCCAGCCCGGCGAAGATGCGGGCCAGCCGCTCTGTCTCCTCGAACGTAAGGATCTCTGGCCGTGGCAGAAACTCGTAGCGTTCGCCAAAGACCTCGGCGGGCATGCAATAGGGGCAGCGCCAGTTACAACGGTCGGTGACCGAAATGCGGAGGTCACGCAACGGCCTGCCGAGCCTGTCGGCGACCGTGCTTTGCGATGAGACGGCGATGGTCATATCTATGTCAAAGTCTATCGCTCAGGAAACGGGTGCGGCAAGGAGCTGGGGCGCAGCCGGGGAGGAAAGCGAGACTTTAAACCTTCACCCGCTCCCGTCTACCGCCAGGCCGAGAGGGGAATAGCCGGGTCCCTCGAATACGCCCGGGACGAGCGACGGACAATCATGGTGGCGTGTATTGCTTCGTCACGCGCTACCCGGCGAGCACGCTGCGCAGCGGCTCAGTGATATTGCGCGCTGCCTGACCGCGGTGGCTGACCGCGTCCTTCTGCTCGTCTGTCAGTTCGGCCATTGTCTTGGCCCGCTCCTTCAACCAGAACACGGGGTCGTAACCGAAGCCGTTCCTGCCAATGGGTCCGTGCGCTATCGCCCCCTCCACTGCGCCCTCTGTGACTATCACACCGCCTGGGACGCCCGGCCCGGCGAGCGCTATGGCAGCCCGGAACCGCGCCTGACGCCTATGCCCCGGCACAGCTTTCATTCCTTCGAGCAGGAATTGCACGCGCTGCTCGTCAGACAGCCCGGGTCCGCCGTAACGCGCCGACATCACCCCGGGCTCTCCACCAAGCGCATCCACCTCAAGGCCAGAGTCGTCCGCCAGTGTCAACAATCCGGACGCCGATGCATACTCCTGAGCCTTAAGGCGCGCGTTCTCCTCGAAAGACCTGCCCGTCTCCTCTACTTCCAATATCACGCCCGCCTCGCGCAGGTCCAGGAGCTGACAGGGGAGGCCCCCCAGCAACCGGGCAAACTCCCGGAGCTTGCCCGGGTTACGCGTGGCGACAAGCAGCTTCATTTCAATGTTCCTGTATCTGCGTCGTCGGCCTGCCGGACAACCGGCACACCACCTACGAAATCCGTAGTCGCGTGCCGACAGATCGTTGCGCCGGAGATCTGGCCGATGGTATGCTCATCACGTTTGTTACAAAAGGCATAAAGAATGTGCCTTTCATCTTGACTCAAGATGCGGCTTCTGCGCTGAGATAGTCCTCCAGCCGGGCCGTTTCGGTGCCAGAGCTCTACCAGATGCATTCTGTCCGCAAACACACGCGCCGGCTCAATCCGGCCCTATTAGGGCTTGTCCTGACGGTGGCGGCCTTGGCCGCCTCCGCATGCTATCCGGACAACCCGCAGTCAACATTTGGTACCGCCGGGCCGGTCGCCAAACTTCAGGCCGATCTTTTCAAGTTCATCTTCTGGATAGCGGTCGCCGTCTTCGTAATAGTCGAGGCCGCCGTCATTATCTTCTCCCTGAAGTTCCGTGCCAAACGGGGTGAGGGCCTGCCGGAGCAAACGCACGGCAATACGAAGCTTGAACTCACATGGACCATCATCCCTGCGCTGATCCTGGTCGCCATCGCCATCCCCACCATCAAAGGCATCTACGAAACCGCAGAGCCGCCGTCAGGCTCGAAGGATGTCCTTGAAATCCAGGCCATCGGCCACCAGTGGTGGTTCGAGTTCCGCTACCCGGACAGCGAAGTGATCACCGCCAACGAACTTCACGTGCCGACCGGCCGCCCGGTGGTCGTGAAGCTGCGCTCTCAGGACGTGATCCACAGCTTCTGGATCCCCAAGCTCGCCGGCAAGGTTGACATGGTCCCGACCCGCGAGAACCACCTGTGGTTCCAGGCGGACGAGGCTGGCGTGTACTTCGGCCAGTGTGCCGAGTTCTGCGGCATTTCCCATGCCAAGATGCGCTTCCGGGTCATCGCGGAAGAGCCCGAAAAGTACGCAGCCTGGATCAAGGGCATGCGCACCCCGCCTGACGCCCCGGCCGGGACGGCGGCAGAAGGGCGCACGCTCTTTGCCGGCAACTGCTCGACATGCCACACCAGCGACTCTTACCGCGACGGCGCATACGCCGCCGAAATCACCCAGCAGGACAACCGTTTTGCAGCCTGGCTCGCCAACCCCGACCCGGAGGGCCCCACCGCATCGCGCATCGTGTCTGCGCCCAACCTGACCAACTTCGGCGAGCGCATAACGTTCGCCGCCGGCCTGCGGGACCTGACAAGGGACAGCCTGGTCGAGTGGATCAGAGACCCGTCCTCCATCAAGCAGGGCACGCACATGCAGGCCCACGCCGCCGTTTATCAAGAAACAGACGACAACACTGCGAAGCTGACCGATGTGGAGATCGGGGAGATCGCCGACTACCTGCTCTCCCTCAAGCCCGGTGAAGGCGCAGTGGTTGAAACACCCGACGCCGGCGGCGCGACCGGCGCCGAAAAGGGCAGGCAACTGGCCGCGGCCAACGGCTGCACGGCCTGCCACTCAACCGGCGACAACACGGTCGTCGGGCCGGGCTGGAAGGGCATATACGAGATAGCGGCCACGCGCAGGCCCGGCCTGTCCGCTGACGCCTACATCAAGGAGTCCATCAAAACGCCGGCGGCCTTCCTCGTACCCGGCTTCGGCCCCATCATGCCGCCGTTTGCAGGGCTGTCCGACAAGGACATCACAGATATCATCGAGTACATGAAGACGCTGAAGTAAAAGCAGGCAGACCCGCGGGCGGCCCGGAGATGCCCGCACTCAGGCCCTCTCCCGGTAAGGCCCTCTCCCAGAAAGGCCCCTCTCCCGGATGGAGATGGGTTAGGCACGAAAGACGCGGAGCCACCAAGTTGAGCAGCAACACAGTCGCAATTTCGATACCCCGCCTGATCCCCAGGCCCACCGAGCGGCATTGGGGCATCTGGAGTTGGATCACGACCGTTGACCACAAGCGGATCGGCACCCTGTACGGGGTGACGGCGTTCCTGTGGTTCCTCGTGGGCGGCGTTGAAGCCCTTGTCATGCGCTGGCAGCTTGCAATGCCCGAGAGCGAGGCCATCACTCCGGAGGTCTACAACCAGCTCTTCACCATGCACGGCACGACCATGGTCTTCCTGGTCATCATGCCCCTGGGCGCGGCCTTCTTCAACTGGCTCATCCCGCTCCAGTTGGGAGCGCGTGATGTGGCCTTCCCGCGCCTCAACGCCTTCTCGTACTGGACCTTCCTCTTCGGCGGCATCCTCTTGAACGTGAGCTGGCTGGTGGGAGGAGCGCCCGACGCGGGGTGGTTCGGCTACTCGCCGCTGACCGCGAACGCGTACAGCCTGGGAGACGGCGTCACGTACTGGATACTGGGCCTGCAGGTGCTCGGAGTGGCGTCGCTGGCTGCGGCGTTCAACTTCATCGTCACCATTTTCAACATGCGTGCGCCGGGCATGACTATGTTCAAGATGCCCCTGTTCACCTGGATGACGCTCGTCACATCCGTTCTTTTGGTCGCAGCCATGCCCGTCATCACCGTCGCCCTGATCGAGCTCCAGTTCGACCGTCTGTTCGGCATGAACTTCTACAACACCGCCAAGGGCGGCGACCCCATCCTCTGGCAGCACATGTTCTGGCTCTTCGGCCACCCGGAGGTCTATATCCTCATCCTGCCTGCCATGGGCATCGTGTCCGAAGTCCTTCCCACGTTCTCAAAGAAGCCCCTGTACGGCTACCCGTTCGTCGTGTTCTCAGGCATCACAATCGGCTTCCTGGGGTGGTTCGTCTGGAGCCACCACATGTTCACTGTAGGCCTGGGCCCTGCCGCCAACACGGCCTTCACCATCTCGACAATGCTCATCGCCGTGCCAACGGGAGTAAAGATCTTCAACTGGCTCGCCACCATCTGGAAGGGCCACATCACTCTCAACACGCCCATGCTCTTTTCGCTGGGCTTCATCGCCATGTTCACCATCGGCGGTCTCAGCGGGGTCACGCACGCCTCGCCGCCCACGGATGCACAACAGCAGGACACCTACTACATCGTCGCCCACTTCCACTACGTCCTTTTCGGCGGCGCCATGTTCGGCATCTTCTCGGGCATCTACTACTGGTGGCCCAAGATGACCGGCCATTTCCTCAACGAAAGGTTCGGCAAGGTCCACTTCTTCTTGATGCTCATCGGGTTCAACCTGACCTTCGCGCCCATGCACTGGATCGGTCTGGACGGCATGCCGAGGCGCGTCTACACATATGCCGAGGGGATGGGATGGGACGATGCCAACCTTGCCGCCACTGCAGGCGCGTTCCTGATCGCCCTTTCAGTCCTGATCTTCATGATCAACGTCCTGTACTCACGCTTGAAAAAGGAAAAGGCCGCCGCTGACCCGTGGGATGCGCGCACTCTTGAATGGACCATTCCATCACCGCCGCCGGAACACAACTTCGACCAGATCCCCGTGGTCAAACACCGGGACGACTTCTGGTACAAGAAACACCCGGAGCTGCTCCATGAAGAGGGGCACGACACGGCGAAGCCGCTTGGCGTCCCCCACGGCGCTCAGGCAGACGGGCACCACAGCGAAGGTGGATATGGCGCTGCAGCACATGCTCCGGCGGGCCACGGCGGCGCTGGCGTGCACCTGCCTGGCCTGTCCTACTACCCGATCATCATCTCCATCGGCCTGGCGCTGGCATTCGGCGGCCTGGTCAGCACGATCGTCCTCTCGGCCATAGGCGGCGCAATCATGGTCTGGGGCCTGCTCGGCTGGGCGTTCGAGCCAGCAACCGAACCCGCTCCCGGAGCGCACCACTAAAGAGACAAGGCCCTGCCGCTTCCTCCCCCTATCAAGGGACGAGGCGACCGGGATGAGGAAGAAAGACTTGGCGCAAGCTCACACAGCCTCGACCGCTCAGGCACACCCGGCCGCCCACGAGGCGCCGGCTCACGAGGACACGTCAACCGGGCTGAACACCCGCAAGCTCCTCATGTGGACGTTTCTGGCGTCCGACGTCATGTTCTTCGGGTCCCTGATCGCCGCGTACCTGATCTACCGCAACCAGAGCCTGGTCGGCCCATATCCGCCTGAAGTCCTGGACATACCCATCACGTCCATCAGCACCTTCGTACTGCTGATGTCCTCGCTGTCGATGGTCCTGGCTCTGCACTACATAAAGGCGGGTGAAAGCCGCACTGGCCGCCTCTGGATACTGGCGACCGCCGCTCTGGGCTCGGTTTTCCTATGCTTCCAGGTCTATGAGTTCAACGCATTCGTCCACGAGGGCCTGACGCCCCGCACGAACCTATTCGGCACCACGTTCTTCACCCTGACTGGCTTCCACGGCGCACACGTCACATTCGGCGTGGCATGGTTGCTGGCGATGGCCATCGTAGCCACACCCGGGCGGCGCGAGCGCATGGGCCTCCTCCTGGGCGTCGGCGGGTTCTACACAGCGGCGGTGGGCGCTCTCGCCATCTTCGCCGGGAGCATCCCCCCCCTCGATAACGCGGTCGGCCTTGTGATGTTCCTTGCGGGTTCGGTGATCGCCATTGCAGGTTCGTACAACCTCATCACGGCGGACAAGGCCCAGAAGACGCCGATCAGCTCGCTGGACCTTGAGATTTCCGGCCTGTACTGGCACTTCGTTGACATTGTCTGGATCGTCATATTCACAGTTATCTACCTGATCTCCGCCAGCGACCCGCTGCCCGTCGGGGCGGCGCTGCACGGAGGCTAGCCTGGAAAACCCCGGCGGTTTCGTTCTGGGATAGTCACCTGACAAGCAGAAGCAACAAAAGCCAGGGTTCAACTTCAGGACAACACCACATGAGCGCAATCGCAAAACTCTGGAACGCGATCTTCTTCCACCGCGGCAACGGATGGTTCGACCTTCCCCGGACGCACCAAACTGAAGCGCTGCCGCCGCACGAGGGCCCGTTCGGACCAATGAAGGCGAAGACCGCCTCGTGGCTCACGCGCATCACGTATGGCGGGCGCCACGCCACCCCGGGCTTTTACGTGGCCGTGGCCATCATCCTGACCATCCTGACGCTCGTCGAAGTCTGGCTCTTCACCGTCACATCACTGGGTGCCCTTTTCGTCCCCCTGCTGCTGTTCCTGTCTGTCGTAAAGTTTGTGATGGTCATCGGGTTCTTCATGCACCTCAGGTTCGACCCCAAGGGCTTCACCTACATTTTCGCTGCTGGCATGGGCCTTGGTGTCACCGTCTTTCTGGTCTTGCTGACACTGTTCTCCAAGCTGAGCGGCTAGAGCACCCGGCCTGAAACGCCTGCCAGGGCCCCACCTTTCAGCCAGAAGGGGCCTTGCCGTGTGGCGCGTACACACTGACAACACAGACGAAGCGCGCGTGAAGTTCATCCGGGGGCTGCACATGTTTCTACAGCGACCAGAATGACCACACCCGCCTCCAGCGACTCCTTCGTCAACTTCATCACCGCCTGGAACTTCTTCAACCCGGTGGCGGCGCTCACGTGCGTCGCCATCGCCGCCTACGCCATCGGCCTCTTCCGCCTGCAAAAGCGCAGCGGGGGGCAGGCAGTGCCCCGAGTCCGGCGCGTCTACGCTTTCTCGGGCCTGGCCCTCCTGGCCGTAACCCTGGTGGGCCCGCTGGACGTCTTTGCCGAGCGCGCCTTCTTCATTCACATGTCCCAGCACCTGGTGCTGGCAATGTTCGCCGCGCCTCTCCTGCTCGCAGCCAGCCCCATATCCGTATATCTATGGGCCCTGCCTGAACCTGTGCGCCTCGGACTCGGGGCATCGCTTGCGAGACAAGGCGTGCTGCGGCGGGCAGGAGCGCTGCTCGTCAAACCCCCCGTTGCGCTCCTTGCATTCGTACTCACCTTCTACCTGTGGCACCTCCCACCTCTGTACGGCGCAGCCCTGAACAATAGCGGCATCCATTTCCTGCAACACCTGACCATGTTTGCCTCGGGCGTGCTTTTCTGGTGGCCCATCATGGGCCCTGCGCCAATCAAGACTGAACTCACCTACCCGCAGCGCCTGCTATACCTGCTGCTCGTCGTCACGCCCAAGGCGATGCTCGCCGCCATCATCACGCTCTCAGGTCACGTCCTGTACGGGCACTACCTCTCCACACCAGACCTGTGGGGCATCTCTGACGCGGAAGATCAGGTCATCGCCGGGCTGTTGATGTGGATACCCGGCAACCTTGTCTTTCTCGGCGCGCTGACGATCCTGTTTTTCAAGTGGTATGAAAAGGAAGAGGGCCCCATTTCAGGCCAGCCTCCCTCGTCAGCAGGGCGCGGCGCAGATGAGCGCGGCAGTTGAATCGCATCAGCCCGAAGAGTCAAGCACGCCCGGCGATCTGGTGCCGCCATTCCACGATCAGGGGGGAGGGGGAAGAGTGATGGAGGAAACAGGCGATCCGGATTCGGATGCTTCCTTCACAGGGACGGCTTCAGGGCATGTGCAGGGTGTGGGCTACCGGGCCTTCGCGGCAGGAATCGCATCAAGTTTGGGCCTGCACGGGTGGGTGAGAAACCTGCCTGATGGCCGGGTGGCATTCGCATTCCGCGGGCGCAGGAAGGAGCTCGGACTCCTGGTGTTGGCCCTGGGCTCCGGCCCGCCGCTGGCAGACGTGGCCGAATTGGAACTTGACTGGACGAAGGGGCCTGACGACGAGACCGGTTTAGAAGTCCGAGGCTGAACGCCTGCGCGCCGAACGATCCGGACATCGGGCCGCAAGAAAGAGGGCGCACCTTTGCGCTTCCGCTTCTGTGTCAGTGCAGACCGGTAGGCGCCTCTAGCTCTTGGCAACCTTGCGGATGAAGTACTCGTTGGGCCGATCCACCATCCGGCGGATGACCTCGTCGTTAATGTTTTTCAGGTACATCACGCTCGCCCAGGCCTGGTTCAGCCCGTCCAGAATTTCCGGCACCGTCATTGGGCGGTTGCCGGATCCCAGCAACAGCCTGAAAACCGCCTCGGTTACGGGCGTGTTTGGGAGCAGAAACGCCGGCTCCAGGGCGCAGTTGGCCACCACATGCTTCATGAGTTCCCGCGAGGGGCGGTTGAATGCCGGTCCATCCTTGGACAGCTTTGCACAGGCGGCACAGCGTCCGCACATTCTTGAAGCGATCATGAACGAGGCTGACCGCCGTGACGCTTCAATCGCCTTGAAGTCAATCGAGTACTTGGGCTCGTTCGATTCCTGAGCCGAACCGGACTTTGGAGACTGCTTACTGGAAATTCGCGCTGCCATAGAATTTCGCGCCCTCCCACTGATCACACGCCAACCTGCACAATATCTGACACAGTACCCCGGAGTTCCAGAAAGTGTCCAGCATTCCTGCCCGGCTGAGATCACGCTCTGCGTTAGTGAAGGGGCGGCGAGGTGTCGGGGACACCGAACCCCGAATATCTGGTGCACTCGTTCGCCCCGGCCGTTAAAACACTTCCTCCGGCCAGTCGAGCATTTCCACAGTCACCATTTCACCAGGATCGATCCGGGCGACGTCGTCCGGACAGACCGCCAGTCCATTCGCGAGCGCCATTGATGTCAGCGCGCCCGAACTCTGCGTCCCCGTCGTCCGCGCGCGGTACACGCCTGCCCCGTCCCGGTACACAATGACGCGGGCATACACCCTCCGCCCGTCAAGGTTAGTGATCGGGTCCTCCAGCACAGCCTGGACCGAAGGTCTGGGCGACGGTTTGCGCCCCGACATTTTTTGGATCGCGGGACGACCGAACTGTTCGAAGGCCACCATGGCGCTCACCGGGTTGCCGGGCAGGCCAAGGTGCGGGACCTTGCGCCCGTCCGGCGCATCGAGCGTGCCAAAGGCGAGGGGTTTGGCAGGACGCATCCTCACTGACCACAGCGTTATCTTGCCGCGCTTTGACAGCACGTCCTTCACAACGTCATAGTCGCCCTTGGACACGCCCGCCGTCGTGACCACCATGTCAGGTTCGCCGCCAATAGCCTCGTCCAACGCCGCCTGCAAGGCCTCGACGGTGTCCCGAGCTATCCCCACGACCCGAGCCACGCCGCCGTACTTCTGTACCGCGGCGGCAATTGAGTAGGCGTTGGAGTTGTAAATCTTGCCCGGCTCATGCAGCTGGCCGGGTTCGATCAGCTCATCGCCGGTCGAGATGATCGCCACGACGGGTCTCCTGACCACCCTCACAGCCTTCCTGCCGAGCGACGCCGCCACGCCGATCTCGCCGGGCCGCATCGTCACGCCTTCTGCCAGGACGAGTGCGCCCTTGCGGATGTCTTCTCCCGCTGGCCGCACGTTGCCTCCGGCCGTAGCAGGCACGCGTACGGAAATGCTCTTCAGCCCGTCGCCACGTTTGCGCCGCTCCTCCTCGTCAGTGTCCTCAAACGGCACAACGGCGTCTGCCCCCTCCGGCATGGGCGCGCCTGTCATGATGCGCACGGCGGTCCCGGGCCCCACCGGCCTGTCGGGCAGTTGTCCTGCTGCGACGGTAGAAATTACGGGCAGTGAGACCGGCGAGGCATCGCTCGCCTTCGCCACATCGTGCGAGCGCACCGCATACCCGTCCATCGCCGAGTTGGCGAGCGGAGGGACATCGAACAGGGCGCGCAGGTCTTCGGCCAGCGTCATGCCCAGCGTTTCGAGGATGGGCCGCGCCTCCACGGACAGCACACTGAAATGGGACAGGATGCGCTCGCGCGCATCCTCCACGGAGAGCATGTCTGCGTGGTAATGGTGCCGTGGAGCGGCGGGCTTTGACGGGGGTGGAGGCATCACGCGACCTTCAAGTGATTCTGCATCCGTCCCCAGATTCTATCGGCCACATGCACAGCGGGCCCGGACGCAAGATGACATCGGACTCTGTGGCCCTACTTCCGCAGTTCCGCGCCAAGCTGAGACGATAGGGCGTTCAGGATGGATTTCTCAGCGGCGTCAACCTCCTCCGATGTGAGCGTGCGGTCCGCGGCCTGATAGACCACTCGTACGGCGAGAGACTTCCTGCCCGTCGCCACACCCTTGCCGCGGTAGACGTCAAATACGCTCGCAGACGCCACCAGTCTGTTGCGCTCAATCATGCGCAGCACCTCGCCTGCTGGCACACCATCATCCAGGAGCAGCGCCAGGTCACGCGGCGATGCCGGGAACCGCCCAAAGGGCTTGTATGGGCTGGCCGACGACCTCGATGCGTCAACCGCCTTGCCAAGGGCTTCGAGGTCGAGTTCAAACATCGCGACCGGCCCGGCGTCGATGCCGAACGCGGTCATCACCTGCGGGTCAACCTCGCCCACTATGCCGACTCTCAGCCCGCCCGCCCGCGGTGATGTCACCGCTGCGACGCGCCCCGCCGCCAGCGTGGAGTCCGCACCGGGCGAGAACGCGCCCTCGACTCGCAGCGCCTCAAGGACGGCCTCGACCGCGCCTTTGGCGTCAAAGAAGTCCAAGCGCGTCTGTTCACCGGCCCAGTGCGTCTCTGAACGCAGGCCGCCGAGCACACCCACCACCATTTCTCGCTCTTCCGGCAGGCCTTCGCCGTGGTCGAGGAAGACCTTGCCGATCTCGAACATGGCCACCGGGCCGCGCCATGTGCGTGCATTGTCCGAGAAGGTCCTGAGAGCGTTTTCGCGCAGCGTGCGGCGCATGACCGCCCAGTCCGCCGACAGCGGGTTCGCGAGTTTCACATGACCGGGCGTCTTTTCGCTCAGGCGCACGCGCTCCTCGTTACGCTCTGAGGTGGCTGTGTAAGAGATCATCTCCTGTATCCCAGCGGCCACGAGCGCGTCCCGCACCTTTTCACGCAGGTTCAGACCCGCCTGCGGCTCCCAGCGCGGCACCCGGCCTGAAACCACCGTCTGCGGTATCTGGTCGTACCCAATGACTCGTGCAAGCTCCTCGCACAGGTCCTCCGGGATCGTAATGTCAGGCCGCCAGTAGGGCACGCGAACGCTCCAGGACGCGGACCTATCGCCCATTGCGGCCCCCTGCCCGCCGGCCGCAGCAAGGGCCGGGACAGGCTCAAACCCCAGCGATCGCAGAGTGTTCACCACCTGCGCGGCGGGCCATTCGACGCCCAGCACAGCCTGGACCCGCTGCTGGGTAAGGAAAATCTCGTTCACCTCATTGCCGCGCCCCGGCCACTCGTCTATGACCCCCCGCGCCGCATCTCCACCCGCCACTTCAAGGATCATCCCCACGCAGCGGCGCAGGCCAACCTCAGCCAGACCGGCACGCAAACCCTTCTCGAAGCGCACGGTAGCTTCCGAAGCGAGGCCCAACCCGCGCGCCGTCTTCCTGTTGTTCACCGCGTGGAAGTTCGCAGACTCCAGCAGAACATTCACCGTGCGCTCGGTGATCTCAGAGTTCGCGCCGCCCATCACTCCGGCCAGGCCGATGGCCCGCTCCGGGTCTGCGATGACAAGCATCTCGTCCGTCAGCGTGCGCTCGACACCGTCGAGCGTGGCCAGCTTCTCTCCGGAGCGCGCCCGCCGCACGATCACGTGGCGGCCGGCGACAAGGTCAAAGTCAAAGGCGTGCAGGGGCTGGCCTAGTTCAAACATGACGTAGTTCGTGGCGTCCACGACGTTGTTTACAGGCCTCTCGCCCAGGGCTCTGAGCCTGTCCTGGAGCCAATTCGGCGACGGCCCCACCTTCACACCGCGAATCACGGTGGCGGTATACCGCGGACACAGGTCCGCAGCCTCGATGGTCACGCGAGCGAGCGAGTGCGCGTCCGGCCCAGACTCCCTGTAACCGAGCGCGGGCTCCGTCGCGCCAAGACCCACAAGAGCGCCCACCTCTCTTGCCACGCCCAGCACGCCCAGGCAGTCCGGCCGGTTGGGTGACAGTTCAAGGTCCAGCACGGTTTCGCCCAGCACTTCACTCAGGGGTCTGCCGACCGGTGCTGCAGGGTCAAGCACCACGATGCCCTCGTGGTCCCCGGACATACCCAGTTCTTTCTCGGACAACACCATGCCCGGAGACTCAACGCCCCTGATCTTTCCGGCCTTGAGCTTCGAGGCCTTGCCGGTGTGGCCATCTATCACGTCCGCGCCGACGCCCGCGAACGCTATTCTCTGGCCCTCGGCCACGTTCGGCGCGCCGCAAACGACTTCAATCTCGCCCGCGCTTCCGCGGTCAACCGTAACGAGGCGCAGCCTGTCTGCATTCGGGTGAGGCCGCACGCTCCTGACATGGCCGACGATGATGCCGTTCCACGTGTGCGTACGCTCGATGCCGGTCACCTCGACGCCGGCCATCGTCAGCCGCCGTGCGATCTCCTCGGCAGGCAGTTCGACCGGGACGTATTCCTTCATCCATGACAGAGGGACTTTCATCGCACAGCCCCGGCCTTGCCGAACAGCGCACTTCCTGAGATCCCCACATCCCGCCACCCGGCCTCGCCGGGTACACGGTCCCGGCGCAGCGGGACGGAGCGGAGGGATCTGTCAGGTCGCCTTGGACCATCGTCTGTTGAAACCGGCGAGCCGTTGCTGATCGCGAATGTCAGCTTCCTCGGCTTCGCCCGGGATGAAGGTGGCAGCGGGTAAGCGGCGCAATACAAAATCAATGCGTTACTCAAAACTGACTCAGAAACCGCAGGTCGTTAGAAAAGAAGTGCCGGATGTCCTCGATGCCGTATCGGAGCATCGCTATCCGCTCCGGCCCCATGCCGAAGGCGAAGCCCGTGTACCGGGCCGTGTCATAGCCGACAGCCGCGAGCACCTTCGGGTGGACCATGCCTGCGCCCATGATCTCTATCCAGCCCGAGTTCTTGCATATCCGGCAGCCCTTCCCGTCGCACCCGAAGCAGTCTATGGACATATCCACGCCCGGCTCGACGAACGGGAAGAAGTCGCACCTGAACCGCACCCTTCGGTTTGCGCCAAAGATGCGGCGGGCGAACTCATAGAGCGTGCCCTTCAGGTCGGCGAAGGTCACCCCCTCATCAACAACGAGACCCTCGACCTGGTGGAACTGCCATTCGTGCGTGGCGTCCGTCGCCTCGAAGCGGTAGCACTTGCCCGGCACAATGACCCGCACCGGGGGCTGCTGCCTTTCCATGACGCGCCCCTGCATCGGCGATGTGTGCGTGCGGAGCAGGATGCGCTGGCCGTCCGGCGGGCGGCGGGATTCCGGCTGCTCTATCCAGATCGTGTCCCACTTATCTCGGGCCGGGTGGTCGCGGGGGATGTTCAGAAGGTCGAAGTTGTATCTCTCCCACTCGACCTCCGGCCCTTCGACGGTCTGGAATCCCATCTCGTTGAAGGCGCTGCATATCTCCCTGATTATCTGAGTTGAAGGGTGCAGCCTGCCCCGGCGCATCCTGCGGCCGGGCAGCGAAATGTCGAGGGACTCTGCCCGCGCCGCTTGCGCGGCAAGGGTCTGTGTGCGCTTCTCTTCGAGGCGTTGCTCCAGCTGCTCTTTCAGAGAGTTGGCAGCCGCGCCCGCCTCCCTGCGTTGTTCGGCAGGGAGCGCCCCCAGCCCGCGCAGGACCGTGGTGAGCCGCCCATTGCGACCCAGGAACTCCACGCGCCACTTTTCAACGGCCCCGGGGTCTGAAGTGTCCAGCACTTGAAGCGCAGACAGCGCGTCTTCGCTCAGTTGTTTGAGGTCTGTAGTGGGCAAAGGTTCTGTCATATGGTGTCTGGCCGTGTCCTAATCGTGCCTGTATGGCCGCGACGCCCGATTCATACTCTCCCCTCTATTCCTGAAGTGAGAGAGGACTGCGACCGCTGGACGGGCTTGTGCAGGTGCAGGAAGGCAATTATATCGGCGATGGGCTTGACTTCCGGCCAATCTCGCGGGCTATATCCCGGAGATCACACTTGGGAAACTTCCCGTCTGCGAGATGCCGCAGATTGGACATTGCGCGGCTTTGCATGATGGGTGCACGCCGTGGGATCTCAACCGTATCTCAACTGCGGCTTCGGGGCCGCCTCAGACCCGCTCTCTGAATACGAAAAACGCCTTGTGCGTCCGCGGGTTGCCGGCGGAAATTCACCCCACGATCAGCCGTTTTCAGGGCCGTGCGCGTGCCCCAAGTTCAGCCTGAACTCAGGTCAGGGGTCTGGACAAACTCGCGCCCTTCGTACTAACGTTTTTTCGCGTTCGAGATGCGAACCCGGCTGTCGGGTCTCGCAAAGGACTATTCGGTCCGAGGAGAAGAGTCTATGCAGGCATACTGCATGAAGTGCAAAGCCAAGCGGGAAATGAAGGCCGCCAAGGCCATCAAGATGAAGAACGGTCGCCCGGCCACCCAGGGTACGTGCCCGATATGCACGACCAAGATGTTCAAGATCGGCGCCTCGAAGTGATCCACGGCCGGAGCTGAATCTCGCACGCTCCGGCTGAGTGGTCCGCCGGTCCGAAGAAATGTCTCGCTTAGGATCGGCACCCTCCCTCCACCCGAAGTCCGCGCTGTCCGGTGCGGACTTCGGGTTTTAACCCTCTTTTCTGGCAGTGGGGGTGAAGGATGTCTGGAGCCACATAGAGCGAATCCAAGGGCATCTTCGCCCCCGCAGGCGCCACGACAACCCCTCTGCGCCAGGCCCCATGGACGAGCGTGTAGCCCACGTCTGAAAACTGTCACAGCCGCGGCTCCGCTAACTGAATCGTCACCACGGTCCCGTTTGCGCGCACCCATTCACGCGCCTGCATCCGCTTCCCACCCTGCGAGTTACCATGCGGTTTGTTAACTACTTGCAGGAGAAAGCAATGAAGACCACGACATTCGGGAAGACTGGGGCGAAGGTCAGCGCTCTCGGCGTGGGACTGGCCGAAATCGGCTACGAACTCTCCATGTCGGACGGCGACGTCAAGCAGGCCGGGGACGTCCTCAACCGCGCCCTGGACTCCGGGATCAACTTCCTCGATACCGCCGAGTGCTATGGCATCAGCGAAGAACTCATCGGCCGCACCGTCACAGGCAGGCGCAAGGAGTTCTTCCTGGCAACAAAGGGTGGCCATCTGGGCGGCCAGTCGGGCACAGCCTGGACACCGGAGACCGTGGCTGGCAACGTCAACAACAGCCTCCAGCGCATGAAGGTTGACCACGTTGACCTGGTCCAGCTCCACTCATGCGGCATAGACGTGCTCGAACAGGGCGACGTCATCCGCGTCCTGCAGGATGCCCGCAAGGCCGGCAAGACCCGCTTCATCGGCTATTCCGGCGACAACGAGTCGGCGCACTGGGCCGTGGACTCCGGCTTGTTCGACACCCTCCAGACCAGCTTCAACATCGCCGATCAGGGGGCGCGCGTCTCCGGCCTGCTCAAGAAAGCCGAGGCCCGCGGCATGGGCATCATCATCAAGCGTCCCATCGCGGGCGGCACGTGGGGCGCGGTGCGCCGCGGAAAGACAGAGCAGCACGTCCGCGGCTACGACGACACGTACTTCAACCGCAACAAGGAAATGGCCGACTTGGGCCCCATCCCAGGCGAGCCGGCGGACCCCGTCGCCTTCGCACTTGGGTTCCTGTTCTCGCACCCGGAGCCGGACGTGGCCATCGTCGGCACGAAGAACCCGAAGCACATGGAGTCCAACCTGAAACTCATGGACGCCGGGCTGAAACTGGACTCCCACGCCGTCGAGGAGATGCACCGACGTTTCGAGAAGCTCGGCAAGGACTGGCGGACGCAGTCGTAGCCGTAGCCGGCATCCCCTCTCCCTGTGGGAGCCTTGCTTCAAAAGTCCCTCCTCTCGCGGCGGGAGGGGGCCAAGGGTGAGGGGTCTCAGACGCGCGCTTGCCCTCGCCCCTGCGCTCAGTCACTATTGCGTCGGTCACGTCCTGTAACGGCCCGCTCTGCGCCGTCGGCGACGGCGGGCGTTGGTCTAGATGCCCTCACCCGAACCCTCTCCCGGTGGGAGAGGGCACTGCAAGCCGGAGCCACGCCATGAAAATCACAGACGTCACGGTCACCATCTTCGCCTGGGACAACATCCCGCCGACGACCTACGGCAGGCACACAGGCCGCATCCCCAGCAAGACCGACATTGGCCTCGTCACGGTCCAGACCGACGCGGGCATCGAGGGCCACGCCTTCCTCGGCGGGGTGGGCCGCGGGGGCAGCACCGACGCCGGGACGCTCATCGGCGTCCTGAAGCCCATCATCATGGGCCAGGACCCTCTCGACCGCGAAAAGCTCTACCACGCCACATGGCAGCGGGGCCGCAACACGACGTTGCGCTGCCTCGGCGCGGTGGACGTGGCCCTGTGGGACATAGCAGGCAAGGCCGCCAACATGCCCCTGCACAAACTCCTCGGCTCCTACCGTGACACCGTCCCCGCCTACGCTAGCTCGTCGGTCCACGCTACGCCGGGCGAATATGGCGAAGAAGCCGCCATGTTCAAGTCGCAGGGCTGGAAGGCGTACAAGATCCACCCGCCGACGGACCCCGACGAGGACATCAAGGTCTGCGCGGCCGTCCGCAAGGCCGTCGGCGACGACATGGTGCTCATGCTCGACTCCACCTGGGCCTACGACTACCCGGCCGCGGTGAAGGTCGGCCTCGCCATCCAGGACCTCGGCTACTACTGGTACGAGGACCCCCTCGCCGAGGACGACATCGAGGGCTACGTCAAGCTCAAGCAGCAGCTCCACATCCCGCTCATGGCCACCGAGGCCCACCCCGGCGGCCTGACGACGTACGCGCCGTGGCTCATGGCCCGCTGCACCGACTATCTGCGCGGCGACGTTGCGGTGAAGGGTGGTCTGACCTCGTGCATGAAGACGGCGCACCTGGCCGAGGCGTTCCACATGAACTATGAGGTCCACCACGGCGGCAACTCGCTGAACAACGTGGCCGGCCTGCACATGATCATGGCCATACGCAATTGCGAATACTTCGAGGTGCTGCTGCCCTCGGGCGCGCAGAAGTACGGGCTGGTCGAGGACATAGAGGTCGGCCGCGACGGCATGGTCCGCATCGCGCCGTTCAACGTCCCCGGCCTCGGCGCAAAGATAGATTTTGACCTCATCAAGAAGAAGCAGGTCGCCGTGCTGAAGTAGTTCCCCCTCTCCCTTTGCGGCGTTGTCCTGAGCGTGCCGAAGGAGAGAGGGTTGGGGTGAGGGGTCGTGTGTCCCCTCCCCCTCGTTCGGGTGCCCTTTGGGCTAGGATGCCCGAAGGGCGGGAGAGGGGACAGCCGTCATCCCGAGCGAAGAGAGGGGTCTAGCGTGGTGAACACTCAGAGCGAAAACGAAGCCTTCTTCGATGGCGACATCGCTCCGCGCGTCGAACGGGTCATCCGAGAAGCGCGAGAATACGTGGTTCTGGTGAGCCCGTTTGTTCAATCGTGGCGTCATGTTGAAGATGAAATCGAGCAGACGACAAGGCGAAACGTGCCGGTGACAATCATTGTCAGGCCGGAGGCACTCCAGACATCTGCGGGAGGGTGGCTTCAAACCACTACGGCCTGGGTTTACCCACTTGAAGGGCTACACGCCAAGATCTACCTCAATGAGAAGTCGCTACTCGTAAGCTCGATGAACCTATATCAATACTCCTCGCAGAATTCCTATGAATTCGGGTTGCTCATCCGAGAGCCGCGGTTATCCGCGGAGATACGCAAATATGTAAATGAAGTGCTTGTTCCCCGTACTGGTCTCGAACGATTACCGACGGCTCCTCCGACCGTCGAACAAATGGGACGTGGTTCCAGTCAGCCCGCTCCATCGATCACGTACAGCGTCAATGAACCGCGAGCGAAATACGCGCCGACCGCCTTAGGTCACTGCATCCGCTGCGACCGGCCTATCCCCCCAACCCGTCGAAGCCCCTCTGTGACTCCTGCTATGAATCGTGGGCCCAATATGAAAACGAAGATTACGAAGAGAACCACTGCCATGCCTGCGGCAAACCAGCCGACACCAGCTACGCCCGCCCCCTCTGCGGCTCTTGTTATAAGAGGCTCCACGGGTAGTCCATGCTCAACTCCCGCCTGATAGACCGGGCAAGACCCTGGATCGAAGAGCAACTCGGCTTCCCGCTGCCACTGCGTGCGCCGCGCGGTCTCCCCATAATCAGGGCCGTACCGGGTCGCGAAAAACCCGCGCCCCTGTGGGCCATCCGCGTCGGCGCAGTCGTCGCCGTCTCAGTCCGGCCTGAGATCGAGGCCGAAGCCCGCAGAGTCGTCCTCGGCCTGCACCCCGACCAGCTCTTCTCAGTCCTCGGCACATACGAACTCAGTCGCGTCATGCTGCCGCACGGCGCAGCCGTCTGGGGCCCCGTGCCGAACTACATCGCAGACGAGTCCACATGGCAGCCTGCTAAAGACAGCCGCCCGGTCCGCCTCTCAAAGAGACAAATCGCCGCGGTGGACTGGGACACCTTCTGGCACTGCGACAAGAAGCCCCTCGGCGCATTTGGCATCTACGAGGCGGGCCGGCTCGAAGCGCTGGCGACCGTCGCCGACCACGGCGAGTCCATGTGGGAGATCGGCGTGGACGTGCTGCCGGACCTGAAGAGCCGCGGCCTCGGCAGGGCGGTGGTCAGCGCGGCGGGCGACTGGATACTCGAAAGCGGGCAGACGGTCCACGCCACTGCAGCCTTCTGGAACGTGCCTTCGAGCCGGACGTTGCGCTCCGTCGGCATGCAGTACGTGTTCAGCACGATGACCGCCCGGCCCGGCCCCTTTCGAGTGCCGCCGCAGGCGCTCGGCAGGCCCTTGCCTGACGCCGAGGTCTATGACCAGTACCCTCGCTGGGCCATGAACCAGGACATCCTCCCGCGCCCCGAGGGGTAAATCCCCTCTCCCTGGGGGGGCTTTGCCTCAAAAGTCCCTTCTCCCCTTGCGGGACGGGGCACCCGCGAAAGCGGGTCGCAGGATGGGGAGTCCGCAACTCAAACAGCGGTCAGGAAGATCCTCTTTTCCGACTTATCCACATTTTTGGGGCACGGCCCCCACCGGGAGAGGGCGAGGGTGAGGGGTTACGCCGCCGGGGCAGGGATCTTCGATAGCGCGGCGTCCAGCACCTTCACGGCCTGGTCGATCTCGGCGTTCGACACCGTCAGGGGCGGCATGAAGCGGATCGTGTTCGGGCGCACGGCGTTAAGCAACAGGCCGTTGTCCAGACACTCGCGCACGACAGGCGCGGAGCGGTTGTCCTTCATCTCAAGACCGATCAGGACGCCCATCCCGCGGACCTCCTTGATGAAGTGATGTTTCTCCTTCAAGGCGTTCAGCTTGCCGGTGAGATACGCCCCCGCCTTCATCGCCTTGTCCGCCACCTTCTCCTCGACTATGACCTTCGCCGCCGCTGCGCCCGCCGCGGTCGCGAGTGCGTTCCCGCCGAAGGTCGAGCCGTGGTCGCCCGGCTCCAGCACGGAGCAGAACTCTTTTGTCATAAACGCGCCCAGCGGTGTGCCCGCGCCCAGGGCCTTCGCCAGCGTCATCACGTCCGGCTCGACGCCCGCAAAGCGCTGGTAGCCAAACATCGTGCCGAGGCGACCCATGCCCGTCTGGACCTCATCGAGCATAAACAGGATGTTCTTGCTCTTGCACCAGTCTTGAACTCTCTTCAGATAGTCCGGCGCGGGCATGTTCACTCCGCCCTCGCCCTGGACCGGCTCGACAAGCACGGCGCACGTCTTCTCGTTCGTGGCCTTCTTGATGGCGTCAACGTCGTTGAAGTCCACGTTGACGAAGCCGGGCATGAGCGGCATCCACTTTTCCTGGTAGTGCGGCTGCCCGGTCGCCGCCATCATGGCCTGTGTGCGGCCGTGGAACGAGTTGTTGGCGGTGATGATCTCGTACGCGCCGTTCAGCTTCAGGCGGCCCCACTTTTTAGCGACCTTGCTTGCGCCCTCGTTCGCCTCTGCGCCGGAGTTGCAGAAGAACACCCGGTCAAGGCAGGAGTTGTCAACGAGGATTTGCGCCAGTTCAAGCTGCGGCGTCGTGTAGAACAGGTTCGTCATCTGCGTGATGAGCCCGGCCTGCTCACGGACCGCCTCTACGACCTTCGGGTGAGAATGCCCCACGTTCATCACGGCCCACCCGGCGGTGAAGTCCAGGTACTCCTTACCGTCGTTGTCCCACACCTTCGTGCCCAGGCCGCGCACGATCACCGGCGGCATGCGGCGCACGACCTGCATGTAGTACCTGGCCTCAAGCGCCTTCCACTCTGCGGTCGTCTTCTTTACCGGTGACATGGGACTGTCTCCTGACGGGCCACGTCGAACCGTGGCTCACACAACTGAAAACACCGCGGACCGTCCGCCCGCACGAAAGGCAAACTATACCTCACGACGGCCCGAGAGCGGCCTATGAAAGCGCGATCAGGGCCACTCCGCCCACGACCGCCACCGTCGAAAACACCTTCACCATGACATCGCCACGGCCTAGTTTGTCGTCCAGCAGCCCCTTCGCCGCAAAACCCAGCACGAGCGTAATGCCCAGCACGAATATGGGCCTCGTCCCCAGGAGCGCGCTAACCAGCGATACCTGCCCGTTCGCCAGGGCCGTCAGAAGCAGCAAGTTACCGAAAAACGGCGCCGCAGTCTCAACACAGAAGATCGCCCCTGCCTGCTTCGGCACGGACAAGAACTTCACCAACCCTCGCAGGGCGTCCGGCCTCATGTTGGGCAGAGCAAGCGACAAGAACAGGCCCACGCCTCTTATCGCCATCGAGTGCCAGACCGACAGGTCGTCCGCGACTGATTTCAGAAATAGTTGGGCGATGCCTATGAGGAGCGCGCCGAACAGCAACAGGAAGAATGTAGGCCGCAGCGCGAACCCGCCGATTCCCCCTCCCTGGCCTCTACGCACCGAGACTGCGGCTGCGCCCCCTACTACCAGTCCGACCGCAAGCCAGTGCTGCCATGCAAGCGCCTCGTCAAGGAAGATCACCGCCAATATCGCCACGAACAGGGGTGAACTCTGCCAAACCGGCGTGACCCTCGAGACCTCTTCTCTCTGCAACACCCAGAACATCACGGTCAACCCCAGGCCCCACAAGAACCCACCACCCAGCGCGCGCATGATCACGTCCCAATGCGTCGCAGGCAGAGGGTTCACGACAAGGATGATCGCGGCTATGGCGAGCTGGCTGAAGCCGACGTAAAAATAGAAGCTCGCCAGCATGATGCGCGTGCGGGAGAGGATCAACTTGTCACCGACGCTGACCGCGGCGTAAATCATCGGGCTGCCGATGGCCGGGGCCACCCATGAAAGGTCCACGGTCCCCTCGGTCCTTCTCTCTCCGTTTCATGGAGAGGCGTCGTCCTGAATTTTATGATGGGGTCAGGGTGTTGTTCGAAGCCCCACTACCGCCGCGGCGGAACCTCTCGACAGGGACAGGGTGAACGGCGGCGGGAACTGGGCGGTGTTGTCATCTGTCAGCGGCGGGGATGGGTTTCTGTGTCCATTTTTCTCCCGCGGCATCCTGCGGCTTGTAGCCGAGCACCCTCTTCGCCTTCTCAATTGACCAGATCTTCCATTTGTTGTCAGATGTGGCGTAAAAGATGTCGTATTTCAGCGACGCAGGGGCGTCCACGCACAACCCGACTATTTGCGCGATGTCCCTGTGCGAAAGCCAAAGCGACAGCGCAAACGGCGAGAACGTGGGGTCATCCGCCGTGATCACCCACCCGATGCGCAGGTGCAGTGACGACAGCCCGTGGTAGTCCTTGTAGTAGCTGCCCAGCGCCTCGCCGAAGGCCTTCGACGCCCCGTAATAGCCGTCGGGCCGGATGGGGCAGGTCTCGTCCAGAGGTTCATATCCCTTGGGCAGGTCTTTGAAACGGCCGTCAACTATGGACTTGTACGGCTCGTCCAGGTAGAAGCCGCCGGTCGCGTGCTGCGAGCTCGCAAAGACGACGCGCTTGACGCCCGCCCTCTTCGCAGCCTCGAAGACGTTGTACGTGCCGATGAAGTTGTTCGGCAACGCAGACTCCCAGGGGCTTTCCACCCTTATGTCCGCGGCAAGGTGGACGACGGCATCCTGGCCCTTGAACGCCTGTTCCAGCGCGGCGAGGTCGGTCAGGTTGCCGACAATAGACCGGAGGCCCGGAGACTCCTTGAGGTCGTAGGACGTGATGTCGTACCTGTCACCGTGGACTTGACCGATGACGCGGCCGATACGGCCTGCGCCGCCCGTGACCATGACCTTCTTCTTCGCTGGCATATAAACCTCTGATAGACCGCCCTCTTTGCGGGCGCAATAGTGGCCGGCCCAAAGCGTAGCGCAACCGGCAGGGAGACAGTGGGGCAGGGGCTGCTAGCTTCGCGCTCCCCCGGCATCCTGTCCGGTCTGACGGTTTTTACAGCTTCCGCAACTGCACGATGATCTCGCTCGCCTTAGCGCGGTCGTACAGGCCGGAGCTTATGTATTTCCAGCGGAGTTTGCCCGACTTATCTATCAGAAACACGCTGGCAGCCGCTGTCCCCGGCTCGTGCAACGCCCACACCCCGTAGGCCCTGGGCACATCGGGGCTGCCCGCCGTATACAGCACCGGGAAGGGGAGTCCGTACTGCCTTACCAGTTCGGCCACGCCGGACAGGTCGTCGACACTCACCGCCACGACCTCCGCATCCAGGCCGGTGATCGTCGCATAGCTCTTGCTCAAGTCATCCAACTGAGCTCTGCAGTGGCTTCACCAGTAGGCCCGGTAGAAGACAAGCACGACATTCTTTTTGCCCAGGTAGCTGCTCAGTTTCACGCTCGCGTCGCCGTTGGCATTCGGCAGTGTGAAGTCTGTCAGCCCCGGCCCAAACGATAGCTCCTTTGCCACCGTTGAAGACGTCGCAGCGGCTGTCGCAGCAGGCAGCAATGGGGACGTTGCGTCAAAAGTCGGCACAGCCGAGGGTGCTTTTGCGCCTTGCGGGGAAGCTGGGGGCACAGTCGTCGTTGGGAAGCCGGGCAGGGGAGTAGACACCTGCCCCGGTCTGGAGTCGCTGCCGCAGGCCGCGGCCAAGAGCACGACCCCCAGCAGCAACGACAGGGCCGACCATACCGTTTTTCTATTTCTGACGCTGGTCAAACGGACTACACCGCCTGCGCGACTGCCTGCGCTGTTCGCTCCGGGGCGCGAGGCCGGCGGAAGCATCGGCATATTTGAGGATAGCCCCGTTTCCACCTGTCAGGTCCGGGCAGATCTTAAGAATCCCTTACGGGCGCATCCCGTTGATCGCCTTACCCACGGCATCCAGGGCGGCGTCCACGTGCGCGGGCTCCACCCACCCCATGTGGCCTATGCGGACGATCTTGCCTGTCATCGGTCCCTGTCCGCCGCCGATCACAATTCCGGAGTCCTTACGCACCTTCGCCACGAGCGCCTTGCCGTCGAGCCCTTCCGGCAGCCTGATCGCCGTAACCGTGTCCGATGCGAACTGCCTGTCCGGGAAGAGCGACAGCCCCAATTTGAGCGCGCCGTTGCGCGTGCGGTCTGCAATGGCGTGGTGGCGGGCGAAGACGTTTTCAATGCCCTCCTCCACAATCCGCCGCAGTGAGATTTCGAGCGCATACATTGCCGGGAGGCACGGTGTGAACGGCGGCTGCCCAATCTTGAGATAGTCCCGGTACTGCACTATGTCGAAGTAGTACCGCGGCATCTTCGCCGTCTCCTGCGCCTTCCATGCCTTCTGGCTGAACGTCACCATGGCGATGCCTGGCGGGGCTATCCACGCCTTCTGCGCAGCAGTTGCCACGACGTCCAGACCCCACGCGTCAACAGCTATTGGCATGGCCGCTGCGCTTGATACCGCGTCCACGAGCACAAGCGCGTCGGAGTTGGCGTGGACGGCATGCGCGATGGCCTGCAGCGGGTTGGAAACGCCCGTCGAGCTTTCGTTGTGCGTGAGGATGACCGCCTTGACGCCTTTTGACTCCCGCAGCTTCTTGCCGAGCGCGTCGGGGTCCACAGGCTTCCCATACGGGAAGGACATGCTCTCGACCTGCGCCCCGTAGGCCTTGGCGATGTCTGCGAAACGGTCACCGAAGAACCCGATCGTCAGAGACAGGACCTTGTCTCCCGGCGAAAGGGTGTTGACGATGGCCGTCTCCATGGCGCCCGTCCCGGACGAGGTGATGAAGTAGGCATCACCCTTTGTCATGAAGACGGTCTTCAGGTCCACCGTCATGCGGGCCAGCATGTCGGCATACTCCGGCCCGCGGTGGTTCATCATCTGCGTACCCACCGCCTCCAGGATGTCGTCCGGCAGGGGCACCGGGCCGGGAATGCGGAGGTTCTCGTGCGCGAGCTTCGCAGCGGTGGTCTTGTAGACGTTAGCGGTCAACGGAGTCTCCAGATGGTCAGCGTTCGCAATTCGGACGCGGGACCTGGTCACTATCTCAACCCACCTCCCAGCGGGAGAGGGCGGGTACCGGCCACAGGTGGGTGATCATGGAACAGCCCGGCTATTACAGCCAGGACGGCCGAGGTTCAGTTTACGACTGAGAGGGTTCTCATTGTGGCTTCTCGTTGTAAAGAGTCGGTGAAGATAGCTCTTCATCAGTGACCCTGACCATGTAATAGGTCTTGTTTCCGCGCCTCAATACCACGACTCTGCCGCCAATCAGATCACTTTCTGTGACTCTTGCGTTGGCATCGGTCACACGCTCTCCGTTCAGATTCAAACCACCCTGTGCAATCAACCGCCTGGCCTCACCCGCCGACCCTGTGATCCCGGCTTGCAGCGCCAGGTTTTGCACCGTCGTCCCCTCGCCCATGAAGTCGCGCCGCGGCAGCGTCGCGCCCGGCGCTCCCTGGAGAGCATCCTCCATCTCGCGGGGATCCAAATCCCTGATCTTGCCTTGAAAGACAGCCTCCGTCACGCGCCGCGCCTGGTCGAGCCCGGACTGCCCGTGCACCAGCGACGTCACTTCGGAAGCGAGCCTCCGCTGCGCCTCGCGCTTCGCGGGCTCCGTTTTCGCGGCCTCCTCGAGGGGCGCTGTGTCCGCCGGGCCAAGAAGCGTGAACCGCTTGAGATAGCCGATGACATCGCGGTCGTCTGTGTTCAGGAAGAATTGATACAGCCGGTAGGGCGAAGTCTGGGCGGCGTCCAGCGTAGGCGCGCCGCCGATGCTCTTGCCAAACTTCTCTCCCGAAGCCATCGTCACAAGCGGGTAGACCAAGGCATGCGGCTCGCCCCGGGTGTAACCGGTGACATTGCCCTGCGCGTCCGCCACCTGCTCGACGCGTTTTATCAGGTCCACGCCCGCCAGTATGTTGCCCCACTGGTCCGACCCGCCCATCTGCAAACGGCATCCGTAATCCGTGTACAGCTTCCACGAGTCATACGCCTGCAGGAGCATGTAGCTGAACTCGGTGTAGGAGATCCCTGACTCCCTGGCGAGGCGGCCCTTCACGGACTCCTTGTCCAGCATGTAGTTGACCGTGAAGTACTTGCCCGTGTCACGCAGGAAGTCAATGAGGCCGAGCTTCAGCAGCCAGTCGGCATTGTTGATGAGCTTCGCCGGGTTGGTTTTCGTATTGAAGTCCAGGAATTTCGCGAGCTGGGTTCGGATGCCTTCGACATTCTCCTCGATCGTTTCCTTCGTGAGGAGCTGGCGTTCATCCTTGCGACCTCCGGGGTCGCCGATCATGCCCGTCCCGCCACCAACGATGGCAATGGGGGAGTGGCCGTGTCGCTGCATGTTGACCAGGCCCATGATCGGGATCAGGTTGCCGATGTGCAGAGACCTGGCCGAGGGATCGAACCCTATGTAGCACGTCACCTTGTCAGAGATGAGCGCCTCCGCGCAGCCGGGCGTGGAGTCAAACACCATGCCGCGCCATTTGAGTTCTTCGAAGACATTTGGAAAGGTTGTGTGAGTCATCACAATCAGGAGTTCTCACTCCTGCTCCGATCATAACGTTGCGCCTGTGGCCTTCAGGCCCCCCCGCTCCGGCTTCCGCGCTTCGGGCCGTCCGACCGGGCCGAGTCCGGCTGGCCGAGGACCGCCCGGGTCATGCTCACGTCCTTCTTGATCTGCTCGATGAGCGGCCCGGGCCCTGTGTACGCGATCTCACCTCGTAGCCGTTCGGCAAACTCCAACCGCAGCCGCCGCCCGTAAATGTCACCCTCGAAATCCAGGATGTATGCCTCGACGCGCCGCTCATTGCCCTGGCCGAACGTGGGCCGAACGCCGATGCTCGTCGCTGCCTGGTGCCTTTCCCCGTCGAGCCAGGCCCACGTCGCATAGATGCCGTCCATGGGCACGGTGGCGTGCGCGAACGGGCCCAGGTTGGCCGTCGGGAACCCGAGCTCCCGGCCTCGCCGGTCCCCCGGCTGCACGTCGCCGGTGAGCGAGAAGAGCCGGCCGAGCATTTCCGCCGCGCCGCCCACATGCCCTTCGGCCAGAGCCTTCCTGATGGCGGAACTGGACACGGGCCCGCCGTCCACTACCGCCGGCTCTGCGCTGATGACGTCGAATCCGAGCCTACGGCCCAGCCCCCGCAGCGCAGCGCCACCAAGCTGGTCATGGCCTTGTTTTGCATTCGGTCCCAGCACAAGCAGCTTGAGCTTCAGCGCACTCTGGACTATGGTCAGGAACTGCTCCGCGCTCAGACGGCGGACGTTTTCATCAAAGTCAGCCACGGCGAGCGCGTCCAGTCCCAAACCGCGCAAGAGTTCCAGCCTCTCGTCAAACTCACACAGGTATGAAAAGGGCAGGTCAGGCCTGATTACTGATCGGGGCTGCTGCCTGAATGTGAGAGCAACTGAGGCCAGCCCGCGCTCACGCGCCTCGTCCCGCACCAATCCGAGCAGCTTCCTGTGCCCCAGGTGAACACCATCAAACGTGCCGACGGCCACGGCAGCCGGCCGCCCTGACGGGTTTGCCGAGGCCAGTTCTCGTTCGAGGTTATCTGTCAAAGTGGACTCTCAGCGCGACAGGGGCGTCCCGATAGACCGGGACGCCCCTGCGGAAGTTGTCTGATTAGTCTGCGTCCCCGGTCATGCGCGGGCAGGGGCTGCGGCTGGCCGGGGCTGTTTCAGGCCGTGATACGCCTCCAGCATCAGTTCCTCTGTCGTCTCCCAGTCGACGCAGGCGTCGGTGATCGATACGCCGTACTTCAGCTGCGACGGGTCGGCGCCGAGCTTCTGGCTACCCTCGAACAGGTGGCTCTCCAGCATCATGCCAGTGATGTTCGTGTTGCCTCCAAGCCTCTGCCCCATCACGTTGCGGAACACGACCGGCTGGTTGCGGTGGTCCTTGCCGGAGTTCCCGTGGGAGCAGTCAACCACGACAGACGGCTGGAGCCCCGCCTTTTTCATGCGCTCAACTGCGTTCCCTACATGCTCGGCGCCGTAGTTCGGGCCATTGACGCCGCCACGCAGGATGATGTGCCCGTCCGGGTTGCCAGTCGTCTTGATGATGCAGACACGTCCGTAACCGTCCACAGAGAGGAAAGTGTGCGCTGCGCGCGATGACACTATGGCGTCAGCAGCGATCTGGATCGAATGCAGCGTCCCGCCAGTGCCGTTCTTGAAACCGATCGGCATGCTCAGCCCAGAGGCCAGTTCACGGTGCGTCTGGCTTTCGACCGTACGGGCGCCCACCGCACCCCATGAAATTACGTCTGCAAGGTACTGCGGCGTGACCGGATCAAGCCACTCTGTCGCCGCAGGCAGGCCCGTCTGCAGCACGTTCAACAGAAACTTCCGCCCCCGCTCAAGGCCCGTCGCCATGTCAAAGGAGCCGTTCAGGTGGGGGTCGTTGATGAACCCCTTCCAGCCGACGGTCGTGCGAGGCTTTTCAAAGTACACGCGCATGACGATCATCACACGGTCACGGACCCTGTCAGCCAGACGCGCGAGGCGGCCTGCATACTCAAGCCCGGCCTTCTCGTCATGGATCGAGCACGGACCGACAAGCATGAGCAGCCGGCTGTCCCGGCCGCTGACGATCTTTTTGATGTCCTCGCGGCTGTTGTAGACCACTTCCGCGACGGAGTCTGTGATCGGGATGCGCTTCACAAAGGCGTCCGGCGGCTCAAGGGGGACCATTGACTCTATATGGAGGTTGGATGTCTGTTTCATGGCTGTAAGGCTACCTCTACATGGTCCGGGCGGTTCAAGCCACGGTCTTGCCGGTTTCCGCAAAATCCTGTGGATGTTGAGCAGGGACACAGGCCGCGGGGAATCAAAGTAGGAACACGCTGCGTGGATCGGCG
Organism: Dehalococcoidia bacterium; assembly: GCA_009693115.1. GTDB lineage: Bacteria > Chloroflexota > Dehalococcoidia > Lucifugimonadales > Lucifugimonadaceae > SHXW01. The sequence continues at coordinate 68,895 of SHXW01000002.1, read as the reverse complement.
ATGAGACGGACGCCTGCGCAGCTAGCTCGTATAGCTGCTATACAGACGCCCGCACGTAAAGGAGAAAACCGGCGAAGAGTGCGCGCCGCGGGCGACGGGCCTGACTGCGCCCTGTCCCTCTCCCTGACACGAAGATAACCCGCTCCACGAAAAGGACGGGGACCCAGATGAACTGGGTGCCAGGGGCGTATTCGCTCTGCTCGGTATCATCAATGTTTCGCCGTGTTGGGCAGGTCTTTGCGGAGGTTTACCGCGTCCCGCAAGTATACGTGACGGACTTCGCGTTGCGACTTCTCGGTGTTCCAGAGCATCAGCGCCCGTATGCAGCGCGCCTGGGCATGCGGCACGAACATCTCGTGGCTGTTCAGCAGCGGCACATAGACCCAACCGAGCCTCTCGCGCGCCGCCACCGCAGGGAACTCTGCAACCAGGTCCGGGCTGGTCGTGAACTGCACCGCTGCCAGGTCTTCGGGGTCTATCCCGTTCTCATCCACCATCTTCCGCAGTAACTCTTCGGTGGCATCAATGATTGCCCCGCGCTCATTCGCGCCGGCCGTCGTCGCTCCTCTTACGCCTCTGACTCTCATCATGCCCAAGGTGCTGAGTACAACTTTCGGAAGGCGCCCCCTCTCCGCGAGAGGGGAGCCAGGTTTATTAGTGAAGACACAACGGGCACTCTGTCCATTCAAATCTGGCGGACAAGGAGACAAAGACAGGGCCGCATAACCCGGAGATGTTACCGGAAGCTGTCACTTTGAGGCCCCAATCCTCTTCGTTCCCGATGCTAGTGACCTGATGAACGCTCCCGCCCGCTCTGCCGCGCCGCTCTCCGGCCCGGCGCTTATTGCATCTATCAGCGCGCTCCCTACGATCGCGCCATCTGCGAACATGGCCACATCCGCCACATGCTGGGGCTTGGAGATTCCGAACCCGACCCCCACCGGCAGGGCGGTGTGCGCCCGCACCTTGCCCGCAAGCCCGCGTACCCGTTCAGACATCGCCGTCCGCGCTCCCGTCACACCCAGCACACTCACGCAATAGACGAACCCGCCGGCGCGCCTGCACCCCAGGGCGATGCGCTCATCGGTCGAAGTGAGCGCCAACAGCGGCACGACGATGAGGCCCCTCCTGTCCGCGATATCCGTCAGCGGCCCGGCCTCCTCTGGCGGCAGGTCTGCCACAATCAGCCCGTCCACGCCTGCTGCGGCCGCCCTGTCGCAGAACCGTTCCATGCCGAAGGCGAGCACCGGATTGTAGTAGCCCATGAAGATGAACGGCGTCTTGACGCCGTCCCTGCGCAGGCCAGCAGCGATGTCTATGCACACCTGCGGCGTCACGCCCTGTTCCAGCGCGGCGAAGCTCGACTTCTGGATCGTCGGCCCCTCAGCCAGAGGGTCGCTGAACGGCACCCCCAATTCCACCACATCAGCACCGGCTTCGACTATGGCCTTCACGATGCCCGGGGTCGCCGCAGGGGATGGGTATCCGACGGTCACAAAGGGCGCGAGCGCAATACGTCCCTGTGCCTTCGCCTTTTCAAATGCCTGTCTTGTCCTGTCTGCCATCGGTATCAGCGCCCCTTGCCGCCATGGAATCCTAGTTTGAAATATCCGTCTTCTCCCGACGGGCCGGGATCGGATTGACGCTCGTGTTCAAGGACCTGTGCGAGGCCTGAACACCTCAGACGTTCAGACCACCGGCATACCGGGCGAGAAGGATAGCAACAGTATTGTGAAGCGCGTGGATGAACACACATGGCAGCAGGGACCCGCTACGTACATAAGCCATCGCCAGCGCCACTCCCAGCGCGAACGTTGGCACGACGGCCCCGGCCGTGCCGGGCTGTACGTGCACCAGGGCGAATACACCGCTCACCATGACCACACCGATGCCGATGCCATATTTGTGGACCAGCCCCGGAAGCACAAACCCCCGGAAGAAAATCTCCTCCGTCAGCGGCGCCCACAAACCGGCGAGCACCCAGGCGATCACAAATCCGCCGGTGCTGTCGATCAACTCGTCAGCTGTGGCAGGCGGTTCCAAAAAGCTGATGCCGAACTGCGTGACCAGAAGCGAGTAGGCGATGACCGCGCCCAGGGCCAGCGCCCAGGCTTTGAGGGCATAGGAATATGCACGCGGAAATGAAGGGCGCCGCAACCCCAGATCACCAATCCGGGCTTTGTACCTGACTATCGAAAAACCCGCAGCGATCGCCAGGAAGAGGACACCCTGCAAGACAATCGCCACTACCGTTACCACTGTGGAAGCCCGGTCCTGCCCTCTGCCACCAGCGACCAGCCCGTACACGACCAGGGCGACCAGGGGCGCGACCGCCCACAGAACATCCGACGGCTTCCATGGGACAAACGGAACTCGAGAATGTTCCATCATCGCGTCATCTGCGCGCACCGGCCCGCCCCGATGAACACTGGGCGGGCCGGTGACAGGCGCCTTTCAATCAATGCGTGAACGCGCCGGGAGCAGGCGTCACAGCGTTTGTGGCTCAGGGCCTGCCACCATGGGCGGCTTCGGCTCCGGCACGGACGACGCGGCGGCGGGCGGCGGTGTGGTCGCCGGGGCAGACGAACGGGCCGGCGAAGGGATCCTGCCTTCCACCAGCGCCTTCATTTCGTCGCCCTCAACCGTCTCGTTCTCAAGCAGGTAGGCAGCAATCCTGTCCAACTGGTCAATGTGCATAGACAGGATGCGTCCGGCGTTCTGCTTGCCCTCGTCAAGCAGGCGGTCAACCTCGGCGTCAATGACGTTTTCGGTCTTGAACGAATAGTCGCGCTCTTCTGACATCTCGCGGCCCAGGAAGATCGTCTCCTGCCTCTTGCCGAAGGTACGCGGGCCGAGCTTGTCACTCATGCCGTAGCGCGTCACCATCTGGCGCGCTATGCGGGTAGCCACCTCTATATCGTTGGAGGCGCCCGTCGTGAACTCGTTGAATTTCAAAAACTCTGCGGAGCGCCCACCCATGGCAGTGGCAAGCATCGCCTCGAACTGCTTCCGCGTCTGGAGGTAACGGTCCTCCTCTGGCAGGTAGCGGGTGTAGCCGCCCATCTGCCCGCGGGACACTATCGAGATCTTCCAGACCATGTCCGCACCCGGCGTGTGGTAGGCGACCAGAGCGTGGCCCGCTTCGTGGTACGCAGTCATTTCGCGTTCGCGTGGCGTGATCACGCGGCTCTTGCGAGCCGGGCCTGCCACGACGCGGTCAATGGCCTCGGCTATCTCGTCGAACGCTATCGACTTTTTGCCGCGCCGCGCAGCCAGGATGGCGGCCTCATTGATCAGGTTCGCAAGGTCTGCGCCGGAGAAGCCCGGCGTCTGCTTGGCGATCCTCGCCAGATCAACGTCCTTGTCTATCGGCTTGCCCTTCGAGTGGACGTCCAAGATGGCTGTCCGGCCGCGGATGTCCGGGTTGTCCAGGATCACCCGGCGGTCGAAGCGGCCCGGGCGCAAGAGCGCGGGGTCGAGGATGTCAGGACGGTTCGTCGCGGCTATCACGATCACATTGGTGGACGTATCGAACCCGTCCATTTCGACGAGGATCTGGTTAAGCGTCTGCTCGCGCTCATCGTGCCCGCCACCCAGACCTGCGCCGCGGTGCCGGCCGACAGCGTCAATCTCGTCCACGAAGATGATGCAAGGCGCGTGGCGCTTCGCCTGGTCGAACAGGTCGCGCACACGGCTCGCACCCACGCCCACGAACATTTCCACAAACTCGGAACCAGAGATCGAGAAGAACGGCACACCCGCCTCGCCGGCGACAGCGCGCGCCAGGAGTGTCTTACCCGTACCGGGCGGGCCCACCAGCAGCACGCCGCGCGGGATGCGCGCGCCGAGCGCCTGGAACCGTTCCGGGTACTTCAGAAACTCTACGACCTCTTCCAACTCCTGCTTGGCTTCCGGTACGCCCGCCACATCAAAGAACGTCACCGTGGCCTTCGTCCCCACGAACATGCGCGCCCGGCTCCGACCAAAACTCATGGTCTGGCTATTGCTGCCCTGCGCCTGCCTCATCATGAAGATGAGCACGCCACCGAACAGGATGAGCGGCAGGAAATTGATCAGGACTGAGAAGACGCTCGAAAACCCGCTCGAACCCTTCACATCAATCACGTACCGCGCAGGGTCAACGTCACTCTGGGTCATCACCTGGAGCAGGCTCGACCCTGGCTCCTTGCGGGAGCTGTACGTCTTGTTGTGGTCCTTGATGGTCAGCAGGTCCCCGCGTACCTCAATGACCACCGGGTCCGATCCAGGGCTGCGGGCCAGTTGAACGACCTCGCTGATGGAAATCGGCTTGACATCCCCGGGGCTGTTCAGGAACAGGTAGAAGATCCCGAAGGCGGCCAACACGATCACAAGGTAAAGGAGGCTATTGCGGAGAAAACGGTTGTTTTGCATTCTTGCTGTCCGTGAGCCCTCTATAAAAGCCTGGGGTCTGCAGCACCTTTCGCGCGGGCGAAGTGCACGCTATATCCAAAGGTGTTCCAGAAGATCAAATCCCAGTATATGGTATCTCCGTTCCGGGCCGAGGCCGCCCCCATCATCACGGTGCTCCGGGCGCAGGCTGCGCCGGGTTTCGTTGACGCTCAATCTCGGCGGCTGATATATTCGAGGTTCGCGCAATTTCAGGCCCCGTTCTGGGCGGGCGTGTGCTCGCCTGTAAACGCGGAGCCGAACTCGAAAGGTCTCCGGCATAGCAAAAGATTACCGGGTCAACCGCCAGATTAGGGCGACCGTTGTGCGTGTCATTCGCACCGAAGGCGCGGACGCGGTCGTGATGCAGATCTACGACGCGTTGCGCCTCGCCGAACAGGAAGGGCTCGACCTAGTGGAGGTGGCGCCGAACCAGACCCCTCCGGTCTGCCGCCTCCTCGATTATGGAAAATTTCAGTTTGTTCAGGACAAGAAGGCGCGCGAGGCCAGGCGGACCCAGAAAGTCCACTCAAGCGACATGCGCGAAGTGCGCCTGACCCCGAATATCGCGGAACACGACATACAATCAAAAATCCGCTCGGTAAGCGGGCTTCTGGATGACGGCTCCAAAGTAAGGGTGGCTGTATTCTTCAGAGGTCGGCAGATAACCCACCCGGAACTGGCGATAAGGGTTCTTCGCAGGGTGGCAGAGGGCGTGGCCTCCAAGGCAAAACTCGAAAAACCACCGACAATGGAACAGCGTTCCCTGAGCATCATCCTGTCGCCAGCTGCAATCAAGGCCCCCGGGGCGGCAGATGACGGACAGGCAGAGGTACCGACCCAACAGTCTGGCCCGGCACCTACAGTTGCCAGACCTGCCGGAGCGGCAGGCATCAGACAGACTAGCGGGCCGGCCCAACAGTCGGGCCCGGTGCCCACACCTACCACGCCTGCAGGGGCGGCAGGTGCCAGACAGACAAGCGTGCCGGCTCAACAGCCCGGCGGAAATTAGAAGCAAATGCCGAAGATCAAGACACATTCCGGTGCCAAGCGCCGGTTCCACATCACCGCCGGGGGCAAGGTCCTGCGTACGAAGGGGCCCAAAAGCCACCTGCGCCGTCGCAAGTCCGACCGCGTGAAAAGCAAGTTGGCCGGAAAAGTAGGCGTCTCAAAATCCTTCGCCAGGCGCATCAAGGCCCTCATGCCCTACGCCTGATATGAAGTGGCCCACGTGCAGGACGAACCGCCTGCAACTTCACGCTCGCAAACACGGTCAGTACCGAACAGGGCGCGCCCGAGCGCTGCCTTCTTAAGGAAACATCCGGGAGGATGAAATGCCCAGGGTAAAGGGTGGAGTAAAGTCCCGCCGACGGCACAATAAAGTAATGAAGGCCGCCAGCGGCTATATCGGGTCACGCAGCCGCCGCTACAAGGTCGCGCACGAAGCCGTCATGCACGCGATGGACTATGCAACAGTCCACCGCCGCGAGAAGAAGAGCGACATGCGCTCGCTCGCCATCGTCCGCATAAACGCGGCGGCTCGAGCGGCCGGCATGACATACAGGGACCTCATACACGGGCTCAAGCTCGCCGGCGTGACGATCGACCGCAAGTCTCTGGCAGAACTTGCCATCCGCGAGCCTGTCGCCTTTGGCCAGGTTCTGACCACGGCGAAGTCCGCACTGACCGCTTAGAAGTCACACGGATGACTGCTGAACTGATTTCAGCATCGCCACGGCAGGCGCCTGCCGGGTTTTCAACAGTCTGAAATGCCAGGGGCCCGGGTTGAACCCGGGCCCCTGTTCGCGTCACTGGGTTAAGACTGGCCGGCTTCATTCGCCGTCGGCGGCTGTCCGACATCCCCAGACAGGGCCGCCCGCCGCAGTCAGGCCGCCGAGGGACATGGGCGGAGATCGCTCGCTCGCCTGTCACGCCGATTCCCTGCTCCCTGGCAAGGAATGCCCGCGCTCGAACAAACCGGTGCCGACCAGTTTCAGCATGACAAGTCTTGCTGCCATGTGCAGCAGGTCAAATGACGCTTCCGTCCACCATCACAAGGACAAACAGCAGCGCCAGGTAGATCAGAGAGAAGCGATAGAGGGCCCACGCCCTCGCCTTCGTGCCGTCCCGCAGCAGGCGCACGGCGAAGTAAATCAGCCCCGCGCTCAGGACTGCTGCCCCCACGCCGTAAACCAACCCCAGCGCAGGGTCCGCCACGACGAACAGCACGGCCAGGCCGGCGAGCAGGATTGAATACAGCACGATCTGCACCCGCGTCCGCGCTTCGCCTTCTATCACCGGCATCATCGGCACGCCAGCGCGGGCGTAGTCGTCGCGTATCACGATGGCGAGCGCCCAGAAGTGCGGCGGAGTCCAGAAGAAGATGATGGCGAAGAGATACCAGGCAGGCAGCGCTAGCGACCCCGTCGCCGCGGCCCAACCCACAAGAGGCGGTATGGCCCCGGCCGCGCCACCGATGACGATGTTCTGCGGCGTCGTCCGCTTCAACCACATCGTGTACACAAAGAAATAGACCGCCGTCCCCATCATCGCCAGAGACGCGGCAAGAAGGTTCGCGCCCAACACCAGCACCGTGAACGAAAGCGCATTCAGCACGAGGCCGAAGATGAGCGCGTTACGAGAGGAGATGCGGCCTGTCGCAACAGGCCGGCTCTTCGTGCGGCCCATGCGGCGGTCCAGGTCCTCCTCGTACCAGTGGTTCAGGGCGCCCGCGCCACCCGATGCCAGCGCTCCCCCGGCCAGCACCGTCAGCGTCAACATCACTCCCGGCAGACCGCGGCTCGCCAGCACGAGACCGGTCAGGGCAGTGACCAGCAGGAGCGACATGACGCGCGGCTTGGTCAGCGCCATGTAGTCGCTCATCACCCCGCGTAGTGATCCCGGGCGCGTCTGTCCAACCGTCGTCATTGCGATGCGGCCTCCATGGGGTCTGGTGCGGACGCTGAGTGCCGGCCCGACACCCTCAGCGCGGGCCGCAAGATAAGGAGTCCAGTCACGATAAGGGCCAGCCACAGCATGGTGCCCAGACTCAGGTGCAGGGCGCGGGCCCATTGGTCGAAGCCGCTCCACGGGTTCGCCGCGCCGATGATGACCTGCGCGACGACCAGGACCAGCACGGCTAGCGCCGCCCGCTTCAACGCCCTCGGCGCCCCTGCTGACCTGTACGCCCTGTGCGCGGCCGCCAGCGCGAGCACCGCACCGAGCCCCGCCAGCACCCGGTGCGCCACGTGTATCCACGTGAGTGCGCTGGCCGGCACGATAGGCCCGCCGCACAGGGGCCAGGACGGGCACACTGCCCCTGCGCCTCTCCATACGGCGTACGAACCCGAGAGCAGCGACACCAGTACCAGAACACCTGCGATCGCGACCAACCTGAATTCGCGCGACCCGGCGCCATCCGTTCCCGGCTCCGGCGCGTAGGCAGACGCCGCCCAGGTGAAGGCGGCTATCAGTACGACACCCTCGGCCAGGGCGAGATGGAGCGTCCTGAGCGAAGGGCTCAACTCTGTCAGCACAACGGCCGCGCCAATAACACCCACCACGGCAGTCAGGGCCAGCGTACCGCTGACTCCCCACAAGACCGTCCTGTCCCTCGGCTTCGTGAATAGCGCCCGCGCCGTCGCCGCGATGAGCGTCAGCCCCACGGCCGTCCCTGTCGCCCGGTGGCTCCACTCAAGAGCCACGTGATAGTCCCTGAAAACTGGGATTATGCTCCCGTGGCATAGCGGCCAGTCGGGACAGCCGAGGCCCGACCCTGTCACTCGCACGACCCCGCCAACCGTGATCTGTAGCACAACACCCAGCACCGCCACGGCAAGCAGTGCTGTCAGCAGACGGTCAGGCCGCGCCGCCTTTCCTGGAGCGCGCGACAGCCGTCCGTTCGCCAGACCGGGGATGTTCGTGGCCACAGGGGGTTTCTTCGGAGACATCAGGCCCACCGACGTTCAGAACAGTCCAACCGCGATCTCACTCGCGGCGGGATGGAAACAGCCATCACAGACTATCGCGGATTCTAGGGGGCATGAACCATCACGGTCAACGAAGGCGGTCACAGGCAGGTCAGAACCTGCGGATGGCTATGAGTTCAGCAGTCACGAGTATCCGCTGGTCATAGATGCGCGGTGGCCAGCAGGTCACAAGAATGATCGATGCCGTCTTCGCGTCCGAAACCGCAAGGTCACTCTGGCGCACCTGCCGGGTGGAGGTCACCCGGTACAGATACTCTGCCTTCGTCGTGTCCAGGATGATGTCCACCGGGTCCTCGCGCACGAGGTCTGCCACTTTGGGCAGGTTGTGGAACACGCTCCCCTCACCCAGGAGCACGCTCTGCAGGTGGCCGAAGTACCAGCCGCTCGACGCATTGCCGGGCGGAGCAGTCTCCGGGATGAACCCGACAACGTTTTTCGGGGTTTCGTACTCGCGTGCGTCGTCAAGCTTGAATATTCGGAGCGCCGAGACTGGAGAGTCCAGGCCGATCGCCGGGATGCGCATCCGGTTCGCAGATTCGCTCTGTACGAGCGCAAGGTCGTTGGCGGCCAATGGCTCAAACCCCAGCGGAATGACCGGGCCCCCGAACGGTGACGAGCCTGCCCAGAGAGGATCGTCCCAGTACTTCGGGTTCATGCGGTCGCCGGGGTAAAGGCTTGCGAAGCGGCCAGCGGGCGCCGCAGCCGCCACATGGCCGAGCAGAGCAGGGCGTTCTTCGGGAGCAACTTGAAAGTCGAAGCGCGCCACGTCTGACCCAGAACGGGCCCGTTCTATGAACTGCCACACCGCTACCGAAATGAGCGCCAGCCCGAGGACAGCCAGCACCGTCCCGGTAATGCGCGGGAGTGAAAACTTCCGTGGGGCCTTGCGGGTCCCGGCGTGCCGGGACTCATGCGTGGACATCAGCCTGCGCCCATCCCGCTGGGCCGGACGAGAAGCGCCAGCCCCTGCAGCAGAGACAGGTTACCGGTTACGAGGAGTCGCCCCGGAGACGATGGGTTCGTTGATGTGCACCTCGCCGTTGCGGATCTTCAGGTTGAAGCCGCATTGGGGGTTCGTGCAGACCCAGGCCTTGTAATGGATCGCCGCACCCTGACCGCCAAAGTCAGAGAGGGGCACCAGCTCGCCCGAGTCGCATGCCTTGCAGATTGGCCAAGTGTTCTGTTCCACGGGGTTCCTTTCCTGCCTCACAACGGCCGGCCAGCGCCAGCCCTCCGTCCGTCCGTCCCTCTTGGGAACGGACCACGTCACGACCTCATGTTACAAGAAGGGCCTGTTCCAAGGCGGGCTACGGGCCCTCCAGGCTGCGCCGGGAGTGGACTCTTGAGCGCGCCTGTGCTTTCATCGTCTAATGCTGATACTCGGAATAGAAACATCCTGTGATGAAACGGCGGTGGCCGTCGTCGGCGATAACGGCCTGATGCTGTCAAATACAGTCGCGACCCAGGTCGAGGTGCACGCCAGATACGGCGGGATCGTGCCGGAAGTGGCGTCCCGCCAGCACGTGCTGGCGATGGGCCCGGTCGTGAGGAAGGCGGTCGCCGACGCCGGTGTTTCGTGGGCGGACATAGATGCCGTGGCCGTCACACACGGGCCGGGGCTGGCCGGCTCTCTCATCGTTGGAGTCAATGCGGCGAAGGGGATCGCAGCGTCACTGGGCAAGCCCCTCGTAGGGGTGAATCACCTCGAAGGACACATCTACGGCGCCTGGGTGCAACACCCCCCCCAGCCGATGGGCGCACATAAAGCGACACCGGGGGCGAGCGGGAGCGCACGGGTTGACTTCGGCATAGAGCCCGGCTTCCCACTGATGTGCCTGATCGTCTCAGGTGGCCACACCGAGCTAGTGCTCATGCTCGGGCACCCTGACAATGCCGCAGGTTCTGCGAATGCGTTCTCTCTGAAGGGAGAGACGCGGGACGATGCCGCCGGTGAAGCGTTCGACAAGGCCGCCCGCGTCCTGGGCCTGCCCTATCCGGGCGGGCCGGAGATACAGCGCCTAGCCGAGAACGCGCCCACGACGGAACGCTTCACCCGGCCTTACGTGCGCGGCTCAGATGACTTTTCCTTCTCGGGCCTCAAAAGCGCTCTGATACGCCGCGCCAGAGAAGTCGGCGTCTATCCCGCCCCGGAGGGGGGCGTCGACCGGCAGACCGTGGCCGCACTGGCGAAGGCCTTCCAGTCCGCGGTGGTGGACGTGCTCGTGCGCAAGACGCTGGAGGCGGCGGAGCGGCACGACTGCCGCGGCATCGTCGTCGCAGGGGGCGTCGCAGCCAACAAGGCGTTGCGTATGAAGTTTGTCGCAGAGTCCCCCCTGCCCGTCGCCGTCCCGCACCCGTCGCTGTGCACAGACAACGGTGCGATGATCGCCATGTCCGGCATGTACAGATTCAAGGCAGGGATGGTCTCGGACTTCAGTCTGGACGTGGACCCTGGGCTCCGCATCGGTCAATAGAGAGCGGCGCCAGGACACCCTCACCCAGTCCGGCTCGCCTAGAGCACAGGCGGGTGGTGCGGGAGAAGTCGCCACAGTGCAGACAGCGCAGATCTGCGCCTGTCCGTTGGCGGAGCGAAAGGCGCGCCGGTAACATCCTCCCGCCTGATGCCTGCGATGGAGTTGCTCTCCGCCGTGCAGGCATCCTTCACAGCGTGTCCCATCGAGGATCTCAGGTTGGAGTCACTTCCCACGCCTATCGGTCCGTTTCCGCGGGCACCAGGTCCCTGGCGGGGAGAGGGGACTCAACATCAGGAGCCGAACAAATGCCGAAGGCAATGAAAATCACGAGGGTCACGCCACTGATGGTGGACCGCTACCTCCTGGTCACCGTCGAGACGGACGCTGGCATCACGGGCCTCGGTGAATCCGGCGCGTGGGGGTTCCTCGAAGCGTCCGGGGCGGCCATCGAAAAGTTCGGGCGCTATCTGGTCGGGCAGGACCCGCTGAAGATCGAGCACCACTGGCAGTACATGTACCGCTTTTCGCACTTCCGCGGAGCAGCGATCATGGGCGCTCTCAGCGCGCTAGACATCGCCCTGTGGGACATCGCAGGCAAGCATTTCAAGACGCCCGTATACCAGCTCCTCGGAGGCAAGGTGCGCGAGAAGGCGCGTGTTTACTACCACGTCTTCGGCGAGACCCGTGACGAGCTCGTCAACGGGGTGAAGGACGCCAAGAAGCGCGGCTTCACGGCCGTGGGCCACCTGACGCCCTTCCTGGACGAGGATCGTGCCGTGCCGTACTTCAAGACGCACGCGCAGAAGATGGCGGAGGCTATAGACGCCGTACGCCTGTACCGCGAGGCGGTGGGCAATGAGGTGGACCTGTGCATCGAGATCCACCGCCGCCTGACGCCTGCGGAGGCGGTGCAGCTGGGCCTCGGGATCGAGAAGTACACCCCGTTCTTCTTCGAGGATCCCGTGACACCGGATAACTTTGACGAGATGGCATACGTGGCGGATAAGATCAACATCCCCATTGCCACCGGCGAGAGGTACACATCTCTGTGGGAGTTCGAGATGGCACTCTCCCGCAATGCTGTTCAGTATGTGCGGCCTGATGTCTGCCTGGTTGGCGGGATTTCAGGGGCCAAGAAAATAGCTGCGCTGGCAGAGGCGCGCCATGTGGGTGTCGTGCCGCACAACCCGCTCTCGCCCGTCAGCACCGCGGCCTGCCTGCAGATAGCGGCCTGCATCCCGAACTTTGCCCTGCAGGAATACCCGATAGGGGAGGACCGCCCGCCCAAATCGGACATGGTGACGGGCATAGCCGAACATGACGGCAAGGGTTACCTCGTCATCTCGGACAGGCCGGGGATCGGGATGGACCTCAAGCCCGGTGCGCTGACGAAGGCCCCTATGAAGCCACGCGAGGTGACGACGCGCCTGCATGCCGATGGGTCAGTGATAGATCAGTGACGTTTCTCACCACGCGCTCCATCCGCCGTCAACGAGGAAGTTCTGGCCTGTGATCCAGCGGCCGGCGTCGGAGGCCAGGACTGCGACAACGCCTTTGATGTCGTCCCTTGTGCCCGTCTTAAGCAGCGGGTTCATGTTCCGGAAACGCTCGGCCTGCTCCGGGTCGGTCACGCCGGGCTTCGGGATCTGTCCGGGCGAGAGGCAGTTCACGGTGATGCCGAACTCGCCGAACTCGCAGGCGAGGGCGCGGGAGAGCTGGAGCACGCCGCCCTTGGCCGCCATGTAGTGCGGGCCGGAGCGTGTGAACCTGGGCGAATAGGAGCGCCTATCCGTCCCCAGGACGGCGGCGATGGAGCCGAGCGTGATGATGCTGCCACGCCGCGCAGGGGCCATGGCGCGGGCGGCGGCCTGGGCGCACAGGTAGGTCGAGACCATGTTGATCTCGATTGTCTCCATGAATTCAGCGAGTTTTCCATGCGGCGGGTAGGAAGTGGGCCGCCCGCCGCCTGCGTTGGAGATCATCACATCTAGCCTGCCGCGCTCCCTGACAATGCGGTCCACGAGGGCGTTGACCTGGTCCTCCCTTGTAGCGTCGCAGGCGAGCCCGGTGATGTCCCATGGTCTGGCGGCGGCGCTCTTGGGCGCGGTCGTTGAAGCCGCACCTGCGCTCGCGGCACGCATCTCGGCAGCCACCTGCTCGCACATGTCACCCCGGCGCGAGGCGATGTAGACCGCCCCTCCGAGTTCACAGATGGCCTCGGCCATCGCGTTACCCAGGTGGGTGCCTCCGCCCGTGATGACGGCGACGCGGCCGGTCATATCGAGGAGTTCGTGTATCGATGCCATTGCGGCACTCCTTGTAATCCTCCCTCTCTGGCAGGAAAGGGAGCGGTCCAGCCTGGCGCACAAGATACCCGGCCCGGACACGCCGCGCCGGGGGAGGCGCGCCGGAGGTTATACTGCCGCCCGGCTGCATGGCGCTTGCCTTGCGGCCCGACTAGGAGGTCAGATTGATAGAAAACACAGTCCTTAAGGCAAACAGAGAAGGCCGGAAGGCCCTCGTCTTCGCCATGACATACAGGGACCTGCAGGCCGTCGAACTGGCGCATCAGGCCGGGTTCGACGCCATTTCCCTCGATGGCGAGCACGGCGCGTTCACGTCACAGGACGTTGACGACATCGCCCGCGTGGCGAATGGCTATGGCATGTCCGTCATCGCCCGCGTCCCAAATAACGCGGCCAACACAATCAACCTGTGGCTCGACCGCGGCATACAGGGCGTTACCGGCCCGCACATCGAGAGCAAGGCCGAGGCGCAGGCCCTCGCCGATGCCTGCCTGTTCCCCCCGGATGGCCAGCGATCCTGGGGCGGCGGACGCGGCACGGAATTTAACGACTCGAAGGTGCTGACCGAGCGGTACGGCGGCAAACTGGGCTTCGCAAAGTGGTCCAACAAGAACATGATCGTGACCGCCCAGATAGAGTCCAAGAAGGCCTATGACAACCTGGACGGCATCCTCTCCGTGAAAGGCCTGACGGGCATCACGGGCGGGCCGCACGACTTCTCCGCCTCCCTCGGGCACCCTGGCGAGCCGGACCACCCGGAACGGCAGAGGATGACCGCCGATGCCGACCGCAGGGCCAGGCTTGCTGGCAAGGACGCAGGCTCGGACCGGGCCAACGGCACCGGGCTGCCGGAACTCATCCTCGGAGCGGCGCGCGCGTTCGCCGAGAAGCACAAGAATGACAAGTGCACTGCGCCGTCGGCGAAGTCTCCGAAGGCTGCCCCAAAGGCAAAGAAGCAGTAATACCGGCCCCTCCCGAGGGCTCCCGGATCCGCTCGGTTTGACGGGATCCGGAACGCGTGTGATGGACTTGCGGCTTTGACTGCGTTGTTGAAGAGTGACAGAGCGGCCCCGCTGCGAACTGAAGGCCCAGCGGCGGGGCCGTTTGTCTACCGGGCACACGAGTTCGTCCGCATTACGGCGCTGGCCGTCTATGAGCAGCGCCCGTCCTACGCGGCCCCGACTCCGGGCGACGCGCTCTCCGAGGCGATCCTGCAGGCGACCTGGAGGCGCGCCGGTGAACGTCGGCTGACGGTACAGACGAGGGACGGCCACTCCTACCGCGTGCTCTACCCGGGGAGGCCGGGCCCTGGGCGCGGCCCGGATTTCCTCGACGCGGTGCTGGAACGGGAGGATGGCACCCGCCTCTGCGGAGACATAGAGGTCCACGTGAGGCCCTCAGGGTGGCGCGACCACGGGCACGGCTCGGACAGGCGGTACAACGGCGGCGTACTCCACGTCGCCTATCTGGGCGGCGGTCCAGAGGCGGAGAACGCCGCCGGTATCAGAGTTCCCCTGCTTGTGTTGGGGCCTGCGCAGATCAAACAGACTCACGTAGCGTCGGATGTGAAGGGGGAACCAGCCGTCCGTCCGGCACCGTCCGTGCAGCCGCATGACGATACCCGGCTTGGACGTGCTCGAGTTTCCCCGGCCCCCATGCCGTTCATGGACCTGGGCGCAGCCGGGGACCAGAGGTTCCTGGCGAAGAGCGCTGGTCTGACAATGGAGGCCGGGCGCGTCGGGCCGGACCAGATGCTTTATGCCGCGGTGCTCGACTGTTTGGGCTACCCTCGGAACCGGGGCCAGTTCAGGAGGTTTTCCGCCCGGCTCCCCTGGGCACTGCTTTCCAGCGGGCTCTTGCCGGGCGACACCCAGACAGCGGCTCAATTCAAGGCGCTCCTCTTTTGGGCCGCCGGGTTTGGGCCAAGACCGGCAAACGCTCCGCCGATTGGAGGACACGCGCCAGAATGGGACCTGCCGGGCGGCAGGCCCGATAACCACCCGAGGCGGCGCATATCTGGCGCCGCTGTCTTGGCCGCGAGGTGGCATGCCGCGGGTGGCCCTTCAGCCGCGCTGACACGCTCTGTCATGGAGGGGCCAGGCGCAGAGGCCATCCTTGCTCTTATTTCAGTGCATGATGACGGCGCAGGCTCGAGGGCGCTCATCGGACAGGGACGGGCGGGGGACATCGCCGTGAACGCCGTCCTTCCGGGACTGCATGCCGTCGCCCGGCTCAGGGGCGACGGTGCGCTGGCGGCCCGCTGCCTTGAGCTATTTCGAGCATGGCCGAAGCTGCCGGAGAACGCCATAACGAAAGAGGCCCGTGCTCTCCTTGCCGGGCAGGGGCTAAGACCGGACGTGAATGGCGCACGGGAACAGCAGGGGCTGCACCTGTTATTTCGCGCCATGACGTCGCCGGTCATCCTGCCGCGCCAGCTTCCTCTCCTCTGATGTGAACCGGCGATCATCCGTAGACACCGTCATAAGCAAGTGGAAGGTCAAAACAGGCGTCACAGATTCAGGACGGAAAGATGCCGGGATGTGCCGGGCAGGTCCGGTGGTGAAACCCTCCTCTACTTTGATATGCGGGAGACGTTTGTGGGCCGTCATCTATCTCGCCCCGACAAATCTGTGTAACCTGTGAAACCTGTGGGTTCGCTTTTTTGCCCCGGCTAGAACATGGCAACACTCCAGCAGACACCGGCCCTTCCCATCCCTTCCGCGGGGCGCGCTGAAGCTACAGCCGCGCCTGAGCGCGCCGCCAGACTGCGCGACCTCATATCCGGAGAGACCCTGGTCTCAGACCTCCCCGGAACGGGTGGGGCTTCCTTCGTGCTCACAGACCGCCGCATCATCCACTACGGAGGCGGTGAGGAAGAGACGTTTTACTCGTCCATGCGGCTCGGGGACATATCTTCAGTGGCGCTGACAAGGCGGGCGAGGGACCGGAAGTCGCTCGTCTGGGCGTTGCTTGGCGCGACGGGGGCGGTGGGCGTCTGGCAGGTGTCGTCCAACGCGAATGTCGGCGCGATCGCCGGCGCGGTTGTGGGGGTCATTTCGCTCGGGCTGTTCGCGGACTACTGGTTCCGGCCCGGCGGCACCGGGCTGCTTTTCACGTCGGCGGGCGGGCGCTTGCGCGGCGAGGTCGGCGGCAAGGCGACAGCGCGGGCCGAGGCCTTCCTGTCGCAGGTGGAGCAACTCCGGACGAAGTCTGAACAGGCCACTCCCTCCATGGCATTGCCGCAGACTCCCGCCCCGCAGGGCGTGCGTCCTTCCTACCCGGCGGTTTAGCGGACCCGGAGGTGCGAGAGGCCTGCCACATCCCCTGAGGAGGGGGGGACAACGTGGGTCGCCCTTTTCGCTCCTACCCCTCGAGGCGGCGCAGGTACTGGCCCACCCAGTCAAAATTCACGAGGTCAACATAGGCGTCCTGGAGGGCCTTCGTAATGGGCCCGGGGGTCTTGCCATCGCCCACCTTCGCCCCCTGCACCGAACGCACGCCGCATATGCACAGGCTCGTCGAAGTCAGAAAGACCTCATCCGCCGTCTGTGCATCGAACATGTCCAGGTCCGCCTCCTCGACAGGGATGTCCAGCTTGTGCGCCAGCTCGATCGCCGTCTCGCGTGAGATGCCGCCCAGCACGTTCTGCACCTTTGGCGTCCGCAGTTTGCCGTCCTTGATCGTGAAGATGTTTGACCCGATGCCCTCCGCCAGGTTGCCGTTGATGTCCAGCAGGATGGCCCAGGCGTCCTTGTTCGAGGCTTTTGCCTCAAGGTCTCCCATGATGAGGTTCAGGTAGTTGTGTGACTTGGCCCTTGGCGAGATGGATTGCGGGGGCACGCGGCGCACACTCGGCACGACCACGTCTATTCCGTCCCTGTAGAGGCGCGCCCGCGCCTTTAGCGGGAGCGGCATGCACTCGATGATGACGGTGGGCCCGCCGGATGTCTCCCACATGTCGCCGCCGACGAGGTCAACCCCGCGGGAGACGCGCTGACCGACCCAGTAATCGTCATCGGGGCCGATGAGTTTCAGGTTGCGGCCGACGACCTCCATGCTCAGGTCCATCCACTGCTTCTTCGTCAGGCCGGGGTCTATCTGTACATATTTCAGGGAGTCCTGAAAGCGTTCGATATGGCCTTCGAGCTTGAATATCTCGTGGCCGAAGGTGCGGGTCATGTCGAACACGGCGTCGCCGTACTTGAAGCCCCTGTCCCGGAAGGGGACAAGCACCTGGCTTTCGGGGACAATTTTGCCGTTGAAATATGCGACGCGCTCGCCGGCGCGGGGGGCCGGGCCTTCAGTGAAGAGTTTTGACCCGGACTTTGACGCAGGCATGTGTGTCTCCGTGGCGTATCCCCTCTTCCGGCGGGAGAGGGTCAGGGTGAGGGAATTCAGAGGATTTCCGGGACGCATACAGGCGCTCTCCGGTACGGGCCTGATGTTACCCACAGGCGCGTGATCGCACAACCCGGCCTGTCCGCCTGGTCCCACCCCCGTCCCAGGCCTGAGATACCCTTGTGCCGCCATTCGGACGCCGTGCATGCAGCGGCTTTATCTCCTCCCCCCTTGCGGGAGAGGGTGAAGGTGAAGGGGCCAGCCTCGTGAAGATCACAAAGGTGGAGACCATCCGCGTTGATGAGTTCTTCCATGTCCTATGGGTTCGCATACACACAGACAACGGGCTCATCGGCCTCGGCGAAACCTGGTACCTCCCGCGCGCCGTCTCGTCCGTCATCCACGAAATGTACGCGCCCATGCTCATCGGCAAGGACCCCATGGACCGCGAGGCCCTATGGTCCGCCATGTTCGGCAATGTGGAAGGCTTCGGGTACGCCGGGGCGGAGCTACGTGCCCTGTCAGCCGTGGACACCGCCCTCTGGGACCTCGCCGGGCAGGCGGTCAAGCGGCCCATCTACGACATGCTCGGCGGAAGGTGCCGTGACAGAGTCAAGATCTATAACACCGTCGGCTCCTACGGCGAGATTCAAGACAACGAGTTCGAGCAGCGGGACCCCGTCGGCTTCCTCCAGAACCTCCTCGATGATGGCATAACCATAGTCAAGGCCTACTACATGGGGCCGTACGCCGCCGCGTCGGGCGGGAATTTCATATCCCGCAAAGACATACGGGAGGCGCTCGCGCCCCTCGCGAAGCAGCGCAAGGCCCTCGGCGACCAGATCGAAATCGCGCATGATGGCGGCGGCCAGTGGCAGCTGGCGCCCGCAATGACAATCACGCAGGCCATGGATGAGTACGACATCTTATGGCAGGAAGAGATGATCCGCCCCATAAACGTCGAAACGCACCTGAAGCTGGCCGAGGTGACGAAGGCACCCATCTGCGCCGCCGAACGCCTGATCACCAAGTGGCACTTCCGGGAGTTCATCGAGCGCGGCGCAGCCGAGATCGTCATGCCTGACCTCATCTGGACCGGCGGCATCACCGAAACGAAGAAGATCGCCGCTCTCGCCGAGACCTACCAGACGCCCGTCGCCCCGCACGACTGGACTGGCCCGGTGAACGTCTTCGCCTGCGCCCACATCTCCATGTCCTGCCCGAACGTCATGGTCCAGGAGACAAACCGCGCCTATTACAGGGGCTGGTACGACAGGTTCGTCGAGCCGAACATAACGATCAAGGACGGCTTTCTGTTTGCCCCCGAGGGCCCCGGACTGGGGACGCGCCTGAAGAAGTCAGTCCTCGACCGCTCCGACGTGCATGTCGAGACGACGACCGAGGCGCGTGAATGGAACTGGCCCGGCTTCATAGACCCCGGCCAGAAGACGCCGCACTGGTATTCACCCGAGGTCCCCGCAAAGGGCGCAAAGCGGGGCGTTCCCCCTGCTCCGGCCCGCAAGTCTCCCTGATCGCCACTTCTGGGTGAGGCACATATCCCCAGAGCCGCCTAGCGTCCCGGCCCAATGGCCCTGTGCATCTCCCAGATGAGCACCTCGGCGTCCGCCACGCCCGTCACCTTCTGACCCTCCGCAGACGCTGTGAACCGTACTGCGTCGCCGCCCTTAAGCGCGCCGATGCCCTCGACGTCCACCTCGCCCTGCGGCACGAACAGGTGCACCCACGGCGCAGACGGCAGCAGGACCGTCTCCCCCGGCTTCAGGCGAGCCGCCCACAGCGTGGCGTGCTTCTGGTGGATCTTCACCGCGCCCGATAGCCCGCGGCCAGATGCCACCGCCACCAGCTGCCCAGACTTAAGGTCGCTCGTGATGTCCGTCTGCTCGTACGACGGCGCCACCTTCGACTCGTCAGGCACGACCCACATCTGCACCAGCCTGAGCGGGGTTTCCGGCGAGCCGTTCATCTCCGAATGCCAGATGCCACGCCCAGCGGACATCCGCTGCGCCTCGCCCGGCACGATCACGCCTGAATGTCCCTCAGAGTCCTTGTGCTCAACCCCACCCTGCAGTATCCACGTCACGATCTCCATGTCCCGGTGCGGGTGCGTCTCGAACCCCGTCCCTGGCAGGATAAGGTCGTGGTTGTTCACCACGAGCAGGCCGAAGTTCGAGTTGCCCGGCGTGTTGTGCCAGTTGAAATTGAACGAGTGCCGGGCGTCGAGCCAGCCCAGCTCCGTCCGGTCCCGCGTGTCCGACAACCGCACGTCAATGTTTGGCGCAAGATCAAGTCCTGGCATGTTTGCTCCAGTACGCAGGCGTTCCAAGTCCACCGCCGCAGATCATATTGTCAGAAGCAGGCCGCTCCACGGCAAGAGCGGTGCGCCCTAGTTTAGTTGCATATACAAATATACCACCGCGTCGTCTTCCAGAAGCCGCCTCAACGCGTCATCCTGAGGCCTGGGAAGCCGCAGGATCTGGGGCAGGGAACCCCAACGCAGCTGGCCACCCCAGATCCCTCCCCTCCGCTCCGTTCAGGGTCGGGAATTACGCGGATTCCGAAGGATGCGGGCAGCGCCGGAACATCTCTATGGGATCCAGTCGAAGCCGGTGTACTTGCGGAGAACCTCGGGTATCACCACCGACCCGTCCGGTTGCAGGTAGTTCTCGATGACCGCAATGATCAAACGCGGGAGCGCCAGCCCCGACCCGTTCAGCATGTGCGGCATCCGCGTCGGCCCCCCTCGTTCAGGGCGGTAGCGGGTGTTGTTCCGGCGCGCCTGGAAGTCCGTGCATGTCGAAAGCGACGACACTTCGAGCCACTCCTGACACCCCGGCGACCACACCTCTATGTCAAACGTCTTGGCCGACTGGAACCCTATGTCCCCGGCGCACAGCTTCAGCAGGCGGTAGGGCAGGCCCAGCCTCTCGCACAGCACAGTGGCTTCCGAGACCATCTCTTCAAGCGCCGCCTCGGACTTCTCCGGCTCCACATACCGGAACATCTCCACCTTTTCGAACTGGTGAACGCGCTTGATTCCGCGCACGTCACGCCCGGCCGCCGTCTTCTCCTTGCGGAAACACGGCGTGCGCGCCACGTATTTCACCGGCAGCACGCCAGGTTCAAGGATCGTCCCCTGGTGGATGCCGTTCAGGGCCACCTCGGCTGTAGGCAGCAGCCAGTAGCCCGATTCATCATCGTGGAACAGGTTGTCGGCGAACTTTGGCAGGTTGCCCGAGCCGGTCATCGTTTCGCGCTTGACGAGATACGGCGGCTCGATCTCGATATAGCCCTGCTCCCGGGTATGCACATCCAGGAACCAGTTGGACAACGCGCGCTGGAGCGTCGCGCCCTTGCCCCTGAGGACGTAAAACCGCGCACCCGTGATGCGCGCCCCCGCCTCCATGTCCACGATGCCGAGCCGGGTCCCAATCTCCCAGTGCGGCTTCGCATGGGCGAAGTTACGCGGTTCGCCCCACGTCTTTACGATGACGTTGCCCGATGCGTCCGGCCCATCAGGCACGTCCGCCAGCGGCAGGTTGGGCAGTGTCAGCAGGAGCGCTTCGAGCTGGCCCTTGATGCCGTCCAGTTCCTGCTCGTCAGACTTGATCTTGTCGCCAGTGGTGCGCATTTCGTCCGACTCAGCCTGCGACGGCTTCCGTTTCTCCGCACCGATCCTCTTCGACACCTCGTTGCGCCGAGCACGCAGCGCGTCCGTCTCCTTGATGAGCTCGCGCCTGCGGGTGTCCAGGCGCAATGCCTCGTCAATGGGGTACTCGCCACCCCTGCGGGCGAGCGCGGCTTTGACCTTCACTGTTTCGTTTACGATCAGTTCAAGTGAAAGCATTTTTCATCTTCTCTGAGTCAGATCAGGCATATCGGTACATGGCCTCCACTCCGACATGGGAGAGGGCCAAACCACCTAGGTCTTCAACTGCGGGAACAGCACCACCTCGCGGATGGACCTTTCGCCTGACAGCAACATGGTAAGCCTATCCACGCCCATGCCCAGCCCACCAGTCGGCGGCATCCCGTGCTCGACAGCTATCAGAAAGTCCTCGTCCAGCCGGTCCGTCTCCTCCTGCTCGCCGAATTCATTTCGTAGCCGCTCCTGCTCCTCGAACCGCCCGCGCTGGTCTACCGGGTCGTTCAACTCTGAAAATGCGTTCGCTATCTCCGTCCCGAAGGCGAACGCCTCGAACCGCTCTACGGTTCCCTCCACCCCCGGCTTCCGCTTCGCCAGCGGAGACATTTCGACCGGGTAGTCCACCAGGAACGATGGCTGTATCAGGTGCGGCTCCACTTCTGAGGAGATGATCTTGTCGAGCAGCCGCCCCCTGCTTGAACCGGCCTCGACGTGGATGCCGCGCTCCCCCATCGCCACCGCGAGCGAGTTTCGGTCTTTGTGCCTGAGGATGTCTATGCCAGTTCGCTTCAGGATTTCGCCGCGCAGGTCAAGCCTCGGCCACGGAGGCGTTACGTTGATCTCAACCCCGGCAATGCCGGCGGTATCTGCCTGCCCTGAGCCCGTCGAAGATGTCTGTGTCTTGATCACAGGCGAGCCCAGCACATCCATCGCTATGGCGTACACCATCTGCTCCACCATCTCCATCACGTCGTTGTAGTCCGCGTACGCCTCGTAAGACTCCAGCGTGGTGAATTCAGGGTTGTGGTCGTGGTCTATCCCCTCGTTGCGGAACATACGGCCTATCTCAAAGACCCGGTCCATCCCGCCAACGATCAGCCTCTTCAAATAAAGTTCGGACGCTATTCGCAGGTAAAGCTGGCGGTCGAGAGCGTTGTGGTGAGTAACGAACGGTTTCGCCATCGCGCCCGCCGCCACCGCGACGAGCATCGGCGTCTCGACCTCGATGAACCCGCGCCCGTGCAGGAACCTCCGCATGGAAGCGACAATGTTCGCCCTCATGCGCGCGATCTCCATCGCGCGTTCATTCGAGACCAAATCCAGATAACGCTGCCTGAACCGCTGCTCGGTGTCCTGAAGGCCGTGCCACTTTTCAGGCAGGGGCCGCAACGCCTTGGAGAGCATGGTCAGCGACGTCGCCTCAACCGAGATTTCGCCCCGGCGCGTCCTGAATACCGGCCCTTCAACGCCTATGAAATCCCCCAGATCAACGTCATCCAGCAGGGCATAAGCCTCACCCAGCACGTCTGCGCGGGCGTGCGTCTGGATGCGGCCGTCACCGTCCTTGATGTCTAGGAACGACGCCTTGCCCATGCCGCGCCGGCCCATGACCCGCCCGGCTATGCGGACGGGCGCGGTTTTCATGTCAGGTGAGTGGCCCTCCGGCGCTCTTTCACCCTGGGGCCTGGCGGCTGTCTCAGCGCCTTTTGATGCGGCGGGAGCCATTCTCTCGCCCAGGTCCTGACCAGCCGGTGTCGGCAGCGGGAGCTTGTCAGATGTGCCGCCCACCAGTCCCTCGAACAGTGCCCTCGCCTGAGCGCTCGTGTGTGTGCGCTTGAACCGGGCCGGGTAGGGATCGATCCCGCGCGACCGCAGCGACCGCATCTTCTCCAGACGCTGCCTGATGAGCCTGTGCTCTTCGATTCCCGCCTGCGCCGCGTCGCCGCCTGCGCCTGCGTCCGGTTGTTGTTGTTCTGACATAGGGGCCAATTCTACGTTCTGGCGGGGCCGCACATAACCTCCTGATTGCGAAATCCCGTGAAAGCCGCTTGGCTCCAGCTATGAAGGCATGCCCCTTCTCGCCCAATAATTCTCTGCATCCGCTGGCGTTCGCTGGCTTACGCGGTTTCCCGCGTTAGCCGGTGCAGTCAGAGAGGACTCCTGTTGCGAATAGGCGGAGGCGAAGCCCGGGGCCGCAGGCTCAAGCCGGGCCGGGGAGATATACGTCCGACCACATCGCGGGTTCGGGCGGCTGTCTTTTCCATGCTCGGCCCTGACGGGACCAGGGGCCTGAGGACGCTGGACCTTTACGCAGGCACCGGCGCCTTTGGGTTGGAAGCCCTCAGCAGGGGAGCGGCCTCAGCCGACTTTGTAGAACTCGACGAACGCCGCTGCCGCGACATCAAGAAGGCGATGGAAGACCTGGGTTTCGCAGACCGTGGCCGCGTTCACAGGGGCGACGTCCTGAAGGTGACCGAAAGGCTGGAAGGCGAGTTCGACCTGATCTTCGCCGACCCGCCGTACGCGATGGACCCGTTTAGCGACCTGTTCGAAAGGCTGCACCGTCGCAGGATGATGGCGAAAGAGGCCATCGCCTTCCTGGAGCACTCGGCACGCACCCTGCTGCCGGATGCACTCCCCGGGGCGAGGCGCATAGACACAAGAAAGTACGGCGACGCCGCCGTGTCCGTGTACCGGCCGGCTTCACAAGAGTAGGCGGGATTAAACCCCGACATGAACCCTCCTCCGCAGGGAAGGGGGCCAGCTCCCGCAAGGGAGAGGACCAGAGCGAACTTGGTGAAAGCGGTGTTCCCGGGGACATTCGACCCGGTCACAGTAGGGCATCTCGACATTGTCGAGCGGGCGCACCGCCTCTTCGAAAAACTTGTCGTCGGCGTCTACATAGACCCTCCAAAGCGGCTCACGTTTGACGTGAAAGAACGCGTGGCGATGTTCAAACAATCAACCTCCCACATCGGAGGCGTCGAGGTCATCGAATACCACGGCCTCACAGTGGATCTCGCCCGCAGGGTCGGGGCCACTGTGATCGTCCGGGGCCTGCGCATAGGCAGCGATTTTGAATACGAACGGGAGATGGCTCTGTTGAACCGGTCCATGCAGCCTGACGTGGAGACCGTCTGTCTGCTCAGTTCCCTTGAGCACCAGTTCATAAGTTCAACGCGTGTAAAAGAAATAGAGAGCCTTGGCGGAAACGTCTCGAACATGGTGCCGCCCCATGTCGTGCCTCTGTTGAAAACAAAGTTGAAGCCCGCGGGCGCGAAGTAACGCCTGTGGCAAATAGCCCGCAAGGGCGCCTGGAGGAGAAATGACCGTCCTGGACACCGTGGAAAAGATCGAGTCTCTCATCGCAACCGGCCGCGTTCCCGGCACAGCACGCACGCTCGTCAACCTGGAGAAAATGTCCGCCCTCCTTCAGGAGGTCAAGCACGGGATGCCGGACCACCTGAACGAGGCGGAGTCCGTGATACGCCAGAAGGACGCCATCCTCAAGCAGGCAGAGGTCGAGGCGAAGCGCGCCCGCGCCTACGCCGACGAGGAGGCCACCACTATCCGCAAGATGGCTGGTGAAGAGTCCGCCAAGTCCCTCTCCGCCGCCCGGCAACAGTCCGAGACCATGATCCAGGGTCAGGAAGTGGTCAAGGCCGCCCACCAGCGCGCCGAACAGATCATGCACGACGCAGAGATCAAGGCGCAGCACATTCTGGGCGAGGCCAAAGGCAAGCTGAATGGCATCCTCGCGGAAGCCGAAAAACAGGCCGACGACCGCCGCAAGGGCGCCGACAACTACGCCCGCGAAGTGCTGTTCACGCTTGAAGAGAAGGTCGCAGACGTGCTCGGCCAGGTCCGCTCCGGCATTGACCTGCTGGACCACCGCGCCGTCGCCGCCGCAGACTAACGGCGCCACGCCGCCGGCTGCTCATCATCACCCCCTCCCGGCCGGGTGCCCTTTGGGGCGCGGGCGAGGGTGAGGGCGCCAAACTGAAACATGGCTCGTGCAGGCGGGATTTAAGACCCCGCCTGCGTCTTGCGCCAACCTTTCGCCCCGCAAGGGAGAGGGTCGGATCCCGATTGTTTTTCCATCTCCCGGCGCGCCCCGGCGTGCCGGGAGATGCGCGACTTCAGACCGGCCTGAACGCCCTCACCGTAATGCTCCGCACCGAAGACCGCCAGTCGCCCTCGGGAGCGATCATGGAACGCACGTCTTCCAACACCTCCATCCGCTCGAGCCCCGCGTCGCGTATCCGGCCCAGGTAGTCGGCTTTCACCTCTGCGCCGCCGACACACGCCCACCACTGCTTCCGGTCGGCCCGGACCTCAGGCGGCAACTCCCGGTCAACGACCATGTCCGATATCACCATTCTCCCGCCAGGCTTCAGGACGCGGAACACCTCGGCGAACACCAGATCCTTGCGCTCCGACAGGTTGATCACACAGTTCGACATCACCATGTCCACAGTCGCGTCCCGTTCGGGTATCGCCTCTATCCGCCCCATCTTGAAGATCACGTTCTGAGCGTCCATTCGTTCCGCGTTCTTACGGGCGAGCCCCACCATCGCCAGAGTCATATCCACGCCTATCACACGCCCCGTCGGACCGACAAACCTGGCCGCCAGGAAGCAATCGATCCCGCCGCCTGACCCCAGGTCCAGCACAACTTCGCCCTTCTTCAAGTCTGCGAGAGCGACGGGGTTCCCGCACCCCGCGGAAGCCGCCGTCACGCCTGATGTCAGGGCCGCCAGCTCTTCGGACGAATAGACCTCCTTCGTCGAACAACACTCGGTTGAGGCAACAGCTGCGCCTGCTATTGCCGCCGCCTCGCCTCGCTCGGCCAACTCCGTATAGTGCGCCTGCACAGACTCCGTTAGTGTCTCGCCCACGCTGAACAGTTTTTTCATCGTGCTAGGCCTCTTGACCGGGTGTGTCTCGATTGGATGCGGCTTTTTCCTCTGGCCTGCCTGCCCCAGGCACAGGCCCCCCTGATCGGAGCCGGAGAGTCGAGGGGCACCGTTGTCGTCCCGGCATCCCTCAACGGATTTTATCTGGTTGGGGGATGACGGTCAGGCTTCGGGTCACGACCGACGTGCACTGCTCAGGTGGCCAGTTCACCGGGCCTATAATCCGCCCATGCCCTCTACAACAGACCGCAAACTCCTCATGCTCGTGGACGGCCACGCCATGGTCTTCCGCGCCTGGTTCTCGATCCCCGAGCGCCTTTCCACATCCCTGGGCACGGACACGCGCGGCGCGTACGGCTTCCTCAACACCTTCCTCAAGGTCATCCGGGACCGCAAGCCCACGCACGTCGCCGTCGCCTTCGACACCCGCGCCCCCACCTTCCGCGACGAACTTTTCAAGGGGTACAAGGCCCAGCGCCCCCCTGTGCCGGAAGACCTCCAGGCCCAGATCCCCCTGGTCAAGCAGATCCTGTCCGTCTTCAAGGTCCCCGTATTCGAAAAGGACGGCTTCGAGGCGGATGACGTGGTCGGCACCATTGCTCGGCTGTGCGAGGAGCAGGGCGCCGAGGTCCTGATCGTCACCGGCGATGCCGACCAGCTCCAGCTCGTGTCCGCCAGCACTCGCCTCCTCATGTACACCGGCTTCGCCGATACCCGCGTCTATGACGTGGACGGTGTCAAGCAGAAGTACGGCGGCCTCGGGCCGGACAAAGTCCCCGACATCAAGGCCATCACAGGTGACCCTTCGGACAACATCAAGGGCGTCCCCGGTCTGGGTGAAAAAACGGCCATCTCGGTCCTGACCCAGCTTGGGACGATCGAGAACATCTACGAACACCTCGACGATGTCGAAAGAGTCCCCGGCCTGCGGGGCGCAAAGCGCGCCCGCACCCTCCTTGAGCAGTTCAAGGACGACGCCCTGCTCGGCAAGGTGCTGACGACGATCGTCCGCGACGCTCCCGTTGACTTCAAGCTGGACGACTGCCAGTTCTGGCGTTACGACCGCCGCGAAGTCGTCGAGACCCTCCTCAACCTCGAGTTCCGCTCGATCATCGCCCACGTCCCCGAGCCTTCCGCATCCCCTCTCGCCCCGGGAGAGGGCGGGTACCAGTCCAAGACGGGTGATGAGGGCATTTCCCGCGCCCCCGCTGCCACTGCCCCGGCCGCCTCACCGCTCCCGCCGGGAGACACGATCCTTCTAGATGTGAGCGCGGGTGAGGGGCGCCATACCGCGCACACGAAACGCAGCGAGTGGCCCCGCCAGATCAGCTTCGCTGACGTCGCGCCTTCTCCTTCCGCCGCCGCTCCCGTCCTCTCGCCCGATGCCCCGGACAACGGCCGACAGCTAGTCATGACCGGCGGACGGGCGCCGTCTGACAGGCCGGGCACGCCTCCTTCGACACAGGACTGGCGCAACGGCACCGACTACCGCACGGTTACGACCCGCGACGAACTCGACGGTCTCATCGCTTTGCTCAACACCCCTGCCGGCTTCGCCTTCGATACCGAGACCACAGGAACTGACTCCATGCGGGCTGAACTCGTCGGCCTGTCTTTCTCGACGGGTGCGACGAAAGGCTGGTACGTCCCCGTCGGTCACACGACGCCCGAGTCCCTCGACTCCCCCCTCCAGCAGGTGGAGGGAGTGCGGCGCCCCCTCGTTACCGGCCAGATCCCGCGCGAAGAGGTACTCGCCGCGCTGCGCCCGGTCTTCTCGGACGCCACAGTCCCCAAAACCGCGCACAACGCCAACTACGACCTCACCGTCCTCGCCGAGCACGGCATCGAAGTGCGCGGCATGGCCTTCGATTCCATGATCGCGGCCGCGCTCGTCGGGCGGCGCGCCATCGGCCTCAAAGACCTCTCCCTTGAAATGCTGCATGTCGAAATGACGTCCATCACGGAACTCATTGGCACGGGCCGCAAGCAAATCACGATGGACCGCGTCCCTGTCGAATCGGCCGCGCCATACGCCTCTGCCGATGCCGATTTCGCCTGGCGCATCCAGGACCGCCTGCGGTCCGAGATAGACCGCGACAACCAGGGCAGAGTCCTGTTCGACATCGAGATGCCCCTATTGCCGGTCATAGTGGAAATGGAGCGCGCCGGCATCATGGTTGACCGCTCCGTCCTGTCCGAAATGTCCGAGCAGCTGACCTCGGACATAGCCGCCATCAACACGGAGGCATCAGGCGTGCTCGGCGGCAGGGAACTGAATTTAAACGCCAACCAGCAGCTAGCCGCCATCCTCTTCGACGAACTCAACGTCCCGCGCACCCGCCGCACGAAGACCGGCTACACGATGGACGCCAACGCCCTTGAAGGTCTGCTGGAAGACGAAAACCTGGACAACCGGGCCTACCACCTCATCAAGAACATCCTGAAGTACCGCGAACTCGCCAAGATCAAATCCACATACGTTGACTCCCTGCCGGACCTCATCCACCCCCGCACCGGCCGTGTCCACACGAGCTTTAACCAGGTCGGTTCCGCCACGGGCCGCCTGTCCTCCACCGACCCCAACGTCCAGAACATCCCGGTCCGCACCGAGCTTGGCAGGCGCGTCCGGAAGGCGTTTGTGGCCGACCATAAGAACGGCTGGCTGCTCCTCGGGGCCGACTACTCGCAGATCGAACTGCGCATCCTGGCGCACATGTCGCAGGAGCCGCACCTGCTCGCCGCGTTCAAGCACGGCGAGGACATCCACAGCGCCACGGCGCGGACTATGTACGGGGTGGCCGAGGGCGAAAAGGTGTCTTCGGAACAGAGGCGCATCGCCAAGGTGCTGAACTTCGGCGTCATCTACGGTCTGGGCGCACACGGTGTCGCCATGCAGACGGACCTGTCCCGGCAACAGGGCCAGCAGTTCATAGACATGTACTTCGGCAAGTACCCGGGCGTACGCGGCTACATAGACCGGGTCAAGTCCGAGGCCCGGACGCGGGGCTACGTCGAGACTATGACGGGCCGTCGCCGACGCCTGCCGGACCTGCGTTCGCACAGCCAGCAGGCCCGCGCCGCTGCCGAGCGCATGGCAATCAACATGCCGATTCAGGGCACCGCGGCTGACGTCATCAAGATCGCGATGATTCAAATCGCCGCTGAACTCAAACGCCGCAGGCTGCGCTCCCGCATGCTCATCCAGGTCCACGACGAACTTATCTTCGAGGTCGCGCCCGGCGAGTTGGACGAAATGCGCGCCCTCGCCGTCAAGATGATGCCCGCCGCAATGTCGCTCACCGTGCCGCTGAACGTCGAGACCAAGTCCGGCCCGACCTGGGGAGATATGGAGTAGGGCGCCTGCTCCAAAAAGTCTGGCCCGGCCACGAAGGCGTTACCGGCCTCGCCGTTCACGGTGAGCGCAGACATGTCGCATCATCGAGACACGCAGCGCGGTTTCTGCGCGGCGTTGCGCTTCCGAAGCCTGTTCCACTGTCTGAATGTCATATTGAGCTGGGGTTATACCCAGACGTGTAGACGCATAAGCGGAGAGTCGTATGTATGTCCAAGCGCATGACTGTGGTCTTCGACGATGAGGCCCTTTACACCGCCGTGAAGGTCGAAGCCGCGCGTACGGGCCGGCACGCCACGGACATCGTGGCGCAGGCTCTGTACAAATGGCTGGAGGCCCAGAAGGATGCGGATCTCAGTGAGGGGCTTGATGAAATCCGCGGTGAACTGAAACGCGTTGGCGGCGTCGAGGCGGCGGAGTTCTTCGCCGGATCTACCCGCGGGCGCAGGCCCGCCAAATCGAAGTAGCCCGTGGCGTACCGTGTGGAAATCGCCCCCGCGGCCCAGCGTGACAGCAAGAAACTGCCCGTTGCCACGCAGGCCCGGCTCCCTCACCCCATCCTCTCGCTGGCAGAAATTCCCAGACCATCCGGGTCGAAGAAACTCCAGAGTGACAAGACCGCCTGGCGAATCAGAATCGGATCGTTTCGCGTGGTCTATGACGTGCTGGATGAAGAACAACTGGTGGTCATCCTGAAGGTGGCCCGGCGCAACGAGGCGACCTGTCGGCGTTAGGCCCGCACTCCCTTCGCCATTCGAGTCCGTCATCGACGTATAAAGTGACGCACGTTTCCAGGGCCGCTATCCTTTCGCCCCGGCTGCGCCTCTCACCCTCGCCCTCTCCCGCCGGGAGAGGGGAACGCCATCGGAGCCATACATGAAGATCACAGACATACGCGCCGACCTGATCAAGTCCGGGCGGTTTATCGTCCGCGTCATCACGGACGAAGGAATCACCGGCATCGCCGAGCACGGCGGGCGCATCCCCGGCATCTTCAGGGCATACGTCGAGGAAGGCATCAAGCCCCTCCTCGTCGGCAAGGACCCGCGCCAGATCGACCGCCACTGGGAGGCCCTGTCCTTTGGCACCGACGCCGTCACCACGAAGTTCCCTGCGCCGGTCGTCGGCAGCATAGACATCGCGCTCTGGGACATCCTCGGCAAAGCCGCCAACATGCCCTGCCACGCGCTCATGGGAGGAGCGGCGCGCCACGACATACCCCTCTACTGGAGCATCGGCAACGGCTGGAAGAAGACCCCCGAGCAGATGCTCGCTGACATCAAGGCCGGCTGGGACCAGGGTTTCCGCTACTTCAAGATCCGCATGGACTGGCGGGGGTACAGACAGGACGCCAACCCTGACAAGGACTTCGCCATGTTCAAGCTCGTGCGCGAGTTCCTGCCGAAGGGCATCTATCTGGGCTTCGACGCCAACAATGGCTACTCCGTCTCGACCGCCATCCGGCACGGCCTGAAGATGCAGGAGCTCGGCGTGGACCACTTCGAGGAGCCTCTGCCGCTCTACGACCTCCCCGGCCTGCGACAGGTGGCAGACGCCCTCGCCGTGCCCGTCACGACGGGCGAGCAGGAGTCGCACCGCTGGCGTTTCGCAGACCTGATCGCTCTCGGCAACCCGGACATACTCCAGCCCGACATCCTGAACGCAGGCGGCATCTCGGAGATGCAGAAGATCTACGCCCTGGCCGTGACGTACAACAAGCCCGTAATGCCCCACAGCCCGACGGCGGGCATCAACTCGATGGCGTCACTGCACCTCTACTCGACTATCGCCAACGCCACGCGCCCGCACGAGTACTCGACCGAGTTCTCAGGCGACCCGCACGCCGTCCAGGACCTGTTCAATGAGCCTGTCCTGCCGGACAACAAGGGCTTCGCCCACATATCGGACAAGCCCGGCTGGGGCCTGACCCTCAACGAGACGGCACTGAAAAAGGCGCTTGCATAATCTCTCCCTCCCCCTCGATGGGGGAGGGTTGGGGGAGAGGGTGAAAGCCTCCTACCCCGCCACCTTGTCGCGCCGAAGCGACGCTATTTCCGCCGGCGAATACCCGGACCAGGCCAATACCTCGTCTGTATGCTGCCCGAGTACAGGCGCGGCAATACGCACCGAAGCTGGCGTGTCCGACATCTTCACTGGCACACCGATGTGGCTCACCTGCCCCAGGGACGCGTGCGGCGCCTCCGCCCGCATACCGCGCGCCAGCACATGTTCATCGGCCCAGACCTCGGCCATGTCGTAGATCGGCCCCGCGGGCACGCCTGCCTTTTCAAGCGCTTCAAGCCATTCAGACCGCGTCCGCGTCACCAGCGTCCGTTCAAGCTCCGGCACAAGCACGCCCAGGTTCTGCATCCGGTCAGAGTTCACCCGGAAACGTGCGTCCACCAGCAGTTCTTCGCGCCCGATCACCTTCGCGAACCTCTCCCAGTTCGCCTGGTTCGCCGCGCCCACGTTGATATATCCGTCCTTCGTCCGAAGCGCCTGGTACGGCGCCGCGAGCCTGTGTGACGACCCCAGCGGCCCCGAAAGGTGTCCGGCGTTCAGGTACAACATGGACTCGTACACGGTGTACGACAACGCAGCCTCGAGGAGCGAAGTTTCGAGGTACTGCCCGCGCCCCGTCTTCAGCCTGTGGATGTAAGCCGACAACACCCCGTAGGCTGCCAGCGCGCCTGCGTTCAGGTCGGCGATGGGCACGCCCACCTTCACGGGCGGCTGGTCAGGGTGGCCGGTGATGCTCATCAGCCCGCTCATGCCCTGCGCCACGAGATCGAACCCACCCCGCTGCGAGTACGGCCCGGTCAGCCCAAACCCTGTGATCGAGCAGTAGACCAGCGCAGGGTTCAATGCGGACAGGTCCCTGTACCCGAGGCCGAGGCTCTCCATCGTCCCTGGCCGCCAGTTTTCCACCAGCACATCCGCCTTCGCCGCCATGCGCCGGACCACCTCGACGGCACGCGGGGTCTTCAGGTCCAGCACGACGGACTTCTTGTTGCGGTTCAGGCCCAGGAACGCCGTGGACTCGCCCCCTGTCTGTGAGGGGCCGTCTGGAGCGACAAAGGGCGGGCCAAGCCGACGCGAATCATCGCCGCCACCCGGACGCTCAACCTTGACCACCTCTGCTCCCATATCGGCCAGGAGCATCGTGCAGAAGGGCCCGGCCATGATCTGCGTCAGATCCAGCACCGTCATTCCGGCGAGGGGGCCGACAGGTTGCGGGGGTTTCGAAGCCTGGTTGTTCATGCCCTCACCCTGACCCTCTCCCAGCGGGGGAGGGGAACTGGCGCGCCTCGATGATCTTCTTGAGTTCAGGCTTCACGACCTTGCCCATGGCATTGCGGGGCAACGCGTCAACGATCTCCAGACGAGTCGGCACGCTCGCGGCGGCAAGGTGTTGCTTTGCGAACTCCCGCAACTCTGCCAGGGACAGCGCGTGCCCCGATCTCAGAGCGACGGCGGCAGTCACGGCCTCCCCCCACTTCAGGTCAGGCATGCCCAGAACTGCGCAGTCCGCCACGGCTGGGTGGCGCAACACTACAGGCTCGATTTCAAGAGCGGAGACCTTTTCGCCGCCGGACTTGATTATGTCCGTGCTCATCCGTCCGAGTATCCGGTGCGCCCCTGCCTCAACCACCGCCAGATCGCCCGTACGGAACCAACCGCCTGTGAACGCTTGCTCCGTCGCCTCAGGCCGCTTCCAGTATTCTCGGAACACCGTCGCGCCGCGCACCTGGATTTCACCCGGCGACCCCGGCGGCACAGTGTGACCCGCCTCGTCCGTCAGCCGCACCTCGACGAGCGGCAGCGGTGAGCCGACATACCCCGGCCTGCGTTCGCCGTGCAGTGGGTTTGACAGCCCCATGCCGATCTCAGTCATGCCGTAACGCTCGAGCAGCGTATGTCCCGTGATTTCCTTCCACGCCTCCAGCCTCGGCACAGGCAACGCAGACGAGCCTGACACCATCAGGCGCATCTTTCCACACGCCTCGGACATCTGGCGTTGCCGGTCGGGACTCGCCTTCTGCCACGCAGCGATCAGCCGGGAGTACACATCGGGCACTGCCATGAAGAGTGTCAGTCCGCCCCGGCATACCCTGTCCCAGACCTTGTCAGCGTCGAAGGCTGGCATCGCTTCGCACACCGCGCCCGACCACAGCGCGCACGAAAGCATGTTCACTATGCCGTGGATGTGGTCCATGGGCAGAAAGAGCAGGATGCGGTCTTCCTGAGACCACTCCCACGCCTGCACCAGAGACCGTACCTGCGCCTCTATGTTTCCGTGGGTGGTCAGCACACCCTTGGGGAGGCTCGTCGTCCCGCTCGTGTAGAGAATCATCGCGGCGCGGCCGGGCGCGAGCGCGGGGAGGCTCACCGTTCCCTTCTCGACCGAGGCGGCACCCTGTTTCGCTCGTCCTGAGCCTGCCGAGGGACCCCGTCCGAGCGCCGTGGGCCCTTCGACAAACTCGGGTTGCACAGCCACCAACGCGTCGGTCACCAGGAACCGCAGCCCGAGCCTGTCCGCGATGGGCCGCAGCACCGGTTCGTATTGAGGGTGGGCGACGGCGACCGACGCCTGCGAATCCGCGACTGCGTACTCAAGCTGCGGCGGCGGGTTCGTGAGCTTCAGCGGGACTGCTACGCCGCCTGCACGCCAGATGCCCCACTGTGTGACTGCGTAATGCCAGCCACCAGGGACCATGAACACCACCCGCGCCTCACGCAGGTCGCCCGCGCCGCCGAGCAGCGCTCCCGCCGCCCGCCCCGATGCGCTGAGCAGGTCGCGGTAGGAAAAGCTGCCTTCTGGCGCGATCATCGCAAGGCGGTTCTCGTATTTCCGCGCCCGATCAACAAGCTGTATCGTTCGCTCCGTCATAACGCTCCGGCCCAGGGGGCCTTGCTCCAAACGTCCCCGCTCCGTCGGGAGGGGGCTAGGTGTGTGAGCATGTTCCCGTCTCCTCTCATCCCGCAGGGGAGAGGGGAGGAACCACCCGCAGAGGATACCTAAAGGAGATAGTCCCATGCCCGCAAGCGACCTCTTTGACTTGACGAACAAGGTCGCCTTCATCACGGGAGGCAACGGCGGCATTGGCCTCGGCATCGCAAAAGGCTTCGTCAGGCAAGGCGCGTCAGTGGCCATCGCAGCGCGCAACAAAGGCAAGATGCAGGCCGCGCTCGGCGAACTCACGGCCCTGAAGGGCAAGGCTATCGCGGTCGAGTGCGACGTCACGAGCAAGGCCTCCGTCCAGGAGGCCGTGGAGGAAGCCGCCCGCCATCTTGGCGGCCTGGACATCCTCGTAAACAATTCCGGCACGAGCCGCCGCGCCCCGGAGCTTCAAGACCTGTCGCAGGACGACTTTGAATACGTCGTGGATGTGAACCTGAACAGCGTCCACCGTGTCAGCGTCGCCGCGTTTCCGCACATGAAGGCGCGCGGTGGCGGCAAGGTCATCAACATCGGCTCGATGATGTCCGTCTTCGGCAGCCCCTACGCCAGCGCGTACTCGGCCAGCAAGGGCGGCGTGGTGCAGTACACGAAGTCCTGCGCCATCGCCTGGGCCAAGTACAACATTCAGGTCAACTGCATCCTGCCCGGATGGGTCCACACCGACATGACCGACGCCTTTTTGAAGATGTTCCCGGACCGGCAGGCTGAGATCGTCAAACGCACGCCCGCAGGCCGCTGGGCGCAACCTGACGAGATGGCCGGCCCCGCTGTCTTCCTGGCCAGCAAGGCTTCGGGCTTTGTCACCGGCGCGGCCATCGCCGTTGACGGCGGCTTCAGTGTGAGCCCGTAGATCTGACACCGGATCTGCCCAGTAATGCCCGTGTCTGTGTAAGTCTGTGTCATCTGTGGGTTGTGTATGCCCGAACTGCCTGAAGTGGAAAGCCTGCGCCGCTACCTCATTCGGGAGCGGGTCACAGGCCGCGCAATCATGGGAGTGGACTTGCACTGGCCGGGCGTAGCGATGTCCGATGACGGCAAGGGAGGCCTCGCCGACCTGCCCGGCAGGCGGATCAGGGCGGTCGGTCGGCACGGCAAGCAGTTGGTGGTCAAACTCGACAGGGGCCTCCTTGGCCTGCACATGGGCATGACAGGCTCCCTCGCCATCCGGGGGCCCGCCGACCCCCGCCTCAAGTACGCCCGCACCGTCTTTCACCTCGACGACGGCCGCCGCATAGAGCTTGACGACCCCCGCAGGTGGGCCTCGGTCGTCCTGGTGAACAACGCTGAGGATCTCACCGGCGGCCTTGGGCCGGACGCAGTGGACCCCGCCTTCACCGCAGCCGAGTTCATCCGGCGGGTCAGCCCGAAACGCTCCGCCATCAAGGCCGTCCTGCTCGACCAGCACGTCCTCGCGGGCGTCGGCAACATTTACGCCGACGAGGCGCTATTTCGGGCCGGCATCTCACCCGCCCGCGCCGCAAACAAGGTGAGTGAGGCTCGCCTGCACGCCCTCTACGTCGCCGTCCATGAGGTCCTCGTGCAGGCCATAGATTTCATTGCCTCTCACCTCTTGGACGACGGCAGGCCACAGATTGTGGATGCCTATGACGAACGGATGCGCCTGCCCCGCAACGCCGGCCGGCCCTGTCCAGAGTGCAGCGCGCCGTTGCGGACGATGAAGTTTGGAGGCCGCTCCGCCTACTACTGCTCGAAGTGCCAGAGGTAGGACCGCTTCCCTCCCCCTCGATCAGGTGCCCATTGGGCGCGGGCCAGGGAGAGGGTGTCGCCATACCGAGGCCGGGGTTCCCGCCGGGTGCCCACTGGAGTGGGCGCGGGTCGCAGAGGGGTCTGGGCCGGGGCCCACTGTACCCTGCTTCCCCAGATTCCTTGCCTTCGCCAGGCTCAGGTTCGAAATGACGCGTCCCCGGCGCTCCGCCGTTACACTCAATGAGTCTTCGCCGCGGAGGGATGGCAGAGCGGCCGAATGCGCCGGTCTTGAAAACCGGTATGCACCTACGGTGCATCGTGGGTTCGAACCCCACTCCCTCCGCCACACACGCCCGCTGGGCCAGCTAGTGTTCTAGGCGGTCGCTGTCTTCCCGCCGTCCGCGCCGTTGCCTAGTCCGTGTGGAACACCTCTTCCATGGGCACGGGCCTGCCCGTCACTCCGTCCGGCCCGGCCTCAAACAGCGGTTTCATGTATTCCGACCACCGCTTCGATGCGTCCTCCGCTGAATGCGCTTTTTGCGCCTTCACCGGGTTCTGCCATAGTTCGGAATACAGGTAGATGGTCCCGTCCGGCCGAGTCCAGATCGAATAGTTGCTCCACCCGTTCCGAGTCAATGATTCGATCATCTCAGGCCACACTGCAGCGTGCGTCCGTCTGTACTCCGCCAGGGAGTAGGCGTCTGACTTGACCTTGAGCTGCAGGCACGCCCGCGTCACCCTCGCCCGGCTGTACCCGGCCCCCTGCATGTAAAAGACCTCCTCAAGTTCGATCATCGACTGATCCGGCCGCGCCCCCTGCGGGATTTCAAAGAACGGCTTCATCATTTCCTGCCAGCGCAGGTTCGGCTCCTCCTTCGCCATCCCGTCCAGACACCTTTGCAGGCTCACAGGGACCTCGGCGTACCCGAACATGAGCCCGTCCGGGCGCATGAAGAGCGAGAAGTTGCGCCACCCATGGCGGCGCAGCGCGGCGAGCATATCCGGCCAGACCTCGCGGTGATGTTTCTTGTAGTCCGCCTGCAACGCCTGGTCGTCTTTCACCTTCAGCAGGAACCCGATTCGCTTCATCACCAACTCCGTGAATCTAACTCTGATGTGCCACCTGCCATGGGAGGGAGATGGGCGGGGCGAGGGTGGAGGCCACGGGAAGAGCTGCTCCCGCCAGTTACGCTCGGAGTCAGGATGACTTCTTCTGGACGGCGCCCTCAGCAACGCAGGCGGAAGTGTAGGCTATCCAGTCGATCAACATTCGACCGCGCGCCCGGACACTCAGGAGAGGCCCATGAAGTCCCTCGCCCAGGCCCTCGACCTCAAGGACGACAAAAAGACAATCGAGCTGTACGAGAAATACCATCGCGATGTCTGGCCCGAGGTGCTTAACGACCTGAAAAGCAACGGCATCATCCGCATGGAGATCTTCCGAATCGGCAACCACCTTTTCATGTACTGCCAGGTGCCCGACAGCTTTGACGCGAAAAGGGATTTCCAGAAGTACACGAAATCAAAAAGGTCCGTCGAGTGGAACGAACTGATGATGACCTTCCAGCAAAAGCTCCCGGAAACCCCGGCCAAAGAGTGGTGGGGTGAAATGAAACGCGTCTTCGACACCGAGTGGTCGAAGTAAGGTTGGCCCGACTGAGAGACATGTGCCGTCCTACATCGGGCGCGGGGCTGGGATGAGGGCATCTGATGCAACACTCTGACAACAACACTTCTGGTGCATGGACGCGGTTATGGCCCATCTCCTATGCCATCCCTCCGGTCGCATGGGCTGGAGTGATCTTCCTCCTTTCATCCGTGCCGGCAAGCGGGTATGAAGACGCGAGCCGTTACCTCGCTTGGCTCCCCTGGAGGTCTTACTTCGTCCATGGCGGCCTTTACTTCATTCTGGGCGGCCTTACCCTCCGGTTGCTCCATCGCGCAAGGTTCCGCCTGGGCTGGCTGACCGCCGCGCAGAGCGCAGTTCTCATCGCCACGTCATATGGCCTGAGCGACGAGTACCACCAGACCTACGTTGACGGCCGTGACTTCAGCCTCCTCGATCTCCTGGCCGATCTCCTCGGCGCCTGCGCCGCCGCCGGTGCCTGGGCCGCCTGGGGCAGGATCCGGTCCGACTGGAGGGCAAAACGTGCGTAAGCCGCCCCTGTTTTTCAAATTGGAGTCCATTGTCGCCTCGGCAGAAGAGATGGCCGCGCAGTCCGAGGACCGCTGGGCGCGCAAGCGCATCGGCGGCGAACTGATCCCCGCGCTCTACGACGCGCGCACATACGTCGAGGTGGGCCAGCTTTCCGCGCCGGAAATCGGCCTGGCCATCGCCCGGGCCGCCATGACAGCCAGTGAGCTTGCCGACACAGACCCGAAGTTCGCGCCGCTACTCAGCCGTATCCGCCTCCTCAGGGAAGAGGCCTCAAACACCGCCCGCCCGCAGCGGAAATAGCCCTGCGCCGTGGCAATGACGCAGCACCGGGCGCTGTCCGTCCCCTGTGCTAGCATGGCTGAACTCGGCCTGAGTTCAACCAGCCGCCCTATAAACGCCCCTGCAAAGTGCCAATGCCCGCTCGCACACGCCAGCCGGAGCCGCGCATCGAAGTCATCACCGACGATGCCTTTTTGGGCCGCGCCCCGGAAACCCTCGTCGAACGGGCTGTCGAAGCCGCCCTCGCCGCGGAGCGCGTCTCTGGCCACCCCCGCGTCACCGTCTTTCTCACGGGTGACAAGACGCTGCGTGACCTCAACCACCGTTTCAACGGCGTGGACGAAGTCACGGATGTTCTTTCGTTCAACGAAACACCCGGCGTACTCGCCGGAGGCAACGAAACACCCGGCGTACTCGCCGGTCGCCCTGGCCTGGCGCGCACCGAACAGGGCGAAGGGCCGCAGATCACATTCCCGGAGCTCTCCGGCGAAGACGCTCGGCTCGGAGATATCGTGATCTCCCTGCCGCAGGTGGAACGGCAGGCCGGGGCCGCCGGCCAGTCAGTCGAACATGAACTCGCCATGCTCGCCGTGCACGGCCTCCTCCACCTCCTCGGCTATGACCACGCCGATCCTGCCGAAGAGCGCGTCATGTTCGGCAAGACAGACCAGATCCTGGCGTCAGTTTTCAACAACGGCGCGAGTCCGCAGGTCGCACAGGTTGGAGTAGGGGCAAAGACACGAGCCAGGCCGGTGCGCCGGAAATCAGCGGTGCCGTCTGAGAGCGCCTCGGACCTGACAAAGAGCACGCCCGCTGTGCCTGCCAGAGGTCGCGCCTTGAAGGCCCGCGCAGGGAGTCAGCCGGAATGAAGGGCACCCAGGTCTTTTATCGCAAGTGGCGGCCACAGCGCTTCGATGACGTCTCTGGTCAGGAACACGTCACCCTGACCCTGCGCAAGGCCGTAACGACAGGCCGTGTCGCCCATGCATACCTGTTTACAGGCCCGCGCGGCGTCGGCAAGACGTCCTCCGCTCGCATCCTGGCCAAGGCACTCAACTGCCTCAGCCCCAAGGAAGGCGAGCCCGACAACACCTGCGCCAACTGCCAGGCCGCCCTCGAAGACCGGATGCTGGACCTGATCGAGATAGACGCCGCCTCCAACCGTGGCATAGACGACATCCGCAAGCTCCGTGACAACACAGCCTTCTCCCCCATCTCAGGCGGGTGG
The DNA here is from genome assembly GCA_009693115.1 of Dehalococcoidia bacterium. GTDB lineage: Bacteria > Chloroflexota > Dehalococcoidia > Lucifugimonadales > Lucifugimonadaceae > SHXW01. The sequence continues at coordinate 29,093 of SHXW01000002.1, read as the reverse complement.
AAGGTTTACATCATTGACGAAGTCCACATGCTCACCGAACAGGCCGCCAACGCGCTCCTGAAGACGCTCGAAGAGCCGCCGCCCCGAATCGTTATGGTCCTTGCCACCACTGATGTCCACAAGGTACCCCTCACCATCGTCTCGCGCTGCCAGAGGTACGACTTCCGACGTCTCTCCAACGAAGACGTCATTGACCGGCTTGCTGGCATCTGCGGGGCGGAGGAAATCGAGTGCGACCCGGAAGTCCTGAACATGATCGCCCGGCACGCATGGGGGTCCCTGCGCGACGCCGAAAACCTACTTGAGCAGCTTGCTGTCTCATACGGGGGTGCGTCCAGCCAGGCGGAAGGCAGCGAGCCGGGTCGCCAGAGTACCGAAATCAAACCTGAGCACGTCCGGGAACTCCTTGGGCTGGGCGACACCGCGTCTGCAATCGAGCTCGCCGGGGCCCTGCTCGCGGGCGATGCAGGGCGTTCCCTCGGAGTCATCAACCGCGAGGCCGGACGCGGTACGGACCTCCGCGGCCTCCGCAACGCCACCGTTGACGCCCTCCGCTGCGCCCTCCTCCAGAAGGCCGGAGTCCAGGATGCCCTGGCCCACCCGGCAGAAGTGGTCGAGGCCATGAAAACGGCAGGCCGGCCTGTCAGCATGGACCGCCTGCTCCACACCCTGTCAGTCATCGGACAGGCCGATATCAAAGGCGACTCATCGTCGCCACTGCCGTTCGAACTAGCAGTGTTGCGGGCTACTTCGGCAGCAACCGCGCCTGCGACAGTGACAACCTCCACGCCACCCGCGCCAGCGCCTGCCCAGAGACCGCCCGCAGGCGCGCCAGCTCCTTCACGTTTCGGCCGCCCGCCCGGACAGTCGCCACAGCCCTATGCGCCGAGCACAGGCGCGTCGCGGACTACCGTGACTGCGCCTATGAACCGTGGCCCGGCCCCCTCAGCCGGGCCAGACCTGGATGAACCTTCACCGTCATCCAGGCAGCCCGCGTCCCCGGCCGACCAGAAGTGGACCCGGGTAACGAACACCCTGCGCAGGACAAAATTCAGGAAATTTGTCATCGGTCCGCTGCTCACAGGCGCAAGGGTCAATGAGCCGGAGGGCGGCACGCTCCTACTGCACATCGCCAGCAAAACCCTCCGCCAGAACGTTGCGGAGGAGTTTCAGGACCAGCGCGTCATGGACGCGGTTGAAAAGGCCGTTGCCGAGGTGTACGGCCTGCCCTTGAAGATCGCCATCGCACTGTCTGATGCCAATGGCGGGGCAGCAGGGCAGGCTGGAGGCGCATCCGCGGCAAGCGAAAGCCCGGTCGTGCGAGCCGCCCTCGCCATGGGCGCTCGCGTCATCGGCGAAGAGGACGCGCCGGAGCCGCAATAACACTCCCTCTCCCTCGGGTGCCCCCTGAGCGAGAGAGGGCAGGGGGGTGTCGCGCCTCCCTGCTACCCTTGCACCTTCCGCAGCCTTCAACCCTCAACACCCGTCGCTGACGGTTACGCGCCCCCTCTCCAACCGGGAGGGTGAACAGAGGCAGGAATGATCAACCGCAAACTCATCCAGCAGGCGCAGCAGATGCAGGTGCGCCTCAACAAGGTCCAGGAAGAGATCGCGCAAATGCGCACCGAGGCCACCGCAGGCGGGGGCGCTGTCAAAGCCGTCGTCATCGGCGGCGCGAAGCTCGCATCTCTGACCATCGCAAAAGAGGCAGTTGACCCGAACGACGTTGGAATGCTTCAGGACCTCATCATTGCCGCCACCAATGAAGCCATGGAAAAGGCCCAGAAAGACGCCGCCGCCCGCATGGCATCCGTCACAGGGGGCATGAACATCCCCGGCCTCATGTAACCTGCGCAACCGGCCGCGCAAAATAAACTAGATCCATCAGGTCTGCTCCTCCTCCCGCCACCCGCCCTCTCCCGCTGGGAGGGGGGTTCTTCCATGGTCACAGGCGATCCCATGTCCACGCCAGATATCGCCCCCTCAACAGCCGCGCCTGTCGCGCGCCTCATCGAAGCCTTCCACAGGCTGCCCGGCATCGGCCCAAAGACCGCACAGAGGCTCACCTACCATCTCATCCGCATGCCGCGCGAGCAGGCCGAAGAACTGGCAGAGTCAATCCTCTCCATCAAGGACCGCATCGTCCTGTGCGGCAGGTGTCAGAACGTCACGGAGACCCCCGTGTGTGCCATCTGCTCCGACCTCCGCCGTGACAGTACCCGCATCTGCGCCGTGGAAGAACCTCTTGACGTGGTCTCCATTGAACGCACACGCGCCTTCCGGGGCCAGTACCACGTCCTTCACGGCGTCATCTCCCCTTCGAACGGCATCGGCCCGGAAGAACTCAAGGTGCGCGAACTACTCGAACGACTGCGCGATGGGACGGTGCAGGAGATCATCGTCGCCACAAACCCCAACCTGGAGGGCGAGGCGACCGCGATGTACCTCCAGCGTCTGATTTCCCCCCTCGGCGTCAAGGTCACGCGCCTCGCCCGCGGCCTGCCCGCCGGGGCCGACCTCGAATACGCCGACGACGCCACGCTGGCACACGCGCTGGAGGCCCGGTCGGAGTTCAAGACCGGCCAGTGATCTGTCATTAAAAGTGAAGGCCCAGCACGAAACGAATAACCCGGGGCAGGATCGGAGGCCTATCCGGCTGTCTCCGAAGCGTGTCGCCCCGTCGCCCCGAACGCGGTGAGGGATCTGGGGTGGTCGTTCACAATGATCTCAACCCTTCCCCGGATTCCTCTCTGCGCATCAGAATGACACAACACGGAGACACACTCTCATGCCCGTTTATCAAGACCACGTGGCCCGCATACTCACCGCCCGCATTGCCGCAGGCGGTATGAGCGGCGCCACTGTCCGCATTGAACGCGAAGGCATGCCGCTCTTCGAATGGGCTGGAGGAACGCGCGAGTTCGGAGGGCGGGGCGGCCCGGTGACACCCGCCAGTGTCTTCCTCATCGCCTCGATCACGAAACCCATGGTCACGTCCACAGTCGCAAAGCTCATCGAGTCCGGTCACATTGACCTCGATGACCCCGTCGCGAAGCACGTCCCAGAGTTCGCCGCCAACGGCAAACAGGGAGTGACGCTGCGCCACTGCTTCACTCACACAAGCGGCCTCACGGACATGGTCCCCGCCGACACTGACCTGCGGAAGACCCATGCCCCGATGTCCGCCTACGTCGCCTCCGCCTGCCAGTCCCGGCTGCTGTTCGAGCCCGGCACTGACACCCGCTACCAGAGCGCGGGCATCCTCATGCTCTCCGAAACCGCCGAGCGCGTCACGGGCCGCCGCGTCAGGGACCTCCTCCACGATTGGGTCCTCGCTCCCTCCGGCATCACATCGGCTCACCTTGGCTGGCGTGAGGAGTTTGCGACACGCAACGTCGCTGCGAAGGCCGTCCACGGTCCTGGAAGCGAAACCTGGGACCACAACTCACACTACTGGCGGGACTTTGGCGCGCCCTGGGGCGGCGTCCACTCGGACTCCGTCGGCATCGCCCGGTTCCTGGGCGTCTTGCTTAACGGCGGCCTCTCCGCCAAAGGCTCTCGCGTCTTCGGGCCCGGCACAGTCCGTCTCCTGCTCGCCGACCAGTCCGCGGCCATGCCCGGCCTCCCCACCGAGGCACGCCTGCGGGAAGGTTGGGGCCTGGGCTGGCGCATCATCCGGCAGGGCACAGGGGCGTGGTTCGGTTCAGCGGTGCCCGCGGGCGCATTCGGCCACGGCGGTGCGACCGGGACCATCGCATGGGCCGACCCGAAGTCGCGTATTTCCTTCGTCCTGCTCAGCAATGGCACCCTTGATGGTGAAGGCGCGGCCATCGCTGCATGCAGCAACGCCGCGGCGACGGCGCTGTGCGCGTGAGGGCGTCATCCCGAATCTGAGCGGAGCGCAGGGAGGGATCAAGGTGTGGGTCGAAGTCCTGACGGTGCACCTCCCTGGCGCGCTAGACTGGCCTCATGACCTCACCCTCCCGTGCCCAATCCTTCAGGTGCGAGGGCATCGTCCTCCGCCACCGGGATGCCGGCGAGGCGGATCGGTTCATCACCCTCCTCACGCCCGACCGAGGCCTGGTCCGGGCCGTCGCAAGGGGCGCTCGCAAGACCACGTCCAAGATCGGCGGGCACCTTGACCTGCTGCGCCATGTCTCCCTCACCGTATCCGAGGGCCACACCTTCCGCGCCGTCGGCCAGGTCGAGGGCATCGAGAGTTACCGCGGCTTGCGCGAAGACCTGGGGCGCATGTCACGGGGCATATACATGGCCGAGCTTGCAGAACGGTTCTCTGTCGAGGACGCGCCCAACCCGTCGGTCTTCCGCCTCCTCGCCAGCGCGCTTGGCCTGATCGAAAAGACCTGGGATGGCACCTCGGCCCGTCCCGTCCCTGCACAAGGTGTCATTCTGAGCGAAGCGAAGAATCTTGCTCAAAGTAGCGACCTTGCCACGCGTCCAGCCACCGACAGCCCGACCCTCGACCTCCTCGCACGCTGGTTTGAAATCCGCATCCTCCACCTGTCCGGGTTCCTGCCGCGTTTCAGTTCCTGCGCCGAGTGCGGCCGCGACCTTGAACAGCGCGACCACGTCTTTTCGGCAGAGCGGGGCGGCTTGCTATGCCCTGATTGCAAGACCGCGGGCGGCGGCGAGCGGCTGCTGCCTGCCGGTGTCCCTGCGATAAAACTCCTGCGACACATGGCCCGGTCGGACTGGCCCGCCGTCGAGGGCCTGCGCGTACCTCCCGACGATCTCGCCCAGGCCGAGCGCATCTTGCGTACTCACCTGCGCCATGTGATAGACCACAAGATCAATTCCGCCGCCTTTATGGATGAGGTTCGCAAGTGGCGGAACGGGGGGCGCCGTCCTCCCCTCCCAGAGGACGAAGTATCCGGATAAGCAAAAGGCCCCTTTCTGTCTACAGAGAGGGGCCTTTTGGCAGTTCAAGCGCCGTGCTTAATCGAAGCCGGACTAGAAGGAGTCCTTCGGCCCTCCGGGCCTCAGGATGACAGTCTGTACTTAACCCATCGTCTTCTTGACGGCCGCCATGATCTTTTCCTTGGTCGGGTACACATGCTTCTCGAGCGCCTGCGAGAACGGTATGTGCACCTGCTCGGACGCCACCTTCATGATCGGCGCCTGAAGCGACCAGAACGCCTCCTCGGCCACAATGGAAGCTATCTCGCTCGCCGCGCTGCATACCTTCGCCGCCGGGTCTGCTATCACGCAGCGGCCCGTCTTGGCCACGGACTCCAGAATAGAGGTCTTGTCCAGGGGCACCAGAGTGCGCGGGTCAACCACCTCTACCGAGATGCCCTCTTTCTGAAGCTCGTCCGCGGCCTGTATCGCAAGTCCCACGCACCCTGCGATCGCCACCACCGTGCAGTCAGTCCCCTGCCTGTGGATGGCCGCCTTGCCAAACGGCACGAGCAGCTCGCCCCCAGGCAGCTCCGAATTGTCCGGCACGAACCCGCGCTGGCCGAGCAGCGTGCCGTCCTCAAAACAGATCACAGGGTCGTTATCGCGTATGGCCGTCTTAAGCAGGCCCTTGGCGTCCCTCGCCGTCCCCGGCACGATCACCTTCAGACCGCCGATATTCATGAACAGCGGGTATGAGCGGTCGGAGTGGTGCGCCGCCGAGCCTCCACCGTAGTACATGACCGCCCGGAAGACGACGGGCAGGTTCACCTGGCCGCCGAACATGTATCGCATCTTTGCCGCCTGCGATACGAGCTGGTCCATGCCCACCCACATGAAGCTGGTCAGCGTCTCGACAATGGGCCTCATGCCCACGGCAGACGCGCCTATGGCCGCACCGAAGAACCCGTTCTCCGACAACGGAGTGTCAATGATCCGGTCTGGCCCGAACTCTCTGGACAGGTTCGCCGACGCGCCATACACGGAGGCGCGCACGTCCTCGCCCATGAGGAACACCTTGGGGTCTCGCCGCATCTCTTCGGCGATCGCCTGGTTCAGGGCCTGCATAACCATCATTTCAGGCATGTTGTTACCTCTGCGCTCTTGTCATTTTGAATGCCGCCCCGTCCACTCTGGAGGGAAGTCTCGACCCTCCCCGTTGCAGGGAGAGGGAGGTCTGAGGTCGTCCCTACGGTATGGGCATGGTCTTGTCCGCCCACATATCTTCGAAAAGCTCGCTCACCTCCGGCCAGGGCGACTTCCGTGCGAACTCCAACGCCTCCATGGACAGCTTCTCTGTGTGGTCGCGCACGTGCTGGACTTCGGCCTGTGATGCGATCTCGCTCTTCAGCAGCCTGTCCTCGTGGATCACGATGGGGTCGCGCTTCCGCCAGGAATTGATCTCGTCCTCAGTCCGGTACTCGGACCTGCGGATCTTGCCGAGGCCCAGCGAGTGCTCCTCGAAGCGGTAAGTCAGACCCTCAAGGAGCGTCGGCCCCTCGCCGGCCCGCGCCCGTCGCACGGCTTCCGTCATGGCCTCGTACATGGCGATGCAGTCCTGGCCGTCCACGAGCACGCCAGGCATGTTGTATGCCGATGCCCGGTCCGAGACATGCTCCACAGCCACGGTGGACTTGTAGGACGTCGTCACCGCGTACTGGTTGTTCTCGCATATGAAGATCACCGGCAGCTTCCAGACGGAAGCCAGGTTCATGGACTCGTGGCACGCTCCCTGGTTGGAAGCGCCGTCCCCGAAGAACACCGCCGAGACGAAGTCCTTTTTCTGGAGCTTTGACGCCAGCGCCGCGCCCGTCGCAATGGGCACCGACGAACCGACGATGCCGGACTCGCCCAGGATGCCGACCGAGAAGTCAGCCAGGTGCATTGAGCCGCCCTTGCCCTTGCAGTAACCGTCGCGCCGGCCAAATATCTCAGCCATGGCCTTGTTCAGGCTCGCGCCCTTGGCGATGGGGTGCCCGTGCGAACGGTGGTTGCCGGCGATGTAGTCCGTGTCACGCATCGCGATACACGCTCCGACCGCGACGGCTTCCTCGCCGATGTAGGGGTGCGCGCCGCCGGCGAACTCGCCGGTCTTGTGCGCCTCGATCACCTTCAACTCGAAGTTGCGGATGAGCCACATCCGCTCGAGCATCAGCATCAGTTTGTCTTTGGGGATGTTCAATGCACCAGACCTCCGCGGGCCCCCTCTCCCGTCAAGGGAGAGGGTCAGGGTGTGGGTCGTCTCCACGCTGCTATCAGGAAAGGGTGAGGGGTGAGGATGCCAGGGTCAACACAACCCCGCGCGCTGCTCCATCTTCCGGTTGACGGCAGAACGAGGCCTTTTTCATAACGGCCCGCATAGAGCGGGCGCATTATAGCCCTTGTGCTGCCCGACATGATTCATGCGGGCCCGAAGGGCAACCCGCTGAGAGAGTGAACTGTTCCGAATCCTCTACGGAACGAGCAGCAATTTGCCCGCGGTCAGCCGCCCCTCCAACTTCCGGTGCGCCTCCACTGCGCTGGACAGTTTGAACGTCTCTTCAATGCGTACTTTCAATTTGCCCGAACCAATCCATGAGAACAGTTCACCCGCCCTTAGCAGCAGCTCCTCACGCGTCGCCGTGTAAGCCGTAAGGCTCGGCCTCGTCAAGGAAAGAGACATCACCCCTCCCAGGCGGTTTATGTCCAGCGGTGGCACGGGCCCGCTCGCTGCGCCATACAGTGCGAGCAGCCCGCGCGGAGCGAGGCTCGCCAGGCTCTTGTCGAACGTCGCCTTGCCCACTGCGTCGTACACCACCTGACAGCCCTTGCCCCCGGTGATTCGCTTCACCTCCGCCTCGAAGTCCTGTTCCGTGTAATTGACCACCTCGTCCGCGCCTGCGCCAGCGGCCAGCTTCGCCTTCTCGGATGTCGAAACGGTGGCGATCACCCTGGCGCCGCGCATCTTCGCCATCTGGACAAGGAGCAGCCCGACGCCTCCGGCCGCGGCGTGAACGAGACAGGTATCTCCGGCCTTCAACGGATAGGTCGAGTTCGCCAGGTAGTGCGCCGTCATGCCCTGCAGGATTGACGCCGCCCCCATGGAGGCGTCCACGCCCTGGGGCAGCTTGACCAGTCTCCACGACGGCACGACGACGTGCTCCGCGTAAGACGACCCGGCCCCCGTATATGCCACCAGGTCCCCGACCCTCACCTCCGTCACCCCCTGACCTGTTGCTTCGACAACTCCAGCTCCCTCGCCCCCGGGTATGAGGGGGAAGGTGCTCCTCTGCGCCCCCTGGCGCAGGTATATGTCCATGTAGTTCACACCGATGGCCCGAAGTTTTACCAGAGCCTGTCCCTGCCCCACAGAAGGCATGGGGACGTCTTCATAAACCATGTTCTCCGGGCCGCCGGGCTGGTGGACTCTTATGGCTTTCATGGGGCTCCTCCTAGTTCGCAGGGGCCGCTCCGGCCGCGGGCAACGCCGCGCGCGGGGACAAGACTACTCTCGCGGACAGGAACAAATGTCTCGGATTTCCTGCGTCTTGCCGAGGTGGCCGGCGGGTTCCGTCGCTTGTCCACCCTTCCCGTTCCTCCCGGCGCGATCGACGGAATATCGCGATACGTGGAAATCCGTCTTGTCCGCACGATGCAGCTGAACTGGGAGACTGTTAGCATGGGGACTGGTTTCTTTAAACAGGCGCGGGCTCTCGCGTGCGCCCGCGAGAGAATCGCCCACCTGCTGCCCACTTTCAACGCCACCCGCTTCACATGTTGCCCCGCCCCTGAACAGGGCGGCAATCCCTGACCGGGAGATTTCCCGCCCCATACAAACCCCCTTGCGCCTGCCGTCCGGCAGGGCAGTGGTAGTGCCGCTCTTGAAGGAGCCTCTCCTTGGTAAAAAGAACCGAAGGCGCCGATCAATATACCGCTCAGGACATCACAGTCCTCGAGGGCTTGCAGGCCGTGCGGAAGCGGCCCGGAATGTACATCGGCACCACCGGCCCTGCGGGGCTCCAGCACCTCATCCACGAGATCGTTGACAACTCGGTTGACGAGGCCATGGCCGGATACTGCGACCGCATAGACGTCACCCTCCACAGGGACGGCTCCTGCACCGTGGCGGACAACGGTCGCGGCATCCCGGTGGACATCCAGTCCCAGACTGGCAAGTCTGCAGTCGAGACGGTGCTGACCATCCTCCACGCCGGCGGCAAGTTCGGCGGCAAGTCCTACCAGGTTTCCGGCGGCCTCCACGGCGTCGGAGCTTCTGTCGTCAATGCCCTTTCCGAGCACCTGACTGCTGACATCCGGCGCAACGGCAAGGTCCACCACATAGAGTTCCTGCGCGGCATCACGCAGGCCCCCCTGTCGCCCCGGCCGCGCACCCCGGAAGACATGGAAGGCACCGGCACGACCGTCTCGTTCCTGCCTGACCAGGAGATATTCCACGAGTTCACCTATGACTTCGCGTCCATTTCTGAGCGGCTGCGTGAAATGGCATACCTGAACTCCGGGCTGAACATCAACTTCTTATCCGAATGGCACCAGGAGCAGCTCTGGCCCCACAACGCCATCTCCTTCCATTTTGAAGGAGGCGTCAGGGCCTTCGTACAGGCGTTGAACCGCCGCCGCCAGCCCGCGCACCCAAACATCTTCCACGCAGAGGGCAAGCAGGACGATGTGGTCGTGGAGGTGGCCTTCCAGTACAACGACTCATTCGTCGAAAACTGCCTCTCCTTCGCCAACGTCATCCGCACCAATGACGGCGGCACGCACGTCACCGGGTTTCGCGCCGCCCTCACCCGTGTCCTGAACGACTTCGGCAAGAAGCTCGCCGTCTTCAAGGAGGGCGACGTTGCGGCCCTCTCCGGCGACGACGTGCGCGAGGGCCTGATGGCCGTCGTGTCCGTCAAGGTCAAGGACCCCCAGTTCGAGGGCCAGACAAAGGGGCGGCTCGGCAACCCGGAGGTCAAGGGCGCGGTGGAGGTCGTCGTCGGCAAGCTCCTCGCCCAGTTCCTTGAGGACCACCCCGAGGACGCAAAGGGCATCCTGTACAAGTGCACCACAGCGGCCCGCGCCCGTGAGGCGGCGCGCAAGGCGCGCGACATGGTCCTCCGGAAGAACGCCATGGACGGAGGCTCGCTCCCCGGCAAGCTGGCCGACTGCACGGAAAAGGACCCCGCCCGGTCTGAGATATACATCGTCGAGGGTGAGTCCGCCGGCGGCTCCGCCAAGCAGGGCCGGGACCGCCAGTTCCAGGCCATCCTGCCCCTGCGCGGCAAGATCCTGAACGTCGAAAAGACCCGCCCCGAGAAAATGCTCGCGCACGAAGAAATCGCAGCGCTCATCACAGCGCTCGGGTGCGGCCTGGGCGAGGACTGGAACGCCGAACGCCTGCGCTACCACCGCGTCATCATCATGACGGACGCAGACGTGGACGGATCCCACATCCGCACGCTGCTCCTGACCTTCTTCTACCGCAACATGCCCAGGATCATCGGCGATGGACACCTGTACATAGCCCAGCCGCCCCTCTATCGCTGCTCCAAGGGCCGCTCGGCCGTCTGGCTCTACTCGGACGAGGAGAAGGACCGCTGGCTGGCGGAGAAGGTCTACGGAGACATGACGATCACCTCCGCAGAAAACACATCCTTCTCGGTAAAGGGCGCGAAGATCGGCGAAACGCTCCAGCCACTGCGGGATTTCGCATATGCCATGGGTGCTCTAAAGGTGCTCGAAATCCCGGAGGGAGCGGCCTGGAAGCTCGTTTCCGACCCCGCTTACCAGGACCTGACCTTCACCTTCGAGCCGAGGCAGGGGGCACTGTTCAATGGCCAGCCCGGGCCGGCCGGGACCAACGGAGTCACCGGAGCGGATACCACCCCTGAAGAGCCTGCCTTCCACGACGTGGACGGTTACAAACTTTCGGCCGGCATCTACCTGCACCCGTCGCTGGCAAGGGCCAAGCGCCTGTGGAAGCGCGTCAGCAAGATCGTGGAAGCGAGCCCGCTGAAGATCACCAAGCGCGACCATGTCGTCGCAGAAGATGTCGCCTGGGCGGACCTGCCGGCACGGCTGGAAGACAACGCAGACCGCGCCGGCGTCTCCATCCAGCGCTACAAGGGCCTGGGTGAGATGAACCCGGACCAGCTCTGGGAGACGACCATGGACCCGCAGCAGCGCGTAATGCTACGGGTCACTGCTGAGGACGCCCTCGCCGCCGACCAGATAATCATCACCCTGATGGGGGATGAGGTGGAGCCGCGCCGGAACTTCATCCGCACGCACGCTCTCGAAGTCCGCAACCTGGACGTGTAGGCTGCGACGCAACCGTACTGAAAAGGTCGTGGGGATTGTTACGGCGTCTGACTTCACCATTGAGTTCCGGACCTTGGCAGAGCCATTCCTACTGATCGGTGAAATAGAGAACCACCTGCGGAACCTTATAGAGCCGCATTTCGCCCCTGAAGCCCTGCGGACGGCCAAAACCCCAAACGACCCCGCACGCAGAATCGAAAAAGTCTCGGATCTGACCTTCGGAGAATGCATTCTCTATCTGTCTCGGCCGGACGAGTGGGCGAAGTTAGGCCTGAAACTAGACCGCCAAACGTTCGCCGAAGCAATGGTACGCGTCCGCGACATCCGGAACGATGTCACTCACTTCGACCCTGACCCCCTCTCGCAGGCTAACCTCCAAACGCTTAGGAAGTCTGCCCGGTTCCTCGGGGTTGTCGCACGGCTCCACGCGCACGCTCCGAGCTAGCACGCGCTCCAAGCGCGAACCAACGCATGACTGATATACAAGCCGTGACTTACGCGCAGATGGGCGCGTCGGAATTCCAGCGGTTGAAGAAGCCGGGGTCGCCAGTGGTGGCGAGGGACGCCCGAGTCTCGTGCCACATGCGGTTCCACTCGTTCGGGTTGTGCAACTCCGCCACAGGGTCAGCCTTGCTGCGGGCGATGAAGCCCGGGAACACGCCGCGGCCCGTCGCCTGGCCCGTCGGGTTAAACCGCAGGTCAAAGCTCCAACGGATGCGGTCCGACATATTCGGCAGAGACGAATGGATCGTCTTCTTGTGCATGAACAGCGCGTCGCCGGCTTCCAGCGGGACAGCCACCGCGTCCTCAGGATTGAACAGGGCTTCCGGGATCTGCAACCCCGCCGCACCCTTGTAGCCGGGGCAGTGCGTCAGCAGATCGTTGCGGTGCGACTTCGGCACCACCTTCAGGCACCCGTTCTGAACGTTGGCGGACATGAGCGGGAACCACACCGTTAGCATCTCGGTCTTGTCGGCGTCGGCTGTAACAACACCGTTGTCCTGATGCCAGGGCGTCACACCGAACATGACGTTCCCCTTGTCGTCGCGCGGGGAGCGGCTCTCGGGCGGCTTGATGCGCACATGCTGCACCGGGTTCGAGTAGATCTCTGCCCCAATGAACCCTTCAACAGTGTCGAGCAGGTCCTGGCTGGTCAGCGCCCGGAACACTGACGGCCCGGCCCAGAAGGGCGAGTCCGGCTTGCAGCCGGTCAGGGGGAGTGAGAAGTCAAAGTACGAGTTGTGGACTTCCTTGCTCTCGGCGTAAATCACGGTGATCCGTTCACCGAAGGGCAGGTTGTCGTAGGTCGAGTGAATCTTACCCTTTGCAAAAAGTTCCTTCGCCAGCCTGTCCAGAACTTCGTGGTACTCCTCTATGACCGGGTCAATGACCTCTTTCGGGTCAAAGACCTTCCTGACCGGGACGTACCCGAACTCCTTGAAGTGTTCCTTCTGTTCCGGCGTGAGCCTGGACATGCGTCGCTCTCCATCCCCGGCAGGGGGCCGGGAAGAATTCGTTCCGGACGGCCGCAAGAGCCACAATGGATGATTGGCGGTTGTGGCGCGGATGTTATCACCCGCTCACCAACTCCGTGTTGTTACCGGCCCCTGGCTGCCACCGCGGCCGCCGACGTCGCAGCCAGCAACGCGTGCGTCAGCGCCACATCCACAACGCGCGGCCCGTTCATGCTCAGAGCGATCTCGGCCTTGTGGCGGGGCAACAACTCCACCTCGCGTTCGCCGTCCAGCGCCACGGTGCCGGGGCAGACAGTCACCTCGTAGCGGTCTCCGGGCTTCAGCAGAGACCACTCCTTGATCTCAATATCACTTATCACCCCCGGAGCGACAGGCGCACGCACGGTCGTGGCGTTGTGGCCCGGTTCGCCCGACAACCTGATGTAGAGCCCGTGCGGCTCGTCTATCTCGACAGGCCGCAGGCGCGAGCCGACCGAGGAGAGGCCAATAGACGCCGGCTCCGCCCTTGTCAGAAAGAGTTCGGCAAGGTTCTCGGCCTGCCAGACGGCGCGTGCCCCTACGAAGGCCTGGTACGTCACCGCAGCGTCAACGAGCGCGATGTCCGTGGCCTTGCCGTCCACAAAAATCTCTATGGTTTTTGAACGCCGGCTCACCTTGTCGAGCGGCGCGGCTCCCGTGGCGACTGCGCCCGCGGCAAGCCCGGCCAGTGTGCCCTCGACCATCTGCGGAAAGACATTGTTGGTGCCTGTCGAGATGGGGACGATGGGCGACTCACGGCAACCCTTCGCCACGACGCGGTTCGTTCCATCTCCACCCAGGGTGATGATGCACTTCACGCCCTGATCCGCCATGGCGCGGGCGGCGCGGGTCGAGTCGTGCTGAGACTCGGCGGGCGCCATATCCAGATATTCGACTTTAATCCTGCCCTTATTGTCTTCTGCCGCAGGGCGCGCAAGGCCGCTCATGTCCGGCATGACGAGGATGCGTTCGACCCCCGACGCGACGAGCCCTGCGAAGACGCGGCGCAGGGTGTTCGCTTTTTCCTGGTTGGAGACGACCCGCCCGTGCGCGACGAGCCTGCGTATGTCTTTGCCCGCCGCCGGGTTGGCGATGATGCCTACTGTGATCACGCTCTCAGCCTAACAGGCTCACGCGGAGGCCGCGCGGGCCGGGTGCGTTCGCCCTGCAATCCATGTTCACCGCCTACACCTGAACACCGGCTCTGACAGTGGCGACCGGTTCCCACAGTAGGCCCCTTCTGACATCGCCGCGGCCGTCGGTCAACAATTCGGGGTCTGTCCCCATTTTCAACAGCGCCATGTCGGCCTGAGCGCCCGGCTTGAACGATCCGATCTGATCACCGAGGCCCAGGATTCGTGCAGGCGCCGACGTGATCCGGGGCCAACACTGCTGTGCCGTCATGCCGGCGGCTATCAGCTTTGAGACAACCCGTGGGAGGTCATGCGGCTCGCCGGTCGTGACATGGTAACGGTAGAAATCGGTGGAGATCGTGTCGGGCAGGAACCCATCTGCGATCGCTGCTTCCGCCACGTCGAAGCCGAAAGCGGCCGTGCCGTCACCGACATCGAACAAGACGCCGCGCTCACGGGCATCCCAAACGCAGTCGAGTACCCGGCCACCTTGCAAAATGCTCCCCTCGCCGGAGTGGAAACAGTAGGTCATCACATCTCCGGTCCGGAGCCGTTTCAACTGGTCGCGCAAGGGGATGTCTGAAGTTTTGGTCGCTCCGAACATGACGGGCCGGGCCGTCTGCCCGGCTGCGCTTATTCCCCTTTGCAGCACGTCAAGCGGGCGCACGTATTTGCCGCGGATGAAGGCGATGTTGACGGAGATGCCCCATACGTGACTGCCTCCTCGTTCAATCGCAGCCACGCACTCCTCGACGCTCGCTTCGTCCAGACTGAAAAAACGTCCGGCCGGATTGGACTCGCCGTTCGCGCAGAAGTTGATGGCCAGCTTCACCCTGGTACGGGACTTTTCAATTGTGTGCCGCCTGTAGTCGTCGAAATTGCGCGCGCCGGCATCACCTTGCGACAGGACCGTGGTTGAACCTCTGGGCAGCAGATGGATGTCCGGATCAACCCCGAACCTGGACTCTTCACGCGCCGGGTGGGCGTGTAAGTCCACCAGACCTGGCAGCAGAACGCCATCGCTGAAGTTCAGCACTTTTCGCGCCCGCGGCATACTGACCGGCGGCGCGCCGGTCTTGACGAACGAGATGACACCGTTCCTGACACCGATTGCGCCAGGACCGTCAATGCCGGTGGACGGACACACAATCCGGGAGGCGGTGACCAAGAGATCGAGTTCGCCCGTTGGCATGTTTAGCTCTGGTCCTGTCCGGCCCGCCCTTATCCCGCCGCCATCCACGCCGGGTCCTTGAGATATCCGGCGATGCCCTTCAGGAACGCTCCTGCGGGCGCGCCGTCCCAGGCCCGGTGGTCGAACGTGAGGCTCAGGTGGCCTATCGAGCGCACCTGCACCTGCCCGCCAACGACCGCAACACGCTCCTCGACGCGGCCCACGCCCAGGATGCCGATCTCGGGCGGGTTCAGGAGCGGGTTGAAGGATTCGACGTCGTACGCGCCCAGGTTCGTCACGGTGAACGTCGCGCCCGTCATGTCGTCCATCGTCAGCTGGTTGGACTTCGATTTTTGCGCCAGTTCTCGCACGGTCTGTGCGATCTGGAGCAGAGTCTTGGACCCGGCGTTCTTAATGACCGGGACGATGAGGCCGTCCGGCACAGCGACCGCGACGCCGAGGTTGATCTGGGAGAAGACCCTGATTTCGTTTCCGGCGAGGTGCGCGTTGGCGCGCGGGTGGTCCTTCAATGCCCGGGCGACTGCCGCGAGCACGAGGTCCTGGTACTGCGGCCTGAGCCGGTGCTGCCGCCAGTCGGCAACGAGTTTCGCCATGAGTTCAGTCGTCGCAGTCACGTCTGCGTGCGAGTTCAGCGTGACCATGGGCGCCTGCGCGCTTTCGGTCATGCGACGGGCGATGGTCGCCCTCATGCCGGTCATGGGGATCGTTTCCTTGAGCGGGATGTTGGACGGCGGGACAGGGCGGGCCGGGGCGGAGGCAGCCGCCGCGGGCGCGCCGGACGCGGCTTTGCGCACGTCGTCTTCCGTCACGCGTCCCCCGGGACCTGTGCCGGCGACGCGCTCGACATCGACGCCCATCTCTTTTGCGATCCTGCGAGCGATCGGCGTGACCTGCTTCGCGCTGCCAGCGGATGCCACCGGTGCGCCTGCGCCCTGAGACGGTGAGGGGCCGCTGCCTGCGGCGGCAGCGTGCGATGCACCGGCCGTCGCCTTCTGAACGGGAGGCGGCAGCACGGACGCACTTTCGCCGGCGGCGAGCAGCAGGGCGATTTTTACGCCGACGAGGACGACGACGCCCTCATGGACGAGGATGCGCCCGAGCGTTCCGTCCGACGGTGATTCGACTGCGGCGTTCACCTTGGACGACTCGATCTCGACGAGAGGGTCGCCCTTCTTGACGGCGTCCCCCTCTTTCTTCAGCCACTTCACCACCATGCCGTCGTTCATACCCATGCCCCACTGGGGCAGCAGCACGTCTATGGGCATTGTTTTCTCCACCTGATGGCACCCTCGCGCTGGAGGGGTCATCCTTGCAGACAAGAGTGCGCCACTAGCTCGTCGCCTCTTGTTGATCTCAAATTGAAGTGCGGCCGAGTATAACAGCCGGGGAGCCTGGCCCTTTCAACCGCCGGGGCGCATGCACGGGAGAATGCAGTGCTGCTTCTCAGGCAAAAGGATCTCTTACGATTATTCATTGGGTGGGACTTAAGTATCCTTACGTTCCATTGACCCTCCATTTCCCTCACCGCATCAGGCTTTTCCGGGCATGACAGAGTCAGTCCCAAAATCGTCAGACGGGGCCGGGTCCGCCGCAGAGGCCGCTCAGACCCACTTCGCGAGCGGACTCCGCGCCGCGCAACTCGGGCACCTGGACCAAGCGGCGAAGGAGTTCGAGGAGGCGGCGTGGCTCGACCCGGAAGACGCCGAGGTTCAGTTCAACCTGGGCACCTCTTATCTTTCGATGGGCCTCTTCGAGCAGGCCCTTATCAATCTTTCCAACGCCGTACGCCTCAGGCCGGACATGCCAGACGCATGGGGCAACCGCGCCGTCGCACACGCCGCCCTGGGAGAAGATGGCAAGAGCCAGGCAGACATTGACGAGGCGGAACGGCGCGGCGGCAACCGCGCCGGTCTGGAAACGGTCATCGACTACGTGAAAACCCGCCGGAAACCAAAGAAGGCGTAAATGACGGCTCGCAGCAACCCGAAACCGGCGGCCCACCGGCGAAACACATCCTCCCTCCCTGCTTCCCGGCAGAAGGCCAGGAGCGACGGAGGCAATCCATCCTCCCCTCTCCCGGTGGGAAAGGGCGGGTACCCGCTTGCGGATGGTGACGACAAGGCTCGGACCCTCCCAGCAAATCCCAAAAAACCCGCACGGCCCCAGGCCACCACTCCCTCCGGTGACACCTTCGACGCACTCATGGCCGTGGTCACCCGCCTGTGCGGCCCCGGCGGCTGCCCATGGGACCGGGAGCAGACACACGCCTCCCTGCGCCAGCACCTGCTTGAAGAAACCTACGAGACCCTGGAAGCCATAGAGTCCGGCGACCCTGCGAAACTCGCCGAGGAACTGGGCGACCTCCTGACCCACATCGCCTTCCACACCGACATTGCCCGCCGCAACGGCGAATTCACCACCCAGACCCTCTTCTCCGCACTCATCGCCAAACTCGTCCGGCGCCACCCGCACGTCTTTGGGGACATGAAGTTGGACACTGCCGGAGAGGTCGCCGGCCAATGGGAGACCATCAAGAAAAAAGAGGGCGGCCGGGACTCAGTCGTGGACAGCATCCCCTCGGGGATGCCCGCCCTCGCCTTTGCTGCGACACTCCAGCGCAGGGCCTCGAAGGCCGGGTTGACATGGGACGGCGAGCCGGATTTCGCGTCGCTCAAAGACGAGTCAGCCGAACAGAAGGAGGCCCGTGCCGGGGCCTATCTGTGGGCGGTCGTGCAGCGACTTCACAGCGAGGGCGTTGACCCGGAGACTGCCCTCAGGGCCGTGGCGCTGCGCTTCAGAGACCGGGTGAAACGGGCGGAGAGGCTGGCGAATCCCGGCAGTCCGGGACTCGCTGGCGTACCTGCCAGAAAACTGGCGCGCCTGTGGAAACAGACCGGAGCCGGCTGATCTATTCTCGGACCCTCACGGCTCGATAAAGATCCGGCCCGCCTCGCCTCCGATGACTTCACCCACCACCGCGGCATGGGGCGCCCCGCGCTTATTGAGTTCGGCCGCCAGCGCCCCTGCCTTCGCAGCCGGCACGGAAATGAGCAACCCGCCGGAGGTCTGGGCGTCCGAAAGCAGCGTCCGGTCAATGTCCTGCACACCGGGGTGATACGTCACCGCGTGCGCCACCGCTTCCATGTTGCGCACCGTCCCGCCTGCGACGAACCCCGCCAGGGCCAACTCCCTTGCCCCGGCCAGCAGCGGCACCCTGCCCGTGAAAATACGCGCCGCAGTCTTGCTTCCCAGCATCATCCCGTGCAGGTGGCCCGTCAGACCGAAGCCCGTCACATCCGTCGCCGCGTTCACGCCCACCGCCACCATCGCCTCGGCGGCGCCCCGGTTCAGCAGCGACATGGACTCTATGGCGCCCTTCAAAGCCGCAGGCCCTGGCTCCCTCGGGCTGTTCTTCGCCGCCGTTGTAATGACCCCGGTGCCAATGGCCTTCGTCAGAATGAGCAAGTCTCCGGGCCTTGCGCCTGCATTCGTTATCTGGCTTCCCGGCCTGACCGTCCCTATCACGGCGAGACCGTACTTCGGTTCAGCATCGTTCACCGTGTGCCCGCCGATGATGGCTATCCCCGCCTCGGCCGCCTTGTCCGCCCCTCCCGCCAACACCTTCGCGAGCACCTCCGGCGGCAGGTCACGCGGGAAGGCTGTTATGGCCAGCGCGGCGATGGGCCGCCCGCCCATTGCGTAAACGTCCGAGATGGAGTTGGCGGCGGAAATCTGGCCGTATGCGTAAGGGTCATCAACGATCGGCGGAAAGAAGTCCACCGTCAGCACGAGGGCGACAGCCTCCCCCAGCCGGTAGACAGCAGCGTCATCTCCGGTTTCGGCGCCCACAAGGACGTTGGGGTCCCTGAAGGGCGGTGGCAGCTGCCGCAGGACCTGCGACAGTTCTTTTTGGCTGAACTTACCCGCTCAACCGGCGCAGGCGGCCAGGCCGGTCAGGCGCACGCTGTCTGCCATGTTTCTCCTTTCCATGAATTCAATGAGAGCCGGAGCCTTCCGGTTCCACAGGTTACACAGATTTTGTCCCTCGCCCGGAGAGGCCACGTGCTTCGGGGTCGCTGTTTTCTGACCCTCGTTTGACTATCCTCTCGGCGCAAACCTACCATTCGGTGGTCCCAGCGCGTGCGCCCCCATGACCGGACCCTGTTGCGCCCGGGACAAGCCACCCCGCAGCCATGCTCCTCTTCAGGACGGACAAATGCCCGCCAGAACACAGACCAAACTCCCGGCGGCTGGCCTCTTCCCAATCACAGCGGAGGTCAACGCGAAGGGCCGCCTCGCCATAGGCGGGTGCGACGTCGCTGACCTCGCCGGGAAGTTCGGCACGCCCGTTTACATATACGACGAAGCGACCATCCGTCACATGTGCCGCGAGTTCACCGGCGCGTTCAAGAAAGAGTACCCGGACTCCCGCGTCTCTTACTCCTCGAAGGCCTTCGCAAACCCTGCCCTGGCAAAGGTCATCGAGGAGGAGGGCCTTGGCATGGACGTGGTCACCGGCGGCGAACTCGCCGTGGCGAAGGCCGCGGGCTTCCCCGCTGCCCACCTGAACTTCCACGGAAACAACAAGGGGCGGCAGGAGCTGGGTGAAGCGCTTGACTATGGAATCGGCCGCATCACGATCGACAGCTTCCATGAAATTGGCCTCCTGAACGCGATAGCCGGGGAAAAGAAACTACGCCAGGACGTGATGCTGCGCGTCTCGCCCAGCATTGACCCCCACACCCACCTCCTGACCACGACGGGCATCCTGGATTCCAAGTTCGGCTTCTCAATCGAAACTGGAGCGGCCGAGGAGGCCGTGAAACAGGCCGCGGCCTCGGA
The DNA here is from genome assembly GCA_009693115.1 of Dehalococcoidia bacterium. Lineage (GTDB taxonomy): Bacteria > Chloroflexota > Dehalococcoidia > Lucifugimonadales > Lucifugimonadaceae > SHXW01. The sequence goes on along the minus strand of SHXW01000002.1, from coordinate 9,213 downwards.
GCACCTGAACGTCATCGGCCTGCACTTCCACCTCGGCTCTCCCCTCTTCGAGCTGGAGCCCTACACGCAGGCCGTGGCATACGTCCTGGACTTCGCTGCGAAGATGCGCAGGAAGTACAGGTTCCAACTGAAGGAGTTCAACCCCGGAGGCGGCATGGCCATCGGGTACATCCGGGAGAAAATGCCACCCGCCATCGCCGAATACGCCCGCGAGATCGCCGCCGCCGTACGCGCCGGGTGCGACGCCCACGGCCTGCCCGAACCTTCCCTCACAGTAGAACCGGGACGGGCCATCGTAGGCCGCGCAGGCGTCGCCGTGTACACCGTCGGCGGCATCAAGGACATCCCCGGCGTCCGCACATACGTTTCCGTGGACGGCGGCATGGGGGACAACATCCGGCCCGCGCTATACGGGTCGAAGTACACAGTCACGCACGTGACGAAGCCCGCCGCACGCGGCGTCAAGACAGTGACCATCGCCGGGAAGTTCTGCGAGTCTGGCGACGTGCTGGCGCGAGACGTCAAGGTCCCTGCGATAGCCTCTGGTGACCTGCTTGCCCTGCCCGCCTCTGGAGCCTACTGCGTGCCCATGGCCTCTAACTACAACATGGCCTCCCGCCCGGCCATCGTCCTCGTCAACAAGGGCAAGGCCCGCCTGATCCGTCGGCGCGAGACTTACGCTGATCTGCTCGCCACCGCTGTGATGTAAGGTGCGGGGACGTTGCCCGACAAAACATTGCGGACATTCCGGCAGGGAGCGCCAGCGATGGCCTGCCTCACGGGTTTGATTCATGGCTGATTTGCCCAAAGGCTGGACCACATTCGGACACAGCGGCCCGTCGCGCCTCCTGCTGAACACATTCAGGGCGGGGAGGCTGGCGCACGCCTATCTCATCACCGGGCCGAAACAGTCAGGCCGCAGGACCCTCGCCCTTGACCTCGCACGCGCCGTCAACTGCCGGCCCGCGCCGGACCTCTTCGGCGCCGCGCCGGACAAACCCTGCAGCGAATGTCCGCAGTGTGTCCGCATCACACGCGGCATCCATTCCGACGTGCGCATCATCAACGTGGACACACCCACCGAAAAGAAAAGAGGCGGTGACGAAGAGGAGGAGGGAGCGCGCTCACGCAAGACCATGATCAGCATCGAGCACGTGCGCGACATGGAGCGAGATGCATGGCTGAAACCGTTTGAGGGCAACAGCCGGGCCTTCATCATTGACGGCGCGGAGCTGCTTCACCCTGCCGCCGCAAACGCTCTCCTCAAGACACTCGAAGAGCCCCCCCCGCAGGTCATCCTCATCCTGGTGGCCGCAGACAAAGGCGCTCTCCTGCCGACAATCATCTCGCGCTGCCAGCTGATCGAATTGCGGCCTGTCGCCACAGAGACAATCGAACGGGAACTTACGATCCGCCACAAGGCGGAGCCTGAACAGGCCCGCACCCTGGCGCGCCTGGCGAGAGGCCGCCCCGGCTGGGCCATATCCGCCCTCAGCGACCCCACCGCGCTGGACCGCCAGGCGCAGGCCGTACAGCGCATCATGGCCGCGCTGGCAGGCGATCTGGAATCGCGCTTCAATTACGCACGACAGCTGAGCGACAGCTTCTGGCGAAACCGCGACGACGTATTCCTTGAATTGGACTTCTGGCTCGACTGGTGGCGGGACATAGCGCTGGTCAGGAACGGCCTGGAACGCTTCGTTACGTATATCGACTGGCTACCCACCCTGGCCGCCCTTGGCAGACAGCTTGACGGAGATGCCATCGCACGCGGGGTCGAGACCCTCACCGGCACCAGAAGCGCACTGGTGGCCAATGCCAACTCTCGCCTTGCTCTCGATGTGATGATGCTGGATCTGCCGTTCATAGCCCCGTCAACGCTGCCGGCCGTCAACCTTTCACCCGTGGTCGGCCTGCCTGACCGGGCAGCAGTCACAGTTCAGGAATAGGGCGGGAGCATCCCGCTTCCCATGGCCAGGGCGCTCGCCAGCGGGCGCGGGCCGGGCTCATGCTCACCCTCCTGCCTGTGTCGAATATGCGCGCTCGCCAGCGGGGGCGAGCCGCTCAGAGGGTGACCCCTGCACAACTGGACGGGCGGAGCGTCCGCGCTAGTCAGCGCCTGCAGCGGCCAGCGCGCCATTCATGCGCACCCCGTTCGGGCTGCTGTTCGCGCCATGACTCTTCCCGTTGATCAGGTGAGGGCTGTCGTCCATCCAGGGCAGGAACGGACGCCACGAGGGCTGCACCCTTTCGGCGTGAAAGAACGAATAAGGGTTCGGGCGCGGCTCGCGCGGCTCAGTCAGCAGCCTCATCCCGGCCTGCAGGGGAGTGCGGCCGGCCTTGCGATGGTTGCAGTGCTTACAGGCAGACACCACGTTGTCCCAGACATGTTGCCCGCCCTGCGACCTGGGGAGCACGTGGTCCAGCGTCAGGTCGCGTGACTTCTGGCCGCAGTACAGGCACTTGTGCCCGTCACGCATGAAGACCTCGCGCCGGGACATCCTGCGCCGGTGCAGGGGGCGCTTGACCAGATACACCAGACGGATGACCGCGGGAGCGTCAAGATAGGCGGACGCGCTGCGGAGAAACTGGCCGGAAGCCAGGAGAGACTCCGCTTTGCCGCGGGCCATCAGTGACACAGCACGCCTCACATCACAGATGTTCAGCGGCTGGTAGTTCTGATTAAGGACCAGAACCGGCTGGCGGATCAACATATCCCTACCTGCTCACGCCTTTCGTCCCATCGTATGGGGCTCGTATCTGTCGCGCGCAAGGTTAGAGGCGGCGCTGACCACGCTGCGGGCGGCGAACAGTGTGCGCCGGGGCCCGGGGCCATTCGTCGGCCCGTTCCACGTCAACAGCATCTGTGCGCCTGAATGCGTCCTGATTGCCATGCTGCCATTCTAGCTGACTGTCCCAAAGGTCCCGTCCCGAACGTTTTCGGGTGGCCCCTCAGGACTGATTGTCTTGGCGCTGCTGAATGTCCGTCTTCAGTGCGTCCAGAGACCTGGCGAAATCAGACGGCATGATACCCAGCACGTCCGCAGGCACCACCTCCCGGGCATCAATGGCCATCTCAGAGATGGTTCCCTTCACCATCCAGCCGTGCAGACGGTCCCTGAACTGCCGTTCCTGTGCCGGGATCGGTGACTTCGAGACCGGGTCATATACGAACCGGGCGGCGACAGAAACGGTCGCTCCCACCAGCAGCGCTCCCGCGACCACGCCGAACGCCAGTCCCCCCAATTTGTCCACCCACCCCAGCAGGAGCATCTTCGTCCCCGTCTTGAGCATCTTGCCCAGGATCCGGGCGGCTATGAACACGGCAAGGAAGATGAGGACGTAGCCTATGGCCGTTGCCAGGGCCTGGCTCTTAATATCGTCCACAAAGAAGTTCACTATCCGCGACGCGAACTGGCCGCTCAGGAGCAGGGCCACATACGTGCCGATCACCGTCAGGAGCGAGTCTATTAACCCGTTCCTGAAACCCCACAACGCCGCCAGGGCGAAGATGACGATCAGGGCCCAGTCGAACACAGTCATGGCATGTCTCCACAGGAGTGATGAGGTTCAGGAGGATAAGGCTACCCCGCCGCCGCCGGAGCGGCACACCCCCTGTTCCTCATGATGAAGGCGGCAGGGCGCGGACGGCGGCAGTGGATTCCGGAGCGCCACACGGCCGGTCCCGGAAGCGCCGGGGGCCGCTTCGGGCCAGGCAGGGCCAGGGGGCGTCACTATAATCCGCACGGTGCAGGCAACGCAGCATCGTACACTGACGGCCCGGTCCCACGTACATGGAGAAACGGTCAGGAACCGCCCTCCACCACAGGCGCTGAACCATGTCCGGCGTGACATCCTCCTGACACACTGCCAGCCACCGTCCACCTACTGAACAAAGCTCATGCCAATCAAGAAAAACCTCCGCATCGCCATCGACGGCCCTGTCGGGGCGGGCAAGACCAGCGCCGGACGGCTCCTTGCGGCCCGCCTCGGCTACCGCTTTCTTGACACCGGCCTCATGTACCGGGCCGTGACCCTCGCTGCGCTGGATGGACACGTCCCCATGGGCGATCCTGCGGCGCTTGAGGCGCTGGCGGCCAGGAGTGACATCCGCCTCGACACTGCGCCGGGAGGCGGGGCCAGCATCCTGCTCAATGGAAAAGACGTAACGGCGCGCTTGCGCAGCCCGGAGGTTGACCGCAGCGTGTCCATCGTGTCTGCCGTCCCTGGCGTCAGGGCCGTCCTCGTCGAAAAGCAGCGGCAGATCGCATCCGGGGGAGACATCGTCATGGCCGGGCGGGACATAGGCACCGTCGTCCTCAGAGACGCCGAACTGAAGATCTTCCTGGACGCCTCCGGTCAGACTCGCGCCAGGCGCCGTTACGAAGAACTCCGCGCCTCCGGCGGCACGGTGAAATACGATGACGTCCTGGCCGGGCTGACCAGGCGTGACGGGCTTGACTCTTCGCGGCCTGCCTCGCCCCTCATTCCGGCGGCTGACGCCTGGCTGGTGGACTCGGACGGCCTGACCCTTGAGCAGGTGGTGGATTGCATGGAAAAGCTGGCCACGGAGCGGGCCCGATGAGCGTCCAGTGGGCATACCCGTTCTGCTACTGGCTGTTCAAGGTGAACCTCCGCATCTTCGCGAAGGTCAGGACCGAAGGCCAGGAGAACATGCCGGCCGAAGGCCCGCTCATCGTCCTCTGCAACCACCTGTCGAATGTGGACCCGGCCATCGCTGGCGTGGCCATGGCCCGCCGGCCGGGGTTCCTGGCGAAAAGCGAGCTTTTCAGGTTCCCGCCGCTCGCCTTCTTCCTGTACGGATACGGCGCCTTCCCGATAGAACGCGGCAGGGCGGACACGCGGGCGCTGAAGTGGGCGGCCAGGAGGATAGAAAAGGGCGGCGCGGTCGTCCTCTTCCCGGAGGGCACGCGGAGCAGGGGAAAGGGCCTGCTCAAGGCCCAGCCTGGCATCGCACTCCTGGCGTCCATGACCGGTGCCCCCGTCGTCCCCGTCGCAATCACAGGCTCGGAGCCCCTCCAGAACTACCTCAAGGTCTTTGCCCCCGTTGCAAAGTTGCACATACGCATCGGCAAGCCCTTCACCCTCAAGACGGACGGCAAGACGACCCGTGAGCAGTTAGACCGCTTCACCGTCGAGTCCATGTCCCGCCTCGCCCGGCTGCTCCCTCCCGAGTACCGGGGCGAGTACGCCGGCACAGTGGACATGCCGTTCGAAGTCACCGCGGACAAATCCCCTTCCTGATCCCGGCCTGCTGGCCGCGGGACGCGCTTGGCAGATCATCCGCTCGCCAACCACCTCATGCCGTAGTAGCCTGCTAGTTCCTGCGTACTTGACCCTGCAAGGAACTCACTCTGGCTACCACAACCCCGCCCGCCCCCGCCGGGCCATCTGTGCCTCCAGAACAGCCCCGCAAAGGGCTTGCGGCTCGGCTCGGCGCGCTGGCGGAGCCTGGGTACAGGCGCTTCTGGATCGGCTCTCTCGCGGCCGTAGGGGGCATACAGCTTGTCCAGGTCGGCAACGGGTGGCTCGTCATCAAGGAACTCGGGGGCAGCGGCACGGCCCTCGGACTTGTCGGCGCGGCGACAGCGATACCGACCATCATCATCAACCTGTTTGGCGGCGTCTTCGCGGACAGGCTTGACCGGAAAAAGATCCTCCTCGCCACATCGGCGGTGGCCGCGCTCCTGCTTGCGGCGCAGGCCGTGCTTGACGTCACGAACACGGTCCGGCTGTGGCACGTGGTCGCCATCGCCGTGGGACTGGGCCTTGTCAACGGGTTTGACTGGCCCACCCGCAACGCCTTCTTCCCGCAGTTGATAGGGCGCAAACACATGGCTAGCGCGGTCACGCTGAACACGGTCATGTGGCAGGGCACCAGGATCGTCGCTCCCGCCATAGGCGGCATCGCGATCGCCTTCACCGGCACCGCAACGGTCTTTTTCATGAGCGCGATCGGGTTCACGGCGATGACCTTGATCCTGCTGACCCTGTCCGCGCCGCCCGTGCCCCCGAGGCCGAAACGCAGCATCGCGAAAGACCTGGGCGAAGGCTTCAGCTACATCTGGCGCACGCCCCTTTTCCGCGTCCTCATCCCATTCACATACGCCAACATGTTCTTCGGCCTGCAATACATCACCCTGATGCCCCTCTTCGCAGACCGCTTCGATGTCGATTCAACCCGCTTCGGCTGGATGCTTTCGATGATGGGCATCGGCGCAGTCGCCGGCACGGTGGCGGCCAACAGGTTCCAGTCCGGGAAGTGGCTCGGCGCGGCCATGCTCGGCGGCACATTCGTGTTTACTCTCTTCCTGATGGGCTTCGCATGGTCGCCGGCATATGGGATCAGCCTGCCTCTCATCTTCTGCGCCTCGTTCTTCAACGCCATATTCCTGGTCAACTCCATGACCGCCATGCAACTCAGCGTCCCCGACGGCCTCCGCGGCCGGGTCATGGGCATGCACGGCATCACATTCAGCCTCATACCGCTTGGCGGGCTGATGGGCGGCGCGATAGCAGACGCACTCGACGTCCGCTGGGCCGTCTTCGCATCCGCCGTCGTCCTGTCCTGCATCGCAGCTGCCGTCTTCCTCACACAGCGGCATATCCGCGGGCTTGACGGCCGCAGGCTCCGCGCAGACCGGCCCGCCTGAGCGCGGTCCCCCTCCGTAAAGTGGACACGCACCCTCCGTGTTCTGCGCCTAAAATCCCCTCATGAACCTCAACACCATCCGGGAACGTTTCGAAGCCCGCGAAGAGGAACTCTCTCCCTTCGCCGTCCGCTCCACGCGCTCCCGCGGCCGCAAGCTTCCCGAACCTCCGTCGCCGGTCCGCACCGAGTTCCAGCGCGACCGCGACCGCATCATCCACACAAACTCTTTCAGACGTCTGAAGCATAAGAGCCAGGTCTTCGTCGCCCCACTGGGCGACCACTACGTCACACGCCTCACGCACGTCATAGAGGTCCAGCAGATAGGCCGCACGATAGCCCGGGCGCTCAACCTGAATGAAGACCTTGTTGAAGCCGCATCGCTTGGGCATGACCTCGGCCACACCCCGTTCGGGCACATAGGCGAGTCGGTGCTAAACAGGCTCCTCCCCGGCGGCTTCCACCACTCGCGCCACAGCGTGCGCATCGTCGAACTGCTTGAAGGAGAGGGTCGCGGCCTGAACCTGACGGAGGAGGTGGTCGAGGCCATCCGCCACCATTCAAAGCCTCAGGGCGAGTTCCTGAATGAGGGGGCGGTCTCGCACCTCACGCTCGAAGCCCAGGTCGTCCGCCTTTCGGACGCCCTTGCCTACCTGACGCATGACATTGGCGATGCCATCCGCTCCGGTTTCCTTAAGCCCTCGAGCCTCCCGCCCGAGGTGGCCGAAACGCTGGGCACGGACCACGGCCGTCGGGTCAACACGCTCGTCTGTGACGTCGTGCAGGCGTCATGGGACTGTTCAGGTGAGGTCCCTGTGCGCGGCGGCAAACCCTGGGTGCGCATGTCTGACCCCGTGGGCCGCGTCACGACGACTCTGCGCAACTTCATGTTTGAGAATTTCTACCTTCCCATATCCGAAGGCCGCGAGGGCAGACGCGCCGCTGACATCGTCGAACTTCTCTTCCATCACTACCTCCGCCACCCGGAGGGGATGCCGCAGAAGTTCACTGATATGGCAGGCTCGAAGGAGCAGGCGGCGGCTGACTGGGTTTGCGGCATGACGGACAACTTCGCTCTCATGCGCGCGGAAGAGATCCAGCCCGGCATTTCCGAGGGCGTCTTCCACGGGCATATCTGAGTGCCCCCGCGCGCTCCCCATTTGTGCTGGTCAATCCGGCCGAAAAGGTCGCAGGTCACGCCCGTGTACAGGACGCGCCGGTAGCTGGCGAGCATGTAACCGTGCCGCACCACTTCGCGAGCCTTGAAGCATGGGTGTCAGGCCGTTGGCCTGGCGGAGCGGGGCCCTCTCATCAGGAGCAGGCCCATGCCCGCACCCAGCAGGCCCAGTCCGGCGAGCAGCCCCAGCGCACGGCTGTCCAGCCCCGGCCCGCCTGTGTGCGGCAGGATGGGCGTTGGCGTGGGCGGGACCTGAGTGGCCGTTGGTGTGGGTGCAGGCGTGCGCGTGGGCGTCGCAGTGGCCGTCGGGGCCGCCGTGGGAGTGGCCGTGGCGGCCGGTCTGGGGCTTAGCAGGCCGAACGTCGAAAAGCGGCTGACCTGTGCGCTGAACTCCCTGCGCGAGATATTGAACTCCGTGGCCAGCGCGACCCAGCCGCCCGGAGTGGCGCGGTGTATGGCTATCTTCCCGGCCTGGTAGTCAGCGATGATCTGGTTTATCCCGCCCATCGCCTCCACCTCGGCATCTGTCAGACGGATGCTGACCTTCACCGGGAGCCAGAGCTGCTGGTCTGCCATAACTGATCCGTCCGCCTCGTACCACGTGATCTTGTAGACACGCACGGCCGCGTCTTTGGGCGCCAGCGGGGTGTCTGCCTCCCGGACGGGTATGGGCCTTATTTCAAGCTGCAGCGTGCGGTTTGCCACCGCGTACGGCACGTCAAGGGATACACCGGAGTCCGGGCCTGTCACCGTCACCGTCTGACCCGGCTGAACCACCGAGACGCTCCCGCCCGAAGTGGATGTTGCGACAGGCGTTATGGCGGATGCCGGCGCCACCGTGAAGGCCGGGAAGGGAGTGGATGTCGGGGTCGGGGTGGCTGTTGGCGTGGGAGTCACAGTTGGTGTCGCAGTGGGCGTGGCAGTGGCAGTCGGCGTGGGTGTGGGCGTAGGCGTCGGTGTGTCAGTGGGGATGACGAACATGTACGCGGAGCCCTTGTAGGAATCATCGACATACGCCCCGACCACGGCGGTGTCGCCCGAGACGGCGACGCTGAAACCGAACCAGTCGCCCGCGGCCCCGTCATCGGCCGTCAGTTTCTGCTGCTGCGTCCAAGTGCTCCCGGACCTCGTGAACACGTAGGCGGAGCCCTTGATGGAATCATCGTCAGGCGCCCCGACCACGGCGGTGTCGCCCGAGATGGCGACGCTGAAACCGAACCGGTCGCCCGCGGCCCCGTCGGAGGCCGTCAGTTTCTGCTGCTGCGTCCAAGTGCTCCCGGACCTCGTGAACACGTAGGCGGAGCCCTTGTAGGAATCATCGACATACGCCCCGACCACGGCGGTGTCGCCCGAGACGGCGACGCTG
>SHXW01000035.1 GCA_009693115.1 Dehalococcoidia bacterium | reverse complement strand
AAAACATGCGGCCCCATCGCCATCTTGTGGTGGGGGCGGGAAGTCGCGACTACTCGATTTCAGAGGTTCCTCGCGTCCTCCTCTAATCCCCGCTCAGGTATTCCGGCGCGCTCGTCAAAATGAGGCTCTAACTCATTATCGAGCCGCCGTTGACGTTGAGCGCCTGACCGGTGATTTCTGAAGCATCGTCCGAGGCGAGGAATGCCACCGCCCTGCCGATGTCCTCGGGTGTCTGGGCGCGTCCCAGCGGCACGCGGGCCTTCACACTCATTTCGAACACCTCATGTGGTGTCTTCCCGCGCAGTGAAGGATCCGCTGTAATGTTTTGCTGCGCGATCCTGTCGAACATCGGTGTCCAGAGCAGGCCAGGGCAGACGGTGTTTACGCTGATGTTATAAGGGCCCATCTCTATTGCCAGTGCATGGGTCCATTGAATGGCCGCGGCCTTTGAAACGAGATAAGGCGTGATCGTGTTAGCGACGAGGCGGACTCCACGCGGCGTACGGCCACCCTGCGACGATATGTTGATGATCCTGCCCTGCCGCCGCTCCTTCATATGCGGGATGACGGCATCTGCCGTGTGTACGAGGCCGCGGACGTTCACGCCGTACGTCATGTCCCAGTCGTCTTCGTTATAGCGGTCACGGTTCTCGAAGCCCTTTGCTCCAATGACGCCTGCATTGGCGACAGCGATGTCAATCTTGCCGAGCCGCCGGATGGCGAGTTGTGCAGCGTTGGCGACGGACGCCGCGTCCGTCACATCGGAGGGAGCGGCGAGCGCCTTGCCGCCTGCCTGCTTGATCTCACCCGCGACAGATTCCGATTCGCTTGAACTGATGTCACTAATGCACACGGCTGCGCCGCGCTCTGCCAAGATCAGGGCGATTCCGCGCCCGATGCCGCGGCCTGCCCCTGTGATGAACGCGACTTTGCCTGTCAATTGCCCGCTGAGTGGGTGCGCCACGAGTGCCTCCGTGATTTGCCAGATGATCGCCTGTCATACCGGTAAAGTGCGAGGTTGAGTGTATCTGCGCGGACCTGAGTTCCACGACTTCGGTCAGGCCCTATATTTCGTGTCGAAATCCGCCAGCCAGGAGCAGGCTTTCCACTCTCCCTGGGCATCCCCACATCGAGGGGGGATTACACCAGGGGCTCTAGCTCATCACAGCGCCGCCGTTCACATTCAAAGCCTGCCCTGTGATTTCTGATGCATCGTCAGACGCGAAGAAGGCTACTACCCTGCCAATGTCCTCCGGTGTCTGGCCGCGCCCAAGCGGCGTCGACGCCTTGATCGCGCGGGCGAACACATCCCTTGGTTTGAGGCCTGACAGAGCGGGGTCGTGCCTTACCGTGTTGACCGCAATCTTCTCCCACATCGGCGTCCAGAGCGTGCCGGGGCAGACGCAGTTGACGTTGATGTTGTGTAAAGCAAGGTCTATTGCAAGCGCATGAGCGAACTGGATGGCCGCAGCCTTGGACGTGCTATACGGCATGCTCACTGTGCCCGGCCTCTGCTTAATTCCCCGCGGCGGACGACCGCCGTGTGATGCGATGACGATAATCCTGCCTGCCCGCCGCTCCTTCATGTGGGGGATTACGGCATCCGCCGTGTGTGAAAGGCCCTTGACGTTCACGCGGTAAGTCATCTCCCAGTCGGCTTCGGTGTACGTCAACCGGTCCTCGTACCCCGGCGCGCCGATCACACCTGCGTTGGCGACCGCGATGTCCATATGTCCGAACTCGGAAAGAACTCGCTCCGTTGCCGCGTTCATCGAGTCCTGTGATGTGACATCCGCTACGGTGGCGATCGCACTGCCACCGTTCGATTTGATGAGGGCGACGGTTTCGGCGCATGCGGCTTCGGTGATGTCGGAGACAGCGATGGCCGCGCCGCGGCTGGCGAGGACCACGGCGATGCCCTGCCCTATGCCGCGTCCGGCACCCGTTACGAGAGCGGTCTTGCCTGCGAGTTGTTTCGCCATCGAGTCTGGCATGAACGTGTTCCCTTGTTTGATGCCATGACTGGCCGGTCTGGAGATCAACACTGCCAGCCCGCTTGCCAGTAAATCACCGCGTGGCCCTTAGTCAGTGTGCCGGGCGGGGATACCAGCCCGTGCGGTGGGAACTATACGCCAAACGAACGTGTAGATCACTTTCGGGCATGTAAACTTGGTGGTTGTGCATCCGCTGTCTGCGGACGCGGTTGGTTGCAACCCCTTTTGGCGCCTGTCCACTCAACTTGGCTTGCCGAGGCTTGCGGGAGCGGGGACAGAGTGATTCCGGGTCTGTGTTTGCCTCCCCTTGACGGTTGCCCTTTTGGCGCGTTGGGGCGAGGGGTCTATTGAAGAAGAGAGCAGCAAAGCAGTGGCCGAACGCAAATTGAAGAGGGTGGACCTCGACACGCTTGTCTCACTGTCGAAACGGCGGGGCATCGTCTTCCAAAGCAGCGAAATTTACGGTGGAGTGGGCAGCGTCTGGGACTACGGCCCCATCGGCGTGGAACTCAAGCGCAACGTCAAGAACCTCTGGTGGCAGGCGATGGTCCGGGAGCGGGACGATATTGTCGGCCTCGATGCCGCCATCCTGATGAACCCGGAGGTCTGGGCGGCATCTGGCCACATTTCGAACTTCACGGACCCGATGGTGGAGTGCAAGAAGTGTCACCACCGCTTCCGTGTGGACAACATTCAGGGTAAAGCGTGCCCAGACTGCGCCGGTGAGCTGACCGAGCCGCGCATGTTCAATCTCATGTTCAAGACGTTCATGGGAGCCGTCGAAGAAGAAGCGGCGGTCGTTTACCTCCGCCCTGAAACTGCGCAGGGTATCTTCGTCAACTTCTCGAACGTCCAGCAGACCACGCGCCGCAAACTCCCCTTCGGGATAGCCCAGATCGGAAAGTCCTTCCGCAACGAGATCACGCCGGGCAACTTCATCTTTCGCACACGCGAGTTCGAGCAAATGGAGATGGAGTTCTTCTGCAAACCGGGTACGGACGAGGAGTGGCACAGGTTCTGGATTCACTTCAGCGTGGACTTCTTCAAACGCTACGGCATCCGGGGTGAGAAGCTGCGCGTCCGGCACCACGAAGAGAGTGAATTGCCGCACTACTCCACGGGCAGCGCGGACGTGGAGTACGAGTTCCCGTGGGGCTGGGGTGAACTGGAGACAATCTCGGATCGGACGGACTTCGACCTAAAGGCCCACATGCAGCGTTCTGGTAAGGACCTCTCTTACTTCGACGAAGAGACGAAAGAGCGTTACGTGCCCTTCGTGATCGAGCCTGCGATGGGCGCAGATAGGACGGCGCTGGCATTTCTTGCGGACGCATATGACGAGGAGGAGGCCGCTCCAGCCGAAGGACCGGGCAAAGCGGGTGACAAGCGCGTTGTGCTGCGGTTCCACCCGGACATTGCGCCCGTGACGGTCGCCGTGTTGCCACTGTCACGTAATGAAAAGCTCGTCCCTACTGCCAAGAAGGTTCACGATATTCTGCGCCCGTTGTTCAACACCCAGTACGACGATTCGCAGAGCATAGGGCGTCGCTATCGCAGACAGGATGAGATCGGCACTCCCCTTTGCGTCACCGTCGACTTTGAAACGGTGGAGAAGGATGACTCCGTGACCATCCGCAACCGTGACCTGATGACTCAGGTGCGGGTCCCTATCGCAAGGTTGGCCGAGGCCGTGCGTGAACAGTTGGACGTCATGCGAAAAGATTGCCACGGATAGGCGCATATCACGTCTCACCAATGAGGGACGTGGCGCCCGCAGCACTAACAGACCCTGTCGAATGGTCTCGGTATCTTCTGTCTGCGGGCAAGGGTCATTGGGATCAGGACTTGGACTTTCAAACCGGCTCTGAGACATCGCGGTAACCGTCTGCCATGACCGACATCTCCTGAGAGTCGACATGAAAATCATCCTGCCTCCATCCATCCGCTTGACACTTATTCTCGCGGTAACGGCATCTACGATGCTGTTCACTTCATCGGCGTGCGGACCCGCGACGCCCGGCAGCGGCGCAGATACCAGCGCGACAGTCGCACCGACAGACATGATCTCGTCAATCTTCTCGCCGGATGACGGCAAGATGACAGGCGCTGCGCCCGTGTTCAGCGGCCAGACTTACAGCCACGGCACATTCGATCTTTCACAATTGACCGGCAAGCCGGTGTTGATCAACTTCTGGTTTCCGTCCTGCCCGCCATGCGCGGCCGAACTCCCCGACCTGCAAGCCGCATACGAGAAGTACAAGGACAGAGTGGCGTTCGTGGCAGTCCAGCAGACCGGCATCGATTCCCCTGACGCGGGCAAGCAGTTTTTCACTCAGTTGGGCGTCACTATCCCGGCATTCCCAGACTCAAACTCGAAGGTGCAAATCGCGTATAGGGTCCTGTCCTACCCGACGACTGTGTTCCTGGACAAGGATCACAACATCGTGCGCAAGTGGACTGGTCTGATCACCGCGGAAAACCTCGAGAAACATCTGCAGGTCATCGCAAAGGGATAGGCCTCCAGAAATCCCCTCCCACTAGATCCGTGCCCTACCGGCGCGGTTGGGGAGAGTACTAGGATCTTTACCGGCTCGGATCGAATGTTCTCTAGGGCCTCAAGGTGGAGATGTCCACCTTGAGGGGCATTGAGATAATTCCCTCATGAGTTTCGGAGATATCAGCAGTACAAACTGGATCATGCTCGCTGTGGGCTGGATCCACGCGATAGCCGCCACGGCGTGGGTCGGCGGTTCCATCTTCTTCGCCCTCGTATTGCGTCCAGTTTTTGCTGTGCACCGTGAACTTGCAAAAGGCCTGACAGACCCGATCGGCAATGTGTACCGGGAACTCGTAGACACCTCGACCATCGCTTTGATCGTGAGCGGTCTGGTCCTGATGTTCAACCGGCTCACTGGCGATGACACCGGGCCGGTCTATTTCATAGTGTTGGGTGTGAAGCTGGTGATGGCCGCATGGATGTTTTATGTCGTGTGGCATTTGCGCAGGACGGGCTGGAAGCCAGAACCAGGCAAAGGCGTCATGAAGCGGCTATCGTGGCTGCTGGGCTACAACGCAGTGATGGCCTTCGGCGTGGTTATATTCCTGCTCGCCGAGGTCCTACGGCAGCTGTATGAAGCGGCAGTCGCCAGCTAGAACGAGGGTTTTCGCCTGCGCACACCGATCCTTCTCAGGGTCCCAACTGTCAGCCAGTGCGAAACGAAGGACTTCGTTTCGTGGCCTCCACCCTCGCCTGTTTGAGTGGGCATGGAGTCCCGCCCCAGGAGAGGGAACCACACCGAAACTTCAGAAAGCCTTCACCATCGCCGGGATGAGCCATCCGAAGATTCCGATGAATAGCGCGAATTCGGTTGCGAGATGCCGTAGCCGGTTGCGCATGAAAAGGGCGGCCGGGATGGTCGCAATAGCAGCGACGAACAGCAGGATGATGAGGTACAGGGTGTTTGGTACTGCCCCAACGCTCAGAGACTGTTCGGTTTCCGTTGCACGGAACAGTATTGCAGCGGCCACTCCCAATAGGCTCCAGACCACCAGCCCGCCGACAGTCCCCGCCATGACCATGCCTATTACGGTGCCCTCAGCCGCCCGCCGGGCAAGCCCAACCGGAGTCCTGAACACGAGGACGAGCGATGCGTGGGTAACAAAGATAAGGCCCATGAGCGCGCCGCCAATGAACCCGGCTAGCAGTGTCGTCATTGCTCGCGCCCCGTGATTGGGTTCCATGCTCGGACCAGAAATGCCTTCAACCCGTGAGTCTTTTCAAGCATCAGTTGCCAGGCCGTGCCAATTTCCCTGCGCGGCGCCATGGCGAACATGGACGGGCCTGCGCCCGCCAGCATGATCTCTCGCGCTCCAATAGAGGCCAGCGTTTCGCGGTAGCTTGCCCAGCCAGGAAACACTGCAGGCGCCATGTCAGTGAACGCGTTGAACATCAATTCCGCAGGCGCATCTCCTCCGCCCCGGATACGCGCCGCCAGCTTGAACGACAGCCCCCCCCTGGTGTAGTTCGATGCCGTGACCTTGCTGAAGGTGGTCTTAGTCTTGGCCTCGATGCGGATGTCTGGACAGAGCAGTATGACCCAGCCCAGGTCCGCAGCAGGTAGGGACGTGATGCGCTCTCCCCTGCCCTGCACAAGCGCCGTGCCCCCATGTACGAGGAACGGCACGTCTGAGCCGACAGTAGCGCCGATTTCTGCAAGCTGAGTGGTGTTCAATCCCGTGCGCCAAAGACGGTTAAGCGCCCGCAACGTTGCCGCTGCGTCCGCAGAACCGCCGCCTAGTCCCGCAGCAACAGGGATACGTTTGGTGATCGAGATGCGTGCGCCATGCCTGACGCCCGCCTGTTGCCGGAGTGCCTCAGCAGCCCGATGCGCCAGGTTCGCCTCGCCTGCAATCGAAGGGTCATCGCACGTGACCTCGGTTTCGTCCGCTGCCTCGACCGTAACGTCATCGAACAGGTCAAGGGTCTGGATAACCGAGGCCAGATCGTGATAGCCGTCGGGACGTTTACCAAGGATTTCTAGCGTTAGATTGATCTTGGCGTGGGCCCGCTCCGTGATGCGACTTGGCGTTTCTTGCACGTCAGATGTTTCCAGCGAACCCTTAGGACTGTGTCCAGACGCATCACCCATGTCATCAGGGCTAAGTTGATGCCGAACTCCGGCGAGGACGGCCGTCTTTGTTGGGCGCACAGTCAACGCCTCCGCGCCAGAGTGGTGAGTCTGAAGACCGTTCGATTAATGTACCCGTATTCAAGCATCCAACAACACTCTGAGGTACGAAAACCGAAGTTGACCTGGCCATCCCCTAATACTAGAAACTTGCGGCTAAGGTTCGTAGCCATGGGTCAAAGGGGCTGGCGATTGTGATGAATTCGTCTGGTGTAATAGAGCAGTTCGGACATTTCGCATTTGGACTCACACGGGGTTCGGCTGACCAGGGAGCGGGAGCACTGACTTGAAACGTGGATGGTCCTGACGGTTCAAGGCCAGGGCGCTCACAGATAGAGAGTACAAGGACTTGATTGCGAAGGGCGTGGCTCTGCGCAGAGACCTCAACTCTTGGAGGCGGGCATTTGTGAACGCTCATGAATTTCTCAGGAAGGCCCTAGCGAACCATCTCGTCGAACGTCAGGCGCAGCTTGAAGAGGCGCAACAGAAGTGTGGCGCTGCATTGGAAGGACTCCGTGGCGGGTACCGGGCGAATTACCATGCGTGGATCCAGGCCATGGCATCAGATGGGGGCCTGAAAACATCTGCAGAAGATCTCAGAGTGATGATCAACTAGTTATCGATCCGCCGGCCGCCTAACCTGTGTTTGTAACTTTTGATGGATCGAGCGAGGGGTAAAGCTAATGCGCCGTGTAGTAGCCCTCGTACTCGGAGGGGCCGCGCAGATCTACACCATGCGCCAGAACTCAAGATGGTCATCCGGATCGAAACGCGCTGCCTAATCGGACCAGAGGAATGTGCCGACGGGTCGGCTCTTGAATCTAGATAGGTGCCTAGGCCATTTTGTAGGGATGATCAGGCTCTGATGCTTCTAGTGGTCGAAATCGGGACGACACAATGCAACAGTCGTGTGAAACGCTTGGCTACCAGACGTTGCGGTGGACGCATAATTGCCCGCCATGACCCCAAACGACCCACAACCATCGGCGTTCGCATCTGCTGATTCAGACGCTCCCCTCGCTGAGTCCGCCATGGCGCGTACTCGTCTTGCAACCGCGTTCAGCCTGTTTTCCAATCCCCTCTACCGGCGGCTCTGGGTCAGCGGCGTCATCTACTCCCTCGGCACGTGGGCAGAACGCCTTGCGACGGGCTGGCTCGTCCTCATCCAGACTGATTCCATACTCGCTTCTGCCTCTACGATGGCTATCCGCGCCGCGCCGGGCATCATCTTCGCTCCCTTCGCTGGAACTCTGGCAGACCGACTGCCGCGCCAGCGCGTGCTCGCAACCGCGGTGTTCTCACAAGCGGTCATTACCCTGCTAATCGGCTTCGTCGCCTTTGGAGGGATCAGTTCCTCATGGTCTGTCCTGCCCCTTGTCGCCTTGCTAGGCATTGCCAGTTCATTCTCGACACCGGCCACTCATGCTCTGACCGCCGACATCGTGGGCCGACAGCGGGTGATGTCAGGCATTTCCGTCTATTCGACTGGTGCGAGGGCGGTCGGCGTCGTGGGCGCGCTCATAGCGGGCGTCTTGTCTGACCATGCCGGGCCTGCGGCCGCCCTGTTCGTCGCAGCAGGGGTGCTGTTCGTCTCCGCCTCTGTCATGATCACCATCAACGCGCCTCAAACGGTACGCGCAGACAAGCGGGCGGGAGTCTTGTCTGCGACCACGGGAATGGTCAAGACCATGTCAGGCAACCCCGCCATCGCGGCGCTGCTGGTCATGGCACTGGCCGTTGAGATTTTCGGCTTCGCCTACCAGGCTGTGTTGCCAGCCGTCGCCAGAGACGTGCTGCATGTCAGGGCCACCGGTTACGGCAGCCTGAGCTTCATGGCCGGCGTGGGAGCGGTGATTGGCGTTGCAGTCCTGTCTTTGCTGGGCAACTACCCGCACAAAGGTAGGCTGGTGTTGGGCGTAACATTCGGGTTCGGGTTCTCGATGCTAGCTTTCGCGGCATCAACGTCTCTTCCGATTTCATTGTTCCTTATCTTGGGACTGGGGGCCGCAGCGGCGATGTTTGACGCCATGCAGTGGACGCTCCTGCAGACGAGTGTGCCGGACGAGATGCGCGGCAGGGCGGTTGCGGCTTGGGTGTTCGCCATCGGCTTCGGCTGGATCGGCCATCTGACGCTGGGAGCCATAGCGGAAGGTGCGGGCGTGCGGTGGGCGCTGGTGACGAGCGGGTGCATGCTGCTCGTCACTGGAGTGGCTGGGACGTTAGCGTTCAGGCGGATCCGGATTGAGTAGGTCGCATCCGGAATCCGATTCCCCTTGAGGTTGAGGGCGGTGGCGGTACGGTATTTTCTTCTACCCGAGGGACCACAAGCCGGCTCTGGGAACCCGAATCATGAGGCGATATTGTCTTGCTGCCACGCCGCGACTGTCGCCATCACCGCCTCCCGGAGCGCTGGGTCCTTCCTTGCCTCGTATAGCGCAGCTTGAAGTAGGCCCGCTGGCACTCCGGCGTCTGCGTGGCGCCCCTCTACGGCGCACGCATGCACCGGCGACTCACCGATCATCGCCGCGATGGCGTCCGTGAGCTGGACCTCGCCGCCCGCTCCGGGTTTCGTATTCGCTAGATGGTCGAGCACGCGCGGTTCGAGCACGTACCGGCCGACGATAGCGATGTTGCTTGGCGCATGTTGCGGTTTAGGTTTTTCCACTAGGCGCTTAACTTCGAACACACCCGACTCGAGGAGATGGCCGTCTATGATCCCGAACTTTGACACAAGGTCGAGCGGCACTTCGCGGGCGCCGATAACGCTGCCACCGTACCGCTTCCGCACAGCGAGGATCTGCTCGATGGCTGGTGTGTTGCCCCAGATGAGATCATCGGGCAGTAAGACGGCGAAAGTCTCGTTGCCTATGAATTCCTTTGCCAGGAGCACTGCGTGACCGAGGCCGTGGGGTGTGTGCTGGATAATGACAGTGATGTCCACCAAATCTGAAATGCCACGCTGCTCATGGAGCAGGTCGGTATGCCCGCGTTGCCGCAGGGTGGACTCCAGAATGGGTTGGTCCGTGAAATATTCGGCGACCGCGTCCATGCCCGGGCCGAGGATGAGTGCGACTTCACGTATCCCTGAAGCTGCGGCCTCTTCAGCCACGTAATGGATCAACGGTTTATTGAGGACGGGTAAGAGGGCTTTGGGTACAGCCCGTGTGACAGGAAGGAAACGAGTGCCCAGCCCCGCAGCCGGAATGACTGCCTTGCGGACGCTCTGCGTGTTCTTGCTAAATGGCATGATCCACCATATGAAAACCCTCTCACGTCAGGCGAGGGCCCGTGTGAAGAAACCGCAGCACGTCCGTTGATGTCGCTCGTACCTCTGCTACTCGTCTATCGAGTGTACCTGTTGTGTTTTTGCCGGTTCCACATGCAGTGTCGGCCTGCATGTATTTGCGTGGTAGCGTAGTACGATGAACAGACGTCCAGCGTAACTCTTATGGCGCAGGGCGATGCGCCTAAGGACGCAGCCGCCCCGGGTGGCCCAGCCTGGTCCTGCGCGGCGAGGACTTGTGAAATCCGTCAGGTCCGGAAGGAAGCAGCGGTAAGCGAGCCCCCTCGAGCGCCGCAGTCAACCGGGTTGGACCACCCGTGGCGGCTGCGTCCGTATTCCAGCCCAATACCGCATCCTCTCCCTGATCCTGATGACTGGGTCGGGAGTTCGTTCCCAGGCAGTCTCACTCTTGCCCAGACGACTCGGTCAGCATTTTCTGGCAGACGGCTCATACGCCGCCCGCATTGTCAGGGCCGCGCACATCTCGACAGACGATATGGTGGTCGAAGTCGGACCCGGCCGTGGTGCGCTGACGAACATCATGGTTCAGCAACGCCCCCGCTTTCTGTTGCTGGTGGAGTTCGATCCTGAACTCGCCGACGGACTGAAGCGACGGTACGCAGGCCATGACTGGGTAAGAGTTGTCGAAGGCGACGCCAGGACTGTTGATCCTGCCCACCTGCCCGGCATTGAGGATGTCCCTTACAAACTTGTCGGCAACCTGCCCTACTACGCAGCATCACCCATAGTCCGCAATTTCCTGGAATCCAGCCGCCCGCCCACCGTGATGGTCGTCATGGTGCAGAAAGAGGTCGCTGCCGAGATGACGGCTCTGCCCGGCGAGATGGGCCTACTGTCAATTGGCGTGCAGACCTTTGCCGATGCGGAACGGCTGTTCGATGTACCGCCATCTGCATTCCGTCCGCCCCCGAAGGTTGTATCTGCCGTAGTCCGGCTCACCGCTCTGGCGCAACCGAGAGTTGAACTGGGGTCGCGGAAGTCCTTCTTCGAACTTGTCCGCGCCGGATTTCGCGCCCCTCGCAAGCAGATGCGAAACTCGCTGATGATGGGTTTGGAAATCACGGGAGAATCAGCGTCAAGTGTGCTCGTTGCCGCCGGAGTTGACGCGTCACGCCGCGCTGCGACGCTCTCGCTTGATGAGTGGGGCGCGCTTTATGGTGCATGGCGAGTTGCCCCGAGCCGGACGCCGGATGCGGTTACGGGACAATGAGAAATCGAATTGCAGATGACGCTCAGGGCGATCTGGCCCACTGAAACGGAACGTCTTGAGGGAGTCGGTAATTCGCTGCGGCTCACAACGACATGGCCATGTCCGTCAGTACCTAAAGCGATGGAGTCACGCTAATGGCTCTAATCGCGATCCAACCTCAGCACGGCCATGAATGCTTCCTGCGGCACCTCGACGCTCCCAATCCTCTTCATGCGCTTCTTTCCTTCCGCCTGCTTCTCTAGCAGCTTGCGTTTGCGCGTAATGTCGCCGCCGTAGCACTTCGCGAGCACGTCCTTGCGCATGGCCGGGATGGTCTCGCGGGCGATGATCTTCCCGCCGATGGCCGCCTGGATCGGCACCTCGAACATCTGGCGCGGGATCAGTGCCTTGAGGCGCGATGCCAACTCCCTACCCTGCCTCTGTGCGTTTGACCTGTGCAGCACCAGAGATAGAGCATCAACAGGCTCATGGTTCACCAGCACGTCCAGTTTTACGAGGTCGCCCGCCTGGTGACCGGCAAGTGCATAGTCCATGGATGCGTAACCCTGCGTCCGTGACTTCAATTGGTCGTGGAAGTCCACGAGTATTTCAGCCAGCGGGATGTTGTATTCCAGAAGCACGCGGGCGTTCTGGCCCGGGGTCTTGCCATCTTCGGGCCGGGTGGTTGACTGCAAATATTCCATCTTCACATACACGCCCCGGCGACCTGTGACCAGCTCCATGATGGGGCCGATAAACTTGGCAGGTGTGATCACGGTTATGTTGACCCATGGCTCCCGTGTCTCGCCTATTTTTTGTGGGTCTGGCATCTTGGACGGGTTGTCAACCGTGACCTCTTTGCCGTCCGTCAGTTCGACGATGTAGCTCACACTCGGCGCAGTGGCGATCAAATTCATGCCGAACTCGCGCTCCAGCCTCTCCTGTACCACGTCCATGTGCAGCAGGCCTAGAAAGCCCGCCCTGAACCCGAAGCCGAGGGCGGCAGACGACTCCGGCTCGAACTGGAGAGCGGCGTCATTAAGCTGAAGCTTTTCCAGTGCCTCGCGGAGGGCCGGGTACGACTCGCCGTCTACCGGGTAAAGGCCAGTGAAGACCATTGGTTTCAGGGGCTTGTAGCCAGCCAGGGCCGCAGAGGCCTGCCTCGCGGATAGCGTGACTGTGTCACCCACCCTGCAGTCCCGCACGTTCTTCAGGCCGGTCGCTACATATCCCACCTGGCCAACGCCCAGCGATTCCGCCTTCCGCAGTTCAGGTGTGAAGTAGCCCACCTCCAGCACGTCCGCATCCACACCTGTGCCCATCAGGCGCACCTTGTCTGACTCTCTGACAGCGCCGTCCTGGACGCGCACATAGGCCATCACGCCTTTGTATGGGTCATATTTTGAATCGAAGATAAGGGCGCGCAGCGGCGCACCGGCGTCACCGGTTGGCGGGCCAACGCGGGCGATGATCTCTTCGAGTATCTCTGGAACGCCTGCCCCAGTTTTGCCGGAAGCGGTCAGAATCTCCTCCCGCTTGAAGCCGAACGCCTGGATGATCTCCTGTGCCGTCCCCTCGGGGTTGGCAGCGATCATGTCAACCTTGTTGACTATGGGGATGATCGTGAGGTTGTGTTCGAGAGCGAGATAGATGTTGGCAAGAGTCTGCGCCTGAATACCCTGCGTGGCGTCAACGAGGAGAAGAGCGCCCTCACATGCCTGTAGCGACCGCGAGACCTCGTATGAAAAATCGACATGGCCTGGCGTATCTATCAAGTTCAGTTCGTACGCCTGGCCGTCTTTCGCCGTGTAGGCAAGGCGGATGGCCTGAGCTTTGATAGTGATCCCGCGTTCGCGTTCCAGATCCATCGTGTCCAGGTGCTGCTCGGTCATGTCACGCGCAGCCACTGCGCCGGTGACCTGGATCAGGCGGTCAGCCAGCGTGGACTTGCCGTGGTCAATATGGGCGATGATGCAGAAGTTGCGGATGTGAGACTGTTTCACAACATCTCATTCTACGTTCGCCCTACCCTTTCGGGTGCGACGAATATTCTGGCCGTGAAAACCCCCTGTCAGGGCGAGAAGCCTCGGATGCTCCCGGCAGCATGCATCTCTTACCGGTCTTGCTGGCCCGC
The DNA here is from genome assembly GCA_009693115.1 of Dehalococcoidia bacterium. Lineage (GTDB taxonomy): Bacteria > Chloroflexota > Dehalococcoidia > Lucifugimonadales > Lucifugimonadaceae > SHXW01. The sequence goes on along the minus strand of SHXW01000035.1, from coordinate 4,764 downwards.
TCGCCCGGGCCTAGTCGAGGGGGCCAGTCACCGCATATCGAAGCTGCATGGGAGAGGATGTAGACCGGGTCTGGCCTGTCTCAGTTCACGTTTGACTTGCAGGGAGGCGCTGGTGTGCCGAGAAGCTGTCGGCCGTCATCGTGGTACTGCCTTACGTCACTTTGGCAGGCTTGGTCCAAGCGGCACGGCGCACCCACATCTTCGGCCTCGGCATGCGGCTCACAGGCACCTCGATGAGAACCGGCTTGTCGAGAGTGACCGCCTTCGCTACGAGGCTGCCCACATCCGTAGGCTCCTTGGCCCTCATACCCACCACCCCGTAAGCCTCAGCCAGCTTCATGAAATCAGGGTTGTGGAGCGAAGCTTCGTACTGCCCGCCAAAATCCTGGTCAAGGTCGCGTGCCACGTTGCCGAAGGCGTTGTCGTTGAACACAACGGCGACGACATTGATGCCGTACTTGACCGCGGTGGCAAGTTCCCCTGAGTAGTATCCGAACCCGCCGTCGCCTGAAACAGAGACGACGGCCTTGTCCGGCCTCGCCACCTTGACACCCAGAGCGAACGGGTACTCGTAGCCCAGGTTGCCCGAGTACCCGGAGTCCAGATAGGTGCGCGGGTGGTAAACCGGGTAGTGCGGGCGAGAGTAGTAGCCGACCTGGGTCATCCCCGCGATCAGGATTCCGTCTTCCGGGATGCCCTTGCGGACCGACTTCGTCAGACTGTCTTGCGGCTCGTCGCGCTCGTCCCATGACTCGTTAACCCTGGCCCGGGTGGCGGCAATGGTTTCCTTGAGGCCGGGGCGGCTGATCTTGCCGTCGGTCTTGATCGCCGTTGTGAGCATGGGCAGCGTGCCCTTGACGTCGCCCAGCAGAGCGAAGGTCTTCTTGTGGTTGCGGCCAATTTCTTCCGGGTCTATGTCCAATTGAATGACCTGCGTGCCCGCAGGCGGCGTCGCGGCGGCGAAACGCGAGCCAATTACGAGCACAAGATCGGACGAGTCCAAATACTCGCGCAGCTGGCCTATCGGTCCCAGAGACGCGCCGAGGCAGAGGGGGTGACGGTCTGATATGACGCCCTTACCCGCGGCTGATGTCATTACCGGCGCCTGTAGCGCGTCTGCCAGCGCTTCCAGTTCGGCGTGCGCGTTGGACGAGTGAACGCCTCCCCCGGCCCAGATGACAGGGTTTTTCGCAGCCCTGAGCATCGCCGCGGCCTTGCGTATGGCATCGGGTGCGGCAGGCTTTCGGTCAACGGGGGAAGGCTCTGGGATCTCTATGTCCGCTACTTCGACCATCGCGTCTGGCGGGAGTTCGACATGTACCGGCCTCGGGCGGCCCGTCTTGAGCTGGCGGAATGCCTCGTGAACAGCGCCAGAAACGTCTGACGGCCACAGCACCCGCTTGCGCCACTTGGTCACGGGCGTGATCGCTTCCAACTGGTCATTGATCTCGTGTAGCCCGCCTGTGTTCTTGCCGATGATGTCACGCGGTATCTGCCCCGCGATAAGCAGCACAGGCGACGATGCCGAGAAGGCCGTGCTCATTCCGCCGCCGGCGTTGTACACCCCGGGACCAGGCACTACGAGCGCCACGCCCACCCTGTTCCCGGCGCGGGCGTAGCCATCCGCCATATATGTGGTCGTGCCCTCGTGACGGGCCGTGATCATGCGGATGCCGGGCGTGTCCCTGATGGCCGTGATGATGCCGTACATCTGGACACCGGGCAGGCCAAAGATGACTTCCACCCCTTCCCGCACGAGAGTCCTGACAAGGGCTTCGCCGCCTGACATCTTGGGCATGAGGGCATCCTCCGTACTGTCTTGTCCCCCGGCCTGTCACATCGAACAGTCAAGCCGGCGGCGCAAGGATAACCGAACCAACGCAGCGGGGCTGTCAGAACTTTCCCGGGTGGATAGAATCCCCGGCGTCGCATCAGCGTTTCAAGGAGCGCCGCCGTGAAGCTTTCTCGCCCAGTGCTCGCTCACGAGGAGATTCAGGCCACCGGTGGGATGGCCGTTGCCCAACACCCACTGGGTGCCCGCATCGGGGTAGAAGTGCTTGAGCGCGGCGGCAACGCCATCGATGCCGCAGTCACGACAGCTTTCGCGATGGGCGTGCTGCAGCCCTATATGAACGGTCTCGGAGGAGGTGGACAGATGGTCATCCATCTCGCTGAGGGCGATCCGGCGGTCGTCTATTACGGCATGATGGCGCCTGCGCTGGCACGGCCTGATATGTACGAGCTTGAGCCGGGCGCGGCTTACGCAGGCGAGATCTCCCTCCAGTATTCACGGTCTTTCGCCTGGCCGAAGGTCAGAAACGAGGCGAACACAAGGGGCCATTCCTCAATCGCCGTACCGGGTACTGCCGCAGGCCTCTGCCTCGCGCTTGAGAAATGGGGCACGATGACTCTGGATCAGGCTCTTACGCCTGCAATCCGCCTGGCGGAGGAAGGATTTACAGTCGGCCATCACTTCGCTTTGGCCAGCCTCGCAGACCGGGCCACACTCCTCAGGCATGAGGGTACGGCTGCGGTGTTCTGCCCTGGCGGCAACACGGTCCCCAACGGCGGACGGCTCGTTCAGAAGGATCATGCTCGCACGCTGAAGTTGGTTGCGAAGAACGGGCCCGATGGCTTTTACAAGGGCGAGACCGCCCAACGGATATCCCAAGACTGCGCGTCCCACGGCGGTACGCTGCGAGCCGGGGACCTCGCGGCGTACAAGGCCTTGGTTCTGAAGCCTGTGCTCGCAAAGTATCGGGGTTTCGAACTCTTGGCCGCGTCAGGGCCGACTGCCGGCACGACCTGTGTCGAAATCCTGCAGATACTCCAATACTTTGATCTGGCCAAACTGGGTTGGGGCAGCGCATCTGCCCTCCACTTCATCATCGAGGCTACGCGCCTTGCCGCCGCTGATCGGTTCACCTACATGGGTGATTGTGATGGCGCTCCGTGGGCTGAGCTTGCGGCTGCCCGTTACGCCGAATCGCGCGCAAAGAAGATCGCCGGGCCACGCGCAGTAGATCCGGTCGCAGGCGACCCATGGGAGACATCGGGCGGGAAGCGACCAAAGGAGTTCCCCGCGTCTGCCGGGGCTCCTGCAGATTCTGGCACGACGCACATCACAGTGGTGGACAGGAAACGCAATGCCGTCTCACTGACGCAGACAAACTACGGATACTCGGGCGTGGTCCACCCGGGCGTGGGGATCATGATGAACAACGGTATGGGTTGGTTCTACCCCGCGCCGGGAACGGTCAACTCCGTCGCTCCAGGCAGGCGGGGTCTGAATAACATGACGCCTATCGTCCTCCTCAAAGACGGACGCCTCCACGCCGCCCTAGGGGCGTCAGGTGGGCGTCGGATCTGGACGGCTGTCTCCCAGACGATCGTGAATTTCGTGGACTTCGGGATGACTCTTCAGGAGGCCATGCAGGCGCCGAGGCTGCACGTTGAAACTGACGATGTGTTGTTGGATGGGCGCTTTGGCCTGGACGTGCGGAGGGCTCTGGAGAGGAGGGGCCATGTCGTCGAAATGGCGACGCCGCATTTCGATCGCTCTCCCTATGCCGAGCCGAACGGCATCTGGCGGGACGGTCGCACGCTGCGCAGCGGAGTTTATCCCGTCGCCAAGCCCACGTACGCCGCAGGTTATCCGGGCGGTGAAAACGCACTTTCCGGCGCTGAGGGGGTTGTACTCGCGCCCCGTCCGGACCTCCATCCGTGAGCATGATCAGGCATTTGGGCCAATTGACTGGCTGTGCGCCATTGCATGGCAGCGTCGAGATCCTTGCCATTGCACGGCGCAGCAAATGGGCGCCATCAGGCTGATCCACTCGTTACGCTGGGAAGATGTAAGGTGATGGCTCGATCACCCGATGCGCCACAGGATGTAAGAGGTAGTCAACCATGCCCAAGAACGCAGATCGCCCAAAGAAGGAAGTAAAGAAGCCAAAGTCCGATGCCGCCAAGATCAAAAAACCTAAGAGGACTTAGGCTCGAAAGACAACGTCTGGGCAGGGCGAAAACACCAATGGATCTGTGTGCGCCACTGCCGGGTTTTGATGCGACGCCCATCCGACTAACTGCTTGGATTGAAGCGGGCATGGCACTGGCGGTATTCTCTGAGCTGGGGCCATCAGGCCAAGTCAGGTGACCCTTCGGGCCATGGGACACTCAGGGCATTCATTCCATTTCCTTGTGCCGCTCGCACAGTCCTTCCTGCTTCCCTGCATGCTTCTACGGTTTCGTCATATCCACCATCATTCCTTGTTGGCTTCCTCCTCGCATTTCTTGACAAGGTGTCGTGCTGGCTCGTGCCTGTCAGGGAGCGCGTAAATATCTGGACGCGTCCCTCAGGCGCAGTGCCTGTGTGGAGACGGCCCATCCGACGCCCCGGAACATCGCTGTGTTTGCCGGTTTGGTCGGCATGTCCCCGCCTGCCGCGTAATGGGAGGCCCACCGCCGAAGGCGCTCGGTCGCAGGTTTTTGTCAGAATCCTGTTTATGACCCGTGTGGGCCCGATCGGGCCTTTACACGCTGACCTTGGATGAAGTTGGTGGGGGAGCAGGGAGTCGAACCCTGACGCCTTTCGGCACATGCTCCTAAGCTATCTCAGACGAAACGGTATGCTCCGCTATTCGTGGGATGAGAACGAAACAGGCACAATTATGCGCTGAATCGCCCTCTTGCAGCCTGCGCCCGACCCGCCTTGCCGATATTGGGGAAGTGCGACCAGCCAACCGGCCCAGACCGGCAGGGGCG
>SHXW01000013.1 GCA_009693115.1 Dehalococcoidia bacterium | reverse complement strand
AGTAACCAGTCCCCTAAATTACGAAACCGGCCTTACGAATTCCGTCTGGGTCATCGTCGGCCCGGTATGCTACGACGGTTTCCCACTAAATGCAAGGGGTCTGGACGCGTTTCCGTAGATGTTTACGAAACCTGCCGGCTCGGGGTGGTCTGTGACAGCCAGTTTCCGCTGCCATTGACATGGGTCGTATCAAGTCTTACTCTTGGTGCATTATCATCAAGTTGGCTAGGCACTGTCAATCACCGCTCAAAACGAGTTTCGCCCATTGCATGCAGATGCTTACCAATCCCATAGAGATTCGCAGGCCCGTACGACAGCACATGCGGCACTACCCCGACACTCGGGCTTCGACATGCTTTTAGATGAGCTGACCAGGGCCATGCAGGAAGTGGAGAGTAGTGCCAATTCCACATCGCAGCGTGTCGCGGGTGTGTACATAATCTCGGTCGCTGCGCGTCTGGCGCGGATGCATCCCCAGACACTCCGCAAGTATGACCGCGAGGACCTCGTCAACCCTGCCCGCACCGGAGGCATGTTAAGGCTCTATTCCGAGGAGGATGTCCAGCGGCTGCTAGTCATCGGCCGGCTCGTAGATGAGTTCGGCTTGAATGTCGAAGGCGTGCGCCTCGTGCTCAGCATGGTTGGCGTCATGCAGGAAGTCATCGAAGTTTTGGAGCGAAGCAGCGAGGTGGCCGGCACCCGCACGGCCCGCCTCGCATCACAAGAACTCAGTCGCCTCATTGATCACATAGGTCAGGGTGAGCCGTCTTCTCATAACGACCCTGGCACCCAGTGAGACTGGTTGCAACTCGATGGCAATGGGCCAGCCTCCATCTCACCTCTGGAGATGGTTGGGGGCGATGGCATCATTCCCAGACACCAGGACGATTACAGACAAGCTGGAGCAATATCAGTGGCAATAGGTGACGACAGACAGGAAAACGTGACCAGTGGCGGTACACCGCCGGCCAGTGGAGCGTCTCAGGGCCCTTCCGGCGAGCGGCCCACGGAACCGGACATGCCCGGTGCGCCGACGCAGCTTCCTGAACTTGCCGAGGCCCTTCGCGAAAAAGAGCAGTTCCGCAAGCTGGCGCAGCGCGTCCAGGCAGATTTCATCAACTACCGCAACCGCACCCAAGAAGAGGTTGATGACGCCCGCCGGGGCGCGGTACGCCGCTTTGCCACCCGTGTCCTAGAAGTCATGGATCTGTTCGATGCCGCCTTAACTCAGAAGGCGTCGGCAGGGGTAGAGGCCAACTGGGTCAACGGAGTTATCGCCATTCAGCGCAGTCTGGCCGCATCACTCGCCTCAGAGGGCATCGAGCGCATGAAAGTTGCCGCCGGCGACGCGTTCGACCCGAGGCGGCACGAGGCGCTCCTGAGTACGCCCACGGTCGAGTATGAGGCAGGGGCCGTCGTACACGAACTGCGGAGCGGATATGTGAAGGGAAACGAAGTCATCAGGCCGGCGCAGGTGTCGGTGGCCGTCGCTCCGCCGGGCGACGAGGATGGCCCACAGTCAGCATCGACATAGGGAAACAAAGACAGAACACCACGTAACGCTAGATTTCGTACTTCCCTGGTTTGGGAGGCGCAGAACCTGACCACAGCTTCCTGAGCCAAACGAAAAGGCACAGGCGAACGGGTCATAGGAGATAGGAATTAAATGGCAAAGATCATCGGGATAGACCTCGGCACGACGAACTCCTGCATGGCCGTGATGGAAGCGGGCCAGCCGAAGGTCATCGAGAACAAGGAAGGCCGGCGTACCACGCCGTCCGTAGTCGCCATCAACACTAAGACGAGCGAGCGCTTCGTCGGCGAACTGGCGCGCCGTCAGTCCATCACCAACCCAGAGAACACCGTTTACTCCGCCAAGCGGTTCATGGGCCGCCGCCTGGACGACCCTTCCGTGCAGGAGGACATCAAGCGCGTCTCGTTCAAGGTCGCACGACGGGACAATAGCGACGCCGGGATCGTCTTTGGCGGCAAGACCGTCGCTCCGGCAGAAATCTCGGCGATGATCCTGCGCAAGATGAAAGAGGATGCTGAGACCAAGCTCGGCGAGCCTGTCACGCAGGCCGTGATCACCGTTCCCGCTTATTTCAACGACTCCCAGCGCGAGGCCACAAAGGTCGCGGGCAAGATCGCCGGACTTGAAGTCCTTCGCATCATCAATGAGCCCACCGCGGCCGCGCTCGCATACGGCCTGGACAAGAAAAAGGCCGACGAGACCATCGTCGTCTACGACCTCGGCGGCGGCACATTCGACGTCACCGTCCTCCAGCTCGGCGAAGGCGTCTTTGAGGTCAAATCCACCAACGGTGACACCCACCTGGGCGGAGACGACTTCGACGCCCGGGTAGTGACGTGGATCGCTGATGAATTCAAGAACGAGACGGGCATAGACCTTCGCAAGGATCCATCCGCGCACCAGCGGCTGCGGGTTGAGTCCGAGCGCGCCAAGATAGAACTCTCCACGGTCACCCAGACCGACATCAACCTGCCCTTCATCTCGGCCGACGCTTCCGGCCCCAAACACCTCCAGAGGACACTGACCAGGACCAAGCTGGAGCAACTTACTGAAGACCTTATCGAGCGCACAGCGGGCCCCACACGGCAGGCCCTGAAGGACGCCGGTCTGACAGCAGACAAGATCGACGAAATTGTGCTGGTCGGCGGCATGACGCGCATGCCAGCGGTGATAGCGAAGGCGAAGCAGATCTTTGCCAGAGAGCCCAACCAGTCCATAAACCCGGACGAGGTCGTCGCCATCGGTGCGGCCATTCAGGGTGGCGTGCTTCAGGGAGAGGTCAAGGACATCCTCCTCCTGGATGTGACGCCCCTGACACTCGGCGTGGAGACGCTGGGGAGCATCCTCACGCCCCTCATCAAGCGCAATACGACGATCCCGACAGAAAAGACCGAGGTCTTTACAACAGCCGCAGACGGTCAGACCACAGTCGAGATCCATGTCCTGCAGGGCGAACGCCAGATGGCCGCGGACAGCGTCTCCATAGGTCGCTTTACCCTTGACGGCATCATGCCCGCTCCCCGTGGAGTGCCGCAGGTGGAGGTGAAGTTCGCCATAGATGTAGATGGCATACTCACAGTGTCGGCACGCGACCGCGCCACGAACAAGGAACAGCACATCACGATCACGGGCCGTTCCGGAATGAACAAGAGCGAGGTGGACCGCCTGCTGCGCGAAGCCGAGGCGCACGCCGAGGAGGACAAGGCGAAGCGCGATGCTGTTGAGACACGCAACCAGGCTGAATCGGCTGCCCATCAAGCGGAAAAACTCCTCAAGGACAACGCCGATAAGGTCCCGGCCGCGCTAAAGACGGATATCGAGGCGAATATCAAACGCGTGCGGGAACTACTCTCTGATCAGAAGGCCGAAACCGGCACGCTAGCCGCAGCGGTCAGCATGCTCCAGACTTCGTTGCAGAAGGTCGGCGAGGCTGTCTACGCCGCCGCCCGGAGCGCTGCAGGTCCCGGCGATGCTTCTGGACCGGCCGGCCCTGACGCGGCTGGTGGCTCAGACGGTCAGTCCGGCAAGAAGCCAGACGGCACGGTCGAAGGCGAGTTCAGAGAGGTGTAGCCGAGACACCCTCTCCCCATAGGAGGGGGGATTGCTCGTAGCCCTTTTAGGCCAGCCCGAAGAGCGGGAATACGGTCTCCTTGACCGCAGCGATCACCCGGTCCGTGTGGGCGTTGATTTGCGACTCTGTGTCCGCGTCCAGCGCGGGCGGAGGCTCATCAGCGAACGTCGTCAGCCCGTTCAGGGCCTTGAACCCCGGTGGGACGCGCTCTGGCAGGTCGAACCCGGCCATAACAGCGAAAGCCATTGTCCAGGCGCGGGCCACTGCGCCCATGTCGTACCCGCCGCCGCCGACCGCGACCCACCCCTTCGGACACTTATCGCCGAGCAGCTTCAGCCGCCGCACGGCGTCGGCGAACCCCTGAGTCGTCAGGCGCATGTGCGTGATCGGGTCCTTGTAGTGCGTGTCGATGCCCAGCTGGCAGAACAGCAGATCGGGTTTGAAAGCGCGCACTAGTGGCGGGATGATGGCGTCGAAGGCTCGGAGCCACAGTTCGTCCGTCGTGTACGGCGCGAGCGGGACGTTTACCGAGTACCCCTCGCCTGAGCCGTGCCCGGTCTCGTTTACGAACCCCGTCCCTGGGAACAGGTACTGCCCCGACTCGTGGACTGAAACCGTCAGCACCCGAGGGTCATCGTAAAACCCGGCCTGCACTCCGTCACCGTGGTGGCAGTCAATGTCCACATATGCCACGCGCAGTCCCCTGTCGGCAATCCCTTTGATTGCGATCACTGCGTCGTTGAACACCCCGAAGCCAGCGGCGCGCGACGCCATGGCGTGGTGATGTACGCCGCCCGCCATTGCAAAGGCCGCGTCAGCCTGCCCCGATGTCACCATCTCGCACGCGAGAATGCACCCTCCTGCGGCCAACGCTGCGGCCTCGTAGATGCCCGGCACGGGAGGATTGTCCGCCATGCCGAAGCCGTAGCGGCCCATCTCCATTGACCACTCGCCGCGGCTCACCGCCTTCACGGCCTCGACGTACCCGCGGGTGTGATACCTCTCGATTTCCTGCTGTGAGGCGGGCTGCGGCGGCACTTCTCGAACGTTCGAAGCAGAGAGCAGGCCGCTCGCCCTCATCAGATCGTGCGCGTGGCGCAGGCGGATTGGTTTGAGTGGGTGCGATGGCCCCATGTCCAGCCGGGACTGCTCGTCTGAATAGACAAGGACGGCGCGGGGCTTTTTGAGGCTGGCCGGCATTTCTGGCTCCTGACAGGCACGGGCTGCAATGTTAGTTCCCGCGCCCCCTGCGGGAGAGGATGGCCCAGCGGCCTGTAAGGGCGGCGGCGAATGTTGTGACCACGGCCAGGACCAACGCCCATGCCGGGAACCCTGATGAATCCACAGGTGGAGCAGAAGACGCCGGAGAAGAGACGATGGACGTACCCATAGGGGCAGATCGCGGAGTTCCGATAGGCAGATCCGTTGACACGGGGGCAGATGCAGGCCCGGCAGTTGGTGAAGGCAGAATAGCGGGTGGGGTAGTGCCTGTGGCACCCTGAGCGAAGGGAGACGCATGCACACGCGTGAGTCTCGGCGTCGGTAGCGGCGCGGCGCCCAGAGACAGCCTCCAGTCGTTTTCGACATCGTCTAGCGATACATCCCACGCCTGTCGCGTGGCATCGTGCACCCTACGTCCTTCGTTCATTGCGCGTAGGAGCGCAGCCAGCCCGTCAGGGCCGAAACGCGCGTAGAGATAACCAACGAAGGCTCCGGACTCAGGGTAAAACAGCGCTATCTCAGGGCCTGTGGCGGGGACCGTGCCCATGGACCGGATGCGGAGCAGCCGACCGTCCCTTGCCGCCTGACCAATCCTCGAGTTCAGGGAGGCCAGCCCGTCGCCCTCCGACCACACGGCCATGCCCTCGTTCAACCACGCGGGCATTTGTGCCGCCAATGGCGATGTAACGGCCGCTTCCACAAGCATGTGTGTCAGCTCGTGCTTGAAAGACCCTTCTTCCGGGGCACCAAGCACGAACAGCCCGTACTCGGGCTGGGCGAACCCTGCAAAGAACTGCCGGTCTGTCGCCGCCTCGCTCACACGTGGGAAGGATGAGGACGCATCGGACACCGTCTTGAACAGCACCGCTTTATACGGCTGGTCCGCCGGAGCGCCCGTGAAACGCGCCAGGTGGGGCAATTCTTCCGAAGCGTCATCCAGCAGGCGCGCCACCCGGTCATCCGGCATGTTGTGGTAGACGGCAGTGAGAGTCCGGCGCGACATCCGTTTCCACTTGTAGGCCGGGTCGAGGTATTCGATTGTCTGCGTATCGGTCTGTGTCACGTTACCGGAGGAGTCGGACAGTTCAAAGTAGATGTCAAAATCCGTCCCGGGCGGGAAGTACGCGCCCTCGCCCGTCTTGATATTGAAAGTGGCTGTAATGGCCGGTCCCGGAGTAAACGACGGGTAGCCATAAACGGAGATGCGGTCAGGCCCCCGCGGTCGGTAACGGGCAGTCACCCCGACGATCTCCCCGGCGTCACTCTGTGCTTTCACTGTTACCAAGATTTCCTTGCCAAAGAAGATGCGGTGTGACTGTTGCAAGACGCGGATATCTGGCGCAGGCGACGCGTCGTAATGCGCACTGGCAGACCGCGAGGGCCAGTGCCCTACGACAGCCGCGAATAGCGCGAGCACCGGTAAAATTGAGATCAGGAGACGTTTAAGCAATTCGCAACGGGACTCTGTCTTGGAGAGATGGCCGCCGCTGGGCCAGAGGATGATTTCTGCAAGGGTAATACGTGGATCGGCGGGGCCATGGCGCGGAAACCATTGCGGTAGAACTCTCATGCTTGCGGGTCTTTGACTTCCACCCCTCATCACCCTAATATCCGGCGAGTTTTAGACTCTGGCCGGGACAGTATCACGGCGAAACATTTCGGCCCTACACCGGGCCGCTGGTTCCCATAGTTGAGAAAGAGCATATGCGTTACTACCAGTTCACGATCGACGGACATCTCCATTTGGGCGTCGAAGCGGCACCCGGCCGCATTGCAGACCTCACGGCAGTGTCGCCTCACGCCAATTCGGTACTCGCTCTGCTTAGAGCAGCCGAAATTTCGGGTAAAGGCATGGACGAAATCGCGGGCGGTCTGGTGAAAAGGGCGAAGGGTGCTGCATTCATGTTGGCAGATCTTCTCGTGAGCTCTGAGAAGGGCCGCGACCCCCGGCTCGCGCTCCCGATCTACGCGCCCGAGGTATGGGCGGCGGGCGTTACCTATCAGGACTCGATGCGAGAGCGCCAGGCCGAGAGCGGCACGCCGGACATCTACGCGAAGATTTATGTCGCAGACCGTCCCGAGGTCTTCTTCAAGGCGACAGCAGAGCGCATCGTGCCGCCGTTCGGCAAGGTCGGCATCCGGAAGGACTCGACCTGGGACGTGCCGGAGCCGGAACTTGCCTTCGTCATCTTCGGCGGCAAGATCGTCGGCTATACCTCTGGCAATGACATGTCTAGCCGGTCCATCGAGGGAGCAAACCCGCTCTACCTGCCCCAGGCCAAGATGTACGACAGATCGTGCTCGATCGGTCCGTGCTTCGTAACTCCTGAGACCGCCGGCAACCCCCAGAAGTTGCGCGTGGTGCTCAGGATTGAACGACGCGGCAAAGAGGTCTTCTCAGGCGAAAGCAACACGGCAAAGATGAAGCGCACATGTGTTGAAATAGCCGACTGGCTTCAGCGCCACAACCCCGTCCCGGACGGTACGACAGTCCTAACCGGTACAGGCACCATCCCGCCCCCCACCTTCACGCTGAAGGCAGGCGACAGGGTCAGCGTCGAGATTGAAAACATCGGCACACTCGTAAACACGGTCACAGTCGTCTGATCCCTCTTCGGATTGGGTGTGACAACAAAACACCTCTTGGTAGAAAAGGGCCAGTACCAGGGGTCAGGCTCTCGCCCTGAATTGCCGAAGGGCTCTGTACTCTCAGTTCGTGGGTGACAATCAGGAATCACTCCTGAAAATTGACCCAAAGGTGCTGAATCACAATCAGCATGAGTTCTTCGTTTCTCTACACCTTCAGCGATCAATTCCCTTCCTCCCGTCCCAGCAAGCCGGGACGGGAGGAAGGGGAAAGACAGAGGTTTCTTGGCAGTCACTACCTTCCCTCAGCATCAACCACCGCCCGGCGGGCCCAACCCGGCGCAGCGTCTGGCGCAGTCCGTGCGGGAAAACGTCCAACGGATCATCGTCGGCAAGAGCGACCCCATAGATCTCGCGCTGATTGCCATCCTCTGCCGCGGCCACGTGCTAATCGAAGACGTCCCAGGCACGGGTAAAACGACACTCTCGAAAGCCCTGGCGGCTTCGCTCCGCTGCCAGTTCCGTCGCCTCCAGTTCACGCCCGACATGGTCCCCGCCGATGTGCTGGGGGTGAACTACTACAACATGAAGTCCGGCCAGTTCGAGTTCCGGCCCGGCCCCATCTTTTCCCAGGTCGTCCTCGCCGACGAAATCAACCGCGCCACGCCGCGCACGCAGTCCGCTCTCCTCGAAGCCATGCAGGAGCGCCAGGCGTCGATAGACGGCGTGACAATGCCCCTGCCAGAACCGTTTATCGTCATCGCCACGCTGAACCCCATTGAAATGGAGGGCACCTTCCCGCTGCCTGAAGCTCAGCTTGACCGCTTCCTCGTCCGCGTTTCCCTCGGTTACCCGGCAAAGGACGAAGAGGCTGCCATGCTCATGCGTTTCCACGGAATAGCGGATCTGGCCGCTCTCTCGCCAGTCGCCGGGCCGGAAGATATATCAGCCGCCCAGGCAGCAGTGAGAGCAGTCCGTGTTGACGGCACGGTGCGCGACTACATCCTTGGCATCATCTCGGCCACACGGCAGCATGCGGGCTTGCGCCTTGGCGCGAGCCCGCGTGCATCGCTCGCCCTTCAGCACGCCGCGCAGGCGCGTGCCGCCATGCAGGGCAGGACTTACGTCCTCCCGGACGATGTGAAGGCCCTTGCCGCTCCTGTGCTCGCCCATCGGATAGTCATAGACTCGTCGGCGCGACTGCGGGGAAAGAGCCGTGACAGCGTCGTGGCCGAAGTGGTCGCCGCCACCCCTGTACCCATGGAACGGTAGGGCCGTCTGGAAAATATCATTCGGAAGCTGCTTTGGCATCTCTTCACCAGCGGCATCAGGCGATCTCTGGATGATCTCAATACGCGATGCCGTACTCCCATTAATTTCGGTGGGGGATGGCGAGGGTGAAGCGATCGGAAAGTTCCTTACAACTCGCTTCGCGCTGGGTGAGAATGACAGCGCAGGCCGATCCCTGCGGTTGCCCAAGGGCCGTACTGACTGAGATCGGCGCCTGAAGATAGTCCCGAACAATGGAACCGCCTGTTCGATCAAGGTTCGCGACGATGCTGATGTTCCCCAACGTCCTCAAATATTCCCGGCGAGATCCGGACGCCGCGCATATAGTTCAAGACCTCTTTGTCCTTCTCCTTGTCGCCGTCGTTATCGTTGGCGCTGTGACACACCAGCCCATCGTAGCTGCCATGGGCGCGCTGGCCCTTGTCGTGACAGTCATCGGACGGCTCTGGTCCCGCCTCTCTCTGGAGGAGGTATCGCACAGGCGTGAGATCACACAGAGCCATATCTTCGCTGGCGACGAAATCGAACTCACGATCACACTGGAAAACCGCAAACCCCTCCCTGTGCCCTGGATCAGGGTGCGCGATTTCATCCCCGATGGTCTGGAAATTCCAGAGGCGGACACCTCGTACCAGCAAGCCCTCGGTGGATCTGAGGTAACGGTCACCACGAGCCTGGGCCGCTACGAGCGCGTCCGTAACCGCTATCGTGTCCTCGCCCGTAAACGTGGGTACTACAGGTTTGGTGTCGCCAAGCTTGAAAGCGGCGACCTGTTCGGTCTTTACCAGTCCCGGCGTGAATACACCGAGACAGGCCCGTCCATCGTCGTCTACCCACTTGCGCTCCCTCTGCCGGACCTTTACCTCCCCGCAGCGCGCCCTGTAGGCGACGCACGCACCCACGTCCGACTCTGGGCAGACATCAACCGCCCCAGCGGCCTGCGCGAGTATCGGCCCGGTGACCCAATGAAGAGCGTTGACTGGAAAGCCTCCGCACGCCTGCAGCAAATATTCGTACGCACCTATGACCCCAGTGTCTCCCAATACGCAGTCATCCTCCTCGATGCCACCACGACGGAGCACCCATGGGACGGTTATGTGTCCGATGTCCTTGAACGCACTGTCACTGGCGCAGCCTCCGTCGCCGTGCGCGCTGTTGACCTGGGCTACCGTATTGGCTTGATCGCAAACGGCGTTCCAACGAGCGAGGACGCACGCATGGTCATTCCCCCTGCGGCAGGGCAGGGCCAACTGCCCGAAATCCTTAAAGCCCTCGCGATGGTCCGCCCCATGACCATCAGAACCATCGAAGAGATGATTTTTGGTGAGGCGGCGCGTTCCGTGCCGTTCGGATCCACGCTTGTCTACATAAGCGGTATTTTCAAACCGGGCACGATCCACGCCCTTACTCAGCTTCAGTCGAGAGGGCATCCCGTGCTGCTCATGTGGGCAGGACAGGGCGAGGCGCCAAATCCCGACGGACTCAACGTCATAGACGCTCGCGAAATGTTCGGCGAAACGTCCGATGATGCCATGTTCAAACGCCCCGGCGCCCGGCCGGACGGTAAGGGCGGCCCTTTCGCTTACCCGGAGGGCGCTCAGAATGGGTGAGCATCGCAGCAAGATCATTTACGCCTGTATGGCCATCACCGAAAGTTGCTGGCTCTTTGCCCTGATCGGCATAATTGGTCTCATCGCAGGGCAGGGCGGCTCTCCGCTTCCGTGGATTACCGTCTTCCTGCTCCTCGCGGCAGGCATGTACACGGGCTGGATCACGATGGGGATGCGCGGCGAACCCGTCAACCTGGCCATCACCCTGGGTCTTGCAGGACTCGCATGCGTTTACCTGGCCGTGGCAGCCGGCAGGTACGAGGGGCATGGCGGATTTGACATGTTGTGGTCCGTCCACCTCATAGGGGGAGATGCCCCGGCTGGGCGCTGGGCCGGCATTATCGTCGCTCTTGTTGGCGCAATCCTCCTCTGGCGGCGGGCAGCGGGCCAGGTCGCAGACCGTTATGTCGAAGAGCGGCTCCAGCGTAGCTTCAAGATCGGGATGGCTGTCATTGCAGTCGCCATCCTCGTAGAGCAGGCCAGCGGCCACAATCTGGCCGCCCGGGCGGTCCTCGTCCCGTTCTTCGCCGTCAGCCTGGCCGGTATGTCAGTGGCCCGGCTGCCAGAACATGGCGCAAGAGCGAGGGGCGCATCCTGGGTGCGAGTCATTACCGTCTCGGTACTTGCCGTTCTTGGGGTGGGACTCCTGCTCGGCGTGGTCGGTGGCATCTACGGGTCAGTTGGTGTCAGGATTTTGTACCGCGGTTGGGGTTTTTTCGTAGATAGTCTCCTGTGGATTATCCGTTACCCGCTCGAACTGCTCGTTGCCGGCATGCTCGCGTTCTGGATGTGGGTCAGGGGGCTTCTAAATCCATCGGGAGAGAACATCCAACTTGATCCCATGGTGCCGGGGGTGGGGCCCGCAGCGTATGGAGAACAGACGGTGGTGGGCGAGGGTTCCCATCTGGGTGAAACTCTTGTGAACATCCTCCAATACCCGCTCCTGATAGTGCTCGTCATCGCCATTTTCCTCGTGCTTGCGCTGACCTTCCGGCGAGTGTTGCAGAGGAAGGCTAAAGACTCCTCCGAGGACAGGGAGAAGATCGAAGGGGAAACCGACGCGTCGGCTGACCTGGCAAAACTCCTCAAGGGCCTGCTGCCGGGCTGGATGCGCCGCCATAAAGAGCCGGCGTTGACGTGGCACTACCCTGACGGCGAGCCGGGCATAGGCGAAGTGTTCAGGCTCTACTTCGACTACCTCTCCGCCGCCATCAAACACGGCATGAGGTACGACCCTGCCTTGACGCCCGCCGAGCGCGTAAGCGCGCTTAGAGGAGCTCTGCCCGGTGCGCCCGTTGAAAGCGTTACGGAACGGTTCAATGCTGCTTGCTACGGCCGGGAGCCTACGGACACAGAGACCGTAGCCGCGCTCCGCTCTGCGCTAGACCAAATAGAGACCCGCCCCGCCCCCGCAGCATCCCTGTCGGGGGGCTGACCGGTCAGGTTTGTGCGCCTTGAGTATCCGGACACCGGAAATAGCGATCTCTTGGGATACAAGCACTGACTTCACCAGGCCCGGCCCGTGCTCTTCGGTGCGGAGTCCATGCAAGGGCCAGGCGACATGTGGCCTCGCCCGCCGATCAGCGGGGCGCGAGCACGCCTATCATCGGGCCGAAGCTATCCTGATAAGCCTGAGGATCCACTCGGGCGTCGATTAGCGTCGTGCGGTCGGCGCTGGATGCGACCTTCAGTGCCTGGCGAAGCTCTTCGGGCGTGCGGGCTGTCGCGCCATTTAATCCGCAGGCCTGCGCGACTTTTGCGAAGTCCACATCCTGGAGGTCGAGCCCGTAGTCGGGCAAGCCGCGGGACTTCTGCCGAGACTTCATCGTGCCGAGAGAGCGGTCGTTGATTATCACGAGTGGCACGGAGATCCCTGTACGCGCGAAGACTTCCAATTCACCGAGGCGCATCAAGAGGCTGCCGTCTGCCCCGATGCCGATCATGGGGAGGTCTGGGCGGGCCAGTTTTGCGCCAAGTATGGCCGGGAGCATCAGTCCCATCGTGCGCCCACCGGACGTGCCGTAATAAGTCCCCGGTTCATTCACGGGCCAGACGTGTTCAAGGAGGCACACGAACGCGCCAGTTTCGGTGAACAATGTGCCTTCTTCCGGGAGGGCAGCGCGCACCTCCTTGATCACATCGTGCGCCGCAAGCGTGGCGCTCCCCGGCCGTACGAACTGCTGTAGGACCTTGCGCCGGGCCGACCCTATCTCGTTCTCTGTGAAGCCGGGCTGTTTCTGGTCTGCGAGCGCCTTAAACGACGATTTGAGATCGCCATCAACCCGTACCTTCGTGTCGGGCGCCATGCTGTGGTATTCCGCCCTCGCCGAAAGTTCAATCACCTGGATGTCGCTCTTCCACGGAGCGTGGGACATCATGGAGTCCACACCAACGAGGACGATAATATCTGCCCGCCCGAGCATCTCGGTTTCTATGATGTTCGGCCCGAAAGTTCCCATCAGTACGCCGGCCCATCGCGGATTCGATTCAGGGAAGACGCCGCGGGCGTCCATCGTCACCATCACGGCGGCCTCGATGTTGTTGATGAAGGCGAGCAGTTCGGGCCTGGCGTCGCCACGTATGACGTCAGCACCTGCGATCACCAGGGGCTTGCGGGCGGAACCCAGCAGTGTTTTGAAAGCCGCCAACCTCTCTGCGGCCGGGGGCGCTCCCGGCTTCACGGTCATCGCTGGGCCTGCTGGGCCGCATTCCAGCAGGCCCAGGTCGGAGGGCAGGTTCAACAGCACCGGCCCCGGACGCCCGTCCGACGCTGAGAAGACTGCCTCCCGCAGCGTTTCAGGCGCGTCTTGGCCGAGTGTCGCCCTGTATTTTGTGATGCCGCCGAACATGCTTGCGTGGTCGCAATGCTGAACCATGTCCTTCTGGTGTACGGAAGTGGGCGAACACTCGCACAGGCAGACCACAGGAAGCCGCTCGAAGTAGGCGTTTGTTGCTCCGCCGGTCAGGTTGCCGGCCCCAACACCCTTGACAGATAGGGCAAGCCCCGCCGTCCCGTGCATTTCGCCGTGGTAGCCGGCCATGAGAGCGGCGGATGATTCATGGGATACGGAAACGAACTGCAGGCCGTGGCGTCTCCCAGCCTCCATCATGTCAAGCGGTGCACCGCCGCCAGGAATGCCAAAGAAGTGGCTTAACCCGCGGTCTTTTGCGTCTTTGACGATCATTTCGGCGAGTTTCATGTGACCTTCTGTCCCTTTCATGGTCAAATCAGCGGCCATGAACCGCCCCGCTGCGAATGATGCCCTGCCTGGCGTACTTGAAGTTCGGGTATTGCCTGTTGAGTTGAAGTATCTCCACAGGCCCAAAGGTCGGGCCTCCGCGGTTGAAGTCCTGTACCAGTAACGGGGTGATTATCGCCTCCGCCACGCGGCTTAAGTACCTCAGGATGTCAACACCTCTCAGGCGGCAGATGTGCGGGACGACAGTTGAGACCACATCCGCGTTGATCTGGCCCTAGTGCTTCGCCTGTGCTACAGCCACCCTGGCACCAGGACGGGTCACCTGTGCGATGAGGGGTAATGTCCCGGTGACCGCCTCGACTGGGCTCGCGGCGTACTCGCGTTCCCAGTCATCTGGCTGGTAGAACTCGCCCGTATACGGGGAGGCACATCTCGGTCGCACCATTCCTGCCTGCGAACTGGACGACGCGCTTCAAGTCCACCTCGTTGACGGACTCGTCTTTTTGAGAGGAACCGGGATGGTTGGGATCATCCCGTAGAGTTTCCTGTCCGTAATTGGCGCCGTGTCACTATCGCGTGAAAGTGAACCCCGTCTGGCCCTGCCCCGTCGCGCATGGCACTTGAAATATCCAGCGTTCGCTACGCGGTCGCCTGAGCGTCAGCGCGTTCGCGGTTCACATCGCCAATGTCGTATGTGTGCGATGCGTCGTTAAGAGAGTTCACCACCCAGCCGTTCCGCCCGAACCGGAACCTGGACACGCTCGTATTGTCAATCTGGACTCGCTCGATCATGCCGTGATCGAACCCCATAATGTAGTGGAACAGGCAACGCAAGGTGTGCCCGTGTCCGATGACTGCTATCCGGTGGCTGCCGGGCCGTTCTGACCACGCCGGATTGAACAGCAGCTCATCCTCAAGCCAGTTCGATGCCCGCCGTTCCACCGCCCGGAACGACTCTCCATCCGCCGGTTGGAACCACTTCCCCATGGCGGCCGACATAAGTAGGACTTCGGGTGTTATCACATCTGAGGCGAGCCTGCCCCGCCATGCCGGAATCTGTCTTTCGATGATCTGGTCTACGCGGGTGAACTTTACGTGTGAAAGGCCCATGCCGTTCAGCATGCCCTCTGTGGTCTGTACCGCCCGGATGAGCGATGACGAGTAGATGCGCTCGAACGCTACGCCCTCGCGTTTGAACCGCTGGCCTAGGGCGAGAGCTTGTCTGTGTCCGCGCTCGGTCATTGGCGCGTCGTAATTGCTACCCGCGGCGATCCCAGGTGTCGCGTTCGACTCCGACTCTCCGTGCCTGATGAAGTAGAGGTTGAATTCAAAGCCCTGGTTAATCACGCTGCCGTTCGCCTTTCGGTTGCGCCGCGACTGTGTGTGTCCTTGTGGTGCAACTAGCGCCTGTGCGGGGCCGCCGTCTCACCGTCAGGCTCATTTCTTGCGCTGCTTCAGCACAGGAACCGGCATTGATGGCGGCTCCACCGTCCGCTTGCTCACACACTCGCCGTTTCGAATCTCATAGACGTGGGTGGCCACCGTATCCAGTAGCACCTGATCGTGTGAGGCGCAGATGATCGTGCCATCGTAGCTTTTGAGCGCCTCCACCAGGCTCTTGCGTGTGGCTGTGTCCAGGTGGTTGGTCGGCTCGTCGAGCAGCAATACATTGGTGGGTTGGAGGAGAAACTTGGCCAGCGCCACACGGCTGCGCTCTCCACCAGAGAGCACCGAAACCGGCTTGAAGACATCATCGCCGGTAAACAGGAACTTACCCAGGACGCTTCGGACCTCTCCCTCGATGGCATTGCCCGCAGAAGACTGCACCTCTTCCAGGACAGTGCGTCGAGGATCCAGTGCCTCGTCCTGATGCTGTTCGTAATAACCGTGAAGGGCGCGGCCTGCCCATTCGACGCTCCCCTCCAGCGGGCGCACCTGACCGGCTGCGATGCGTAGCAGTGTGCTCTTGCCGCTGCCGTTCGGCCCTGCCAGAACGACCTTCTGCCCGCGCTCTATGGTCAGGTTGACGTCCACCAGCACCAGGTCATCTTCGTAGGCATGGCTGATAGAGGTCAGGGTGAGGACCTTCTGCTCAACCCTGCCGTGGGATGTGATGGTGAACCTGGCAGCGGCATCCACCCGCGGCTTTGCGATGCGTTCCACTTTCGCCAGCTGCTTCTCCCTGCCCTGCACCTGCGCGGCCTTGGAAGCGGTGGCCCGGAAACGGTCTATGAACACCTGCTGCCTGGCAAGCTGACGTTCTTGTCGTTCGGCCGCCAACTCGATCTGGATTCGCCTCTGCTCTTTTTGTTGTAGGTATTCGGTGTAATTTCCCGTGTAGGAGACGACGCCGGTGTCACTCACCTCCAGCACACGGGTGGCGACCTTGTCGAGGAAGGCGCCGTCGTGAGTGACGATCACCAGGGTGCCCTCGTAACCAGTAAGTTCACGTGCCAGGTATTCGCGGGCGGCTGTGTCCAGATGGTTGGTCGGCTCGTCCAGGAGCATGTGGTCAGGACGCCGTACCAGCACCTTCGCCAGCGAGATGCGCATGCGCCAGCCGCCGCTGAACTCTCGGCACCGTTTGATGTTGTCCTCGGCCTTGAAGCCGAGGCCCTTGAGCACGCGGCTGACTCGCGCCTTGATGGTGTAACCATCCAGGAAAGAGAATCGCTCGAATAACTCGGTCTGACGCAGGATCAGGGCAGCGCCGTCGTTGTCGTCCGCACTGATGAGCCGTTCAATCTCCTCGAGGCCAAGAGCAGCAGCCCGCGCTTCAGGGAACGCCGTCCACATTTCCTGCTCAAGCGTGTTCTCAGGGTCGAATCCCGATTCCTGTTTGAGATAGCCCAACGAGCCGTTCCGGTGCCCGGCATGGCCGGTGGTCGGGTTGTCCTCTCCGGCCAGCATCCGGAGCAGTGTTGTCTTGCCCGCGCCGTTGTGGCCCGCCAGTGCGACGCGTTCACCATCGCCTATGTTGAAGGAAACACCGGTGAAGAGGTCCTGGTCGCTGAAGGATTTGGTTATGTTGTCTGCGAATAGCATGGTGGATGAAGCGGCGACTATAGATTTGACGCCGGTTGCGGGAAGATCTCCGTTCTCATCGGCAAAGGGGACAATTCGGGTGATGCCAACTCAGGCTGAAACATCGGCAGCCTGAGTTGGTCTCGGTTCCGGCAGGCGCATCACGCGGAGCAGGTTCGTGTTACCTGCGAAGCCTATGGGAACGCCCATCACCACAACCACCTGGTCTCCGTGCGCGGCTAGGCCAGTAAGCAATGCTGCGTGCGATCCTTCATAGAACATCACCTCGATAGTCCTCAAAGGCGGTACCTCGATCGGCATCACGCCCCACCTGAGAGACAGCCTCCGCGCCGCGTACTGGTGCCGTACAAGCGCCAGTACCAGGGCTCTCGGGCGGAATGACGCCACTCTGGCCGCCGTACTGCCGCCTTCGGTAAACGCCACGATCACCTTTGCCTGAAGCGTCTTCGCCACACTGAATGCGCTGTGCGCAATCGCCTCGTCCATTGCGGTGTGTCCGCTCGATTGCATGCCGGCATACCTGCGCTGTTGGAGGCTGTCATGGTCAAGCGCCTTTTCAGCCTCCTTCGCGATCTTGGCCATGAACTCAACGGTCTCCAGCGGGTACTTTCCTATTGAAGTCTCGCCGGACAGCATCACTGCATCCGTCCCGTCCAGCACGGCGTTATATACGTCGGTCACCTCGGCGCGCAGTGGCAGGTCGTTTGTGGTCATTGATTCCAGCATCTGGGTTGCTGTGATGACCACTTTGCCGGCACGGTTCGCGGCCTGAATGATCTTTTTCTGTGCGCCCGGCACAAGCTCGATAGGCAGTTCCACGCCCAGGTCGCCGCGCGCCACCATGAGGCCGTCATTCGCCTCAAGTGCGGCAACGATCGCGTCGAGGCTGTCGACCGCCTGGCCGAGTTCTATTTTCGCGATCAGGGCGGGCGGCGGGGCGGCCCTGTGGTGCTGATCTCGGAGCGCCTTGCGGACAAGATCTAGATCAGCCACGCTTCGGCAGTAGGAAACACCGACAAAATCGATATCGGACTCTGCTGCGAACTTCAACGCCTCCACGGTTTCATCGGTCATATAGCCAAGGTTAGAAACGGACCCCGGTGTCGCCACGCCCTTCTGGCCCTTCAGCAACTCGCCAACAGCGACCCGGCAGACCACATCCTCGCCCTCGATGCGTTCCACTCTCAGCTTGATCTTGCCGTCATCGAGCCACACCAACGCGCCGGGCTTCACGTCGTGTTCAAGGCCGCCCGGGTTTATGGCAATGCGCATCACCCCATCGTGCCTATTGCCAGATGTCAGCACTAGGAGCGCGTCCCGTACAAGGTTGACACCCCCACCCACCACCGCTCCCGTGCGCCTCTTGGGGCCGGGCAGATCAGCCAGAATACCGACAGCTATATTCAAGTCTGCTGCTGCCTGTCTGATAGTGCGGGTGTCAGCGTCCCAATCAGGTCTCGTGCCGTGTGAAAGGTTCATACGGATAACGGACACGCCCCTGCGCATCAGGTCCTTGATCGTTTCCAGCCCCCTGGTCGCAGGACCGATTGTCACGACCATGCGCGTCCGTGGCCTGTCGAGCGCGAATTTAGGCGCAGTAAACGCGAGATTCTGGTTCGCCGTAGTCACAGCGTGCTTCTCCTCCGTCATTACTCTTCCTTCTGACTTTACACCGCGCTTGGGCGCTGGGCGTCCCCGCGCAGGACAGGGCGCATCCTAAAGAAAGGCAGTTTTGTTGACACCCTGTTTGCACGTTCCTAGACTGAGGAGAGTCCTAAACTTAATTTCACATCCTCCGGGGCGCGGACGCACCGTCGGATCCAGGAACAAGCGAATACTCATCTCGCGCCTCACTACGGGCCGGCACAAAGCAGCCCGGCACATAGCGGCGCACCAGTACTTCATAGGCAGGCGATCTTGAGTTTAGCCGCCCTCCTCCTGTCATTGCAGTCAACAGACCAGGCATACGCCGTACGCAGGCGAGAGTTTCGTGATACGTCCGAAAAGTTGGAGGCACGTGGCGGCCTCCCGGAGCTAAAGGAAAAGGCGGAAAAGTCACGCGTTAGGGAGCTTGAAGCCCGCGTTGAACACGCCAAGATGGAACAAGAACTTGCCCAGGTCAAAGATCGCCTGAGTCAGCTCGAGGAACGCCTTTACAGCGGCGCGATCACCAACGTCCGTGAACTTCAGGCCGTAGAGACGGAGCACGCCGCAGCCCGCAGGCAGTACGCCACTCTCGAACAGGGCCTTGGCCCTACTCTGGCCTCTGCCGAGGAAGCCAGGCGCCGTCACGATGACCTCGGAAAACAGCTCGCTGACCAGGAAGATGCGTGGAAGATAACCGAGCAGCAGTTGTCTTCGGACAAGAACCGTCTTTCGAAAGAATGCGACGGGATCAGTAAGAAACGCAGTAAGGAAGCATCAGGCATCCCCGAGGACGACCTGAAGTTCTATGAGTCGCTCATGCGGCGCAAATCTGGCATGGCCGTTGTAAAAGTAGAACGCGGCGTTTGTCAGGGCTGCCGCGTGCGGCTACCTCTACGCGAGGTTTCCAAGATGCGCGTTTCAGATGGTCTCATCTCTTGTTCCAGCTGCGGTCGTATCCTCCTCGCCGAATAGGCGACCACGCCAATTCTCTGTGGCAGGGATGGTACTCAGCCAGGCTGAATGCTGAAGGGTGCGCGAAGGATCGTCGCCCATGCTGCGCGTCGACTATTCCAGTCCGCGCACCCCATGACCTAATCAGCACGTCAAAAATCATCAAAACCTGCACGTGACACGCTTTTCTGTCAGGACGGGGGACCGCTAGGCTCGCCCTGAGTTCAAGAAAGGGTAGCCACATGCGCGCAGCAGGTCTCTTCCTCACATTGCCGCAGCTCGTAGCGGGCGCGGCGTCCTCACAGGTGAGTCAAACCAACCCCGACGCAGACGCCATAAGGCGTTACTGCGAAAAGAACGGGCACCAGCTTGCCGGCTTGTTCACACCGGGCGAAGGCCAGCAACAAGCAGACGCCTATCGCGAGCTCATTGGAATCGTCAAGGCGCGTCCCGCGCTCATTCTGGTGCCAGACTCCAGGCACCTTGCACATGATCTGGAAACTCTGGCGGCCCGCGTCCTGGAAATCAAGGAGACAGGCTCTGAGATTCGCTGCCTGGACTCTCAGTATCCCGATATCGTGCTCAACGGGCTCGAGCGGCTCGGCCTGCGAGGCCCGCTCCAGGACCGGAACAAGCGCGTTCGTAAATCTATCCTCGCCAAGGCTGCCCGTGGAGAGGTCTTGGGCCGCACCCCGTACGGCTACTCTGTCGGTTTGGATGGGCAGCTAAAGCCTGTACCAGAGGAGTCGGACACCGTCCGCAGTATCTTCGCCTTGTATACCGGTGTGTCCTCTCAGGGCGTCATCTCAGCGTTTCCGTCTCAGCCGCCGGCCACCACTAAGCAAGGGCAGGGCATCGGCCTCCGCCGGATAGCCAACCATCTCAATGGTGATGGCAGCAGAACACGCAAGGGCCTGCCATGGACGCCCGTTGCGATAGCCAGCATCCTGCGCAACCGCGCCTATGCTGGCGTGTATGCCCGCTACGGTAACTTCATCGGAGGCGCACATCAGCCCATCGTAGACCGCACCGTTTTCACTCAAGCCCAGACCCTCATCCAGAGCAGGAAGCCACACCGGCGCGGTCGCTCGGCAGAGCCGTTCACCCTCGGAGGCCTCGTCAAGTGCGGTGTCTGCGGGGCTGGCGCCTTTGGCCTGACTCGACGCAGGGTTTGGTCAAACAAGGACGGAGCGAAACAGTCCGCCATCTATCGGTACTACGAATGCCGTGCCCGCGCACCAAGGCTCTCGAAGGGCATGAACAGCCCCGCACACCCATCGTGGCACGCAGAAGACCTGGAGAAGCAGGTCCGCGCACGCATCGGCCTGCCGGTCCTTGTGGATCTCATCCCCAATGCAATAACAACCGTTCCAGAGATGGATGGGGCGTCTGGTAAACCCTGTGGCGCATCTGTCCTGTCGAGTGGTGCAGCCTCGCCTGCGCCCGTTGGGAGCGCTGTTCCACATCGCAATCTCGAAGCCGCCGGGCGGGACTTCGTCCAGACGTTGCGGCTCCTCACTGCCGGGCGTGCCAGATATCCGAACGTCGCCGCAGCGCTCGCGACGCTGCGCGCCGCGCGGGAGGGCAGTCGCCCGCGCGATCAGGCTGCACCCCTTGCTGCGGGTGTCACGGCCCTGGTTGTTGCGCCCGACATGGCATCCCTCATCGAGCGCGTTGTCCTCTACACGGACCGGCTCGAAGTCGTAATGAAGCAGCAGCAGGCCGAGCACGCTCCTGCCGCCTGAACCCGCCTGAACGTTCCCTCTTCCTTGTGGGAGATATTGGGGTGAGAGGTCGTATGCCTACTATCCCTGGCAAGGGGAGGGTTGGCAGGCAATGTGAAAATTCGTCAAGGGGTTCTAGCTGTGCTCAGAAAGGCACAGCGGCCGGTGCTCGGTTCCAATCCCCCCAGCGCTTGACCATGGGTCTATGCTGAGGACGAGCAAGGTGGACGGGCAGCCGCCGCCAGTACGGCCCCCTGAGCCCCGGCTTGCCGGGATGACGGAACAAGGGCCGAAATGGGGGAGGAAAGTCCGAGCACCATCGAGCCAGGGTGCCTGCTAACGGCAGGGCGGGGTGACCCGACGGAAAGTGCAACAGAAACATACCGCCCCGGCTCCTGCTCCGGATCATCAGACACTCCCCTCTCCACCAGAGAGGGCCAAGGGTGAAGGCATTACCCAGCAGTGTCCGGCGATGTGGAGCGGAGCCGGGGTAAGGGTGAAATGGTGCGGCAAGAGCGCACCGCCCGGCTGGTAACAGACGGGGCAGGGCAAACCCCACCCGGTGCAAGGCCAAATAGGGAGGCGTATCGCTGGCCCGGCGAGCCTCCGGGTTGGCTGCTTGATCTCCGGTGCGAACCGGTGACTAGACGGATGGCTGCCAGACGCCGCACGGCGGGGATGAAGGCCTTAGGGCTGTAAACCCGTAGCGGTGGCGCCACAGAACTCGGCTTACAGTCCACCTTGCTTGAACAAAACATGGCCCCGGTCCCTGAGCGCCTTCGACTTGTCATGGGCGCTCAGGGCCGGGGCCTCTTTCGTTGATGTAAAGATGCCGAACGGCATTTTCGGGATAATCCTATTGATGGGCGGAGGCCCACCAGCCCATTTAGCAGTGCGGCGTCAGAGCGCAAGAATGGGCTCTAGAGTGACGGAAACCCTCCCTCATTGACCTTTCCAGTAGAGAGAGAGGCTTCCCTATCCTGTCCGCCGGACGCCTGCGCCGAACGACGGCTTTCTTTCGAACTGGCGTGCAGCCAGCCGCCGGTTTGTCGTAAAGACCATCTTGGGGCGGTTGGCTCCGGCCAGGACCGCAGCCGGGGGCATCGGAAGCACGGGGGCTGCCGACGGGCGTCCATCGGACTCCACCACCGGGATACGGCGGCGAAGAGACCTCTCGATGTTCCGGAGGTTCGTCTCCTCCTCCATTGAACACAGGGAGATGGCGGCTCCGGTTGCACCGGCGCGTGCGGTGCGGCCGATGCGGTGGACGTACGATTCGGGCTCATCAGGCAGGTCGTAATTGACGATGTGAGTGATGGCCTCGACGTCGATCCCGCGGGCGGCGATATCAGTGGCAACCAGGAACCGTACCCGGCCGCTCTTGAAGTCCTGAAGTGTCCGCTCTCTGACATTCTGGGACTTGTTGCCATGCATGGCGTCAGCGGTGATGCGGAATTCGCCAAGTTGACGGACCAACCGGTCTGCGCCGTGCTTCGTGCGGGTAAAGATCAAGGCGCGTGTCACTTCAGGTCGCTTCAACACATCGCTCAACGCGGCGGCCTTGTGATTGCGGTCAACGAACATCACGCTTTCTTCGATCTTTGGGGCGGACTCTGTGGCCGTCGTCACCATGACAGTGACCGGATCGTTGAGGAGGCTGTGCGCGAGGGAGGCAACAGCGGGGGGCATGGTCGCCGAGAAGAGCATCGTCTGGCGCGTTGTGGGCAGCGTGCGGATGATCCTGCGGACATCCACGATGAACCCGAGGTCGAGCATGCGGTCGGCCTCATCGAGGACGAACACCTCGACCTGGTCCAGATACACATATCGCTGTTCCATCAGGTCAACCAGGCGACCTGGCGTGGCGACCAGCACGTCAACACCTCGCGTCAGCTGGCTGACCTGCCGATCCTGTCCCACACCGCCGTAGATTGCCGTGCTCACCATCGGTAGGTAGCGGCCGTAGGTCTTGAAGCTGTCTGCGATCTGTGTGGCCAACTCACGAGTGGGCGCCAGCACAAGGGCCTGGGGCGTGAACCTGACAGGGCGCTTGTTTGAAGTGGCAAGGCGCTGGAGGATGGGCAGCGCGAAGGCTGCGGTTTTGCCGGAGCCGGTCTGTGCGCAAGCCAGGAGGTCTCGTCCCTGCAGCAGGGGGGGGATGGCCTGTTGCTGGATCTGAGTGGGCTCTTCGTAGTTCTCGGCCTTGACGGCGCGCTGAAGAGCCTCGATGAGTTCGAGGCTGGAAAATGAACTGGTAGTTATCGTCGTTGTCCTTCTATTCGGGGGCTTTTGCCGACCGGAGAATTGTGCCGCGCCACAGAAATGGCGGGGCGCAGAATTGGAGGCGAGCCACGACTACAGAAACCTGCCGCTGCAGTTGGCGGGGGGCGTCATAGCTTTGGAAGGCCATCGAACAACCTGCGCCATCTAGGATACGCTATTCCGGCCGTCTGTGGATTTTGTTGTCAGAGACGGCGCTGCCCCTGATCTCCCGCACCGCAAAATAAACCTTGCCTGTGCTCCGTGAGCCTGTTGAACGGAGCGGTGCGACGGTTGTTACCTCTCCTGACCACGCTTGGCCCAGTCGGGATTGGAGAACATATTCAAGCCCGGGTCGGCTATGGCGCCGGAAGGCGTCCGGTTCGGAGGGTTCGCCCTGATGAACTCCTCGTCGAGCTCGATACCCCAGCCCGGCTTTGTCGGCACGGGGAACCAGCCGTCCACAACCTCCGGGTAGCCCGTGCCCGCCTTCTTCACATGAGGGTCGGCGAAGTCATTGAAATGCTCCAGAACCTTTGCGTTCCGCAGCGTCAATGACAGGTGCAAGGCCGCCATTGTCGAGACGATTCCGCCGACGTTGTGCGGCGCAACCATGATCGAATGCGTCTCGGCAGTCGAGGCGATCTTCTTCGTCTCCAGGATGCCTCCGCATTGCGTGATGTCCGGCTGCACGATGTCCGTATACCCGGTCGCCCAGAGCTCCCGGAACTCCATTGCGCCGTATAAGCGCTCGCCCGTCGCTATCGGCAGGGATGTGTGCGCCCGCATGCGTCCCATCGCCGGTATGTCCCCCGGGCGGCACGGCTCTTCGACCCACGCCACGTTGTACTTCTCGATGTGCCGGGCGATCTCGCGCGCCTGATGCGGAGCGAACCGGCCATGCATCTCGATCATCATCTGCGCCCGTGTCCCTGCGACTGACGATACGGCCTCGATCAGGTCCAGCGACTTGTAGAACTGATCGCGTTCAAGCTCCATATCCCCGTTGCCAAAGGGATCGAACTTCATGCCGCGGTACCCGCGCTCGATGACACGCCGTGCCGCGACTGCGAACTGCTCTGGCGACCTCTCGACCGTGTACCAACCGTTGGCGTAGGCGGGGATGCGGTCCTTCACCTGCCCGCCGAGGAGACGGTACACGGGCTGCTTCGTGGCCTTGCCGATGATGTCCCAGAACGCAAGCTCAACGAGCGCCAGGCCCGTATAAACGACCTCGCCCGGCTTCCCGAAGTCGAGCAGCGTCATGCGTCGGTAGAGAGCCTCGATGTTGAAGGGGTCGTGGCCTATGAAGTGGCGCTGGGCGTCCTTCAGGTACTCGGTGACGGTATGTGTCTTACCGAGGACTCGGGCCTCTCCGATGCCCGCGATGCCTTCGTCAGTCTCGATGATGCAATAGGTAAGGTTGCGCCAGGGTGTGCCGAGGACGAGGGTGCGGAACCCGGTGGTTTTCATGGTTGCCTCTCTATTTCGCCGTCATCCGGATCTGTCTATATCGTGCCGGGCGGCCCAAAGTGCGGTGGAAATCGGTGCTTGTCACCCCTCACATCTTTCCATCTACCACTGAGGGATTTGGAAAGGTTCGTTAAGGATATAGACAGAGCACCGTCATCCTGATTCGAAGCGGAACGATGGCAGCAGGCATTTTACCCGCCTCGTGTAAGCTTGCCTTCGCTCTGGCCCCTTACCCCACCTCTCTCCCTTAAGCGGAGAAGGGATAGTGGTTCAGTACGTATGACTCCTAACAAGCAGAACATCCTTATAACAGGCGCGTCAGGCCTCATTGGCACAGCCGTCTGGAAAAACATGTCGGACTCTCCGGATCGCTATGCGCTGACGGGCTTCGACCTCGCGTCTGACCCTTCGAAGGGCAAGAGCGTCATAATCGGCAACATCAACGACTTCGCCGCCGTCCGCAGGGCCGTCGAGGGCCGGGACCAGGTCGTCCACCTAGGCGCCAACGCAGGAGCGGGCGACTTGTGGGACAGGATCAGAGAGTCCAACCTCATCGGCACGTACAACGTGTTCGAGGCGGCCCGTGACGCCGGAGTGAAGCGCGTGATTTTCGCTTCGACGGGCCAGGTCACGTGGAATTACGAACAGGAGCCACCGCTGGCAGCCGTGATCGCAGGGAGGCACCCCGGGCAGCCCGGCGGTTATAGGAAGATTGACCACACTTGGCCCGTTCGGCCCTCCGGCCTGTACGCCGCCTCGAAGGTCTGGGGAGAATCGTTGGGCCGCTATTACTCGGACGTCCACGGCATCTCTGTGCTCGTCATCCGTTTCTCGGCCGTCAACCGTCCGGACACTCCCTTGAACCCGACGGGGAACATTAACCCTGGCGACGTTGATGCGCCCGGCGAACGCTCATTCTCCCTATGGACAAGCCAGCGCGATGCCGCCCAGCTTGTGCGATTGTGCGTGGACGCGCCGGAGTCGCTAAAGTTCGACATCTTCTACTCCGGCTCGGATAACCGCTGGGGCGTGCGGGACATCTCGCACGCAGAACATGTCCTTGGATACCGCCCGCAGGACAGGGCAGAGGACCACCGCAGATGACGCATCTCCAGGTCGAGATGAAGTTGGCCGCTGACTGCTGGTCTAGCTGATAATGCCCGCATCAGTTCGATGTCGAAGGAACTCTACGGACAAGTCTGTCTTGTCCGGCCTTTTCACAGAAGGAGAAACGAATGCCCGCAAAGAAGAAGGTGCTTATCACAGGTGCAAGCGGCCTCATCGGCGGCCTGGTAATCAAACATCTTGGCGGCAAATACGACCTCTCCGCCCTTAACCGACGCGCCATAAAGGACATCCCTTGCACCCAGGCCGATGTTTCAGACCTGAAGGCCATCAGGCCGGCATTCGGGAGCATCCATACCGTCCTCCACTTGTCCGCAGCCACGCACGGCTTCATCGATGATTGGGACGAACAGATACGCGTCACCGCAGGAGGCACCATCAACGTCCTCAAGGCCGCCCATGAGGCGGGCGTGAAGCGCGTCGTATTCATGTCCACCGGCAGCACCATGTGCGGCTACGAGTGGTACGAAGGTTCGCCCTATGGCGCTCTAGCCCGGGGGGAGTATGACAAGGCCCTCGCTTTCGCTCCGAACGCCGCAGGCACGACGCCCGCGCAGGACAACCGCCCGTGGCAGTTGTTGACGCACCGGGACCCGCCGAGGCCTGATTCGCCCTATGGCGCAGCAAAGGTCCTGGGCGAGGCAGCATGCCGGTGGTTCTCAGACAAGCACGGCCTGTCAGTCCTGTGTATCCGCCTCGGCGCGGTGCTCGACACCAATAGACCGAAACTCGTCCGCCACCTTCCCGGCTGGCTCGATCAGATGGACGCTGTACGCATGATAGAGGCGTGCATAGACGCGCCGGAATCGGTCAAGTTCGACATTTTCGATGCCATCTCTGACAACTCGACAAGCTGGCGGGATATCTCCCACGCCGAGAAGGTAATCGGCTGGAAACCGCAGGCATCATCCGACCAGTTTGACCCTGACGAACTGCGCGTTGCAGTAGGCCCCGGACAAAACAAAACATCCGGCCCGCCCCTTCCCCAATGGCGCGCCCGTTAGGGTGGAACAAGGACTCCCTCTTCAAACAACGACGCGTCATCTTGAGCATTGCGAAGAATCCAGTGTTCCTATTGCGCACTGAGATTGTCGGCATTCAGGCATAGGGTCTGGCGGACTCGATCGGAACCACAGAAGCACAAAGCCGGGCGGAGATAACTCCGCCCGGCTTTGTGCTTAAGGATGTCCCCAAATCACAGGTTCAATGTGCAGCCCTCGCCCGTGTCACCTTCCTCGGTGGGAAGGTGACACGGGATCCATCAATTTGCGCAGGATGGCAGGGCCAGGCCCTTTCCACGCGACGTGGCCCGGGTTGAGGGGCGCTCTACTTCAGGGGGTAGATGCTGAAGTCCATCTGCTGCTGTGTCTTCACGTCCAGCAACACGGTCTTCCCTTCCTTGTTCAACTGTTGAGCCTTTTTCAGGGCCGGGCCGATCTCGGTTACCTTTGACACCTTGATTCCTACAGCACCAAGGCCCTCGGCGATCTTCGCGTAGTCCCCCGTCATGTTGCCGACGTTGTACTTCTCCATCGCTACGGGTAGAGCTTTGTTATAGCCGCCCATCGTCCCGTTGTTCAGCACGACAGTCGTGATCGGCAGGCCAGCGCGCACGGAAGTCTCCAGGTCCAGGCCAGACATCCCGAAGGCACCGTCTCCCATGAAGTTGAGGCAGAACTTGTTAGGGTTCGCCATCTTCGACCCGATCATCAGGGGCAGGCCGTAGCCAAGGTGCGTTGTCTTGCCCCAGCCTATGTAGGAACCCGGCACGGATGCCGTGTAAAAGGGCATGATCTCGTCCCGCGGGTGCCCGGCGTCATGCGTCACCACCGAGTTCTTGCGGTCAAGGTTCTTGTTGATCTCGTTCACGAGCCGGTAGGGGAGGATGGGCTCAAGGTCCGAGTTCAGGCGGGCTGACCACTCGGCCATCCATTCTTTCCTCACCTGCGCCACCGCCTCTTGCACAGAGGTGTCCTTCTTGCGCCCCTGCGGCCCGATCTGTGCTTTGACCTCTTCTATCATCGCCCGCAGCGTGGCCTTGGAGTCGCCGAGCAGACCGATCTGCACTTTGTAGTCCTTGTTCACATCATCCGGATTATTCGTGTTGTGGATGATGAACTTGCCGTCAGGCACCTGCAGACCATAGTTCGTGATCGTCAATGACGCTCCGACAGCAAACAGGACGTCCGACTCCTTCAGCCATACGAAAACTGGCTTTGGTGCTGTGCGGTTGCCTGCGCCGAGACAGAGGGGGTGCTCCTCGTCTATCGCGCTTTTCCCCTCCATCGTCGTCATGATGGGGATCTGCGTCAGTTCTGCGAATTCACGCAGCTCGTCCATGGCGTTGGCGTAAAGCACGCCCTGGCCCGCCCAAATCGCCGGCTTTTTAGCCTTCAAGAGGTGCGTCACAGCGTCTTTGACCTCGCCTGCGGAGGGCTGCGACACCATGCGTTTTGCGGGCTCGTAGCCCGACAGGTTGGTCACCTCTCCGGTCATCACATCGCGCGGCATCTCAAGCACAACAGGGCCCGGACGGCCGTTCTTCAGCGCGTGGAAGGCGCGGCGGGCGAAGTAGACGATGTCGCCGGGGGCGGTCAACGCCTCGGCGAACTTCGCGATGTGCTGGTAGTTGTACGGCGCCCGGAACGTGGGCTTCACCGTAGCCTTGTAGCGATCTGCGCCGTCAGGGAAGTAGATGATCGGCACGCAGTCGGCCCATGCCTGAGCGATGCCGCCCATCGAGTTCTCGACGCCCGGCCCGCCCTGTGAGCAGAAGGCCCCGTACTTGTGGTTGCGGGACTGGCGCGAGAACCCGTCTGCGGCCATGATGCCCCCGCGCTCGTGGCGGAACAGGATAGGGCGGATGCCCTCCTTCGCCGTCGCCTCTATGAGAGGGTTCGACGGGTAGCAGGCCATCCACTCGATGCCCTCGATCTTCATGATCTTCGCCATTGCCTCGTAGCCGTTCATCTATCTCTCCTTATAGCGTCCCGGCTCGGCAGGGGCGCATCTTGCAACGTCCTGGTTTCCAGGACGCATCACTATCTACACCATCACGCGGCCCGGTCACTTACATACCCGGCATCCTGAACCAGCCAGTCTTGAACAAAGTCCGATGTCGGAATGACGTTCAGAGTGCGGAGGGCCGAAGAGTCCAGTCCGAAAACCGCCCAAGTGTAAGGAAGCCTCCCCTCCACCGCAACGTGCCCACCCTCACAGAGGTAACGCATCTCACGCGACTAGCTCAGCCTGTCTCTGTGCACCGAATACGACGTGAGCACATCTATTGAGCGCTCTGCGGTCCAACTCAATCGAGTCTGAGACGCGCACTTCCTTCGCCCTCTCGACCACCTCTTCCAAGGCAGCGACCGATCCGGCACGTGTGACGCCCTTATTGAACGGTACCTATATGTGGCCGACGTGGACACCCTGCCTGACGCGTCCATCGGATCCCGCGTTGTGGCGTGGCTGGGATTGGTTCATAGGTGTCATCCATTTCGAGGTTCATGCAGGCGTACATGGTTTGCCGGAGGGCGTACGGATCATCGGCATCGTCTGGCTTTGAGATGAGCAGAGAGGGCATGCCAGGACTCTCGTCAACTTTCTGGTAGGGAAGTGCAAAGCACGCAGCGTTTAAGAACCATGCGCCTTCGTACGGCCCGGCATCGAGCGCATCGGTGACTTCCTCGCTTCCGTCAGACTATTGCCCACTCGAGTCATTTTTTGTTTGCGGGACTGTAGCGTCTGCGCATCCTGGATTCAACCGCCCCGGATCAATTAATTTCCTCACCCTTGACCTCTCCCAGCGGAAAAGAGGACGACTTCCGTGAACTCTGTGCGCCAACCGTACCGTCAGGCAGGTTCGTAAATCCGTTGAAACACGTCGCGCTCTACTGACGAAACCTGCGTGCGCTCCTTCTTAGAATCGTTCGCATCACCAGATAGCAACATGCCGGAACTGGACACTCGTCATGGGCGGGGAGCACCCGTACCGCGAGGCCCGGTGATACGGCGATCGCGGCCACCCCGCACGCAGGAGACGCACATGGTTGACCAGCCCGTGACCATGCCCGGTATGCCCAAGAACATCGGCACCGCGACGATCAAGGTCATCGGCGTGGGCGGTGGCGGATCCAATGCTGTGTCACGCATGTTCCGCGACCGTATCCCGGAGGTCGAGTATCTCGTCGTCAATACTGACCAACAGGCCCTCGAGCGCATGTCGGTCCCAACACGCATCCGCATCGGAGACTCGACTGCGCGTGGCCTCGGCGTCGGTGGCGACCCGTCAAAGGGACGCAACTGCGCGGACGAAAGCCGTGAACAGATCAAGGCCAGCCTCCAGGGAGCGGATCTCATCTTCGTGGCTGCCGGCATGGGAGGAGGCACGGGAACGGGTGCGGCCCCCATAGTCGCCGAAATAGCGCAGGAGGTCGGCGCACTTGTTGTCGGAGTCGTGACGAAGCCCTTCGGGTTCGAAGGGTCACAGCGCATGAAGAAGGCCCTCGCCGGCATCGAACAACTGCGGCAGAAGGTGGACACACTGATCGTCGTCCCCAACGATCGCCTGCTTGCCATGAGCGACGAGCGCCTCACTCTGGACAACGCTTTCCGGGCGGCAGATAACATCCTGCGTCAGGGCGTCCAGGCCATCACTGATCTCATCCTCACGCCCGGCGAAATAAACCTGGACTTCGCTGATGTCCGCGCCATCATGGAAAATGCAGGTCCCGCCTGGATGGCCATAGGCCACGGCAAGGGTGAAAACAGGGCAGTGCAGGCTGCGGAGGAAGCCCTCTCCAGCCCACTCTTGGAAGTCTCGATAGACGGCGCGACAGGGGTTCTCCTTAGCTTCGCTGGCGGCGCAGACATGACTCTGTCAGAGGTCAACCAGGCTGCCGAGGCCATCTCGAGCCGCTGCCACCCAGATGCCAACATCATCTTCGGGACTGTGACAGACCCCAAAATGGAGTCCGAAATCAAAGTCACTCTCATAGCTACAGGCTTCCCAGTCGAGGGCGATCAGCCGAAGGATCGTGCTGCAGAGGCACGCAAGGTGATGGAAAACGAGGACGACATGGCCGTCCCGCCGTTCCTGCGCCACCACCCGGCGGCTGGCAAACTGGTGCGCCCCTCCGGCAATGGTTTTGGCCCCGGCAGCCCATCACTCAACTCGGCCAGCACCACGCAGCCGTCCGTAAAGGCCCAGCCAGCCTCAGCACCCACGTCCTTCTTCCGCCGTTAGAGGCCGGTTGCTTCTTGTACTGACGTAGATCTCCTGAATCAAGGTCAGCATGACATTCTCTGAGGATGTCTGGCCCGCTTCCTGCGCTCTTCAACACCCTCTCCCTGTCAGGGAGAGGGTGTTGGTGTAGATGGCGATCGTTAGAACCCGTGCGGGAAGTACGGTGCGACGTCCCATGCGAACATGGCGTCGGCCTTGGCGAGCGCACGGTGCGTCCGCTCCTCGGCTCGTCCAGCGCGCGCCAGCGGCGACATCCTGTGTCCGCCCATGTATACCGCCGCCAGCTCTGCCGCCCCGAGGACGATGTCCGGCTCCGCCGTTGTGACCTTGCACTGCGCGCCGTCCGGCCCGGCATCAAGCGCGTACCTGCCGGCAACCCATGGGCAGAACTCATCCTTCACTTCGATCACGAGCCTGCCGGGTGTCAAATACGTGCGCCTCGAAAGCGCTGCTGGGACATCCAATAATCGCAGCCAGATAGCGTCGTGTGGTATTCGCTGGAGTCGGCGCGGCCCTTCCAGCATCCACCAGAGTGGCTCGTCAACAGCGCGGCCCCACGACTCCACCTTCGCGGTCAGATCAATGTTCAGGAGAAGCCTCCAGAGCGCCGCGTACGCAGCGTCAGTCGTGGCGGTCAGGTCGCCAACCATGACGACGTGAGCATCCGAGCCGTCCTCGTAATTCATCTTGATCCGGTATGACACATAGCCTTCGGCGCGGCCTGCCTCTTCATACACGGCGAAGAAGTACGCGCTGCCGCCTAACCTGCGGTGCTCTGGATCATGGAACAGGTTGTCCCATACCTTCCCGCTCCGGGCGATCATGCCCGGCTTCACGAGGCGCGCCCGCGCCCACACCTGAGGAAATAACTGGCGTGCTTCCGTCTCGGCGACCCACCGAACCTGTCCGTTCACGGCTGGAGAGTGGGCCAGGACAGCGAGCCTGCGGTCGATAGACCACCGCTCGTGCTGTATCGCCAGCCCGTAACCAAACCGGCCGTAGATGGAACTTTCCGAAGCCCACAATGCCGCGGCTGGCTCTCCGCGGTCGCGGACGTCGGATAGCTGGCGGGCCATGATCTGGCGGAGGATGCCGCGCCTGCGGTGCGTCGCCGCCACCGTTACCATCGTCACACCCGCTACGGGCATCACTGCGCCGCCCGGCAGGGACATCTCGAACGAAAAGATGCCAGTCGTCCCGATGATCCTGTCGGCGTCGAAGACGGCCAGCGAGCGTTCACGCTCGAAGAGTTTCAGAAAAAGCTCTGTGTCCTCCGGCTCCGGGCGCGGGTGTCGGCCAAAGCCGCGGGCGAGCGCGATGCGGAACGCAGTCATTTCCTGTTCTTCGGGAGGACGGATCAGGAATTCCATTGAAATCTGTAAGCCTGTCTTGTAAACGGTCGGCGGATGCTCGCACCGTGTGTCGAGGCGGTGTTACTCTCACGCCCGGCGGCGGAGAACCCGACAAGTATGCCAGCAGACACCGGCCCGCGGGCAGGCGTCACGGACTTGGTTTAGAAGTGAGGATTCGCGAGCGAGCACAGCGAGATCGAGATAAATAAACACGAAGATCCCGGCAGTTCCTAGGAGAGAAGTCAGATGAAATTCAGTCCTCTGGCGTCAGTAGGCCTCCTTTTGCTAGTAGGAGGCGTTATCGCCTTCGCAGCAAGTTCAAGTCGCATAGCAGCATGCGAATCGTTCCTCGGTCAGTTTGGACGCGTGTTCGACGCCAGCCTCCAGCGGGAGTGCCAGAATTGGCAGTCCATAAGGACTGCAGGGATTGTTGGAATCGTAGTAGGTGGCGGTATTACTATCTGGGGATTCTTGAATGGGCTACGCGCTGGCCTTGACAAAGACAAGCGGGAATAACTCATTGTCTGATCTCAAAGAGGCGATATGAAAATCGAATCACTGGACATCCTGATCCTTGATGCCGGTCCCGTCGTCCCCGAGTGGCGGCCACTGCGCACCATGCAGCGCTACCCCGGCTCGCACCGCTTCAAGTTCGCTCACCGTCCGTTTGACGGCGAGGGCGTGACCGGGCCGGCGCAGCCCGCGTACGCATCGTTCCTGCGTATTCGAACATCGGACAACATTGAGACCACCGGCCTGCTGGCGACGAGCTTCGGGCGCGAGCACCTGGAGTGGGAGGCCCGGACGTTCAAGGCCCAGTGGGCGCCGGAACTGGTCGGCGCGGACGCCCTTGACCGCGAGCACATCTGGCACAAGATGTGGATGGCCCGCCGTTATTTCCACATGCCCTCCACCGCGCCGCTGGCTCTCATTGACGAACTCATGTGGGATCTCGCGGGCCTCAAGGCGGGCATGCCCGTCCACAAACTCCTTGGAGGGTTCCGAGACCGCATCCCCGCCTACCTGACCGAGACCGGCGTGCCGTTCGATGACTGCCTCGCCGCGGCCGAAAAGGCGAAGCGGGACGGCTTTAAGGGCTTCAAGGATCACTCAATCCTCGGCGTCGAGGAGAACATCGCACTTTCAAAAGAAATCCGGCAGGTCTGCGGCGACGGTTTCGCCCTCATGCACGACCCGGTGCAGCAGTACACCGTGGACGAGGCCATACGAGTGGGACGCGCTCTACAGGACCTAGGCTACCTCTGGATCGAGGAGCCGCTTCAGGAGACCGATATCCGCGGGCTGAAGAAGCTCTCCGACGCTCTGGACATGCCCGTCATGGCCCTTGAGTCCATCCCCGGCAACCCCTACCTCGCCGTCCCGTACCTCACCGCCGGGGCCATAGACATCGTCCGCCAGACCGGCCTCGGCATCACGGGACAGGTGAAGCTCGCCAACCTTGCTGAGATGTTCGGCATGAACTGCCACGGCGGCAACCCGCATGTCGTAGCCGCAATCCGCAACGACGACTGGTGGGAAGTCCCAGCCTGGCCCGCGACGTCTCCCGACCGCTCTTTGCGCAAGGCTGTGGCCGGTCTCATCAAGGACACCCACCGCGTGGAGAACGGCTGGTTCTACGTCACGGACCGCCCCGGCCTCGGCCGCGAGATCGACTGGCAGGGCATCGCTGACCGTACGAAAACCGTGGTCTGACAGGCTCGTGGTGATTTCAGCGAACTGCCGCCAGAGTTAATTCTGTATCTGTGTAATCTGTGCCATCTG
The DNA here is from genome assembly GCA_009693115.1 of Dehalococcoidia bacterium. Taxonomy (GTDB): domain Bacteria; phylum Chloroflexota; class Dehalococcoidia; order Lucifugimonadales; family Lucifugimonadaceae; genus SHXW01. Next base: position 30,486 of record SHXW01000013.1, on the reverse strand, counting down.
TGGATGGTGTCAGGTCAGTTCAGGAAGGGCGCGGTGAACGTTTCAGCAGAGTCCGCCTGGCCGGGCTGCAGGACCCGGAACCGCTTACGGTATATCTGGAGCCGGAAGCGGCCCGCGTCCACCACATGCACGCGGAACTCGCTGTCAACCTTCACCATCGAGGGCTTCCAGAACCGTTTTTCGCGGTCCAGGTCGAGCATGTGGTCACGCCAGCGGCACATGTTCGGGTTCGCCATCAGCTTGTCTGCGCCACGTTCGGTCATGTAGGCGTCGCCGATGAACGACTCGATGAACATGCCTCGCGGGTTGAACTGGAGCACGCGGTCGTTGCCGCGGTCGACGATATAGATGTCGCCGTGAGCGTCAACGGCGACGCCGCTTGGCCGCTTCAACGGCCCCCGGCCGCGACCGGGCGTGTCTATGACCTGCAACGGCTCGCCGTCAGGCGAAAAGCGCTGGATGCGGTCGTTCCGCCAGTCGGCCACCAGCACCGTCCCGTTCACCGGGTCGACGGCGATGCCCCAAGGGTAGTTCAACTCGCCCGGCCCCGTGCCTGCCTTGCCGAAGCCTTTGATGAACTTTCCATCCCGGGTGAACTGCTGGACGCGCGAGTCCTTCGAGTTCACGACCCACAGCGTCCCGTCCTTCGCGTGGATGATGCCGGCCGGCGCGTTGAACTGTCCGGGCTTCGTGCCTGCCTCGCCCCACCAGCCGAGAGTCTCGCCCTTGGTCGAGATCATCACTACCTTGTTAGCGTGCTCGTCTGTGAAGAAGAACGTGCCCTTGCCGTCAGAGTCGCAGCACACCGGGGACTTGAACATCTCGTTGAGCGGCTCGTCCGGCTTCCCGTCGATCATCGGCACGATGTTGCGCGGGAACTCGTCATTGATGTTGCAGACGGCGATCCTGACGCGCGGGTACAACTCGCCGGAGACCATCTTGTTCAGGACGTAGTACCAGCCGTCGCCGCCGATCGCCACGTCCAGCGCGCCGTAGAAGCCGTCCACGAGCAGGCGCTGACCCACGACAGCCTCGAACGAGTGCCCCATCCTCATCAGGAGCGGGTACTCGTCGGCGCCCCGCGTCTCGAGGGCGTGGCTGGCGGCGTCAATGTCCGGGCCGGTGGCGGGCGGGCCACCGACCGCTTTGCCGTTGGCGGCTGTCTTCCCGTGGCGTTCAAGAGTGGTTGTCATATCTTCACCCCAGCTGGTATTCCCGTGACGACCCGATCAACTGAAGCGTGTACGCGATCTTCTTCGGGAAGGACGCATCCACGGCGACGTTTGTGCCAAGTTCTTTCAGAATAGTCGCGCGCGCCTTCTCGCCAAGCTCGATACACCCCATCTCGTACTCACACGCCTTAATGAGGGCCTCGGCCTTCAGGGAGGACTTCCCCGCGCCAATGCGCTGGACGATTTTCGAGATCCCCGGCGTTTCCGCGTTGCCGAACCGCTCCGCCGCGAAGTTCACGCGCTGGATCAGATAGCCGGCGTCTATCCACTCCCGCCCTGTGTGCCAGCCCTCGACCGTCGGCGGGTTGATCAGTTCCTGGCCCATGACGGAGGCGGCATCGTCGAGCTTGTCCAGGCCCATCTCGAACGGGTCCGTATTCTCGCCTGTCAGCACTGCCGTTCCCACGACCGACTCGACCGGCCACCGCACCCGCTGGAAGCGCGACTGCTTGAAGAAGTCAGAGTTGAACAGGACTCGCAGCACGGCGCGGATCTCGTACTTGGAGTCAAAGTAGGCCTGCGCCAGAGTGTCGATAGCCTTCTGGTCAGGGGTGTCGGACACGAAGAACCTGTGCAGGTTGGCCACCACGAACTGCGCCGTCGCAGGGTGCCTCACGACGATGTTCAGGATGTCGTCACCGTTGAAGTCGCCCGTTTCGCCGAGGAACGTCTTCTGGCCGTGGTCGTGGTCGTCTTCGCGATAAACGAAGTTTGTGTCGTACCAGCCGTTCGGGTAGCGCGGGATGGTCTGCTCGATCGTCCACCCTGAGAAGGCGCGGGCTGCGCTGCGCACGTCATCCTCGGAGTAGTTGCCGCGTCCCATGGCGAACAGTTCAAGGAGTTCACGGCCCCAGTTCTCATTCGTGTCCTGGTTGTGGTTCATCTCCTGGTCCAGCCACCAGATCATCGCAGGGTCGCGCGAGAGGCGGTGCAGGAGAGTGTGGTAGTTGCCCATGCCGAAATCCCGCAGCATCTGGATGTGCGCAATCATCATGCGGGCGTTATTAGTCTTTGAAACAGCCGTGGCCAAACGGTTGTGCCAGAAGAGAGTCATCTTCTCTTCAAGCGGCCTTTGCGAGTTGATCATCCGGAATATCCAGCGCTTGGACTCCAGGTGGTATGACTCTTCATCAGCGTGTTCGATAAGGAATCGTTCGAGCAGGTCCTCGTCGGGCCGCGGGAACCTTTCGATATCGAGCAAATCTTCGACGATCTCCTCGTATGGCTTCCTCGCCACCTCCTCCAGCCTCCACGCAGGCAGCCCGAATGCCGCCCGCCTCATGAGGTGGGCGACGAGATTGATGTCAGTCTTGGCTGTTGCTCTGGCCAAAGTCGTCATCAGGCCTGTCCTCCGGCTTGCGATATCGAGATCAACCGTTTTGCTCGTATCCCAGCATGTCGGCTAAATATGCCGAGATTCTACCTCGGCGCGCTTGCCGCTTCCAGTTTCCGGTTCGCACAACCGCTTTCTTCGAGCTTGTTCAGGGGCTTTGTTATGAACCTCAATGCTGACACGTAATTCTGGCCCCGAGAGCAGCGAGGAAGAAGAAAGTGGCTCCAAGGTGTAATCCTTGAAGTTCGTGATTGGACTCTTTGGACTTGGGGATATCAGATCGTGAAGCGCTTCAGCGCGTCCATGGTGCCTGATACTGAGTAGGATTCGCTCCCTTCACAGGCTCTGGTGCTCGGACCGTCCCATCCCGCCAGCTTTCGATCGGTTCCCACCCGAGCAACCGCTTCGCCCTTGAAATGTCCAAAGCCGTGCCGAAACCCTCGATGGGCTTCCTGAATGGCACACCGGGGTACTCCTTCTTGATCGCTTCCGTAGTCGGAATGTCCAGCACTGTGTCTGACGAGTTGATAAAAAACGCCTCCGCTCCATGGAATTCCTTCTCGACCGCCAGTCTGCACGCCCGCGCAGCATCGTGCCGTCCCACCCAGCTCCAGAAGCCCATGCCATTGCGGCCTGACACCGCTTTCTTGTCGCCCTGATTCAGGTGCCGCTCTGCCGTGGCAGGATCCCAGAGCGCGTGGAACCGCATGTTGGCGATCTGGTGAATGTGTCCCCGGCGTACAAATGCCTCTGCCATCTGCTCGCCCAGCCACTTCGACTGGGAATACGCGTCCTCGACGCGCGTCGGGTGTGCCTCGTCCACTGGGAAGTACTGTGGGGCGTATTTGTGTTCGCCCCATCCTGACCCGAGAGCATTGATAGAAGAGGCCATCACCACTTTGCGGATGCCATGCACCTCGCACGCCTCCAGCACGTTCCAGTTCGAAAGCATATTGATTCGAAAGAGCCGGTGCTCCGGCATGTGGTTCGGCGCAGCGACAGCCGCCATGTGAATGACAGCGTCTGCGCCCGCGAACGCGTTCACGACGTCGCCATAGTCGGTCACATCAACCTGCCAGAACAGGGCAGGACCGGCATCTGGCCCGCCCTGGCCTGTACCGCTGATCGGCCTGGGCGGTGCGATATCAGCATTCACGACCTGGTGCCCGTGCGCCGCAAGCTCGGCGATGATGTACTCTCCTGCGCGGCCCGATCCGCCCGTTACGACTACCTTCATTGCTTGCCTTTCATGCTGTCTTGTGGGTATGAGTGGGCTATCCTAACGCCTCCCGGCGCAATCCGACGATTGAACACCACGGTTTCGAAATAGGACGCTAATGAAAATCACAGATGTACGCGCCTACCCGCTCAAGACCCGCACCGCACTCGTACGCGTGTTCACGGACGAAGGCATTGAGGGTGTCGGTGAGTGTTCGCCCATGAACATCAAGATCATGTGCCACTTCGTTGAGACCGCTCTGAAACCCCTCATCATGGGCAAAGACCCGCGGGACACCGAACGCCTGTGGGACGCAATGTTTTACGGTACCTACAAGCTTGGCACCGGTGGCACGCAGCCAAGCTGCATCGCAGGTGTGGACATCGCTCTCTGGGACATCAAGGGCAAGGCCGCCAACATGCCCGTGTGCCAGCTCATAGGCGGCGCGGCCCGCACGAAATTCACCATGTACAAGTCCATCGGCGGCGGCGCAGACATGACCCCGCAACAGATGCTCGGGGAAGTCCAGAAGGCCCAAGCCCAGGGGTTCAAGGCGGTCAAGATACGTATGGATTGGCGTTACCAGCAGGACATTGACCCGGCCAAAGACCTCGAAATGTTCCGCCTCTGCCGGGAGTTCCTGCCGGAATCAACGCCCCTCTCGTTCGACGCCAACAACGGCTACTCCGTCTCGATGGCCATCCGTCAGGGCCGCAAGTTCGAAGAGCTTGGCATATACCACTTCGAAGAGCCCGTCTCGCCCACGAACTATCTGGGCATACGCGAAGTGGCCGAGGCATTGGATGTGCCGATCTCAGCCGGAGAGCATGAGTACACGCGCTGGCAGTTCCGCGACCTCATCACCATCGCACGTCCGGACCTCCTCCAGCCTGACATCGTGAAATGCGGCGGCATCACTGAGGCCCTGCGCATCAAGGCGCTGGCCGAGACGTGGGACATGGCGATGGTTCCGCACATGACTCAGCCGAGCGTAGGCAATGCCGCGAGCCTGCATCTGTGCGCCACCAGCCCCAACTCCAGCCGCCCGCACGAATACACTGGCCCGCGCCCAGACCTCGATGAACTCTTCACGGATCCCTGGGAGTTCAAAGACGGCACGATCACCATTCCCAACCGGCCCGGCATAGGTCTCACCGTCAACGAGGCTGCGCTGAAACAGGCGGCCATGTCGTAGGCATTTACGCCACCTCCCGCAGGGGGGAGGTGGGCACTACGTCCTAGACCTGTCCACGTAGATCGTCTTCATCTCCGTGAAAAACTCGATCGCCGCCTTGCCCTGCTCACGCGAGCCAGACGATGATGCCTTCATCCCGCCGAACGGCACCTGAGGTTCCACACCCGCCGTCTCGCCATTCACCTTAACGATCCCCGCTTCAATCCTGTTCGCGAAGTCCAGCGCCGAGTTCAGGTTGCGCGTAAAAATCCCTGCGCTCAAGCCGTAGACCACACTGTTCGCAATTTCGATCCCCTCGTCGGCGTTGCGCGCTGGGATGATCGTGAGTACGGGCCCGAAGATCTCCTCGCAGGCCACAAATGCGTCTGGCCGCACCTTTGAAAGCACCGTCGGTTGCACATATGTGCCCCTGTCCAAGCCGTCCCCCTTGGGGATGCCGCCACCGGTCAGTACCACGCCGCCTTCTTCGCGACCGCGCTTGACAGCGGCTATGACGTTATCCCTTGATCCCTCGTCAATCACAGGTACGATCACCGACGCCGCGTCCGACCCCGGTCCCACCTTCAGCTTCTTCACCTTCTCCAGCAAGAGGCTAGTGAACTCCTCGATCACGCCCCCGACGACAATCGCCCGCGAAGTCGCCGTGCATTTTTGACCCGAATACTTGAAAGCCCCGCTGACTGTTATCTCCGCCGCCTGCTCCAGATCCGCGTCAGGAAGCACTATCACCGGGTTCTTACCGCCCATCTCAAGCTGATAGCGGATGTTCCGGCCCGCCGCTCCCAACGCGATCCCGTGGCCGACCTTCGATGACCCAGTGAACGAGACCGCATTGATGCCCGTGTTCGACACCATTTCATTGCCGACCGCCCCTCCCGATCCGGAGACGAGGTTGAACACACCTTTCGGCAGGTCAACCGCCTCCCACATGCGCGCGATCAGCGCGGCGATGTGCGGGGCAGCTGAAGCGGGCTTCAGCACGATGACGTTGCCGTAGACAAGCGCAGGCGCCATCTTCCAGACCGGGATCGCCAGCGGGAAGTTCCAGGGCGTTATCAGGCTCACGACACCGAGCGGCGACCGGTTCGTATATAGCAGGACGTTAGGGTTCATGGAGGGTACGACAGCACCCACGGGGTTCATTCCGTCCACCCCGTAATACTGCAATAGCGCCACGGCGCGACCCACCTCGCCGCGTGCCTCGACGATCGACTTACCGCACTCCCGCGTCACTGCCTGCGCATAGTCCTCGGCTTTGCTCTGCAGGTATGCCGCCGCCTTCATCAGGAACTGCCCGCGGGCCACACTCGAAGTCCCTGCCCATGCCTTTTTGGCAGTTACCGCGGCCGCGATGGCCTTTCTTACGTCATCAGGCGTGGACGATGGAAACTCCCCGATGATGTCATCTCTGTTCGCCGGGTTTGTGCTGATCAACACCTTGCCTGACGAGCCGTCAACCCACGCCCCGCCGATGAAATTCTGGAATAGTTGGGCCATTTGCTTCCTCCATACGGTTCGTAGGGAAAGGAGGCGCAGCCACTTCAGGCCCGCGCCCACGGCTATGCAGATCCGCCGGGATAGGGTGGCGGACCGGAGAATCAATCCGGGCGCAACAGTGTCGGAATGCTTTCATCCTGCGCCATCAGTGTCAATCAATGGCCCCGCTATTTTCGGTACGTGAACCTTGTAATAGTCAGGGGTCCGAGGAAACTCTAGGGCACCAGACCCATCCGTCTCACGCAGAGCGGGATTCAGGAGTGCGCGAATTTCGCGATGTGGTGCGCCATCACAACCATTTGGTCACTTCACTGACAGGCTTCCGCTCCTGCTTCAATTCCTGCGCCGGGTACCCGGAGAACAGTGCCGCGACCAGCCGCCAGGACGGATCCGCTCCGAGTAGGGAGGGCAGGGCGGCAGGTTTCGCCGGCTTGCCTGTCGACCACCCGACTGCCACGCCGTGAGCATGGGCCGCGATCTGAAGGTTCTGCACTGCGCAACAAGTAGCCGCGTAATTCTCTGTCGTCTCCTCTTCGTCACGTCCGGGCACAGTGAAGACATAGAGCATCACAGGTGCTATGAGCACCTCTTGTTTTGCCTGCTCTGCGCTCTGCACCCGTCGTTCCTCATTCGGGTTTTTCACATTCTGGTAAGTCCACTCGTGAACCAGTTCTGCGATCTTGTGCCGCACCGGGCCACCGTTTTCGACGACAAAAAACCGCCAGGGGTTCGTTAGACGGTGGTTCGGTGCCCACGTTGCCGCTTCGAGCATGGCGTCGACCACCCCCCGCGGCACGGGTTCACTCGTAAAAGACCTGCACGTCCGGCGGTTTCGTAGTGCGTCCAATATTGCCTGCTTTGCTTGTGGCACCATGCCAACTGCAATAGCCATTCCATAACCTCCGAGCCAAAAAACCATCCTCAAATGAAGACGCAGTGTTGCCAGAGCCTGATATTTGGATTCTAGTTTCTCCATGCACCCAGACAGTCGATGGGAGGCGGTCTGGGTGATCAACCTTTTCCGGGCCCTCAGTCCTTTCGTCAGGCGAAAGCGATGGGTGATGTCTCCAGAGAATTGAGAGGGACAGGGTGTTGACATGCAAGTGCATTGCACGCTGCAGCCCACCTCAGTTCACCCTACTGTGCGCTTCCGCGCGCCATGCCGCCTGCAACGGGCCGTGCTCTGGCCCGTCCGAGGAACGTATTCGCTCCTGTTCCCACCCAACTCATCCACGACACACCGACGCATCGGACTCCCTTGTCCAGGAACTTGTCCATGTTCGCGTCGTTCACCAGCGTACCGGCCACGCGCCCTGCCTTCACCACAACCTTTATCGCCGTATCAATTGCCTCTTGTACGTCGGGGTGTCCTGGATTGCCGAGGTGGCCCATGCTAGCCGCCATGTCTGATGGCGCAACGTAATACACATCTACACCGTCCACTTTCACGAGGTCGCGGATATTCTTGACCGCCTCATGGTCCTCGATCAGGGCGATGCACATCACCTCTTCATCAGCCCGGCGGAAGTAGTCTTTGGCACCGTACTGCCTTCTGCCTCCTGCCACACCTCTGATCCCCGCTGGGGGGTAGCGGCAAGACCTCGCTGCCAGTTGTGCATCCTCAATCGTAATCACATGAGGGACGACAATCCCCATTGCGCCCTGATCCAATGTGCGGAGGATTTGCGCCGGGTCCAATCTGTTCACCCTGACCACAGTCGCCATGTCCCATAGGTCACATGCGCGGGAGATACCGGCAAGCTCGGCCCATGATGGGTTCCCGTGTTCAAAGTCGATGAACGCGGAATCGAAGCCAAACTGGCCGATAAAATCGCACATCTCTGCGTTGTTCAACCCGTTCGCCATCACCCCGACCCCGCCCGAGGCGATCTTCCTTTTCAACGCGTTCACCCTGTACTCAACCATCGCTATCACCTGCTCCCGGCAATCGGTCAAACCAAACCCATCATGACCGGGCGAGTCTAGCACCCGCCTGTTCGTCGTCTACACTGCAGTGCTATGTCACGCTTTTCCCGCGCCCGCAAATCCCCGACTATCGAAGGCCGCCGTGCAGTCCTCGAGGCGCTGCGCGCTGGCCGGGAGACCCACCTGATCCTTATCGCAGATGGGGTCGAACCTGGCGCGCAGGTCGAAGAGATCACTACTAGCGCGCATGCTGCAGGCATCCCCATTGAGTCGGTGAACCGCGCCGAACTCGACCGCCGCGCCTCGACAAAACACCACCAGGGAGTCATCGCATTTGTAGCTGATGCGCAGTACGCCCCTCTTGACGGGCTCATCGAAAGCGCGAAGTCGAGCGGTTCTGCCCCGCTCATAGTCGTGCTCGATGGCATTCAGGACCCGCAAAACCTCGGAGCCATCGCCCGCAGCGTCGACGCATCCGGCGCGCACGGTATGGTCATACCCGAACACCGCGCCGTTGGAGTGACCCCCGGCGCGATACGGGCCTCTGCTGGTGCACTGGAGCACGTGACAGTTGCCCGGGTCACCAACCTCAGCAGGGCCATTGACCAGATCAAGAAGGCCGATATATGGGTCGTAGGGCTGGACATGGCAGGGGAGCGCGCTTACACGGGAGTAGACCTCACACGCCCTACAGCAGTCGTAGTCGGCAGCGAGGGCGAAGGGATCTCCCGGCTTGTAAAAGAACGGTGTGATCTTCTCGCGGCCATTCCGCTTAGAGGGCAACTCGCATCTCTCAATGCCTCGGTGGCCGCGGGCGTCGTCCTCTACGAAGCTCTCCGCCAACGGTCAATCCCTATGGCGTCACCACTGGGACGAGGAGCATCTGAAGCTTCGGACTGAGCGCCGTGAGCCTGACGATGGGCTCTAGTTCATTCTCACATAGCCTCGGCAGGTTACTTTCCATTTCCCAACATTATGACCGGCAACACTTCGAAAGGCTGCACAAGAAAATGCCAGTCGCCCCCGGGATGCTCGCTGCTCAGGCTGTCGGCAAAGGGAAGCTCATCACGATTGAGACTCCCTTGCCAGAGTGCCCTGAGGGCGGTGTACTCCTCAAGACAAACTTCGCATCCATCTGCGGTAGCGACCTGCATTTCGTCTATTCCGGCCTCAACACATCGTGGCCTATGACCCCGGGAGCGCCCGGCCACGAGTCCACGGGCATCGTCGCAGCGTCAAATGCCCTAGGGTTCAAAGAGGGCGACCGCGTCCTCTGCGCGCCAATGTTCTGGGAATCGAGGTGCATGGCTGGCTACCAGGCTGTCAAAGCCACCGCCATCACCCATATTTCCAGCGCAAAGCCGGAGCAGCACCAGTTAATGGCCCAGCAGCTCGGAACCGTCATCTACGCAGGGAAGCGGATGCCATCCCTCTTCGGCAAGACCGTAGCCGTACTGGGGCAGGGCAGCGCTGGCCTCTTCTGGGATTTCGTCCTCAAACGCCTCGGTGCAGAACGCGTAATCGCGCTAGACCCCGTTGCCCACCGCGCAGGACTGGGCACGAAATTCGGGGCCGACAAGACCTTGACCGTCAAGGGTGGTGAAGCCACGAAGGCTGTCATGGATCTCACCGCGGGGCAGGGCGCCGACGTCGTGGTTGAGGCTGTCGGCTCCATACCGACGCTCACGCAGGCGTTCGAGATGGTACGCGATCAGGGCCTCGTCGTGCTTTTCGGCCTTCCCGAATCACCTGAACCCGTCCCATGGAACCACATGGCCATGTTCCGAAAACGGGCAAGCGCATTCATCCCATGGGGCTCTCAGGAAGAACCCGGCCTCGCCAGCTACCGGCAGTCGCTTGAATGGATCAACAGCGGACAGATCGACATGGCTCACATCGCCACGCACACTCTGCCGCTCTCGAAAGTTCAAGAAGGCTTCGACATTGCCGCGTCCCGCAAGGACAACGCCGTCAAGATCACGCTGGCCTGTTGACCGCTACGGGCTGGATACCGTCGTGCCACCCACTTCCCCTCGGAAGATGGCCGTGGTGGAGGCAAGAAGGCTGACCTTCCACGCTGCCAGGCCCACTCATGAAAAGCGCTGCCGTCTACCCCAGCTGACGCAGGCGCGGGTCAGTCCTGTCGCGCACCCAGTCGCCCGTGAAGTTGAACGCCATGACGACGAGTAGGATGGCGACTCCTGGAAGGGAGCTTATCCACCACGCTGTATTCAGATAGTTGCGTCCATCAGCGACCATCGAACCCCAGGCGGGCGTAGGGGGCGGTACGCCGACGCCTAGAAAACTCAGGATGGACTCCGCCAAGATCAACTGCCCCACCCTCAGGGTGGCGATAACCATGATCGTGTTCGTCACGTTCGGCAGCATGTGCTTGAGCAGGATGCGCGCTGATGCCGCCCCCGAAATCTTCGCGCTCGCGACATAATCCCGCTCCCGCAGGGACAACACCTCCGCCCGAACGTTCCTCACAAACGGCGACCACGCCAGAAGCGCCAGCAGCAATAGCATGAGTGGGAAGCTCTGCCCCAGCACGATCACGATGATCATAGCCACCAGCAGGAACGGGATTGCCAGCCAGATGTCCACAATGCGCGAGATGATTTCGTCAATGTTCCCGCCAAAATAACCAGCGACCAGCCCGAGAATTGTCCCGATCAACATGCCACTGGTTGTCGAGATCAGCACCACCATTAGTGATACTCTCGCCCCGTATACCAGCCGTGTCAGCATGTCGCGGCCGAGGTGATCGGTGCCTAACAAGAACTGAGACGTGCCATCGGCGCTCCAGGCCGGTGGCTGCGCTATCGCGGCGTAATTCGGCCTGATCGGGTCATGGGGCGCGATCCACGGGGCTAGGACCCCGCACACTGTCATCACGAGCAGAATCAGGCCTGGCAGGAGCGGATACCTCCCCGACCACGCCATGGCACGTCGGGCAACGCCTTTCCCCGGCGATGGCCGAATCACGGTGCCTGCACCTATCTGGACTTTCTGCGCTGCAGTCTCCTGTCCCATTTCAACGCCCCTCACATGCCTGACCGGATACGGCCGCGGAGGTGATGGAGGCATTTGGGAACACTGTCATCATGTCCTAGCTGTACCTGATCCTGGGATCCACATACGCGTAGGCAACGTCAGTAACCAGATTCATCACTAGGTACACCACAGCGAATACCAGTACCGCACCCGTCATCAGCGGGTAGTCGTTGTTCGATACTGCGTCCACTGCAAGGCGGCCCATGCCAGGCCACGCGAACACGGTTTCAATGACGACCGCGCCCGTTATGAAGCCCGCCAGCAATAACGCCGAGATCGTCAGTGGCGGTATCAGTGCATTTCGGAAAGCGTGTTTCCAGATAACCGTCCCCCTGCCCACGCCCTTCGCCCGCGCCAGCTTTACAAACTCTGAGTCCAGCACCTCCAGCATGGCCGATCGCGTGATCCGCATATACCCGGCCGATGCCAGCCAGCCAAGCGTAAACGCTGGCATGATGAAATTTCGGATCGCCAGGCCCTCTCCCTCCGTACCAGCTGGCAGCCACCTGAGCTTCACCGAAAAGAGCAGTATGCCCATGATCCCCAGCCAGAATGGTGGAGCCGCCTGTCCAAGCAGAGCGAAACCTCGTGCCAGCTTGTCCCACACCGTCCCCCGATAGACCGCTGCCGCGATGCCGAGCGGGATGCCCATCCCAGTTGCGATCACCCACGAGACCAGCCCGAGCTTGAGCGTGCGCGGGGCGCTCTCTCTGATTTGCCTGCTCACGGGCGTCCGCGTGAATACCGAGTTGCCCAGGTCGCCCCGGAGGACACGCCCCAGCCATAGCCCGTACTGCAATACAAATGGCTTGTCGAGGTTCAATTGCTTCTCAAGCACAGCGCGTGTTTCTGGCGAAGTGCCGTAACCGCCCTCCTGTATGTAGAGGTCCCGCGGATCCCCCACCATCCGCGATAGTCCGAAGACAAGCATCGTCGCGCCTATCAGGGCGATCAACGCATAGCCAACCCTTCTCGCGATGAACCTGGACACGGAGCCAGCCTGCTTTCCCTGAGAAACCCCTTTTGGGTGGTGATGGACATGGGTTATTGCCAGTGTGCGCAAGAACAGAGGAGGGCGGGGCGATATACCCTGCCCTCCTCTGTTCGTCTTCTCTCACTTGCCATCTGGCGTCCGCATGTCGAATGGCTGGCTGGCGCCGCCGGCCCTTTTCCGACTACTTCATCTTCACGGCGAAGAGGCTGTTCAAACCTCCGACAACGCCCTTCCCTTCAGGCAGCATCTTCCATTCCGCGATCTTGTTGGGGTTGTAAACCGGGTACTGCGGCAGGTCAACCACCCCGACTTGAACAAGCGTCCGCCGCATCTCGGTGAAGTACTCTTCGGCCTGCAGCTTCAGCTTGGCCTGGTCGGACGAGCCAGCCATGGCAAGGAAGATGTCTCCGAACTTCTTGTGCTCTGAGCCGCACATGAAACCACCGTCGCTCATCGTGCTGAGGAGGAATCCCTTAGGCCAGACGACGGGGAAGTTGATTCCGTCAGTACCGCACCACCAGATCTTGTTCACGGTGCGGTTAACGACGCTCGGGCGGAATATGGTCCCGTAAACAGTTCGGTCGAACTCTACTGTCACGCCCAGGTCGGCCTGCCATGAACCGCCAATTGCCTCGCCCATCGTAACGCCATCGCCGGAAGGGCCCACCCACCAGTCAACCTTGAACCCCTTCGGATACCCGGCGTCGATCAGGAGTTGTTTCGCGGCCTTAAGGTCGAACGAGTACTTCCATGCGTCCTTGAACCCCGGCTCCGAGGTCGGCCAACCGGGAGTGTAGCCCGGCTGTCCCTGCCCTAGGAAGATGCCCTTGTTGATGGCTTCGCGATCGATGGAAACCGCGAGCGCCTCGCGCACCTTCCGAGCCCTCTCCCACCCTGCGGCGTCATTGATGTCACCAATGAAAGGCTTGGTCAGGTCGAGCGTGCGGGTAACTGGCTTGCCAGACTGGATGTGCGTGGCCTCCCACCAGTTCCCACCGAATGCGATTGCGTTCTCGCTGAGAAAGCCCTCATTCGCGAGCTTCATGCCTTCCTTCAGCACGTCTACGCGATCCTTGATAGGCAGGTGAGTGATCTCAACCAGTCCTGTTTGGAGCATCGCTTTCCTGGTGGAGGTCTCGATCACTTCGATGACTCTTACGTTCTTCACAGCGGAGGGCGTGCTCCAGTAGTCCGGGAACGCCTCCATGACCACTTCTTTCTTCGCTTCGTATCGCACGATCTGGAGCGGCCCGGTGCCCACCAGGATGTCGCGCATCCCTTCAGGGCCCTTCTCATCAAACAGCTTCTTCGAGTAGATGACGTGGCCCTCCCAGAAGGAGGACATATACCGTTCGAGCCAGTTGGACTGGAAGACGTTGAACGGTAGGCGGACTGTGTTGGCATCGATCTTTTCGGCGGCCTTGAACAGCGCCGCGAGATCGCCTCCCATGTCATTCGTCGCGCCGGGGGTGACGGCCGGGTTCGGGTCGTTGAAGCTGAAGACCCAGTCATCAGCCGTCACTTCGCCGTAGCCCTTCTGGAACTTCACGCCCTTGCGGATCGTCACGTCCACATAGGCATTGGCCGGTCCCATCTTCCAACCCATTCCAAGCCACTCTTGAGGAGCGATGGCGCCATTCGCCCCACGCACCATGCGGTACGGGGCTTCGACAAAGCCCAGCTTCAGGTGCGGTGACTGCACCGCGTTGAACCTCGGTGTCCCAATCGGGTTGAATATGTTGTCCACCGCAGCCGTGACGCTGCCGACTGATGTCACCGGAGCAGCGGTTGGCGCGGGCGCTGGTGTGGCGGTCTGAATGACGACCTTTTCCACTAGGACCGTCCGCTCGACCGGCTTCTCGACGATTTTCTCGACGATTTTCTCGACGATCTTCTCGACCGGCTTCTCGACGATCTTCTCGACTACCTTCTCAACCACCTTTTGGACAACGACCGTATGGATCACTGGCGCCTGAGTCGCTACTGGCGCCGCTTCGCCGCCGCAGGCGGCAGCCGCCAGGCTAATTAGACCTGCGACAACGGCCACAAAGATTGCAGGCCTGAACATGAAGCGGCGCATAACTGTCTCCCTCTTGGCTTGATGGCGGGCACTCATGGTGACTGGTTCTTCCTGCTGACAGAAGACAAGATGTCTTTCCCGCCAGCGTCAGCCAGCAAATTCCCGGAAGCGTAGCGCAGCGGACTCGTCTCCGCAACTTCGTGTCTCCGACGGTGAGTTGTCTTGACTAGACCTGCCGCAGCCGTGGGTCCCAACGGTCCCTTAGCCAGTCACCGATGAAGTTCAGCGACATAACGACCGTGAAGATCGCAAGCCCGGGCCAGAGGGCGATCCACCATGCGTCGGCGAGGAAGCCGCGACCGTCGGCGACCATGTTCCCCCATGTCGCCTGAGGCCCGGGTATCCCGACGCCTAGAAAGCTCAAAGATGCCTCGGCCAGGATCAGGCCACCGACGCGCAGCGTCGCGATCACGATGACCGTGTTGATCACGTTCGGAAGAATGTGCTTCCACAGGATGCGGACAGGCGATGCGCCCGAAATGCGCGCCTGTTGCACGAAATCCCTGTCCCGCAGAACCAGCACTTCGGCCCTCACGTTGCGCACAAATGCTGACCACGACACCATCGCCAGCAGGCCCATGACCATCGCCAGGCTGCTGCCAACTACCGAGGCAATCGCGAGTGCGACCAGCAGGAACGGGATAGCGGCCCAGATGTTCCACACGAGCAAGATGGTGGAGTCGATCATTCCTGAGAAGTAGCCGGAGAAGAGGCCGAGAACCGTTCCGACGGTCATGCCTGCGCCGAGCGCCACCACGACAACGAGGAGCGATATCTTCGCGCCGTCCATCATCCGGCTCAGCACATCCCGCCCCACTTCGTCCGCTCCCAGAAAGTAACGTTGCGTCACCTTTGGGTGTTCGTCATACCATGCCGGGTTCCAGAACCCCGGCGCCGCCCGCGCCCGCAAATCCTGATCGTTGGGGTCTTTCGGTTCTATGATCGGGGCCAGGACTCCGACCAGGATGAGAACCACAAGGACGAATCCGGATATGAGCGGGTAACGCCGAACGTTGCTCCACTTGAACCGGCCGGTCCTCTGTGTTCCTACCGCCACCTGCGAGCGAACACTGTCGGAAGATGGCTGGGCTGCTGTTTTGTCGCGTGCCTGCTCGTTCATGTGAGCCTGATCCTCGGGTCAATCACGACGTAAACGAGGTCGGAAAAGAAGTCCACGCTGACCCATATCAGACTGAAAAAAAGCGCAGCCGCCGAAAGCAACGGGAAGTCGTTCGTGGACACCGCCTGGACAGCCATGCTGCCAAGCCCCGGCAGGGCGAATACGGTTTCAGTGATAACCGAGCCTGTAATGAACGAACCCAGGAGCACGGCTGAGACTGTTATTGGCGGGATGAGGGCGTTCCGGAAGGCGTGCTTCCAGATCACTGTCATGCCGTTTACGCCTTTGGAGCGCGCCATTTTCACATACTCGGAGTCGAGTACGTCCAGCATGGCCGAGCGCGTGATGCGCAGGTAGCTGGCGGCAGTGGCCGTACCCAGCACGAACACAGGCATCAAGTAATGCTTGACGCTGAAGAACCCATTGCCAGCCGTAGCGCTGGGCAGCCAGTTCAGATGCACTGAGAAGACCAGGACCAGCATGATTCCGAGCCAGAAGCCGGGGACAGCCTGCCCGAACAATGCAAAGACGCGCCCGACCGTGTCCCAGCCCCTCCCGCGCTGAACAGCGGCGAGCACGCCCATTGGCACACCGATCATCGTCGCCAGCACCCACGAGGCGACCCCCAGTTTCAGAGTGGTGGGTATGCGCTGGCTGAGTTTGAACCTGACAGGCAGTTCGTCCTGAATCGAATTGCCAAGGTCTCCCTTGAATATGCGGCCCAGCCAGAGGACGTACTGCACCGGGATTGGCCGGTCTATGCCCAGCTTGTGGCGCAATGCCGCGACCTGTTCGGGGGAGACCCCGTAACCACTGGGCTTGGCATACAGGAGCAGGGGATCCTGCGCCAACTGAGAGATCCCGAAGACGAGGAACGTGGCGCCCAGCAGCGATAGAAGGGCCATCACCAACCGTCTCGCCAGGAAGGCTCTCAAACCACATCCTCAGGTACGGTGTCCACAGACTTGCTGGACGGCAGAAATGCTAACCGGTGTCCGAAGAAACACCTGTCCGCGAGGGACTGGGAACTCTCTGGTTGAAACGGGGGCCGCTGGACGAAGCGGCCCCCGTCGGTATCACTGGTTGTCAGCCACAACCTGGCTATCGCGCCGGCACAATGTTCTCGGCCGTGTTGAGCGGCCCGGAGAGGCTCGGGTGCATCTTCCACTCTTTGATGGCGGCAGGGTTGTACACCACCACCACCGGAATGGTGATAATGCTCGGCACCAACTGCGTGTCGTACAGGTATTGGCCAACCGAATTGTTAATGGCAAGCCTCTTCTGGATGTCGGGCTCACTGGAAGCCTTCAGCCAGCTCTCGGCGATGAACGGAGATTCCACACCGCAGCTGAACCCGCCGCGGCTCAGGCTCGTCAGAGTCCTGCCTGCTGCCCAGTCCCAAGGCCGGGGGAAGCGCCCGTCGTCACAGGAGTTGATAAACGGGATCGAGGCCGTGCGGTTCACCAGGTGTGGACGCCAGGTGGCATAAGCGTAAGACTCCACCGTCACGTCCAAGCCAAGCTTCTGCCAGTAACCTGAGACCGCCTTGGCCATGTCAGCGCGGATCTGGTTCGAGTTCTCTCCGAAGATGGAGATCTTGAACCCTGCCGGGTACCCCGCTTCAGCCAGCAGCTTTTTCGCTCCTGCCGGGTCGTATGGCATGTTCCACTTGGTCTGATATTGCGGCATACGGGGGTTGAACATCGCTATGTAGCTGGGCCAGCCGAGGCCGGCGGCCAGCATGTCATTAAGGGTCTCCCGGTCAAGCGCCATCGACAGAGCCTTGCGGACCATGGTCGCCCGCTCTAGCGACGTGCCACTGACCGGATCGCCGATCCATGGTTTCGACGAATCGAGGCCAGGCCGCAGCAAGGGATCGCCGGTATTGGCATTCCTTGTTTCCCACAGATTCCCGCCGAATGGCAGGTTCATTTCAGAGCCGTTTGTCGTTCCGGTCAACGCGTACCCGTCCTTGAGCAGCGCCGGGACGTCCTTCAGAGCGAGTTCGGCAACGTCGGCCTCTCCCGTCTTGATCATGGCCAGGCGGATTGACGCCTCCGGTATGGCCAGATAGGTCAGCTGGTCTATCTTTGGTGACTGCCGCCAGTGGTTCTTCACGGCCTTTAGGACGGCCTGTTTCGCCTCGGTCCATTCTGTGACCTCGTACGCGCCGGTTTGGACGATGTTTTTCTTCATCCAATCTTCACCCTGAGTATCAAAGGCCTTCTTGGAGAAGATGCCCGTGGGCTGCCAGCCGTCCGAGAGGGCGTTTGTCTGCCACGCCGGGCTATAAATCACGAACGGGGCATCGACCGTGTGGTCATCCACAACGGTCCATGCCTTGAATGTCGGGGAAAGGTCGCCTGCTTGCGGGTGGATGGACGTCGGGGTGGTTCGAGCCGAGGCGTCATTGATGCTCCAGGCCACGTCGGCCGCCGTCATCTCGCCGTAGCCCTTGTGGAACTGGACGCCTTTCTGGAGGGTTATCGTCACCTTGCTCATGTCTGGCGCGAGCGTCCAACTCCTGGCAAGCCACGGCTCTCCAAACACCGGGCCTTCCTTGGTCGTGAACAGCGTTTCGCCTGAACCCCAGTAGACGGACGCCTCGCCGCCACCTGCGTGGCCTATGCCTGGCTCGGCAGCGACGGTCTGGACCACGATGGTGATCATGCCCTTGGGGTTCTTCGGCTGAGGCAGGTTCTTCACAGGCACAGCCGTTGGCAAGGCAGTGGCGGTGGGTAGGGCCGCCGCTGCCGTGGGCGTGGACGCGGAGGTCGGGGCCACTACAGGAGGGACACTGGTTGACGTCGGAGCGGCGGCAGGAGCGGGTTTCGCTGTCGGAGCCGGTGGCAGCGGCGTCGCGGTAGGAGCATCGCCGCCGCACGCAGCGGCCAAAGTTGCCGCAATGGCGGCCGATACTAGGGCGAGCGTTTTCCAACTCTGATTCAGGTTCCTCATGTGCCTCTCCTTTGACTGTTAGCGACAAATGCGGCGCTGACTACGGCGAAACAGGCCACCTTTGGGGTCGATGATCTCCATCCGAAGCGTCGAACACTATTGTCGGGCGTGTCTATTTTGGTTTGACCGGATCCGGCTGCACATGGCTGGCTGATAATGTGCCGGTTACACGCCTCCGCGTCAAGCGACGGTCTCCAGCCTTTGCTGAAGGCATGTGTACGCTTTTCATCAACGGCCTGAACCGCCGTCCATGCGATGGCGGGGATGATCCGGCCGCACCGACCGGGCAAAGGGGGACTTCGGCTATGACCTGCCCATCGCCTCGATCAATTGCGCATGCACTTCAGGCCATCCCACCACCACACAGGGCCGTTCATGGTCCCCTGACCAGTCGATATGGTCGCCCTTTCCGTCCGTAACCTCCAGGCCGAGCTCAAGTGCAATAGCCGCTCCTGACGCGAGGTGGACGGACTCTACGCCGTAAATCACGAACGCTGAAAGCCGCCCCAGACACACCAGACCCAGCGGGTAAGCCGCAGACGCAAACGTATTCACCTGCCCACACTTCGGCACCCACCCGAGCCCGCGCTGCAACAGCCTTGTCCACATCTCGCCGCCGTCAACCTCCAGCCCCACCGTTACATCTGAGAGCCTCATCCCCGGCGCACGCGGCGACCACCCCTTGCCGTTCCTCTTCACGCCCTTACCCCTGACCGCCGACAGCGTCTCTCCAAGCGGCGGCAGCGCCAGCACCGCCAACTCCAGCGTTCCCCCGCGCCTCAGCGCAATGTTCACGCCCCAGTGCTGCATCCCTGTGGAATACGGTACTGTCCCGCAGAGCGGGTCGATCAGCCATGTCAACTCATCCGATGCACGCCCGGATCTGCTCTCCTCGGACAGGATGCGGCCCGGCACACCGGCCCGTTTCAGAGTCTCAGAAATGGCCCTGTCCGATTCAATGTCCGCCTCTGTCACAAGTGCTCCGGGAGACTTCATCCATTGCTTGAGCGTGCCGCTCTCCCCCGGCGCAGACATGCCCAGCAGCACCCGCGCCGCCGCCTCCGACGCTTCAAGCGCCGCCCCAAGAGCCTTGTCCCTGTTTAGCCTCACTGTCATCTTGGCCCGCTCACCCGTCTCAATCTGCGTCGGTCTGCGCAGTATGTGAACCGCCTTGTCGGGTCACTTCTTCGCCATCCACAATTGCAGGGTCAACTCCAGATGCCCTACATGTTCAGACTCATGAGTCAGAGCGTGCAGGACGCAGTCGCGCACAGTGCCCTTATAATCGGCCCGACCCGTAGTTGCGGGCTTGCTCAAGGACGCCGAATTGTGCTTCGAAAGTGCCGCCTGGCTCGACACCTCAGCCTTGTCGAGCAGAGAGAGCAGCCCCTTTACCGTCGTTTGAGGCGACCCGAACTCCGATTCCCTGCTGCGGTCTGATGGGACACCGCCCGCATATTCGCCTATCCACTGCGCCTCGCTGCCGCACATGTGCGTCACTATCACCGCCGCTTGATTCGTGTCAGACGCCGGGGGCCGCCAGTGAATGCCAGTTTCACCAAGTTTCTCGACCGTTGTCCTGGCCTTCTTGTGGACAGCCGTAAGCTCGTTCAGCAGACCTTGTACTTCTACATCCACCTGCGTCTCCTTTCAATGAAACGTCCCTCTCGCGACGGGGGTATTCGGGAAGGTTTCTAGTACAGCGCGTCTTGAGCCTGATTCGTTAATTCCCGGATGACCTATATCCCACCTAGCGAGCCACGGTCTTTACACGCAGCAGGCCTCTTGCCACATCCAGCATTCTGGACACATTCTCCGCCATGTACGTTGTCAGCATCCTTGCCGCCTCATCCTTTCTGCCGCCGCCGATCATGTCCCGCCCTCGCCGAGCCATCTCATACGCCGACCCCATCAGCTCCGACTGCAGCGGCCTCCATGCCGCCCGCACTTCGGCACGCCGCTCGGGTTCTGCATTGAGTCCGTCATGGGTCAGCCTGTAGAACAGCCACCACGGGCTGTCGGCCGTTTGTGTTTGACCGCCAACAGATAGCGGCTGCGGCAAGTCGCCCTCTATGAACACCGGGTAGAAAAGAGTCATGCAAGGTGAATACAGTCCGCACCAGTAGACGGGAAGCCTCGACCCATCCGAGCACAGGTCCGCCACAAGCGAGGCCGCCGTCGACCCGGGGTTCTCAGGCGTGCGCCTATGCACACACAACGAAACAGGCCCGCGCACATCTTCGACCCACGGCTCGCCAGGGTTTGACCCGTCCGAGTGGTCGCTCAGAGTAGCCATCATGGTATGTGTGTCGATCCCGCCCGCTGCCTTCCCGAGCAAAGCGAACGACCTGCACTGTCGTGCTTTCCCGCTCTCTGAGTTCTCCCTGTCTGCAAACGCGTCTGCAAACGAAAATCCTTTGCCAGACCCCGGCTCGTACAACGCCTCCCGTGTCGCCATGCTTTTCGCCCCATCCGATACCACGTCCGCGTCCGGGCCGATCATCCCGATGTTGCTGATCGATGCGAACCCGCTGGCAGCCGTTGGGCTTTGCAAGGCGCCGCCACCACGAGCCCGCAACCGTTTCACCGCCCACTCGTGTCCCACACATTCAACTACATATGCCCCCCGCTGGTCCGCGCAGAGATAGATGTTGTCGTAGGTCCGCACACCTGCTGCGTTCTCGAACTTCCCCTGACCGTGCACTTTGACGAGCCCCGTGATCACGTCCACTGCCTCAGCCGCGGATCTGGCCCTCTCGAGTGCCAAGCGGAGGATCTCCATCCCGATGAGCTTCGGCTCCTTCGCAATTCTCAACTTGGAAGGCAATGCCTCGTTGCCGATCACGACCTGATGCTCGTTGAAGCCGTGCTCGTACCCCATGCCCCACCATGGTCTCGACCCAACATGCCGCCACGTTGTACCAACTTGAGGTACGTTCACAAATTGACACTGAAATGTGTTGCCTGAGCCATTGATCGCCCTGGGCCTCATGACGAGGGGCTGGCACTCGTCTTGCGGCCTGTCAGAATTCTTGGCGAAGACCACCTGCCCGCCCGCCGTCACCCCCGGCAAAGCGACCATCGTGTCGCAGGACTGGTCTATGCAACCCAACGTATGCCTCCACATGTCTAAAGCCGCCATCTTACACAGGCCCGCAGTGCGAGACGGGTGAGAGTGAGATAATCTTCCGCGCCTGACCCTGAGAATTCACACAGCAGAGGTTATACATTGCCAGGTAAGAAAATACTGATACTCGGAGGCGGCTTCGGGGGTGCTAAGGCTGCGATCACGGCCCGCTCCCTGCTTCCAGTAGAGCATGAAGTCACACTCATAGACCGCAACGCTCGCACTTACGTCTGCGGTGCGATGCCGCTCCTTATTGTGGGTGAGCGCGAGGCAGAAAAGACCAGCCGCTCACTTGGCCGCCTGGCCCACCGGGGCGTCAACTTTATTCAAAGTGAAATCAAACATTTGGACCTTGCCAGCAAGACAGTGCGCACCGAGCGCGGCGTCCTAGAGTACGACTACGTCATAGTCGGGCTGGGAGCGGAATACAACTGGGACGCCGTCCCAGGCTCGAGGGATGCCCACTCCTTCTACAACATTGATGGTGCCCGGCGATTGCGCCGCCGGCTCAGCCGCTTCCGGCGCGGCCGCATAGTCATTGCAGTCTCATCCACACCATACAAATGCCCGCCCGCGCCCTATGAAGCGGCCATGATCATGCGCTGGCACTTCAAACGCACTGGCGCCAGCAAGGACGTTGATATCCACGTCTATACGCCTGAAGATGCGCCTCTGCCTGTCGCAGGGCAGTCCGCTTGTGAAGAGCTTGCTCTCGCCATGGCGAAGCGCGGCATCTCATTCCACCCGAAGGCTGCCGTCAATGAAATCTCGAAAGACGGTCGCTCCGCCGCGTTTACCGATGGCTCCTCGATGGACGCCGATATCGTTATCACCATCCCGGCCCACAGGCCGGCGTCCGTCGCTGTTGAAGCCAGTCTTACAGGGGGCAAGCCGTGGGTCCCCGTCAACCCAGCCACGCTGGAAACATCCATGGCGGGTGTCTTCGCCATAGGTGACCTCAACATGGTCCCCATGGCCACCGGCCGCCCGATCCCCAAGGCCGGGGTCTTCGCCTCCACCGAGGGAGACCTCACCGCCCGCGTCATAGCCTCGCGGATCCTCGGTACAGAACCTCCGCCTGCATTCCCGGGAGAAGGCCTCTGCTACCTCGCCTACTCTGGCACCCAGTCCGGTTCGGTCAGTGGGCGCTTTCTGGCACCCGGCAGGCCCGACGTCAAATTCACCAGGCCCTCGGTCTCCGGGATGCGCGCCAAGGAACGATTCGAAAGCGACTGGCGTCGCTTTCGAATTTGACACGATTACACTCCCCCGATCATCCCGAGTGGAGAGAAGGGTCTTGTGCGACTGGCGAAATTTAGAGAGTAGGGGATCTTCGTCCACGGTCAGGCGCGGTCGGACCAGGGAACCGCTTCTGCACTCAGCATGACAATCTCGAAACAATTTCGAACCGCTCCCATTTGTCACACCAAATTCCGTAATGGTTGCAACTAGCATCCTCGAAATCGGCCGCTCTGCCCGGCTCTAGACTCGCCGGACCTTCCATGCCACCGCACTACATGGGGAAATCCATGCAAATTGACGAGTTGATCAGGACCGAGATCGCAAACAAGCAAAACGACCTCATCACGCTGCGCCGCAGGCTCCATGCCATGCCCGAACTGGCGTTTCAGGAGACGAAGACCGCGGCCCTCATCGCCCAGCGGCTGCGGGCGGCTGGTTTGAAGGTAGAGGAGGGTGTGGGCAGGACGGGCGTTGTGGCCGTCCTTGAAGGCGCGGCTCCCCACCCCGGGCGAGCCTGGACTCGGAACAAGCAGGCTCAGGGCGGGCACGCTCCCGACGATTCGCCCAACGGCCCCACGCTCTTGGTCCGGGCCGATATCGACGGCCTGCCGATCCATGAACTCACCGGCCTGCCCTTTGCCTCATCCCTCGGCACGATGCACGCCTGCGGCCACGACGGCCACATAACAATGGCCCTCGGCGCGGCGGAGACCCTTGCGAAGCTCAAGTCCCACATCAAGGGCCGCATCGTCTTTGCCTTCCAGCCAGCCGAGGAGGTAGTCCAGGGCGCGCTCGCCATGTTCGACGATGGCCTGCTTAAGAAACACCAGCCTGACCGGGTGATCGGCCTGCACCTGTGGAACCAGATGCCTGCGGGTAAGGTCTTTGTCAACCGCGGCACGGTCTTTGCCAGCGCAGATGCCTTCAGGCTCACCATCACAGGCAAGGGTGGCCATGGCGCGCTGCCGCACCTGTCTGTGGACCCGGTCGTCGCCTCGGCGCACGTCATGTCCGCAGTGCAGACCGTCATCAGCCGTGAAGTCCCGCCGAATGAGATGGGCGTCGTCACGTTCGGCCAGGTCCACGGCGGCTCTGCGCCCAACGTCATCGCTGACAACGTGACGCTAGAAGGGACCATCCGCGCGTACAAACCAGAGATCCGGCAGCGGATCTTCGAGGCAGTGCCCCGCATCGCGCAGGGTATTGCCTCGGGCCTGCGCTGCGAGGCGAAGTTCGACCACCTCTACGGCTCGCCGCCCGTCATCAATAACCCGGAAGTGGCGATGTGGGTGGCACAACATGCCGCGGCAGTAGTCGGTGAGGAGAACGTCGGCGAGCATGAGCCAGTCAGCGTGGGTGACGACATGGCCGAGTTCCTGAACCGCGTGCCCGGCTGTTATTTCCTGCTGGGCGCGGGCAAGCCAAACGCAGCGCCGCATCACAACGCCCGCTTCGACTTCGAGGAGTCCTGCCTCCCTACCGGCACGGAGATTTTTGTCAGGGCCGCTCTGGATTATCTGCAATAGCTGCGCCATCCAATCCACTCGCTCTATCAGTTGGAGCGGGTGGATTGGATGTAGACCAAGTGGTTCCGGTTCTCAGCATGCCCAGTGGGCTGAAGCAGGAAGACAGCGACTTGCTCGCCTTACACCACCGGGCTAACGCCGCCGTCTATGTTCACCGCGGTGCCGGTCACGTAGGCCGCCCGGTCTGACGCCAAGAAGGCGATGACGTCGCCTGCCTCTTCGGATTCGCCCACGCGTCCCAACGGCACAGTCTTGCCCAACTCGGCCCAGTGCTTATCCAGCGTGAACGACGGGTCCTGTTTGTGGCGGGCCTCCCAGCGCGTCCTGTGCTGGCCGCTCTTGATCAGGCCGATGCAGACAGTGTTCACCCGGATGTTCTCCGCCGCGAACTCCTTTGACAGCGACTTCGTCATCGATATGCCTGCCGCCCGCGCCATCGAGGTCGGGTTCGATGCCGGGCCTGAGGCCTTTCCGCCTGGCGTCGTCACATTGATGATCGAGCCGCCCTTCGCCTTTTTGAGGTGAGGCAAAACGGCGCGGATGCAGTACATGGCGCCGTACACCTTCAGTTGAAAGTCCTCGCCGAAGACCTCATCCGTCAAGTCCTCGAATTTCTTGGCCGCTGATGTCCCGGCGTTGTTCACGAGCACGTCAACGCGGCCCCAGCGCTTCACTACCTCGTCCACCATTCGCTTCACCTGAGCCTCGTCGCGCACGTCCGTTGGGATTGCCATCACATCAGCGTTCTTTGACAGGGCGCGGATGTCGGCCACAGCCTCTTCCAGTTTCGATGCCGTGCGGGCGCAGATGGCGACCTTTGCGCCCTCCTTTGCCATCGAGAGCGCTGCGGCCCTGCCGATCCCGTCCGAGCCGCCCGTGATGATCGCTACCTTGCCTGCAAGTCCGAGTTCCATCTGAACCTCCTGAAAGTTCGCCACCCTCGGGATAGAGCCGGGGTGAAGGCATATTCCGGCAATAGGCGCCTCGCCACCGATGCCTGCCCGTGTTCAAATTGCGCCGGATTATAGCCGCTCTGGCCTAGTTCATGGCTAGCGCCAGCGGCGTCGCTGTAATGCCGACTGACCTGCCGACAGCCTCGCTCACAAGCGTCCCGCGGTATACGTTCACGCCACTTGCCAGGGATGAGTCGTCCCTTGCCGCCGCCGCCACGCCTTTCGACGCTATCGCGGCAACGTAGGGCAGTGTGGCATTGGTCAGTGCCAGGGTGGCAGTCTGCGGGACAGCGCCGGGCATGTTGGCCACGCAGTAGTGGACAACGCCTTCCTCGGTGAAGACAGGATCGCTGTAGGTCGTCGGGTGTGAGGTTTCAACGCAGCCGCCCTGGTCTATGGAGACGTCCACGATCACCGAGCGTGGCTTCATGGCGCGCACCATCTCCCGCGTGACTACATGGGCCGCCTTCATGCCGCCGACGTAGACTGCGCCGATCACAAGGTCAGCGGAAGCCACCGCATCGGCCATCGCGGCAGTCGTGGCGGCCAGCGTCTGTTCGCTACCTGGGTAGCCGTAAGCGACAAATTGACGGAGTTTCTCCGTGTTCCGGTCTAGGAGGGTCACGCTGGCCCCGCAGGCCATGGCGAGCCTCGCTGCGTTATGGCCCACGACCCCTGCGCCTATGATGGCTACCTTCGCGGCGGGCACCCCCGGTATGCCTCCGATCAGCTTGCCCGGCCCACCTGCCGCGCGCTGGAGGTAGTGAGCGCCTGCAAGTATTGCAAGCCTCCCGGCGATCTCGCTCATGGGGGCGAGCAGCGGGAACGTCCCATTCGCCAGTTCAACCGTTTCATATGCAATTGCCGTTGCGCCTGACTTGACCATTTGCCCGGCCAGGCCGGGTACGCCGGCCAGATGGAGGTATGTGAATACCGTCAGGCCCGGGCGCAGGAAGCGGCACTCGCTCTGGATTGGTTCCTTGACCTTGACGATCAGTTCGGCCTGCGACCAGACCTCTTCCGGGCTGGAGGCTAGTACCGCGCCAGCCGCCCTGTACGCACCGTCCGAGATCCCGCTGCCTTCACCTGCTCCGGCCTGCACGATTATCTTGTGGCCTGCTGCGGTCAGCTGGCCCACGCCCGCGGGTGTCATGGCCACACGGTACTCGTTGTCCTTGGTCTCCTTTGGTAACCCGATGATCACTGGTCCTGCCCTCCGGCCTGCTGAGCGTACAGCGTCTCTTCCTCTGAGAGATAAGCCTCGTCAAGCAATTCGACAACGTAGCGCACCTGCGGCTTGCGAGCCGTCTTGTCCTTCGCGGTCAGGTCACGCAGGTAGTTCTCAAGTTGCAGCGCGCAACCGGGGTTGCCTGTCGCCACCACGTCAGGCTGCACTGATAGGACGTTCTGGGCCTTGCGCCGTCCCAGTCGCTGCGACATTTCCTTCTGTGTGATCGAATACGTACCCGCTGACCCGCAGCAGATGGCCGACTCGGGCATCTCCACGAGTTCGACCCCCGGTATTGCACGCAGCAGATCCCGGGGCGCGTTTTTGATCCGCTGCGCGCTCACTAGGTGGCAGGCGTCCTGATAAGTGACGCGGAGCGGCGCGGTGGCAGGGGTGCCGGCCTTCTTAATGCTCTCGAAGGACGCCCCGGCCCTCGGAGGTATGAGAGGCAGTGACGCCAGGAACTCATGTATGTCCCGCGTCAGCTTCGACGCCTTTTCCGCTTTTTCCCCGTATCCGGTGTCCGAGTGCAGTAGGTCGCCGTATTCCTTCATCGTAGACCCGCACCCCGCCGAAGCCACGATGATCGCGTCCGGACTCGCCGCAAGGAACGAGTCTATGTTGCGCCGGGCCATCTCCCGCGCTGACTCCCTTTCGCCGGCGTGGGTGTTCAGCGCTCCGCAGCATCCCTGGCCCGCGGTCAGCACGACCTCGACGCCGTTGCGCGCCAGCACGCGCGTGGCTGCCTCAAGGGCGGGGGAGTGCATCAGGGTCATCACGCATCCTGCGAGCATCGCCACGCGAGCGCGCCTCGCGCCGATAGCCGGGATGACGCGGCCGTCGGCGACGAAAAACTTGTTGCCGATATGCGGCATCGTGCGATCAAGATGATCGAGACCGCCCGGCAATATCTTCAGCAGGCCCGTGCCCCGAGCGATCACCCGCAACGGCGTGCGCTGGTACAACCTGACTGCCCGTCCCGCCATTCGCAACTGGCCCGGGTTCGCCAGCACACCCCGGTAGCCGACAGCGCGTCCCATACGCTCCGTGAGAGGCCGCTTGATGTGCGCGGCGACCTCGGCCCTTGTGCCCTCCATGAGCCGGCCGTACGGAACGCCCGATGGGCACGCCACCTCGCACGCCCGGCACTGGAGGCACATGTCCCAATGGCCGAGCACCTGCTTTGTAATTTCCAGCCTGCCCTCGCGCACCGCCTTCATCAGCGCGATGCGGCCGCGCGGTGACTCCGCCTCCAGCCCTGTCTCCAGATACGTGGGGCACGCGCTCAGGCAGAACCCGCAGTGGACGCACTTGTACAGGTCCTCGTCCTGTGGCGCGTCCTTTGTGCGGAAGCCAGCGAAGGTTCCCGGAGGAGCGACGTGTCCCTCAGCGGTCCGAGTACTTTTAGATTGGATTGTCACTGTGGAATGTTCCAGAGGTTGTCGATTGAGTTGGAGATGCAAAACTCATCCATCCCCTCTCTCTCCCCATCGCGCCAACCGGGCATGCCAGGGAGAGGGGATTGCGGTCTGCCCAATAACTAAATGCCGCCGGCAAACCGGCCCGGGTTCAAGATCCGCGCCGGGTCATACTGCTCCTTCATTCGGCGCATGACCGACAATGCTGACCCAACTTCTCCGAACACATCCATGCCACGCTTGATGCCCGATGGAGACATCTCTATCACGGTCGCTCCCCCATTGCGCCGGGCCGCATGGACGCTCGCTTCCACAGCCTCACGTGCATCCTCATTGCTGCGCCCCCACCAGTTTGTGACCAGCGTGCCGAAGCCGCAATCTACGCGGGCCGTCAACACGAGCGACGGCCAGCTCGAAAGGGCGATGTCCAGATCCATAAGCGTTTTCAACGCGTTGCCCGGCCTCAACGTCGAGCGGGCCGACACCGTGACGCCGGCCGGGCTCGTGTCTGCTGTCCGCCAGAGCGAGTCGGCGTCTGCAACTTCAATAGATTCGATTGCCGACGCGCCTTCTGCACGCGCGGCCTTGATAGTTTCATTGGCCTGCCTGATAACAGCCGCCTCGCCTCCTGCCACCCTTGTCAGTAGCAAGATCCGACAAGGCCCGGCCAATCCCTTCGGTATGCGCGTCCCCGCCGCCTTCGCCGCGCCCTCGCCGTAAAACAGCGACATGGCCTCAGGTGTGAATGGTGCGTTAAACAACGCCGTCACCGTCAGCGCGGCAGGACCGAGCGCATCGAACCCTGCCGCGATTGTCATGGTCTTCGCAGGTATCGGCGTCAACTTGAACGCAACCTCTGCGATCACACCCAGCGTCCCGAACGCGCCCGTGTGCAGGCGGTGCATGTCATAGCCCTGTACGTTCTTGACGACTCTGCCACCGCTCTTCGTCACCGTCCCGTCGGCCAGCACCACCTTCATTCCGATCACCCAGTCCCTGATGCCTCCGGAGGAGCTGCGCATGAATCCTGCGGCGTTTGATGCGACGGAGCCGCCAATGGTGGCCTTTGCGGGTTGAGGGACATCGAACGGGAGCCGCTGGTTGGCGTTAGCCAGCAACGCGCTAAGATCCGCCACTCGGACGCCCGCATCGGCGACCACTGTCATGTCGCCCGGCTCGTGAACCACGTTTCCAACAAGGCCCGTGATGTCGAGGGCGGCGTCGTACCGCTCCGGCACGTTGCCTACGCTCATTCGCGTGCCGCCCCCCCATGGGATAGCCGTCTGGTCAGCGGCGTGGAGCGTCTTCAACACAGAGGACAGTTCTTCGACTGACGCAGGCCGCAGGACGGCATGAGGCGTAAGGCCGTCCACGGTGTAAGCCTGATTTGATGTGGCGATTGCTTCTGGCACCGGATCAGGTTAGCGGAAAGCAGCGGAGGGGAGAGGTGTTCATGGCGATCGTGTGATTGACTCTACTGGCGGGAAAATCTTCCCTTCCAGTCGGAAGCCCTTTGGGCGCGGACAGGTATTCGCGACAGGGAGGCTTTGAAGCAGGGGCCTTGATTTGATCTGCCTTTTGAAACCCCTCACTCTAGCCACCGACCATGGAGTACCGGTCAAAGGGAGAGACGTTCAAAGCGGCCTGGCGGCGTCAGATTTACGGCATCCGGTTCTTCGCTAGCCCGGCGTGTCCCTAATTTCGTAGGTGTTAATGATGGCGGGGATCTCTATGGGGCGTACGGATCCGCACTCAGTATGCAAACCACTGGCCTGAATCGAACGGTGAGTCCGCTTTTAGGCTGCAGGAGGACACGCATCCGCTAGCGTAGCTGCCTGAGCCTCGGATCCAAGTGATCCCTCAGCCAGTCACCAAAGAAATTCCCAGCCATCACAACGAGGAAAATGCAGAGCCCGGGGATCGTTGACACCCACCATGCATCGTTCAGATAACGACGGCCCTCGGAGATCATCGCCCCCCAGGACGGGTTTGGCGGTGGTATGCCCGCGCCAAGGAAGCTCAGGGTCGCCTCTGTGAGGATGATGCTGCCCATTGAAAGCGTAGCGGAGACAACGACGAGGTTTAGCACGCTCGGCAGTATGTGCCGCACCATGATCCTTATGTTGGATGCGCCAGCGACACGCGCCTGAGCCACAAAGTCGCGCGTTTTCAGCGACAACGTTTCCGCTCGCACCAGACGTACTGCGCCTGGCCACGACAGCAACGCGAGCAGCAGTATCAGCACCCAGAACTTCTGGCCCAGCACCACCACCATGACCAGAGCCACCATGATGTACGGCAGCGCGGCCCAGATGTCCACGATGCGCATGATGACCTCGTCTACCTGCCCGCCGAAGTATCCGGCGATGAGGCCCATCGTA
>SHXW01000034.1 GCA_009693115.1 Dehalococcoidia bacterium | reverse complement strand
GCGGGAGGCCCGTCACGGGCGGAAGGCGCAACGCGCTCCGTCCGGACAGGGGAACCCGTCAGGCACAAACCGTCAGAATACGACAGTTTTGCGGGCCGTGGGTGCGCCGGGATCGGGAGCGGCGCACGGAGGCGAACGTCAGGTCCCTCCGCTACGTCCCTCGCACTGCTCGGGCCTCCGTTCGGGATGAGGGTTGGAGCAGGTGGGGGCCATGGTGGGCGTCCCTCTGCTGCCCATCATCCCGCGGTGTCGTCAAAGGAGCCGCAGGAGCCTTCAGCCTCCGTCATCCCGATTCCGGTCTGCCGTGAACGGGATCTGGGGCGGAGACAGGATCCCGGAGCCTCCCCAGATTCCTCCCTGCGCTGCGCTTCGGTTCGGAATGACGTGCCTTCAACCACCCATCATCCCGACCGGAGGCCAGCGGGTACCCGCGAAGCGGGTGTTGGCCGCAGCGGAGGGACCTGACGCTGATGTTCCCGCTGCCCGTCATCCCGATTCCGGCTTGCATGGAGAAGGATGTGGAGTGGGGATGTTCCAACCGGCGTTGACCGTCTGAAGGTGTGGGGGTTGCCAGCCTGACGAGTTCAGGCGCCGGCCATGTAGGGGATGGTCTGGGGGCCGTTGGGCAGTACGCACAGACGAGCGTCCCGGCCGGCGTCGCGTAGGGCCTTGGCCGCGGTTTCTGAGACATCATCCACGGCATCAAAGTGAGCGGCCCGCAGTTGCCGGGGTGACAGGAGGCTGTTCTTGACGAGCACCCGCGCCTTCATCTGTATCTGGGCCTGTATCTGCACCTGCCACTGGTCGGGGACGGAGTAGCCGGGGGAGTTGATCATTTCCAGCAGCTTCGCGGGCGAGGGCTGGGACGCGAGTATCTCTGCATAGGCGCCGTGCTCAGGCAGCCCGTCCCGGCATTCAGCAGCGCAGATGATCGTCCCGCCGGGTTTCACAACCTTGGCGGCGGCGGACATGCCCTTCACGGCCTGGTAGAGGTTCTGGTCGAGGGGGTAGCCGGAGTTCGTTGTGACAACGACATCGAATGGCCGTGGCACGGCGCGCATGGCGTCGCGTCTTGCAGCGGCGCAGGCCTGAGCATGTTCGGTGGACAGTTCTCCTGCGAAGGCCGCGGTGATTTCCTTGCGGGAGTTTAGGATGACGTCAAACGCGAAGTCCACTCCGGTCAAGCGGGCAATTTCACGCACGTCGTCGTGGACCGGGTTGCCATCAATGATGCCCCACGTGGCATTGGGCGAGCCGATGCGGCGGGCATCGTGCAGGACCATTGTCGTCTCCATGCCTGCGAGGCCGGGAGCGACCATCTTCGGCCCGCCGCTGAACCCGGCGAAGAAATGCGGCTCAACGAACCCGGTCGTCACCTTGAAGTCCGCCTCCGCCCATTCCCGGTTCAAGAGGACTGGCACGCCGCTGGAGGTGTCACCAAGCCGTACGAGCGACGCAGCGTCCCTGGCGTTGTGATTGACAACGCGATACGCACGGGCGATGTCCCGCCCGAGCATGGCCTCGGTCTCAGCCCTGGTGTTGGCCCGGTGCGTGCCCGCGGCTATCAGGATGACGATGTCCTCCGGCCTGACGTGCGGCATCTGCTCGATGAGCGCCAGCAGCATGGCTTCGCGCGGCTGGGGACGCGTGCCGTCACAGACCGATATCGCGACCGTCTGCCCGCGCTTCACCAATTCGCGCAGAGGCTGTCTGCCTGTGGGCGACGCGAGCGCGGCGCAGAGAGCAGCGGATGGGTCGGGGAGTCCCGGACGGAAAAGCGGCTCGATGACCGTCGTCTCCTTTTCAGGGAGGTCAACAGCCAGGCCATCGCTACCGTAGTCGAGCTTGATCTTCATGGGTGATTGGGTTCTCCGGGCGAGGAGCGCCGGGGGCGCTGTGCGGCGGTCATATCGCCGATCTTATCCCCCAGCACCCGTCTGGTGCAGGGATGCAACACGACGTGCATCGCGGCCGCGGGTTTCGTTCATCCGCGTGTCCGGGTTACCTGCACCCCCACCCAGTCCACGCTTCGCACTGCGCCCGGCTTGCGGACGGCCACATCAACCCGCATCACGCGCCTGTCATCAAGGCATACCCGGGCGACCGCGTCCGCCAGAGCTTCGACCAGGCCGTAGCTCGATGCCTCGACTGCGGCGGTAACATTTCTGGCGATGGTCCGGTAGTTGACCGTGTCCTCTATCCGGTCAGTGCGCCCAGCCAGACGCAGGTCCGCGTGGAGGACGATGTCCATCTCTATCTCCTGCGGGACGAGGCGCTCCCAGTCGTTGATGCCGATGACGCAGCGCAGGCGCAGGCCGGAGATGAGGACTCGGTCGAGAGGGTTTTCAGACTGGCTCATTTGAACTCGATACAGGCGTGGGTCGTGATGCCATTAACCTAGCCCTCTCCCGGAACGAGGGGGACGGAGGCCTTTGCCGTCCATGCAGGGGCAGTCTACCCCTGACATTTTCGCGCCTGCCCTCGCCCGCAAGCTGGCACCCGAGCTGGCACCCGAGCTGGCTGGAGGGCATCTCAGGACCTGTTCCAGATAGGGATCCGGGCACCGTTGATATTGCCGCCAGATTCGGTGCAGAGGAAGACCATCGCCTCCGCAAGCGCGTGCGGCGGCACCCATTTTGAAAAATCCGCATCAGGCATCGCCTTGCGGTTGGCGGGGGTGTCTATTGTCGAGGGGATGATCACGTTCGCAGTGATGCCCCTGCCAGAAACCTCTTCTGCGATGGACTCTGTTAGTGCGATGACAGCCGCCTTGCTCGCTCCGTAGGCGCTGTTGCGGGCGGTGCCCTTGATCCCCTGTTTGGCGCCGATGTTTATGATCCTGCCCCATTTGCGGCTGACCATGTGCGGCAGCACGGCCCGGCACATGATGAAAGCGCTGCGGAAGTTGATGGCCATGAGCTTGTCGAGCGTTTCGTCCGGCATGTCTGCGACCTGCGGCTGCGGCGCCCATGTGCCCACGAGGTTGACCAGCACATCTATGTGTCCGTAGTCCGCGACCGCCCGGTCCACAGCGGCCCTGGCGGCTGCGGGATCCGTGGCGTCGAACCATTCCCAGGCTGTGTCGTGGCCGCCGGGCCGCTCGCGGATGAGGGTCGCTCCTGCGGCGGCGAAGACATCACGCGCCACGCTGCCCAGCCCGCCCGCCGCGCCAGTAATAAGGACAGTCCGGCCGCTCAGGGGCTTCAGATCAGACGACATGGCGGCCGCCGTCAACGTGTATGCGTTCGCCAGTGATGTAATCGTTGTTGATCAGGGCGAGGACGGCCTGCGCCACCTCATTCAGCGTGCCCATGCGCCCGGCGGGCGTTGTGCCTGTGTCTCGCGACTCGTCAGGCCTGCCGGGAGAAGCATCGGCGGGGGGAAGGATGGACCCGAGAGCGACCTCGTTGACCTGGATGCCGGGGGCCAGGGCGTAGGCGAGCGACCTTGTCAGGCCGGAAAGCGCAGCCTTGCTCGCCCCGTATGTGAAGCGGTTTCTGCGGGCGGTGCGCCAGTCGCCGATGTTGATGACCTTGCCCGTCGCGCCGGCGGGCAGCGCTGCGGCCATGGCCTGGGCGAGCAGGAATGGCGCTCGCACGTTTACGGCGAAGTACAGGTCCCAATCAGCGGCGGTTGTCTCGCTGATGGTCTGCCGCCCGAACAGGGAGGCATTGTTGACGAGGATGTGTAGAGGCCCGAATTGGGCGCTGACGCGGCCGACCAGGTCCGATGCCTGCCGGGCGTCTGCGAGGTCCGCCTGGAACGCCCTGGCCTCGCCGCCTGCGGCACTGACCATGCTGACGGTCTCGGTGGCGGCGGATTCAGACGAGTTGTAGTGGACGGCGACCCTGACCCCGGATTCGGCGAGCGCGAAGGCGAGGGCGCGGCCAATGCGCTGGCCTGCGCCTGTGACCAGAGCGGTTTTGCCTGATGTTTCCAATGATGTACGCGCCTTCCGGTTGAATTGTCGCGCTGCGCGCTCCGGGCATCCCGAGCCTGTCGAAGGACAAATGGCCCCTTGTAATCCTGGGCGGAGCTTCGGTCCGCATTCCACTGAGCTTCAGGGGTGCTTCCGGCCCCCACCCTGCGGACCGCTTTCACGGATACCCCGTCCCCGTAAGGGCAGAGGGGGGCTGCACACCCTCCCCCGCCAACGGGCGTCCAATTGATTGGGAGGGACTAGCGGGCCTCGAAGCGCTGGCGGACGTGGGCCATGAACTCTTCGCGCGTGGCCGGGTTGTCCTTGAACGTGCCCCGCACTGCGCTCGTCACCATGACGCTGCCCGGTTTCTTGACGCCGCGCATCACTGCGCACAGGTGCACGCCTTCGACCACGACGCCCACACCCAGCGGTTTGACAGTCTCATCAAGGAACGTTGCAATCTGCTGGGTCATCCTTTCCTGCACTTGGAGGCGCCGGGCGAACATCTCCACCATGCGCGGGATCTTGGACAGGCCGATCACCTTCTTGCCGGGCAGGTAGCCGACATGCGCGCGGCCGTAAAACGGCAGCATGTGGTGCTCGCAGAGGCTGTGGAAGTCTATGTCCTTGACGATGACCATCTCGTCATATTCGACTTCAAACAGCGCATCGTTGAGCAGGGCCTTCGGGTCAACCTTGTAGCCCGAAAGCAACTCGTCGTACATGCGGGCGACGCGATGGGGCGTGTCGCGCGTGCCCTGCTCGTCAACGTGCTCAGCGACAGCTTCAAGGATGTGCCGGACGCCCTGCGCCACCTGCCGCTTGCACTCGGCGGTGAGGATGGGGCCGTCTTCAAACTGCGGGGCCGGACTGCGTTTCTTCGAGGTCGCAACCATCTTCACCTTTCTGGAGGGAGGCCGTCCCCAGGTTCAATGCCCGGGCTCAGGGTAATGCCGTCAACCCTGTCCCTCAAAAGGGGAGTGGGTTTCGGGCCAGCGGTGCCGATGCTATCAGGGCATGGCTACATGGTCCTGACGACTGAACCCCTCTCCTCTTCGATCCGCTTTGCAATGGAACGCGTGCTCAGTCGGTTTGCGGGCCACTTTTCCGGCGGCACGTGGGAGAGGCGCAGGAGGAGCCGCGAGAGCAGCCCTGCATATTCCTTGAGTTCCCGCACCCGTACCTTGTCCGTCGTGTCCGTACTGGCGTGGCCAAACGCGGCGTCAGGGTGGCGGCCAACGAAACGCCACCGCCAGAGCATTGATGAGGGGATGCCGGCCTTTGCGAACGGGTACATGTCCCCCGATGCGTCAAGCTGGGCCATGACGTGGCAGCGCAGGCCTTCGCTCATGGAGTCCATTTCGCGCTGGACCAGCGGGCGCAGTTCGGGGAAGACGAGGGCGACGCCCTTCATGTTGCCTGTGCCGAGTTCGTCCAGGTTGATCATCAGCCTGGGTTTCGGCTCGGGCGCTGTGCGGTTGCGTTCGTGTGTTTCGTAGTGTCTCCTGACATAGGCGAACGACCCCTGGAGCGTCTGTTCCTCGGACCCGAACGTGACGAATCGGAGCGTGCGCCCGGGCCTCATGCCCGTCTCTTTCTCAAGCGCCGCAAGGAGCCGCGCTGTTTCGAGCGTGACGCTTGAGCCGGAGCCGTTGTCGTTGGATCCCGGCGAGTCCGGCGTGGTGTCATGGTGTGCGCCGAGGATGATGTGCTCTTCTGGCCAGAGCGACCCCGGCAGTTCGCAGGCCGTGTTGCGTGACGTCGCATCGAACAGCCGGGCCGCCACCCTGACTGTGGCGCTCCTGCCCTGCGATGCCCTGCGGCGCAGCCTGGTCCCGTGTTCGCGAGTGGTCTGGAGCCACGGGACGGGCACATAGTCCGGCTCGCCGTCCCGCCAGTCATTGGCAGAGCCGTGGCTTGTCCTTCGCCCGCCCTCGGGGTGCGGGCTGATGACGGCCTTGACTCCCAGCTTGTTCATGTCTTCCAGCCGGAGGGACGCGAGCCTTGGCGGAGTGAACGGTTCGAAGCCCATGGACATGATGACGATCGCGCCCTTGAGCCTTGCCCTGACAGGCCCGATTTCATGTTCCATGCCGTAGCCAACGTCAACAAGCGGCCCCGTGACGTCCACGGGCGGGCAGAAGAGGCACGGGCGCACGTCCGCCTCCCACTGCGCCTCGCCGCCGCGCCCAGCGTCAGCGAGGACCGTGATCGAGGCTGAAGGGTTCTCCCACGTCCGCACCGGGAACTCTTCGACATGGGCGTCCCGCAGGCCGTGTTTGTTCTGCGTCGAGACTATGAAGTCCGCGGCCCTGCGCTCGGCCTCCGTCCCGCCCCAGCGCGGGCCTATGTCGTCGCAGAGTGTGTTGATGTAGTCGGCGATGAGTGTGTTCGTCATCGCCTCGCCCATGAGCCAGCGATCAGCAGTGCGCCAGTCAATAGCCACAGGTGGCCTCCTGATAGTTCGGACGAGGGAACCGCCAGTGGAAGGGTATGGCGCGGTGGGGCCGCTGGCAACGCACAGCGTTGAGGGTGTTTGTTCCGAGAGGGCAGGCCCGGAGTCTCTCAGGCGCCGCCGGAGATGGCCTGGATGAAATGGACCTCGGTGTCTTCATCAAGCTGCTGCCTGAGTCCCTGACGGGTCTCGGTGGTGCCGCAGACGGCGACCAGGCCGGGCCTGAGCCTGCCCTCTTCGAGCAGGTGGGCAGACATGCCGGGGTACAGGGTTTCCATGGCGGCGATGAGTTCGCCGAGTGTCTTGCCAGTGACTACAACCTGGCGCGCGCCGCCTGCATATTTGCGGAGGTTGAATGGCAGGAAGACAACGGGCATGGCGTTCACCGGAAGCTGATGGAAGTCTTTTCAATCACGATCAGGAATTCGAGCTTCAACCCTCAGCACCCGCCTCTGGCGGGTACCCGCCCTCTCTCGCCCAGAGGACACCCGTGGGAGAGGCGGATTACGCACCCTTCCCCATCGGGGGGGGATTCTGAAAAGCAAGGGGCCACGACAGAGTCGTGGCCCCCTCATTGTGCCTGTTTTGCGGCCCGTCATTCCAGTGAGCCTTTAACCTCGCCTCCCATTTGGAAGAGATTGAGGTGCCCCTGTTATCGCTTGGGCTTGACTGCTGCCGCCTTCGACTGTGCTTCGAGCGCTTCCATGATGCGTCCGGGCTTGAACGGCGTCTCAACGAGGC
This sequence comes from Dehalococcoidia bacterium, assembly GCA_009693115.1. Lineage (GTDB taxonomy): Bacteria > Chloroflexota > Dehalococcoidia > Lucifugimonadales > Lucifugimonadaceae > SHXW01. The sequence goes on along the minus strand of SHXW01000034.1, from coordinate 12,097 downwards.
GCACGCCCAGGGCGTCATGCAGTGCGTTGCCGATCGCTGCGATCGGGGGTGCGATGGGCACTTCGCCCACACCGCGCACGCCGAACGGGTGGCCGGGGTTGAAGACCTCCACGATCACCGTTTCGATCTTAGGCAGGTCGAGCGTGGTGGGCATCCGGTAGTCCAGGAACGAGGAGTTGGCCATCGTGCCTTCCTTCGTCATGAAGTACTCCTCATTCAAAGCCCACCCGATCCCCTGCACTACGCCGCCCTGCATCTGGCCTTCGACGTACGACGGGTGGATCGCCTTGCCGACATCCTGCACGATGGTGTAGCGCAGGATTTCCACCTTGCCCGTCTCGGTGTCAACCTCAACGTCGACGATGTGAGCGCCATACGCGCCGCCGCCGGTTGACAGGTCTACCGAGCCGGTGACAGTGACAGGCCCGCCGGTCTCACCAAGCTTCTTGGACAGTTCCTTGAAGTTCAAGCGTAGCTCGGAGTCTTTCTTCGCAGAGAAAACTCCGTCCTTGAACAGGATGTCCGATGGGTCCTGGTTCCAGATCCTGGCAGCACGGGCCTTGAGCTCTTCCACCATCTTGATAGCCGCCTCATAGGCGGCAAAGCCGGTGGCGTACGTCGTGCGGGAACCGCCGGTCACGTCGTTGTAGGCCACGCCTTCCGTGTCCGCGACGGTGGGGCGTACGTCCAGCGCAGGTATGCCGAGGACTTCAGCGGCCTGCATGGCTATGGACGCCCGCGATCCCCCGATGTCTGTGGACCCTTCGACAAGCGAGACCGTCCCGTCATTGTTGGCCGATAGCGTGACTGCGGACTTTAGGCCGATGTTGAACCAGTACCCGCTGGCGATGCCGCGGCCGCGCTTCTTGCCGTCGGTCGTGTCCTTGTTCAGGACGCTCTTCCAGTGCGGGGAGCGGCTTGCCGCCTTGAGCACGTCAACGTTGCCTATGCTGCCGAATTTGACGCCATCGCCGCGGCGGGTGCCCTCTTTTGCGGAGTTCTTAAGCCGGAAGTCGATCGGGTCCCAGCCGCCCTTTTCGCAGAGTTCATCTATCACGCTCTCCATGGCGAAGTGGGCCTGTGGGGCGCCGGGGGCGCGGTACGGAGCGGACTTGGGCTTGTTTACCACAATGTCCCAGCCGTCGATGGTCGTGTTCGGGATGTTGTACGGGGAGTAGATGCACATGGCGGCAGCGCCAACGGCGGAGCCTGGGAAGCCGCCTGCTTCGAGCTTCATGTCTGAAGCCGCCGCTGTGATCTTGCCGGAAGCGTCCACGCCCACCTTGACCCGGAGCGTGCCGCCCGGGGCAGGGCCTGTGGATTCGAATACCGCCTTGCGCTCCATGACGAGCTTGACGGGTCTGCGGCACTTCTTTGACAGTAGCGCTGCTATGGGCTCCAGATAGACGGGGATCTTTCCGCCGAAGCCGCCGCCTATCTCCATGGGCGTGACCTTGACGCGTGATTCATCCAGCTTGAGGATCCCGGCCATCTGTTTGCGGACAGCGAAGGCGCCCTGCGTGCCGGTCCAGATGCGAAGGCGGTTGTCCTCGTCCCACATGGCAACGGCGTTGTGTGGCTCTATGTAGCCCTGATGGGTCATGGACATCTTGAAGGTGCGTTCGACGATGTGTTTGGCCTGGCTGAAGCCCTTCTCAACGTCCCCGAACTCATGGCGGAAGTGTTTCGCCATGTTGGTCTTCTTGACCTTCTCACCCAGATCATCGCCGACCAAGTCAGGCAGGATGATGGGAGCGCCCTTGGCCATAGCCTCTTCGACAGTGAGGACAGGCTGCAGCGGCTGGTACTCCACCCGGATCAGCTTTACAGCTTCCTCTGCGGTGTTGCGGTCAACTGCGGCCACGGCGGCGACAGGCTGTCCGCGGAACACGATCTTGTCGGAAGCCATGATGCGGTCGACCTCGTGTTTTTCGTTAACCGTGCCCTCACCCAGGTCAACCATCTTGGACTCGGCCTTGGGCATGTCTTTCGCCGTCACGACAGCCAGCACGCCCGGGTACTTCTCAGCCTCGGATGTGTCCATGCGTGTGATGTTGGCGTGGGCGTACGGGCTGCGGAGCACGGCGCCCCACACCTGGCCCGGCAGTTTGAGGTCCGCGCCGTAGAGCGCCCGGCCCGTCACCTTGTCATAACCGTCATGGCGGATGGGGCGAGTGCCGATGACCTTATAGGTCTTCTTGGGTTCAAATGTTGCGACCATTTACTTCCTCCCGCTGCCGGACCGGCCAGATGAACGGACCGACGATGCCTTTGGAGATGCACTGGACTTGGCGGTGGGTTTTGCCGCCACTTTGGCCTTCGACTTCGAAAGTTGGGAGGACATGTCCTCCGCCTTGATGACAGCGCGCACGATCTTGTCGTACCCCGTGCAGCGGCACAGGTTGCCAGCCAGCCAGTGGCGGATGCGCTGTTCGTTCGCCTTCGGCTCCCTCTTGAGCAGGGCCGCCGCGGAGACCAGGAAGCCGGGCGTGCAGATGCCGCACTGGAGAGCGGCTTCTTCAAGGAACGCCTGTTGGAGCGGGTGCAGGGCGTCTGGCGTTGCCAGGCCCTCTACCGTCGTGATCTCTCCGCCGTTGGCCTCTGCGCCGAGGACGAGGCAGGAGTCAACGATGCGGCCATTCAGGATGACAGTGCATGCGCCGCAGTTGCCGTCAAGGCACCCTTCCTTGGCGCCGGTCAGGCCGACAACCTCTCGGATCGTGTCCAGCAGGCTCAGGTACGCCGGCACGAGGAACTCCGCCGGCTGCCCGTTGATCGTCGTCTTTACATGGACCATTTCTGTTACAGGTGCTGATGGCATTTGTTACTTACCCCGTGCCCTTTCGATCGCTTTGGTCAGCGTGCGGCGAGCGAGGACTTCCACAAGGTGTTTGCGCTGCTCGATTGTGCCGCGCATGTCTGTAATGGGCCGCGCCGCCGCTTTGGCCATGGCGGCCGCCTGTGCGATGGACGCTTCGTTGGCTGGCTTGCCCTTGAGCCACTCGCTCGCCGCCACGGCGTAGATCGGTATGGGACCGACCGCCGCGAGGGCGATGCGGGCGTTTTTGATGGTCTTGCCCGCGGCATCCAGTGTCACCGAGCTGGCGACGCCGACCACGGCGATGTCCATTTCATTGCGGGGTATGAACCGCTCATATGCCGCGCCAAACGTAGGGGACGGCTTGGGGAACTGGAGGGTCACGACGAACTCGCCCGCGGCCAGCGCGTTCTTGCCTGGCCCGGTGCAGAACTCCTCGATGGCCACCTTGCGCGTGCCCTTTGGCCCTGCGATAACGGCCACGCCGTTGTGGACGATCATCGGGCAGGTGGCATCTGCAGAAGGCGATGAATTGCAGAGGTTGCCGCCCATGCTGGCTCTGGACTGGATCTGGATGCCACCGATGAGGGATGCGGCATCTATCAAGCCGGGGAAGGCAGCGCTGACCTTCGGGTCTTCGTAAACGCGATAGCAGGGCACTGCAGCGCCCACTTCGAGCCCATTCGCGTCAAGCTTCACGCTCATGAGTTCAGGGATCTTCTTCAGGTTAACTACTGCGTCCAGGTTGAACCGTCCTGCCCTGGTCTGCACCAGGAGGTCGGTCCCGCCTGCTAGAGGACGTGCCTTGTCGCCGTATTTGCTCAGGGCCGCGACGGCCTCTTTGACCGTCTTGGGCTCCACGTATGCGAACGGATGCAAACCCCGCTCCTTTCAAATTGCGCCGGGCCGGGAAACCTGTGGCCCCCTCCCCGAGGAGAGGATCCATTGTACTGGCGTACGGTGTGGGTCGTTGTTTACCAGAGCGCGTCGCCGTTTCCGGCTGGCTTCCGGCGCGCGTGCCAAGTTTGCGAGGGTGGCCAGGCGGCCATCCTGCACAAACCCCGGACATTATGCCTAATCCGGTGAATATGCCGCAACAGAGGAGGGAGGGCCAGGTGTCACTCCACCCTGATTTTCGGCTTCCGCGAACGCCTGCGGACTGCCATGACGGTAAATATCAACGGCACTGCGATGATGGCGGCCCCCAGTATCACGACCATCGTGAAGGGGCTGAAAGAAATCAGACTGTGAAGCTTGTCCATGACCCACTCAATCAGAGTCGGGTCGGAAGGCTCGCCGTGGTGGTATGGGAGAGCAAGGGGTTTCACAATACGGCTAACTCCGCGGCGGGCGCTGACCCGTCGCCGCATGTGGCCGCAACCCGCCCTTTGTCCAGCCCTGCGCCACGTCCAGGCAGCGCATGAACTTCACTCCGGGGCGTTCTTTGATGTGCCTGACCAGGCGTTCCAGCCCGTTGAGGCGTGACCAATGACCGCTGATGTACGGGTGCATGGTAAGGATGAACGCCCCGCCGTCCCCATGGGCCATGTCGAACTCCCAGAGCCACGTTTCGAGAGCAGCCTGCGGGCTGGAAAGGGTGCTCGTCCGCCCGACGGCCGGGTTGAATGGGTAATAGGGGGCGTCGTCGAGCGACCAGTGGACGGGGATTTCCACAATCGTCGCGCCCGGCACGGCGCGCCCTCTGGCAGCCGCGCCTCGTCCCTTACCCCCGGCTTTCTGTTGTGCCCCGGACATCCGCCCGGTCTTCACGTCCACAAGATAGGGCAGGTCGTGGCCCATCAATGACGAGTCATACACGAACCGCCGCTCTGCCAGCAGCCCCAGCGTGTGCTCCGATACGTCCCACGCGGGAGACCTGTAACCAAGGGGTGTTTCTCCCGTCACTCTTTCAAGCGCGCGGCTGCCCCTGTCAAGGAGTGCGGCTTCTTCTTCGCGCGATGCGAGAGTGGCTGGAGCCTCGTGCAGATAGCCATGGTGAGCGACCTCGTGGCCGGCTTTCAACACCGCTTCGACCGCCGCTGGTTGTCTTTCTGCGATCCACCCCGGCACGAACCAGGTCGACGGCACGCCGTATCTGTTGAGCAGGTCCAATATCCGCGGTGTGCCAACTTCAGGGCCGAAGTCACCCATGGACATGACGCTCGGGCGTGTTGTGATGGACGGGTCGCGCCTGACGAGGCCGGACGCGCCGTCCATGTCGAACGTGAGCATCACGACACACTTTGTCCTGTTGGGCCACAGTCCTGACATGATCCGCCTTTTGTGCCGGGTGTCCCCTGGCCTTTACAAATTCCCTTCGCAGGGGAGGGTGGCTGCTAACTTCCTGCGCCCCCGGACGGAGCCACTGCGGGCTGTGCTGTGGGCAGTGGCGGTTGATAGCGGGCGGAAAGGGCGCGCTCGCGCACAAGAAATGCAAGGACGGAGGCGACGGCGAGCAGGCTCGCGCCGGCCGCCCAGAAGACTGTGTAGCTTCCGTAGCGGTCGAACGCCCATCCGGCGATGAAGATGGCAGCCGCTCCTCCGAGTTGATGTGACATCGTGACCACGCCGGAGAGCGTTCCCATGTTCTTCAGGCCGTAGATTTCCGCGGTGAGCGAGTATGTCAGCGGGACAGTGGCGATCCACGAAAGTCCGGCGATGGGGGCGAAGAGCCATAGCGCGCCCGCGCTCGGCAGGAAGAGCATGAGCGCATAGGCGACGCCCCGCACGGCATACACCAGCGCGAGCAGGTCCTTGCGGCCAGTGCGGTCGGAGATCCATCCCGCCCCGAGCACTCCGATTATGTTCACGCCCATCATCACTCCGAAGGCCAGTGCGGCCGGGCCCGGCTCAAGGCCGCGGGCCGTCGCTATCGGCACGAAGTGGATGGCGAGAGCTGTGGTGGTGACACCGCAGACAAAGTAGGCGAGCAGGAGCAGCCAGATCGGCCACGAACTGAACGCCTCCCGCCAGTTATCGCATTCGAGAGGGCCGGGGCAACGCGGGATGGCGGCCTTGCGCGAACGTTCGTCGCTGCCGCCTGGACCTCCGTCCGCCTCGAGGCCCATGACGCCGGGTGTCTCCCTGAGGACGAGCAGGACCAGAGGCAGGCCGATGAGAAGGGTCATCCCGCCCAGCACGCCCCAGGTGACACGCCAGTCTGTGAGCAGCATCAGATAAGCGGCGAAGGGGACCATGATGAGGCCGCCTGCTGACGCGCCCGCGCTAGTGATGGACATGGCGGTGCCGCGCTTGCGCTTGAACCACTTGGCTATGAGAGGGCCGGTTGTGACGAATGATGCCCCGCCCGCAGCAGCGGACAGGACGAGCGCGTAGACAACATAAAGCTGCCACAACTGGTTGACGAAGCTGAGGACGATTGTGCCCGCGCCGAGGGCTGTCAGGCTGACAAGGATGATGGGCTTCGCTCCGAAGCGGTCATATAGCTTGCCCAGAAATGGCTGCGTGACGCCGTTGACGACGGTGCCGATGGCGGCGACGAGGGATATCTGGCTGACGCTCCAGCCGAACTCTTCCTGCCAGGGCTTGAAGAAGAGGCCGAAGCCGTTGCGCGTGCCCACTGCGAGGAACGCCATGAAGAAGGTGGTCCCGACTATGAACCAGCCGTAGAAGATGCCCCGGCGGAGGGAGGCGGTTGTCAATGTGGAAGACTCTCGCAGTCCCGGCGTGCCGGGAAGGTCAGGGGGCCATTCAGTTAGATCTGCCGGGAAGCTGTGTTCGCAGGGGCCTGGATCATGCCATCTTGCCCAGCGTCTTTCCGCCGATGATGTGCAGGTGCAGGTGGCTGACGAGCTGGCCAGCGTCCTTGCCCTGGTTTATGGCGATCCTGTAGCCGCTATCCAGAACTCCTGCGGCCTTTGCCACGGCAGGCGCGGAGCGGAGCATGTGCCCGAGAAGTTGCTCGTGCTGCGGGCCGATGTCTGACAGAGCCTCGACGTGATCTCTGGGGACCAGGAGGACATGCCTGGGTGCGACGGGGTAGATGTCCTTGAATGCGACGCACTTGTCATCGCTAAAAACCTGCGAACCTGGCTCATCGCCAGCGATTATCCGGCAGAAGATGCAGTTCTTATCCATGTCCCCTCCCATGCCCCGCCTGACCTGAAGTGGCGTACTCAAGATACGGTCATGCCCCTGCCGCCAGGGGCTGTCCCGAAATCACAGGCTCAGCTCGATGCCTTCACCCTGCCCGCTGCCAGAGGGCACCCGGCTGGGAGCGAGGCCACCCGCTTCACAGCCCCAACGCGTTTGCAAGCGCGCCACGGTGGTATGGAGTATCGCCGTACTCTGCCCGCCATGCTACCGCACGCCGGGTGAATAGATGCAGGTCATGCTCCCATGTGAACCCGATGGCACCGAAGCACTGGTGCGCGGTCGAGCAAATCTGCGACAGGGCCTCATTCATGGACAATTTCGCGATGGCCGCTTCCCTGACTGCCGGCCGTCCTTCCGAGATCGCCCATGCAGCCCTGTACGCCGTGTGGCGCGCTCCCTGGAGCAAGACGGCCATGTCCGCGCACTTGTGCTGCACGGCCTGGAACGAGCCGACTGGCCGTCCGAACTGTTTGCGCCCGGATACATACTGGACGGTGAGTTCTAGCACGCGCCTGGCCGCCCCAGCCATCTGGAGGGAACGCGCCACCGCGCCCATTTGGATCATGCGGTCAAGTACCGGCAACCCGTCCATCTGTGTTTCGAGCCTGGCGTCCGCAGGGAGACTTGCACCCGCCATCTCTATCTTGAATGTGGGGACGCCTCCTGCAGTGGCCATCCGGGTGAACGACGCAAGTTCCATCACAGGCCGGGGCGCGAGGAACGCGCCCGCCGGGCCGTTCACTCCGGGCAGGGTACCGGACATGATGAACAGTCCGGCGCTGTCTGCGTAGTTGACGAAGTGGCGCGCGCCGCGGAGGGCCCAGCCACCCTGCGTCACTGACGCGGCCATCCCTGCACTGGACAGCGACCAGTCGCCAGCCTCCCCCAGCAACGCGGGAGCGACTATGAGGGAGCCTTCGGCCATACGCGGCAGGTACTCGCGCTTCTGCTCCTCGTTGGCGCAAGATGTGATCGCCGCTGCGCCTATCACCGCCGTCTCGACAAAGGGGCCGGGAGCGAGGGCAGCGCCCCACTCTTCAAGGAGTACGGCCATGTCGGCGAAGGTCATGCCTGCGCCGCCGTACCTTTCGGGGATGATGAGGCCCGTCCAGCCCAGACCGGCGACGTCACGCCAGAACTCATTGTTATACCCGCGTTCGGAAGTGGCCGCGTGGCGGACGTGGGAGGGTGTTGCGCGTTCGGCGAGGAAGGCTCTCGCGCTCTTGCGGAGGAGTTCCTGCGTTTCTGTCAGGCTGAAGTCCATGCTGCGCTCGCCGCCTTTCCCGCGGAGGGGCAAGTAGTCCCAAAAGACCCTCATGCCGTCACCCAGTAATCGGCACGGACCGGAGGGGCCTGGCTCTGATGGCGAGGGACGTTACTGACTGAACAGCCAGGGCTCATCAGCAGCGTCGGGTCCCTCGGATACGCTCGGGATGAGTGGGCTGTCGCCTGCTCTATTCCTGGAGATGTCCACACCCGCCTTGTTGCGAAGAGCGGACTTTCGCAGTCAGGGTACATCGCGGCGCCATTGTCGGGGAGGTTGGTCACGCGAGAGGACGGGCTGGTAAAGTCAACACGCTCAACTGAGGATAAACTTGCGTTCTGGCAGCCATCTTCCAGTGAGGGTGGGTGATAGCGGATTGAGGGCGGTCTCGAGTCAGGCCGCTGCGGGTGTTGGAGCCTGTTGATTGACATCCCAAGCGTCTGACCAGGAGTCATCGGGAAAACCGCCGACCGCGCGTTCAACGCCCGCCCGAGAGGGTTTTCCATTCACCGATGATGGCGCCGGAAATGGCTCGCGCCCCTCTGATGACAGGGGCCGGCACATCCCCGCGGACATCGAATTGAAATGGCAGAGGCGGTGGGAGGAGTCGGGCATATACAGGGCGAAGGATCACGTCGAGGGCAAGAAGAACTGGTTTGCGCTCACGATGTTCCCGTATCCATCGGGTGATGTCCACATCGGCCATTGGTATGCCTATGCCCCCGGAGATGCCCATGCGCGGTTCATGCGCATGGCCGGGTACAACGTGATGCATCCGCAGGGGTTTGACGCCTTCGGCCTGCCCGCCGAAAACGCCGCCATACAGCGCGGCACCCACCCCCGGCAATGGACTCTGGCAAACGTAGAAAACATGCGCCGGCAGTTTCGTCTGATGGGCAACAGCTACGACTGGGACCGCGAGATAGTCACCTGCACACCGGAGTACTACCGCTGGAACCAGTACTTCTTCCTGAAGTTCATGGAAGCCGGCCTTGCCTACCGGAAGGCTGGCCCGGCGAACTGGTGCCCGTCATGCAACACCACCCTCGCCAACGAGCAGGTCAAGGACGGCAAGTGCGAACGCTGCGAAACGGCGGTCACCAAGCGCGATCTGCCGCAATGGTTCTTCCGTATCACGAAGTACGCGGACGAACTATTGCAGATGGACGAGATCGAGTGGCCCGAGAAGATAAAGCTGATGCAGCGGAACTGGATCGGCAAGTCGGAGGGCGTGACTGTCCATTTTGATGTGTCGGCGTTTATCCCCTTTGCCCCCTCGTATGTCGCCACATTCACCACACGCATTGACACCGTCTTTGGCGTCACTTTCGTGGTTCTGGCCCCCGAGCACCCGCTGGTTGAGAAACTGACGCAGCCCGCCCAGCGCAAGGCTGTGCATGAGTACATCGAGAATGCGCGGCGGCAGTCTGAGATAGAGCGCACTTCGACCGAACGTGAGAAGACCGGTGTTGCAACAGGCGCCTACGCCGTGAACCCGCTGAACGGTGAGCGCGTGCCGGTGCTTGTAGGCGACTACGTGCTGGCGACGTACGGCACAGGCGCGGTGATGGGGGTGCCTGCGCACGACGAACGCGACTTCGCCTTTGCGAAGAAGTATGGCCTGCCCATACGCGTAGTCGTCGCACCGCCCGGCTGGAGCGGCGGCGAGCTTGACGCGGCGTACGTTGAGCCGGGGACACAGGTGAACTCGGGCGAGTTCAACGGCCTGCCATCTAAAGACGGAATGCAACGCATGGCGGAGAAGGTTGAGCGCGAGGGCTGGGGTTCTCGCACCACCACGTACCACCTGCGGGACTGGCTCATCTCCCGCCAGCGTTACTGGGGGACGCCGATCCCGGTCATTTACTGCGACCCCTGCGGCACCGTGCCTGTGCCAGTGGTGGACCTGCCAGTGCTGCTGCCTGAAAAGGCAGAGTTCAGGCCGACAGGACAGTCCCCTCTGACGCTTGACCCGACCTTCGTGAACGTGAAGTGCCCGAAATGCGGTCGTGCGGCAAAGCGTGAGACGGACACGATGGACACGTTCATGGACTCATCGTGGTACCACCTGCGCTTCACATCAGCGCATGACCGTGAGCGTCCCTTCAGCCTGGATTCGGCAGGAGCGTGGGCGCCTGTCCATCAGTACATGGGTGGCGCCGAGCACGCCGTGATGCACCTGCTCTATTCGCGGTTCTTTAGCAAGGCACTGCGCGATCTGGGCTATGTGAAGTTCGACGAGCCTTACAAGCGTCTGTTTAACCAGGGCCTGCTGATCAAGGATCACAAGAAGATCTCGAAACGGTCCAACCCTCTGAACCCCGAGCCAGTAGTCGAACAATACGGCGCGGACACGCTGCGGCTTTATTTGATGTTTCTGGGTCCGTGGGACCAGGGTGGCGACTGGTCGGACGCTGGCATACGCGGTGTGTCCCGCTGGCTGATCAGGGTGTGGGACCTCGTGCAAAGCGGCTACCCATCACCCCAGCCCACGCCCAAAGGGCCTGCGTCAATGGAGGGTGGTGACAAGGGTGGGGTGAGCGGTGCGGACCGGGATACGACACGCGCCTCTCACATGACGACGAAACGAGTCGTCACCGACATGCGCGAGTTCCGGTTCAATACGGCCATCTCCGCTCTCATGGAGTTCACCAACAAGCTGTCGGAAACGCAGGCCGCGGGTGGGGTGTCGAAGCCGGTCTGGGACGATGCCATGGATCGGCTTGTGTTATTGCTCGCACCGTTGGCCCCTCACACAGCCGAGGAGTTGTGGGAGAGGCGCAGCCACGCTTACTCAGTCCACCAGCAGGCGTTGCCTGTTTGGGACGAGTCCCTCGTCGCGGCAGACACTGTCACTATTGTCATCCAGGTGAACGGCAAGCTGCGCAGCCAGGTCGTGCTGCCCGCAGGTGTGTCCGAGGCTGAGGCCATCGCCTCCGCCCTTGCCGATGCAGTGGTGCAACGGCACATGGAGGGGCGCGAGATCGTCCGTAAGATTTACGTGCCGAACAGGCTCGTGAACGTGGTAGTGAAGTAGGGGGCTGTCCCGAAATAACAGGCCCAGGTGAAGGATGGCGCCATCACCTACGCCCGCCCGGCGGGAAATGGGACTTCGGGACGGTGCCCGTCCGGGGCCGCTGGTTATTGTGGCTCGACACGGGCACCTTTCGGCGCACCGGATGCAGCCGGCGGTCCGGACGGGCGTACCGGCGCGGAGCCGGGGTGTGACGCAACGTACGATGCGCAAGGTGGGGCGCGTAGGCAACGTTCAGGCGAAGCGCGCCGGGCCGCAATGCCGCTGCCTGTCCGTCGTTCGACGGAAATGGCGCGATGGGACTGGGATCGTCAGGCCGCTGGCCATTGTTTCCTGAAACACCTTGCTTCGTGCCGGGATCCGCGGCCCCGATGAGGATGACAAGGACGCCAGCGAGGAGCGTAACCGGCCACGGGAAATTCTCCACCTGGACGGCAATGACAGCCGAAAGTACCAGCACGGCGACGCCCGCGGCTGTGTATTTCATTGTCCGGCCACTGATGCCGCCCACCCACAGATAGAACGCGGCTCTGCCATTACGCCCTGTCAGCATCAGAAGGCCGAACGTACCGGCCAGCGCAAACGCAGTGCTCAGTTCGACTACGCCCGGCAGGAACCACCTCGTCACAGACACAAGCAGCATCACCGCGACCGAAGCTGCACCTGCGGCCGCGAGGGCCACGAATGTCACTGCCTTTGCGCGAGAAGGCACCAGAACATACGCTCCGGGTTGCTACCGTACCCGCAAACTGGGCATGGAGCATCAACCTTGGGAGTGCCAGTCACCACGTCTCAAGATGCCCAAACCATACCGCATTTCTCATGGATTTGCAGCGGTGTCACCACGCTCACCTCGTTCACATCG